>NZ_LUUI01000101.1 GCF_001644015.1 Methylomonas lenta
GATTTAAGGGCGCTTACGGTTTATTCGCTAGTATGTCTGAGGCTGTTACTAATATAATTCATCATGCTTACAATGATGGTCAAACTAAAGAGTGGCGAATGTTTGCACAACATAAGGATGAAAAATTGACCGTAGCGATATGTGATCAGGGAATAGGAATACCAGGGTCGCTTAGACAAAAACCTGAAATAAAAGAGTATTTAAAATCTCCAATACATTTTGCAAAAAGGCGTCGTGATACGGCTCTTATTGAGGTCGCCGTTCAAAGCACTCGTAGTAAAACTAGATTACCACATCGTGGAAAAGGGTTGAAAGAGATGCTTGAACTTGTCAAAAGTGGCACTGTTGGAGGATTGCGTATTTTTAGTAAAAAAGGAGCGTTTGATTACAGCGCATCAATGAAGCTGGAGACTAGAAAAGATTATAAAACCGACATCAATGGAACAATTATCATTTGGGAAATATCATTGGAGTCAAACAATGAGTAATAAAGTTATTTGCATCGCTAAAAACTATTCAGATACTCCGGCTGGTCGCTATTATTCCGATGGGAGTTTTTCAGGAGAAAGATTTCGTGAAGAATTTTTATATCCTGCGCTAAAAGATAACGAGCACGTTGAAATTAATCTCGATGGAACCCTTGGGTTGGGGTCTTCATTTTTGGAGGAGGCTTTTGGGGGGCTTATACGAGAAAAGGGTATGTGTCTTGATGATATTAAGATGAAATTAGAAATTATTAGTCAAAGGGCGGTATACAAAAATCGTATTTGGGAGTATTTGGAAGAAGCCCAATTAGAAAAAGATAGATAACATGACGACGTGCGATGTTGCTGCAGTTGGTTGGGTTATTGCCCTAATTGGTTTTATTGTTAATAATAGATTCTCAAATCAAAGAGAAACTAGAAAGGAAATTCGAGCGAAGTTAGATCATCTTAATAAGTCACTCGACTCTCTTCTTGAGGCGTCTAGGAACTATTATTTAGATGATGCCGCTATTCTTTCTAAAGAATCAATTCGAATACATGAGGCTATTAATTCTTGTGACAGAATTATTCAAGAGCTTTCTAGGTTCAATAAGGACTGTAAGTTGCAACCTGATTTTTATATTATTTATGATGTTGTAACTGGCGGGAAATTCGAGTCTGCTAAACATCAACCTGGTGAGCATAATGGTCCCATTTGTAAAAGATTATCCATCCAAAAAGAAGCTCTTATGCAAAGTGCTGAAGATTGGTTTAGCGCAGCATTCAATCAAAGAGCTTTTACCTAAATAAATTGATAAGCAAACCGAAATACCTGACAGCCAGCAGGGTGCGGTAAACAACATGCACGGCTTCGTTCGCGATTGGTGCGGTTCGTAAACTCACCACACCCTACGCCTAGCTCTGCAAACGGTAGGTGCGATTTACCCTAAAGGGCATAAAAGCTTGCGTAATCGCACATTTCGCAGCCTACATTCCTCCGATTACGCTATCGTTAATCGGAGCTACGACACTTTATCATCCAGGATACGAGGGTGTGCGTTAAGGAATTTAACCGATCGTTCCTGCCGATTCGTCACCGCTACGCGGCTCTTCTGTGCTGAACTCAACAACTCAATACCGCTGTAAACTGGAATCGCTCCACAGTCCTAAGATTTTCCCAACTTTAGGCTTTGATTCCCACTCAGGCTTCGCCACAATCCAGGCAGAAAAAAACCGCGAATAAAAAGACGCCATGCCACCATGCGGGTGATACGAGCAATGTCCTTCACTGGGCGGAAATGACTGAGCCGGGCATTTTTGGGGTATGTGGTCTGAACCGGCACAAAGACGCATAGAAATCCGTGCCGAGCGGCTTCAATAATGATTTCGCTTTCGAAAACGAAGCTACGTTCACGGCTGGGTTTGAACCGGCAGTGCCTGAAAAGTTGCGCCGGATAGACCCGGAATCCCGACTGACTATCTTCAACTGTCTGGCCCGAAGCCCAGGCGATCCAAAAGTTGGCGAAACGGTTGGCACGGTAGCGGGCGATTGGCATCACCTCACGGTTCCACAGGCGAGAGCCAATCACCAGACGGTCTGGCTGAGCATCCGCCGCCATTAATAGTCTTGGAATATCGGTCGGATCGTGCTGACCGTCTGCATCCATTGTCACGATGCCCTTTGCACCGCGTTGCAATGCCGTTTGCATGCCATTGAATAAACTCGCAGCCTTACCCAGATTCTCGGGATGATGCAGTAGTGTTATCGGCAAATCCGAGATTTGTTTCGACGTGCCATCGCTGGAGCCGTCATCAACTACGATCACTCTGCCGAGATGCCGTAGGGCAGCTTGTACCACTTTGCGGATGGTGGCAGCCTCGTTGTAGGCAGGAATCACCAATGTGTATTCGTCTCGTTCGTTCATGCCATTTACCCCATTCACTCAGTCGGCATTATGCACAAATATCGGCATGCCGGTATCCAGAGCCATGGAAAGCATGCTTAGTTAGCCAAGATCTTATTCGTCCGACTGCCAGAAATCATAAAAATTGAACCAGTTATAAGGTGCCAGTTTGCAGTAATGTTCTAGCCGGTTGGCATAGCACTGCATGATGTCATGGACGGCAGCCTCACGCTGGTAACGTCCGACTTGCGGCGGATCGGCCAGATATTCAAACCTGATCTCGTAGCGCCCATTGCCCTGGTGCAGGCAAAAGAACAAAACCAGCGGGATGTCGAGAATTCGCGATAAAAGGGCTGGTGCTTCAGGAAACCAAGCCTGTTCGCCGAAGAATTCGCAGCGAATCCGTTTGCTGGCACGCACACTGCGGTCTCCAAGTAGCGCGATAATGCCACCTTGACGCACATGCTGGTCGAGACCAACCAAGGATCCTGCTCCGCCGCCCATGTAGATAATGTCCTTGAACAGTGACGGATTCAGCTTTCGGTACATCTCGGTAATGCGAGGTGTACCCTCTCCGTAAACCAAAGCCTTGATACGATATTCGTTCCCCAGCATTCCAACCGCTCGAGCAATCTCGAAGCTGCCGAGATGGGCGCCTACCAGTATGCAGCCGCGTCCGGAGCGAACGTAACTATCCAGCACCTCCACACCTTTGATAGTAATGTCGAGTCGCTGACCTTGGCCGGCAAAGATGTAGAGTCTATCCAATAGTGTGTTGGCGAAGGTATGGTAATGCCGAAATACATCAGTCCAGCCGCATTCACGGCCCAAAACACGCCGCAGAAAATCACTGGAGGCGGCGCGGGTACGGAATGAGAACACAACGAAATAGGCTGTGATCGGGTATAGCAGTAGGCAGGATAGCCATCGCCCGACCCGCAGGGAGATCCAGTTGATGGTATTCAACCAGAACTGGTTACTCCGCTCCGGTAATTCTAGCCAGGCCTGTTTCATATAGCCGCAATCTCGAAAATATCAACGACCGGCCAGCAGCCGAGAGTCTGGTAAGTTAATAAAGGTATATCGTTCACGCGGCAGTAGGTCTGTTCCTTCATGAATATTGATTTGCACTGGGTACCCATTGGTCGGACGGTGCAGAGGGGTGGCGACGCAGCCAAATTCAGCGAACCGACGCCATTCCTACATAACGTAGATATGCCGGACTTGCCGCCTACCACCCCGCATTTAATTGCCAACTCGTGAATCAAGAACACAGTAATTAGTGGCCTCTTACTATGGTGCACCATTCGCCGACAACGTTTAGCAAGTTTCGCGCCGAGTGATCCACTGAAGTGACCTCTTTGATGTTGCCGTTTTCCTTTGCCGCACGGACACTGGCATCACCGCGCGCCAACAAGCCCAGAATGGATTCTGCGCAGGCTTTTCCTTCCTTCAATGTGCCGGGGTTGGCAGATTCACCGGTTGCTATGTCGCCCCATATGACTTCAGTTCCCAAAACACCTTTGATCGGCGAATCGACGATCATGCACCCATTTAGAACGACTAAGAGACTCATCGTGCCAAATACCAGGAATGTTCTATTGGGCACTCGTTTCTGCACTATGGTTCGGGTGAGTGTATTGCTCAGACCGAATTTCCAAGTCACCCCTAATTGCTCATTTGGTGCTACCGATTGGCCTTTAATTTGATCTCGAGTCATTGCCGTTCTCCAAGAAGTTAGATATTTAATGAGCTTGATTGCCCATTGTTATTGAATGGTTCGTAGGCAAGGTTTGGACGCATTACTTTTCTGCTTGGAAGAAGAAAAAACTATACTGCGTCCAGCCATGCCCACTCTTGTTTGCCATGACCGTATAAATCCGACGGCTACTTTCAGAAAAAGCGCAGATCGTTGAACACGGTAAGGAGTAGGGCGGTGTGGCCTTAATGCCAGCCAATACCACCTTCACGTTAAGCTGAAGATCATCTTGCCGTGTGCATCTACTCAGGTAGCCAAACTACAGTAGTGTCTTTTGTTGGTCTGTACGCTATCGCACAGACCAACAAAAGCCTGATGTGTGAGGATGAAGTGAACCCTATCGGTGTCGAGTTCCGGCACTATTGAACCTCGAAGATGATTATTAATAGTTTCCGGATTGTGTGGTTTGAGGGGCTTTGTGTGATGGCCTACTAAATAAGCGAGGAAGATACATAATTGAACGGTACTTTTAAAACCAAGCTAACCCTGCAGTCAATTATTTGGCTTGTACCCTTGATTGCCAGCCTTATGACAGGTTGCATGACTGGGTTTGATGCCAGCTATCCAGTTGGACAAGCCTCGACGAAAAGTGTCGAGTTTATGCTTAGCTTTGATGATGGGCCGCTGCCCGATCAAACCGAGCGTGTGCTGGCTATCTTGGCAACGCTTAGAGCCATTGATGGCTCACCAATAAAAGCTGGTTTTTTTCTGTTGGCCGATGCGCCTGATGAATTTTGGCAGCGGCGGATTTATTACGCACCTTACGAACTCTGGACAGATAAGGGCAGTATCGCAAAATACCCAATAATTGCCAGACAGATAAAGCAGGCCGGTCATATTATCGGTAATCATTCGACGCATCACGCATGGCTTCGATGGCCTTGGCTGGATACACAGGAGGCCGTACTGAGCGAATTTACCGAATGGGAAGCCATTTCTGAGCGGGTTTTAGGTGTATCAAATGTGCGCTTGTTTCGACCACCCTATTTAATTATCAATACAGATATGCGAGAAACAGCCGAGCGATTAGGTTATCAGATCGTTATGGGAGAATTGGTCGGCGATGCCATACCGGATATGACGGTCGAAGGGATCAAGCAAAAGACTCAAACCATTCTGGCGGCATGGAGCAAGCCTTACCCCTGCGTTTTAATATTCCACGATAACCGTCCTACCACCTACCAACATCTCGATGAAATTGTCGGCAATCTGCAGCAACACGGTTACCGGCTGGTAAATTTTGACCCCAAACGCTTGTGAAGTAAGCGGACCAATTTTCGTTTATCGATCTGCGCTGACGTATCAAACGGCCTTACAAACATTGGCTTGCTACAAAGCTGTTTGACCAGATTGGCAACTCTAATCGTCGGAGTAGCCAAAGTCTATGTGCGCTGTCGAACAGACAGATTTGCTGGTTAAAGTCATAGTAGTCTCCAAGATAGCGATCTCAGGGATGATCCTGCTGTTCGAGGTCGAACTCAGCAAATAATCAATCCTGGCGTATCTAGGGTTTTATGCCGGCAGTCGTCGAGACCGACTGGCATTATTCCTAATACACTGCACTTAACCGCTTATGCCTGGGCGACAGCGAACTGTTAAACAGGCTTTAGCGTTCTTATTAACTCACTCTTTGGAGAATCTTCATGCCCGAAAAACACAATTCAGCCGTTGGTCTTTTTAGCAATCACCAGGACGCCGAAAGCGCGGTCAAGGAATTGCAAAAGTGTGGCTATGACATGAAAAAACTGTCGGTAGTCGGTAAGGATTATCACAGTGAAGAAAATGTGATTGGCTACTACAACACCGGTGATCGCATGGCGACCTGGGGGAAGTTCGGACTGTTTTGGGGCTGGATTTGGGGACTGCTTTTCGGTTCCGCATTCTTCTTGATTCCGGGAATTGGCCCGGTCATGGTCGGAGGCCCTTTGGTAAGTTACATGATCGGCGCACTTGAAATGGCGGTAGTCACCGGCGGTCTCACCGCTCTTGGCGGCGCACTCGCCAGCATTGGCATTCCGAATGACAGCGTTATTCGCTACGAAACCGCACTGAAGGCCGACAAATTTATTCTCATTGTTCACGGAACCCTGCAGGAAGTGGCAAAGGCTAAGGATATTCTGATGCAAAACAGTGCTGAAGAGGCCAATGTGCATGAAGTGGTTGCCGATTAAGGGTCTGGTTAGCAATATCAGCCTAAATGGATACCCCATTCAAAACACAGTCGTTCCGGAGGGTGTCGTAAAAGGTTGGATGGGCAGAATGCAATGACTTTAAAAGCGCTATAGTGAACCCCGTTATTTTGATTTTGTTGGGTTTCGCTCTGCTCTACCCAACCTACATTTGGTTTTTACGATGGCATAGTTAAATCATTATAAGACGCCGACACTGAATGCTTAGATTCAATCGACGGAGGCAAAAACACGATGAATACACCCCCCGCAATCACCTGCTTATTTATTGATATCGGCGGTGTTTTACTCACCAATGGCTGGGATCATATAACTCGTAAACAGGCTGCCAGCCACTTCAAACTGGATTGGGAAGAGATGGAAGAGCGGCATCAGTTGAATTTCGCTATTTACGAAGAGGGTAGGTTGAGCCTGGATCGCTATCTGAGCCGGACAATTTTCCACGAGCAGCGATCCTTCTCAGTGGATCAGTTCCAGTCATTCATGTTTGTGCAGTCTCATCCCTTTCCCGACATGATCGAGTTGTTTCGCAGCCTCAAAGCCCAATACGGCTTGAAGATCGTTGTGGTCAGCAACGAGGCGAGGGAACTCAATGCTTATCGGATTCGCAAGTTCAAGTTAGATGAGCTTGTGGATGCTTTTATTTCTTCGTGTTTTATACATCTACGCAAGCCCGACGAGGCCATTTTTCAGCTAGCACTAGACATCGCTCAGCAACCTGCTAGCCAAATAGTCTTTATCGACAACACTAAGATGTTTGTGCAGATTGCCGAAAATTTGGGCATGAACGGTATTCATCACACCGATTACACCTCCACATGCGTGCAACTGGCCGCATTTGGTTTGCGGAATACTGCAGACTCGGCCACGGCGCTCGTTAACTCCGCATGACCGCAGCACGTCACTCAAACTTAAAAAGGAACCTTACCATGCTCATTAAAGCTACAACCCTAAAGGGTTATAAATTGGACAGTCTCGATGGTGAAATAGGACAGGTTGATGAATTCTACTTCGATGATCAGCACTGGGCGATTCGTTATCTAGTTGCAAACGCCGGAAATTGGCTGACCGGCAGGCTGGTATTGATATCCCCCTACGCGTTGAAAAGCGTCGATAGTAAGACGAAACACATCGGCATTGGTTTGAGTCAACAGCAGATTGAAGAGAGTCCATCTTTAAATAGTCATAAACCCGTCTCGCGCCAATTCGAAGAAGCCTACTACGGCTATTACGGTTGGCCAATGTACTGGGCTGGCCCCTACATGTGGGGATATTCTCCGTATATTGAGCGTGATCGTGAGCTTTGGATAGCGTCTTCCGAGGAGCAGATCGGTTGGGACCCGCATTTACGCAGTACTAACGATGTCAGCGGTCATCACCTGCAAGCAACCGATGGCGATATTGGTCATGTCGAGGATTTCATCATCGATGCTGAAACCTGGGCGATTCGTTATTTGGTCATCGCTACCCAAAACTGGTGGCCGGGGAAAAAAGTGCTGGTTTCACCACGCTGGATCGAGCGTATTAGCTGGGATGATTCGACTGTGTTCATCAATCTTCCCCGCGAAACCATCAAACATTCACCGGCTTACAACGAAGATACTATTCTCGATAGAGAATATGAACTCAGGTTGCATCAGCACTATGAGCGTCCTGCTTACTGGGACGATTTGCTGAGGGATAAGCCAGCTTCTCTGCCAAAAAATCCGAAATAAAGACTTACTGGTAAGGGCGGTACAGGTTTCCGTAACCGGTTGCCTCAATCGCCCCTCAATTAGGATATTAGTCATGAAAACCGCCACACTTGCCCCTGAACAGCTCTACACGATAGATGCTTATTGGCGCGCCGCTAACTATCTGTCGGTTGGGCAGATCTATCTGTTCGATAATCCGCTATTGAAGAAGCCGCTCAAGCTGTCGCACATCAAACCCCGCCTGCTCGGGCACTGGGGCACGACGCCTGGACTAAACTTTGTCTACGTCCACTTGAATCGTGTTATCAAGGAGCATGATCTGAACGTAATCTACATTACCGGGCCAGGGCATGGCGGGCCCGGGCTGGTGGCTAATGCTTATCTAGAGGGTACCTACAGCGAGGTTTATCCCAATATCGCTCAAAATGAGTCGGGGATGAAGCGGCTGTTCAAACAGTTTTCCTTCCCCGGTGGCATTCCGAGTCATGTAGCTCCCGAGACGCCGGGCTCGATTCACGAAGGCGGTGAATTGGGTTATTCGCTATCGCATGCTTACGGAGCGGCGTTCGACAATCCTGACCTGATCGTTGCGTGTGTCGTCGGCGATGGCGAAGCCGAGACCGGCCCTCTGGCTGCCAGTTGGCATTCGAATAAATTTCTCAATCCTGTCCACGACGGCGCCGTGTTACCCATCTTGCATTTGAACGGCTACAAAATTGCCGGCCCCACGGTGTTGGCGCGCATTCCACGTGACGAACTGGACGCGATGTTTCGTGGTTTCGGTTACACGCCGTATTTCGTCGAAGGCGACGATCCGCTGACGATGCACCAACTGATGGCTGCCACGCTGGACACCGTGATCGGCGAGATCCAACGCATCCAAACCGATGCCCGTGCCAACGGCTTCAAGGTACGTCCGAATTGGCCTATGATCATCTTGCGCTCACCGAAAGGCTGGACCGGCCCTAAGGAAATCGATAACAAACCTAGCGAGGGAACATTTCGAGCGCATCAGGTTCCGATGGGCGACATGAGTGAACCAGAACATGTGAAGATTTTGGAAAAGTGGCTAAAAAGCTATCATCCGAAGCAATTGTTCGACAAGAGCGGCAAACTGGTTGCCGAATTGGCTGAATTGGCGCCAACAGGCGAGCGGCGCATGAGTGCCAATCCCCACGCAAACGGAGGGCTCTTGTTACAGGAACTGCATCTGCCTGATTTTCACGACTACGCAGTTAAGGTGTCCTCGCCTGGCGCCGTGGAGGCCGAAGCCACCCGCGTGCAAGGGGAATTCATTCGCGACGTGATCAAATTGAACCCCAAAAACTTCCGTATCTTTAGCCCAGACGAAACGAATTCAAACCGCTGGGGCGCTGTGTTCGAAGTGACTAACCGTTGCTCGACTGCAGAAATTGTGCCCAGCGACGATCACGTTGCCGCCGATGGCCGAGTGATGGAGATATTGAGTGAGCATCAGTGCGAAGGTTGGCTCGAAGGTTATCTTCTTACTGGGCGTCACGGATTTTTCTCCTGCTACGAAGCATTTATCCACATCATTGATTCGATGTTCAACCAACATGCCAAATGGCTCAAGGTTTCGAATCAGATTCCCTGGCGCCGCCCGATTGCATCCTTGAACTATCTGCTTTCTTCGCACGTCTGGCGGCAGGATCATAACGGTTTCAGTCATCAGGACCCAGGCTTCATTGACCATGTCGTGAACAAAAAGGCGGAAGTCATTCGTGTCTTTCTGCCACCCGATGCCAACACTCTACTCTCGGTAACGGATCATTGCCTTCGTAGCCGCAACTACGTCAACGTTATCGTTGCCGGCAAGCAACCCTCGCCGCAATGGCTTGATATGGATGAGGCCATTAAACATTGTACCGCTGGTTTAGGTATTTGGCCGTGGGCCAGCAGCGATCAGGGTGGCGAGCCGGATGTCGTCATGGCCTGTTGCGGCGACGTGCCGACGCTGGAAACCCTGGCCGCCGTAGAGTTGTTGCGGGAATACTTTCCCGAGCTGAAAGTCCGGGTGATAAATATAGTCGATTTGATGAAACTCCAACCCCAAAGCGAACACCCGAATGGTCTGAACGACAAAGATTTCGATCTACTTTTCACCAAAGATAAGCCGATCATCTTCGCCTTCCACGGTTATCCATTACTCATCCATCGCCTGACCTATCGCCGCAGCAACCACTCGAACCTGCATGTGCGTGGCTACAAAGAAGAAGGCACCACCACTACGCCCTTCGATATGACGGTATTGAATGACCTGGACCGGTTTCACTTGTTTGGCGACGTGATTGATCGCCTCCCGCAACTGGGAGCGCGCGCCGCCTATGCCAAGCAGGCCATACGAGACAAACTCATCGAACACAAACAATACATCAGAAAACATGGCGAGGATATGCCGGAAATTCGTAATTGGAAATGGCAAGGGTGAAACGACTATGGCACTACGCTTAATTGAGAGGGTAGTTCCGGAGCAGGATGGCGCAGAAGTTTTCAATCTGCTCAAGGACCACAAGGTGCTCGAACACCGGCAGATCCGTTTATCCGACGAAGAAGTACTGGTGCGGATTTTGTTGGATGCGGAACAGAGTGAGTCGGTGCTGGATCGGTTGGGGGAACGTTACGCCGGCCAGGAAGGTAACCGTGTGGTGATTCTGGCTTGTGTAAGCGACATTGCCGCGCGACGAGTCAGAACCTATCGAGCCGCCCGAACAAGCCAATCCGAAGGAAAAGTCACCGGAGCGGATCAGCCGGGAGGAATTATACGAGGACATCAAAAATGCCGCGTAGTGTATGCGGGTTTATCTGGCAATGGTGATGGCGCCCTTGCTCGGGCCGAACATGGCCTTGTCGCTCGGCACGACGCTGGTTGACTAGTGCAATCCAGACGGCACTGGCCGGGGTGACGACGTTTCTGCTGCAAGGCATTCATCCGGCAACCTGGTGGGAGAAAAATCAAGCCGAAAAAGCCACGCACACAGCACTCAAGCTATGGGTAGGAATGTTGGCGGTATTGATCGTACTAATACTGCTGTTTCAAAAGAGCTGAACATTATCATAATCAAAATACGAGAACACCATGCAAATTCAAATTAATACCGACCACAATATCGAAGGTCACGAGGCAATGGCCGCTCATGTCAGTAGCATCGTAGAAAGTGCCTTGAGCCAAGTCAGCGATCACATCACGCGAGTGGAAGTCCACCTGAGCGATGAGAACAGCGACAAGAAGCACGGCAATGTTGACATTCGTTGCATGATGGAAGCACGCCTCGAAGGTCACCAGCCGGTTGCGGTCACTCACCATGCTGAGGCCTTGCATCCAGCGGTTGACGGCGCTGCTGATAAGTTGTGCAGATTGATCGATAGCACCTTAGGGCGTCTACGCGATCAAAAGAGCCATAAAGAATGATCCGCCAGCACCGCAGATAGCCAATCTGTCGTCCGCAGCATGAAAGCCTTGTTAGGTAATCAATACTTTCCATGATCGTCATGCCGATATGGAAGCCGGTATGACGAACTTGCACATTAATTCTACAAGGTAGTATTAACGCAGGTACAGCAAACAGAAGGTAAGCAGATGAAAATTAATATCAAAGATTTCCGGGTGCCGGAAGGCGAAAAGGTCAACCTCAAAAAATGGCCGACGCTGGTGGACCCGGTGTACAAGTCAAAGAAGAAGTACCACAAACTACTCGAAGCACAGATTGAAGAGTTAAGCTCGCTGCAACGACTTCACTATGCCTCTGACCGTTACTCGCTATTGCTGATTTTTCAGGCTATGGATGCCGCCGGCAAGGACGGCGCTATCCGGCACGTCATGTCCGGTGTCAATCCGCAGGGCTGTCAGGTATTCAGCTTTAAACACCCCAGCGCTACAGAACTGGATCACGATTTTTTGTGGCGCAGCTCTCAGTGTTTGCCGGAACGCGGCCGGATCGGCATTTTCAATCGCTCCTACTACGAGGAGGTATTGATTGTTCGTGTGCATCCGGAGATCTTGCGCAGCCAAAAGCTGCCGGATGATTTGCTGCAAGAAAAAACCATTTGGGAGGAACGCTATCGATCTATTTTAGACCTGGAAAAGCATCTTTATCGTAACGGCACACGGATCATCAAGTTCTTTCTGCATCTATCCGAAGAAGAACAGCGCAAGCGCTTTCTCGATCGCATCGACGAGCCGGAAAAAAACTGGAAATTCAGTGTTGCCGACATTGAGGAGAGGAAATTCTGGAATCAGTATATGCAGGCCTATGAGGCCTGCCTGAGTGCAACCAGTACCAAAAACGTACCCTGGTATGTGGTGCCCGCTGACGACAAGAAGAACGCCCGGCTGATTATTTCCGAGATTATTCTGGATACGTTTAAGGCACTCAACATGAGCTATCCCGAAACCTCCTCAAAGCGCCAGAAAGAATTATTGGCGATCCGCAAGCAACTTGAGAAGCAAGCTTGAGAAAGTGGTTGTGGTTTTAAGGACCTGGTCGAAATTAACGTCCCGATTTTGCCCGGAGTCTAAAGGCGGAGTGCAAGCTTTAGCTTGTAAACAGGCTGCCCTGCGCAAGCTAAAGCTTGCAGTCCAGACGATGTCGGGAAGTTGTTTGCGGTCATGTTTTATGTCATTCATTATCACCCCACCAGGCATTTCCACTGGTCAAAGTGATCATTAGTAAAATTGATTTATAAGGAGTCCAAAATGTCCATACAACTCATCGAAGAAAACGGCGGCAAGCTGCTGGTCGTTCAGGTCAGCGGTAAGCTGGTTAAAGCGGATTACGAATATTTTGTACCCGAGTTCGAGCGACTGGTCTCGCAGCACGGGACGTTGCGGCTGCTGTTCGATATGACTGACTTTCACGGTTGGGAGCTCAGCGCGGCTTGGGAGGATTTCAAGCTCGGCATTGAACACTTTGCCGACATAGAGCGACTGGCGATGGTCGGGGAAAAACAGTGGCAGCAGGGCATGGCGATATTCTGCAAGCCGTTTACGTAAGCGAAGGTCCGATACTTCGAGCACGCTGATGCAGACGTGGCGCGGCGTTGGTTGGCTGAAATGTAACGTCATGAAATTGGTTCTGGCTCGACTAAACCGAACTCAAGCTGAGGCGAAGAAAGCTTGATCGAAGCAGTCGTGATGCTGTCAGCGTCATCCACGTCGTATTTTTGAAGCAAAAATAAATACATGCACTAACCTAAGCCTAGGGAGGGAAGTGAGTTTGCCGCAACGACTGTCAAGCGTTCACAGTTGTTATGTGCGTTAACGAACCGACCTGGGGCTATAACCCTGTTATTTTTAAAAACAGCTAGTCAGCTTGGCTTTCGGTTAACGGATTGTGTAACTTCTCAATTTCGGTTTTGCGGCGTGACCATAAACTCTGAATTGTGAAAAAACTGTCCATCAAATTCGAGTTATGGGATGGTAAAAATATTGTGATCTGACCCGCTGCACTCATCCAACTCCAAGTGAACTAAATAATGGATAAATCCCTGGCTACCAGATCAGGCCCTGCTGCCTTAATACAATTCGGCACCAACACAACAATGGTCAAACCCGGCGAGGGTAGCAAACCAAGCCTCAACGCTGAAGGCACACCGACAGTGATTGCTGTCGGCGCCTCAGCTGGTGGGCTGGAGGCCTTGGAGCAATTTTTTGCCCAGGTTCCGGCTGTCAGTGGAGTGGCGTTTGTGGTAATTCAGCACCTCGATCCTCATCGCCAATGCCTGTTGCCTGAGATATTGCGGCGTATTACCCCGTTAAGCGTGATCCAGGCCTGCGACCATATGAAAGTCGAGCCGAACTGGGTGTATGTGATTCCCCCCAATAAAGACTTGTCCATCCTGCACGGCAAACTGCAACTGCTGGATCCTTCGACGACACGAGGGCTGCATTTACCCATCGATTCGTTTTTTCGGGCTTTGGCCGACGATCAGCATGAACGGGCCATTGGTGTGATTTTATCGGGAATGGGTTCGGATGGTACCTTGGGTTTACGCGTCGTCAAGGAAAATGCCGGCTTGGCAGTGGTGCAAGCACCGGATTCCGCTAAATTCGATTCGATGCCGCGTAGCGTCATCGACGCCGGTCTGGCGGATGTCGTCGCGCCGCCGCAACAGCTGTGGGAAAAGATACTGGCTTATCTCAAGCATAGTCCGAGTGGCTTGTATGCGGTGCCGGACAAAATACTGTCGTTAAAAAACCAAAGTTCTCTCGAACAAATTGTGATTCTGCTGCGCGAACGCACTGGTAATGATTTTTCGCTTTACAAAAAACACACCCTTTATCGCCGCATCGAAAGGCGCATGGGGCTGCATCAAATCGACGTGATAGCGCAATATGTGCGTTATTTGCGCGAAAATCATCAGGAACTGGATTTGTTGTTCAAGGAATTGTTGATCGGCGTTACCAGTTTTTTTCGCGATCCGGCGATCTGGGAATCTGTGAAGAGCGATGCCATCCCGGCGCTGTTCGCAAAATACCCGAACGGTAAAGCCTTGCGGGCCTGGGTGCCGGCTTGTTCGACCGGCGAGGAAGCTTATTCTCTGGCTATCATCTATAAGGAAACCTTGGCGGCAAGCAACTGTCAGCAGCCGTTTAAACTACAAATCTTTGCCACCGATCTGAATCAAGATGCCATTATAAAAGCCCGCCAAGGTTTCTATCCGGCCAATATTGCCGAAGATATGTCGGCGGATAGACTGAGCCGTTTCTTTACTGTCGACGGCGACGGCTATCGCATCAAAAAGGAAATCCGCGAGATGGTGATTTTTGCGCCACATAATGTGATTATGGATCCGCCTTTTACCAAGCTGGATATATTGTGCTGTCGTAATTTGTTGATTTACCTGAGCCAGCCGTTGCAGAAGAAACTGATCTTGCTATTCCACTACGCGCTCACGAACCACGGCATACTGTTGCTCGGTAATGCGGAAACGATAGGTGGTTCTAATCATTTATTCACTGCAATTGATAACAAGTCCAGGCTTTACCGGAGTATCAGCAGCCCGTTTAGCTTGGATGTCGATTTCCCAACTAAATATTTTCCAGTGGCGTCCATGTTTGAAGAAACCGACAAAAAACAGCTTGTCGCCAACCTGCAAAACTTGGCAGATCAATTATTGCTACAACACTACGCGCCAGCGGCGGTATTGGTTAATACCGATGGCGACATTCTTTACTTCAGCGGCCGTACCGGTAAATACTTGGAGCCGGCCGCCGGTAAGGCTAATTTGAATATCCATGCCATGGCCCGCGAGGGGCTGCGGCATGAACTTATAAGCGGGCTAAAAAAAGCCAGCAGCCAAGTCGAAGCTGTGCACATGTCCGGTCTGGTGGTGGCTAACGATCGCGGTAGTCAAACCATTAATCTATTGGTAAAGGCCATTAGCAAACCCGAAGCCTTAAAAGGACTATTGATGGTGGTGTTTACCGATGTGGCGGCGCCACTCGCCGGCAGAGCAGCAAGTGAATTGCCAAACGCCGCGCAAAAATTGCTAGAGACTGAACTGTTGCAAGCCCAGGAAGACTTGCAATCCCAACGCGAGGAAATGCAGAGCTCACAAGAAGAACTGAAGTCCGCTAATGAAGAATTACAGTCCTCCAATGAGGAACTGACTACTTCAAAGGAAGAAATGCAGTCTTTAAACGAGGAACTACAAACCGTGAATGCCGAGTTGCAGACCAAAATCGACGATCTGTCGCGGGTCAGTAACGATATGAGCAATCTGTTGAATAGCATGGAAATCGCCACGGTATTTTTAGACAACGCCCTTAACATCCGCCGTTTTACCAGCCCCATTAGCCATTTGTTCAAGTTGATTGCCGCCGATGTCGGGCGGCCGTTGTCAGACATTGCCAACGATCTGGACTATCCTGAACTGTATCAAGATGCGCAGGAAGTACTGAGTACGCTGGTGTTCGTGGAAAAGCAGGTCAGAGCGCGCGACGAGCGCTGGTTCAAGGTGAGAATCATGCCTTACCGAACCCGGGAAAATTTAATCGATGGTGTGGTGATTACCTTTATCGACATTTCCGCAACCAAGCAACTGGAAGCCGAGTTAAGGAGTACTCATGAACGGTCGGCATAATACAGACGTCGATAGTGGGGAATTACGCCAGCGTGCCGAGCGTCAACTCGCCGAGAAGCCGTCCGGAAATTCGCCCAAATTGGAACAACGACTGTTGCACGAATTGCAAGTGCATCAGATTGAATTGGAGATGCAAAACGAGGCCTTGCGAGAAGCGCAAACCAACGCCGAGCAAGCTTTGGAGCGCTATGCCGAACTGTTCGATTTTGCTCCGATTGCTTATTTTAGTTTAGGGCGAGATGGCATTATCAGACAGACGAATTTTTGTGGCAGTAAATTGTTGGGTAGTGAGCGGTCCAACTTAGTCGGACGTCATTTTGTCCAATACATTTCCCAGGAAGATAGGCACATATTCAATCTCTTTCTGGACAAAGTATTCACCCACGACGGCGTACAGCGCTGCGAGTTAACGCTACAGAATGATTGTTGGATCATCATCGAGGCGAGTGCGGATACTAGCCGACAAAGCTGTCTTGCGGCGGTATTGGATATCAGTAATCGCAAACAGAACGAACAAGAGTTACAACTGGCGGCGACTATTTATTTGGCGCTGGAAGAAGCGATTACGGTCACTGATCAAAATGACCGGATTATCGCTATTAACCGGGCCTTTACTAACTTGACGGGCTACACAGCGGAAGAGGTTATCGGTCAGACTAGGTCGCTACTTAAATCCGGACGACAGGATAATGTCTTTTATCAGACTATGTGGAACAAGCTTAATACTACGGGGAAATGGCAGGGCGAGATATGGAACCGGCGTAAAAACGGCGAGGAGTACCTTGAGTATTTGTCCATCAACACGCTCTATAGTGACAAGGGTAAGATCATCCGCCGGGTGGCTACATCCTCCGACATTACTGAAAAAAAACGCACGGCTGAGATTGTTCATAAACAGGCTAACATCGACCCCCTGACTGAGCTGCCCAATCGACGCATGTTTCTGGATCGGTTGCAGCAGGCCATCAGTAAAACGCACCGCGGACATAAAAAATTGGCGCTGATGTTCCTGGATCTGGATCATTTCAAGGACGTCAACGACTCACTGGGTCACGACATGGGCGATCTTTTACTCAAGGAAGTCACGCAACGCATGCTAAGCTGCATCCGCGAGACCGATACCCTGGCGCGACCGGGCGGCGACGAATTCACGCTGATTATGGGCGAACTGCATGACACCAATAGCATCGAGCGCGTGGCTCAATCCATATTGCAGGCCATGATGGTGCCATTTCAGTTGAAAGGCGAATGCTGCCATGCCTCTGTTAGCATCGGCATAGCCTTGTATCCGGACGACGCCGACAATCTGGAGGAGTTGCTGAAGAAAGCAGACCAGGCCATGTATGCTGCTAAAGATTTGGGTCGCAGCCGTTTCAGCTACTTCACGCCAGCCATGCAGGAAGCCGCAGAAATTCGATTGCGCTTGACCAATGACTTACGCCATGCAATGGACAATCATCAAATCTGGGTGGCTTATCAACCGATTGTGGATTTGGCTACCGGCGAAATTAGCAAAGCCGAAGCGTTGATACGCTGGCAGCATCCAGCTCGCGGCCTGATAAGCCCCGCTGAATTTATGCCTGTCGCCGAAGATACCGGTCTGATTACCGAGCTTGGCGAATGGGTATTCCATCAGGTGGCCAAGCAAGTGGCCGATTGGCGCGTCGCTTATTACCCACTGTTTCAAGTCAGCATCAATAAGTCTTCCGCACAATTTCACAACGACGCCGACAAACTGAGCGATTGGTTGGCGCATTTAGAGGGCCTGGGGCTGCCCGGCGGTTGTATTGCGGTGGAAATTACCGAGGGACTGTTGCTTGACACATCTTCCGTTGTTTCAGAAAAATTGCTGGCTTTAAAAAGCGCCGGTGTCCAGACCTCGCTTGACAATTTCGGCACCGGCTACTCGGCATTAGCCTATCTGAAAAAATACCACATCGATTTCTTGAAAATAGATCGGACCTTTGTTTCCAATCTAACTGCCAACTCCAGCGATATGGCCTTATGCCAAGCCATTATCTTGATAGCGCATACTTTGGGTATGAAGGTCATCGCCGAAGGGGTGGAGACAGACGAGCAGCGCGACTTGCTGCTGAAAGCCGGCTGCGATTACGGCCAAGGCTATCTGTTTTCGAAGCCGGTGACTGCAGAAGAGTTCGAGAAATTGATTAACCCCGCCCTTAATAACCGTTCGCCTTGAGCCTGTCGAAGGGTACATTCCATCCGCTTCGACAAACTCAGCCCGAACGGAATAGCCGTAATCAATAGGGCAGGGGTGCTATCTGACAAAAGCTGGGCAGTTCAAGTGACTTTTTTATCAGAGCATTTCAAAAGCTTAATCTTATCTATGCCGCCGCTTGCTTGCCGACAGACTTGATAGTTTAGAGTCATTTTCTGGGTTGAGAATGTAGGCTTATGTTCGACAGCGTACAGACCGGATCGGGTCTTATCCTTAAAATCAAAAACAGCTTTAAATAGCCGGATTACCAAAGCTGTGGCCGTTTTTCGCACGGTATCAATATTGCCTGACTCGCCACGCTTCCAAACAACACCATATTCAAGGAACAAGCTATGAAAACCACACCTGATTCTATTCAAAAGTCACTAACTAACCGGATGCTTGCCATTAGTTGTCTGGCCGCGGCACTTGGGCTAGTAGCCTGTCAACCCGAAGGTTCTGCAGAAAAGGCCGGCCAGAAGATTGATAAAGCCGTCGAAAACGTTGGGCAAAAAGTAGAACAAACGACTGAAAGCGCGGATAAAAAAATGGATTCAGTTAAGCAGACCGTCGCAGAGCAGGCTGACAAAACTGGCGCCACTATCGATGAATCGAAAGATACGGCTAACAGCGAGCTGAAAAAAGCCGGAGAAGCTTTCGATAAAGCCATCAACAACACAGGCAAACAATTGGTAGATGCCAAGGAAGCAGTAGTCGATGCTGCCAGCACAACGGGCGAATTTATTGATGACTCGGCTATCACAACACAAATCAAAGCCTCAATGATAAATGACGAGTTTCTTAAGGCGTCTGTCATTGAGGTGACTACTGTGAATGGCGTGGTGACTTTAAAAGGCAGCTTAGACTCCGAGCAACTGGTAGGACGAGCGATAGGCTTGGTGAATAGCCAGCAGGGTGTGAAGTCGGTTCAGAACGAGTTGATGGTCAGTGACAGTGTGCCGAGCAAGCAATAATGGCCTTGTCGCCCCTAGATTTCTCCGCTTCAATCAGTCGTACGCGGCGAGGGGAGAAGTCGGTCGGATTCGATTTTGACCACTTGGTAACATTCGCAAACACGGGCTTCCAAGCCCGGTCTATCCAGTGCCAGGATTCGTCCCCGACTGTAATGAATCAAACCGGCGTCTTGCAGTTTGCCGGCGGCTGCCGTGACACCTTCCCGGCGCACGCCCAGCATATTGGCGATTAATTCCTGCGTCATGGTCAATTCGTTAGTAGGCAATCGATCCAGACTGAGCAGCAACCAGCGACACAGTTGTTGATCGATTGAATGATGTCGATTGCAGACAGCGGTCTGCGCCATTTGGGTAATCAGCGCCTGGGTATAACGCAACAGCAGATGATGTATCGTTCCGTGCTGATTGAATGCCTGCACGATTAGCTTGCCGCGCAAGCGATACGCCTGCCCGGCACTTTGTACCACGGCCCGGTTGGGCATAGTGCCACCGCCCATGAACACCGCCACACCGACAATGCCATCGTTACCGACCACTGCAATTTCCGCCGACGAACCATTTTCCATCGCATACAACAGCGAGACGATGCAATTAGTTGGGAAATAGACGTGACACAACTCACCGCCCGATTCGTATAGGACTTCGCCAAGCTTCATGTCAACCAGCTCAAGATGCGGGAACAGGAGATCGTATGCCTCAGCAGGCATTGCGCGTAGTAATTGGTTCTGGCAGAGATTGTTAAGTTCGGTCATAAAAAGGGTGTTAATCGCGTTTAATTTCCCGATAAAACATTTGCTGCCGCATTGGCGGGATTCTGTTGCCTTTGTCTGGTTGTGTGCAGCGCCTCTAAAGTCAAATAACCTTATGTGCGAAATCGATGGGACTGAATCAGATTACGCTGAGTCTAAATGACTTCCGCTTGGTTTGCTAATAAATGTTTGAAATAACCTACATGTTAGACAGTCTTCACGGCCATACTGGTAACTCGCTGTAAGCAGTTTTCCCAGTTACCGCGGTTGTTTTGACTGTTTCGGATTTGCGGAAGTCGCCGGACAAACCGAAAAAAATGAACTCAGAGTACAATCCGCCATGTTAATCAAGAACCTTTGGTTGCTATCGCAACGAATGATGCCATTTCCCAGAGCGAGCAGTAACAGCGCCTTTATTGTCGGCATATCATTATCGGCGCCGACGTATCTGTTGTACATTTTGAAAGCCAGCGGTCTCAGTGCATATGGTGTTGATAATCCAGAGGTGTTTGCAGGCATCGTGACTTACGGGTTGCTAACCTTGCTGTTGTTCGTGATTGACATCAGAAGTCTGGCGCCAAAAGCATTGAAAACCTCAATACCTTGGGTCTACTTCCCCACCAATCAGGCAGGCTGGAATTATCTGTTCAGGTTATTGGGACGAGTGCTGGTTTGGCTGCTGGGCATTGCCACAGGCGCGGGTCTGCTTGCCGCGTTGCAATATCTAATGAAGCTCTTCTAAACGGGGTGGCTGCGATTATTTGGCCGGGGACGGTTTGGCTTTGCGTTTGACGGGGCGCTTTTTGTGCTTGGCCTTAGTCACAATCTTGACTTGGACTGTGCCGTCTTTTTTCATGTCCAACTTATTAGCCGCCGCACCTGAGAGATCGATGACGCGATTTTCGACATTGGGACCGCGATCGTTGATGATAACCTCGACTTTTTTGCCGTTTTCAAGGTTGGTCACCGTGGCTTTGGAGCCCATCGGCAAACTGGGGTGGGCGGCGGTCAGATCTTTTTGATCAAATGTATCGCCATTGGCGGTTTGCTTGCCTTGCAGGCCGGGCCCATACCACGACGCTTCGCCGACTTCTTTGTGAGTGGGTTCGGGGGTAGTGCTGGCCGCTTGCTCAGGTTTTTTTTCAACGTGTGTGGACGGGGGCTTTGATTTACAAGCGGACAGCGTCAATAAACTGATCAAGACGGCACAGGAGATATTTAAAATGCGTGAGTGGGACAACATGGAGTGGGTCTATTGTATTTTGTGTGATGCATCAGATATCTCCTGGAAGAGGGCATTTGTAATCGTTAGCTATAGGTCTAGCTAGGTTAAAAATTACAGGAATAGTAACTCGGTGTCGGTGCGGTAGCGCACCATGGCGATAATGGATAACCGAGATGGATTTATCCCTACTCGGCCAGTTTGTTGTGGCTGATATCGGTGAAGGCTACCCGTAGCACAGAGCGCGAATTCGCCAATTCCCGACGTAGGCAGTCGAGATGGGCATAAAACATAGCCCCATCGCCACGCTGCATTTGTATGCAGAATGTTTGTTTCTCTGGGGTAGCAGATGACATCATTTTTCGGAACAAGCGATACCAATTGTCGCTATCCTGAGGGGCGATATGCTTGGAGAAACGACTATAGGTTAACTTGCTGCGATCGACGCCCAGTAAGGTGGTCCCTGCCAGGTTGATTTCGCTGATGTTATCGTCCTGATCAATGCTGATATAGCCGACCGGAGCGAATTCATACAGATCCGTATAACGTTCCAGTGCTTCTTCCAAGGCGATATGAGTGTTTCGTAACTCCTCATTCTGCATTTCCAGCTCGACCTTGTGAACCAGAAGTTCATGCAGCAGCACTTCGGTATGCTTGGCTGTCGTCTCTTGCGGGGATAAACTGGCAACCAGCGCTTCTGCCTGTGCCCTCAGTGACTGTCGACGTTCAATGCCGTCCCATTTTTTCTTCATAGTTTAGTTTCTCCAGATCGACGAGTCGCCGATATTTGCTGTCGTTTAGTCAATGACGGATCAGTGTTATTGCCCAAAAATGACCAATCCTAAACTCTATCGCGATCAGTCCGTCGCGTATGTGCGCTAGCGAACTGTGTTGGCTTATCGAAAGGTATTTAATTATCCCTGATGTTTATCAGAACCGCTTATTTTTCAATCGAAGAAACTGAGTTTCATATGTTTAGAAAATGATAGGCGGCGCATACACTAGTAACAGGTTCATGTGTATTCAATGACAACGATTAATCGCCACACGCTAGGCGACCAACATTACAGATTGTTTAAAGCCTAAACAGAGCAAATTTTTCACCTTTAGATTGCGGGCTAACCCGCGGGAGGTCTTATGAAACCAATGACATTACATTTCAAACAGCGTTGTCTGACGTTTTCTCTAATCCTGATATTGTCGGGTTGTTCCACTGCTTTGGTCAAAGACGACACGGAGCAATCCAGCGCTGGGACGTCTCATTGTTCCGGCTCGGAGTGGGTAGATGACTCCACAATTGCCGTGGTGCCGATTCCGGTGGTGGCGCTGTTAATGCCTCACGCCGATCTTAACGACATTAAGGCCGATGATTACCTCAAACGTTGCGGGGATAGCTCCAAGCTGATCAACCGAGAAGTTGTTATTGGACACGGTGCCTGTGTGCCGGCCGTGTTGACGCGGGTTTTGACACTAGGAATCTGGCAATGGTGTCCGGCAACCGTGTCCTGGGACGCTGATGTGCGCCCTTGATTATTAAATGCTAGTGCGTGCTGGCGAGCTAATTTCCTTGCTGCCACGGCTGGGTGGTTTTCCCCTGGGTTACAACATTCATCCTTGTTGTGCGTTAGCGAACCGACAGAAAGTCCAGTTCCAGTAATCTGAACCGTTGCTGACTGTATGCAAGCGAGGAGTTATGTTTATGAAAATAAGATTTATTATTCCCTGGGCAATGTTAAGTTTTTTGGTGTTTGCCAAAGATCCTCTGATCAAGCTGCAAACCCAAGGTGAAATTAGCTTCGTCAGTGGCGGGGTTGGGGGCGATGAGCGAGATGCAATGCATGCCATTCGTAGCGATTATAACTTGAATCTATTGTTTTCTGAAGCTGGCAGCGGAGAGTATCTCAGCGATATCAAAGTTTGTATCAAGGATGCTGGCGGCAATAACTTGCTAGAAACGATAGCTGATGGCCCTATGTTTTATACCAAGCTTAAGCCGGGGCGTTACACCGTGAGCGTGGATCTAGACGGCAACACCATCGATAAAACCGTAAATGTTGGCAACCAACAAAGCGTATCGCATTCGTTCACCTGGCCGAAACAGCAGGGAAACTAAGCTTATCCGCGTTGGCCAAAAAATGATTTTTATCGGGGTCTTAGTGACAATAGGCACTCTGTTGATTTTGTTTACCATGCGTTATTGGATTCTGAAATGAGTCGGCTTTTCTCCAGTCATTTGATTTTTGGGGAAAAGTCTGTGAATTTAGCTTTTAAGCTATGTGCGCTGCCGTACCGACCTAATGCAATTTTGCAGGTATCCTTTCAATTGAGCGATCGGAAACATTATTCCTCGCTTTGGGCATGGCTAATCTGGTCATGGCTAACACACCAGGAGATACTCATGAACAAAGATCAAGTGAAAGGCCGTGTTGAAGAAGTCAAAGGAAAAGTCAAGGAAGCCGCCGGCGTAATACTGGATGACAAAGGGATGGAGATCGAAGGCAATATCCAGAAGAACGTCGGTAAAGTCCAATCGGGTTTGGGTGATCTCAAGCACGATATTGAAAAAGAATAATTAAATCTAGCATTGCTGAGCCGTGCAGTTAAGTCTAAAAACTATCTCCGCACGGTCGTAATGAGGATCTGTTAAAAATTTTAGAGGAAATACACATGAAACTGACCAATATGAAACTCACCGGCTTATGCGCTGGTATCGTTTTAACCTTCTGCTCTTTTGGTGTATATGCGGCGGAAAGCCACATGGCAGAATCCCTGAAACATGCGGAGGCTGCGGCCAAAGCCACCGATGCAAAAGCTATAGCAGAGCATGCTGAGATAGCGAAAGGCCATGTAAGCATTGCTGAAGAACATTTGAAAGCCGGTGCCAAGAATCTGGATGATGCCATTGAACATGGCAAACAGGGACACGCTGACTTGGCGAAAAAATCCGCCGAAGCAGCAGTCACCCATCTTAAAGCTGCCCAATAATATACCTTCGCTAATGTAATCGGCACGGGGCGAATAGCCCCTGCTATTAGTTTTGTTACTGAAGATGAACATCAAACTTACCGCTCATGATCGAACTGGCTATGACCTTCGGCATGACTTCATTGGTTAATTTTCGGTTTGCATCGTCATCATTTGACGACCCTGTTTGGAGAAACACTCATGCTTGAAACAATTGCAATCCTCCTGATTATTGGTTGGGTGCTTGGTTTGGTCTCGTCGTACACACTGGGCGGATTTATTCACATTCTGTTGGTTATAGCGGTCGTTGTGATCGTGCTTCGTGTCATTCAAGGCCGACGGCCGCTTTAAAAGAGCGAAATGTGCTCATACAATGCGCTGGCCCGCTGTGGTCCGCACGTCAGGTAGCCTGTAGATCCATATCAAAAGTATTGGTGGTTTACAGGCTTGCCATTATTCTGAATGGATAGGAGATATGCGATGAGCGTAATCAAAATCATGGCGATTTTGTTGATCATAGGTGGCTTATTGGGCTTGGTGTATGGTCAATTCAGCTACACAAGAGAAACTCAGGAAGCCAAGTTAGGCCCATTGGAGTTGTCGGTTAAAGACACCAAAACGGTCAATGTACCTGTTTGGGCGGGTGTGATGTCAATAGTCGCCGGCGGTGGATTGCTGCTTTTTGCGAGTAAAAAAGGCTAGTAGCCAACCTTTTCACAGCATTACCACAAGACGCTGCCGTAGTCGTCATTAGGAACCCAGCATGCAACAAACTAATCAAATAAATAATCTCGAAGCTTCAAGCAAGCACGATGCAATAACCCTCGGCAACCGAAAGGCTTATTTCGTCGGCAGCGGCATCGCCTCTCTGGCGGGCGCGGCTTTTTTAATACGAGACGGTCTTATTCCAGGCGAAGCGATTCAGATTTTCGAGGAACTCAAGATCACCGGCGGCAGTTTGGATGGTGCCGGTTCGCCGGATAAAGGCTATGTGATTCGCGGTGGGCGGATGATTGAAGAGCATTACGTCTGCACCTACGATTTATTTGCCAGCATCCCTTCACTGACTGACCCGGCCAAGAGTGTCAAAGACGAAATTTTCGAGTTTAGTCGAAAATATGTCAGCAATTCGCGCTGTCGTTTGGTTAGAGACGGCCAAAAAGTCGATGTGTCGTCGTTCGAATTGAGTGAAAAAGATCGTTTGGATTTAGTATCTTTGATGATGCATTCCGAACATTCGCTTGGCGCCAAGCGCATTGAAGATTGGTTTTCTCCGACGTTTTTCGAGAATAATTTCTGGTTGATGTGGGCAACCATGTTCGCCTTCCAACCCTGGCATAGCGTGGTAGAACTGAAACGCTATTTATTGAGATTTATTCAGTTATTTCCCGATTTCAACAAAATGGGCGGCGTCTGGCGCACACCTTATAATCAATATGATTCGATGATATTGCCGCTGGTTAACTGGCTTAAGGCGCAAGGCGTGCAGTTCACGTTGAACACCGAGGTTACAGGGCTTGATTTTGATTTAGGCGCTGAGCAGCGATCGGTAAAAGGCATTCGCTATAGCCGGGATGGCAAGCCTGAATGTATTGCCGTCGCAGCGGATGATCTGGTGTTTGTGACGTTGGGCTGCATGACAGAAAATTCCAGTCTGGGGACTATGAGTTCTCCGGCTATTTTGAACACAACAAAATCAAATGGCGCCTGGTTGCTATGGGAAGACATTGCCAATGGCCGCCCAGGGTTCGGACATCCCGCAGTGTTTGCCGATCATATCGATCAGACCAAGTGGCAGTCGTTCACCGTCACGCTCACAGACCCAGCGTTCTTTGATTTCATAGAAGAATTTACCGGCAATCAGGCCGGTACCGGGGGCTTGTTTACCTTGACGGATTCGAACTGGTTTATGAGTATCGTGCTGGCGCATCAGCCGCACTTTATTAATCAACCCGAGAATGTTTACGTATTTTGGGGCTATGGTTTATTCCCGGATAGAATCGGTAATTTCGTCAACAAATCCATGTCCGACTGTAGCGGTGAAGAGATTTTAAGCGAGCTGTTTCAACACCTCAAACTCGGCGATCAGGCGCAATCAATTATTGATACGGCAAACTGTATTCCCTGCCTGATGCCGTTCATCACCAGTCAATTCATGCCCAGAGTCGAAGGCGATAGGCCGGATGTGGTGCCCGTTGGTGCCAAAAATTTTGCCTTTATCGGCCAATTCTGCGAACTCCCCGATGATGTGGTGTTTACCGTGGAATATTCCATCAGGTCGGCGTTAACCGCCGTCTATAGCCTGCTGGATATAAAAAATGAAATCCCGCCGGTATTCAAAGGTCAGCATGATGTTGGAGTGCTGTTTAATGCACTCAAAACGATGCATCGATGATAGCCTTTTGCCGGCGATTGTTAAAGCAAGAAGCAAATACCACTGCGTAAAGCTTAAGTGTAATCAGCTGTTGCTTTGAGTTTTGACGGCGATCGTTTAGCCTTTTTATTAGTCGTTACCTGATGCTGAGTCCGTTGTTTGGAGGATTTCAGTATCCAGGCTATCGGCAGCGCCATATATAACGTGCGAGCCGTGGTGAACAGGTTTAGCGCAGTTATTAAGGGTGACGTTTCGGCCGATTTCGAGTTGTCGGCTGAGTTACTTGATTGAGGGGGTTGGCGTTGGGTGACTTCGCCGAAGATAAAACCAATGCCACTGGTCAGCAGCAACGTGCCAGGCGCGGTCATTTGTAACCGGACATTTCGAACCAAGTTATGGCTATGAATTGGGATAGCTTGTCGATGCGCTAATACCTGTCGTTCCAGTTCGTCGATTTGGGACGACAGAGAATTAGATTTAGGCCAATTTAGAATAAACAGCTTCATGACGATTTATCCGTATTGCGCTGCTCTGGTGTTAGCGGCTGAAGGCTACGGAGAGTCGAGGGAAATTGTAAAAAATGACGCTTGCGGCGTATCGCGCCAAACAAGATGAGAGTTAGTAACAAAGTGGCTGCCACGGCAAGTAAAATCACCTCGCTGGGGTTAAAACCATTTTCGATGAAGACTAACACCGCAGCGGCCAGCAGCCCCAGCCACGCGGCTATCAGCAAGACGGCAATCATGACGCCCAAGATAATCATGGACACCAAGCTATCGCCCGCCCGCTGCGTTTCCAATGCCGCGAGACGGATGCGATCGACGCTTAAACCACGTAATTCAAGCCATAACAACTGGGCATCTTCCAATAGGCCGGATTCGTTTAACGAATCAGCGTTTTTGGTGGTGTGCCCAGGTGTCTGATCTTTTGTAACGTCTGGGTCCATGATGTTTTGTGATCTAACGGCTTAATAAACGACTCAGCAGGAAGCCGGCCGCCGCCGCGATACCCAGCGATGTTACTGGATTGTCGCGAATATAGCTTTGGCAGTTCTTCATCAAGAGCTGCTCGGACTGTTTAAGTTCTCCGCCTTTTTTGTCAATCGCTTCCACAGCCTGACTGGTTGCATTGGCAATATTATCGACGGTTTCATGTGCAAAATTTGATGCTTTTTCTATGGATTCCATGATGGTTTTCTCCTTTATTTCAGTCGCATGTCATTTTTGACTGACTCTACGCCCTTAACACTACGGGTCACTTGGACAGCTCTATTAATATCTGCTTGTGTACTGACAAATCCGCTCAGTTGAACCACGCCCTTGAAGGTTTCAACGTTGATCTGACCCGATCTGAGGTTAGGTTCGTCGAATAACGCTGCCTTGACTTTAGTGGTGATAACACTGTCATCGACATACTCACCAGTGCCTTCATGCTTTGCTGTTGACGCACAACCGGCCGCCGTCATTAACGACAGAGCCAAAAACGTTGCGGAAAATAATCTAATAAGGTTGTTCATAATAAAAGCTCCAATAATTTGAAAAATAATTTAACGACTTAAGCTGCTCTTCCATGATGAATAAGTAATCTTGATAAAAAATCAAGTGTCGAGACGAGGCTGACGGTTCGTTAAACCATTGGTTACACTCTAACTACAAATAGAGCTGAAGTCGGTACGTTAGCGAACATAAAGCAAGGGTAAGCGAAGGGGCGTCAGTGTTAAACCCTGACCTAATTTTTTAGGCAGATATTTTGTTCAGAAAAATATCGCTATGTGTGATACCGAACAGACGGTTAGCGGCTGTTGCGCTTAAGCTACTTATGCAAGCTTTTAAACAACATGACTGTCGGAGTGTGTCTATTTGCAGAGAGTAGATATTTTTGCTTACGCCGACAGAGTGCAGTTTTTAGCCGATGTTATCTATAAATCATGAAGGAACTCCTATGCTAAAAAAGAATTTACTTACCAGTGCCACGTTAATCGGCATGGGTTTCGTCCCGCTGGCGCAAGCGGCTGATCAATTCCTGGATAATCGCTGGTATGTCGCACCTTTTGCGTCCTACGTCGAAACTGGCGGTGATCGTAAAGCCGCAGATGGATGGGGTGGCGGCTTGGGTGTCGGCAAAATCATTGATGAACATTTCAACGCCGAGTTGAGAGGTTTTTATCAAGGATTTGGCGGTACTAACGGGCCGTGGGACCTGGCTGGCGGCACGGCCGATCTACAATATTATTTCTTTCGGGATAAATTCTCGCCATACGCTGTAATGGGATTGGGTGCCATGAATACCTGCGCCTCCGCTAATTGCGGCGTAGGCTTTATTGGCGAAGCCGGTTTGGGCGTTAGCTATGAGGTGGCTGATAACTTGTTAATCCGCAGTGATGTGCGGTATCGCTACAATAACAACTTCAACGCCCACGTACAGTCCGGTACCGATGAGTTTCATGATATGACGGTGAACCTGGGCGTGGTGATTCCATTCGGTGAAAAGCCTAAATATGTGGCAAAAGCT
The DNA here is from genome assembly GCF_001644015.1 of Methylomonas lenta. GTDB lineage: Bacteria > Pseudomonadota > Gammaproteobacteria > Methylococcales > Methylomonadaceae > Methylomonas > Methylomonas lenta. The sequence continues at coordinate 29,126 of NZ_LUUI01000101.1, forward strand.
GAACCTTATATCGCACCACCGGTTGATGATTGTTCCACCCGCGATTCGGATGCGGATGGCGTTAACGACTGCCTGGATAAATGCCCAGGTACCATTAAAGGCGCCACTGTTGACCATAACGGCTGTGCGGTTAGACTGATTCTCAAAGGCCAACACTTTAAATATGATTCCGCGGAGCTAACCGAGAAAGCTCAGGGGATTCTGGATGACGTCGCAGGAAGCCTTATTGCCTATCCACAGAAAAATGATATTGAAATCCAGGGACATGCCAGCAGTGAAGGCACAGATAGTTACAACATGAAACTGTCACAACGACGCGCACACTCGGTGCTTGACTATCTTAAAATGAAAGGTGTTACCAACAATCTGAGTGCGAAAGGCTACGGCGAAACCCAGCCGATAGCTGATAACGCAACAGAAGCAGGTAAATCTGAAAACCGCCGTGTCGAGTTGATCTGGATAGAAGAATAACTTTGGACTAACTTTTTCGATATATATAGTTCAGAGTGAAACGTCAGTTGAACAGATCCAATTCGGCAGCTGGAACAGTTGTCAGTATGAGTCTTTGCGAAATCTAATAAACTCGTAGCGGCAGGAAAAGGTCCACCTTATAAGAGGTGGACCTTGGTCATTGTTGGAATGGAGGCGACTTCATATCAATATGCATTTATTTAACTGAGTTGTATTCAAGCCGCTAGCCTGCCGTTAAAAACCATGATTTTCTGGTGTTTGGCTGTCGCAATATGGCCGGTTGCGGTTAGTTAGAAATCGGGAAATGGAGATATTTCGTGGCTATGTACGTCAGCGCACAGATAACTTCTTGATAATTCACTATCATCAAAGCTGAGTCATTCATTGGCTCAATAACTTGTATTTAATACTATCGAATCATAACTCAATATTTAATATATAAAAAACATGAAAAAAATCATTATAGTAAGTATATTCGCTGCACTTGGGATCTCTGTCAACGCAAACGCAGAATATACACAACAAACCGAAGAAACACATTCTACTCAAAGTACTCATACTCAAGGCACTGGCAGTGTATTGCCAACAGAAACAACAGTTCGAGAAGTTCAAGTTCCAGGCCCGGTTCGAGAGGTTCAAGTTCCTGGCCCAGTTCAAGTGATTAAAGAATCTGCTCCAGCTCCAGCTCCAGCCCCAGCGCCGAACATAAATATTAAGATTGATGATTAACTTAGGAAAACATTAGTTGGGCCTGACCATTCATTGTACAGTTGGAATCCAGATAATTTTGTTTCTGGACTAGAGCGAATAAAGAATCAGTTTAGTGCAAGTTTTCAATTTAAGTCATTTTCAGAGATTGATGACCTTATGAATTCGTTTGAGGTTTTTGAGTTTTGATGTGGCATCGGGTGTAAGCTAGATTAAAGATGCTTGCATCTAGCCTGACTGGCGTCGGTTCAGGGGATCTTGTCGGTAGTAAAGTTGCAGTTGTTCATAAACGTCTGAAAAATGCGTGTGTATTACCTGCGGTGCTGTGAAAAAGTATTCACTGAATACAGCAAAGAATTCGGCTGGGCTGCTAGCTGCATAGGCATTCACCGTCGTTGGGCGCTGCTTCATCAGGTCTTGTTCTAGCTGTTGGTAGGCTGCGCTGAGTGTTTGTGTCCAATCCGGAATCGACATAGCAACATGTAAAGGTGGCATGCCATTACAACTGCCATCCAGCATATCAAGCTTGTGAGCTATCTCATGAATAATCACGCTGTGACCGTGATGACCCTCTTTTATGTCCCATTCGATATCTTCCCAGGACAAAATCACCGGACCTCTCGACCAAGCCTCCCCACTCAAGATGCGATCCTGATGATGGACGATGCCATCGACATCCCTTTCGTCGCGAGCAACATGAAACGCTGAGGGGTAAATCAGTATGTCAGTCCAGCCGGCTAATAGACTCAAGCCTAAATGCAGCACCGGCAGGCACGCGTGCACCGCCAGGGTAACGCGCATGTTGTCGGTGATGGTTAGATTGACCCCGATAATGGTCTTCTCCTGCAGAAATAATGTGCTTAATTCCCGCAAATGGGCTTTTTCGACCGCGCTCAATCCTTGCAGTACATTTAAATTTTCTGTAACGGCATGCCAGACCGCTTGTTCAATAGGGTGACGGTGCAGAATGTAGCGGGTTTTGGCGCGCTTAAAAAAGTTCATGATATTTAAGCGCTAAGCCAATTTAAGCATAATCGCATTTTCTCAATCATTGAACTCTGTATTCCTCTCAATCCACCACACGCCTGACTTGGGCGCCACAGGTCTGGCATTTTCCATCCAGTAGGATGCCTACGTCATCGGCTATAACTGCATAATCTATGATGGTGGTACTACCGCGGCATTGACTACACCAAACCGATTGCAGAATCATTTTTCGCTGAGCTTCCGGTATGGCCCGCCATAGCCTTTCACTGGCTAACTGAATCGGTTGTGTCATAGGTTTTTCCAAAGGGCATGAATAATAACAGCGGACGCATCGTCTGGATGACGTACGCCGCAATCCTGTAATAGCTGATTTTCCGGCGTATACAGCCAGGCATTGCGAATCGCCAACCCTAGACTTAGGTGATAATCGACCAGTTGATCTTCCGACTTGGCGGCCAGGGCTAATTTGTCGGCATCGCTTAGTATCAGACACAACTGCTCAACCGCTGCGGAAACTGTAGTGGGTGGCTGTAAGCCTGCCAGTTGAGGGGCTAAGCCCTGGGTTTTCATGCGTTATTATCCTTGGCTGCCTAATGGCGATATTCAAATCTCTCGGTTTAATGGTCAAGCTTTGACCAGTTTAACGCTTTTCTTGGTATAGCAAGGGGTTGGGGTCATTGGTCACCGACTTGTCACAAGTTTATCCACAGCTTTTGTGGATAACTGATGCTCGGGGCGTCAACCAAATTAGGGGCTGTTGCCATTTTGAAAAGATAGCCTTGAAAATGAATTGTTACGCCCTATTGATTGATTTTCTCAATCAAAAGATAAGTAACTACGCCACGCCAACTGTTTACGGATGAATACTGGAAGAAATTCAAAACTATCATGTTGAGCTTGGGGATTTATGACAAGCCCACGCTCAGGCGAACGATAGAAGACATTATTTATCGCTTGCGAATCGGATGTCCCTGGCGAGATCTTCCCGTAGACTTTGGTAAGTGGAATGCCGTGTATAAACGATTCAATGCATGGTCACTTCAAGAAATACTGATGGGTATTTTTAAAGCGTTGGTTGTGGAGCCTGATTTGGAGTGACATTTATTGATGGCAGTATTGTGAAGGCTCATCATCCAAAATCCATATGGCTGTTGATGCCTGCGGTCTTCCCATTCATTTCCTGGTAACGGGTGGTGAAGTCCACGACTGTAAAGAAGCCCCAGAACTAGTGGCTAAACTCCCCTTGGCTAAATACATGATTGCCGACAAAGGGTATGACAGTGAACCTCTGCGGATTCAAATTCATGTCCGGTAAATTTACTTTATCCACACTGTTGTTTGGCTCAGCTTCGTTGGCCAGCAGTCTAGATTTCAAAGGTTCCGTCCGGGCTTAAGTTTTTATGCGTAGTTTCCTCCCCGTAAATGGACGTACACACTCGACGGCCACCCTCCTGGTTCAGGATGGTGGTTTTTTTTGACACAGTTTCCTTGCCGTAATCGCTAACCAGGGTTGCTCGTGCCGGGGTTTGCCTTCAGGCCGGTAATAAAAGTCGAGTATTTCAAAGCCTGCATTTGCCAGGAATTGTTCGCTGGTATCGATTTGCATGTAATGGCCATAGCGTTGTCCAGACCAGCCTTCACCATCACCGCGCGGGTTAGAGATAAATAAAACACCCTGTTCTCTTAACGCTAGGTGCAAGGCAGTCAGTACAGTGGACAGTTTTTGGCTAGGCACATGAAACAATGAGGCGTTGGCGAAGACACCATCGAACGCCTGGTGGGGTAAATTCAAACCCAGAAAGGTTTGCTGCAGAATCTGGCAACCAGTATAGGCGCGCGCCATATGGCAAAATACCTCACTGCCGTCCAGCCCCACAGGCCGGTGACCCAATGACTTGAAATAGCTGACATCTCTGCCTGGTCCACAACCCAAGTCCAAAATATCCAGTGTTTTATCGGCAGGAAACGGCCTCAGAAAAGCCGCATAGTTTTGCCTCACATCGTGGTCTTTTGTGCCATCCCAAAAAGATTCTGCATGCTGATTGTAATGATTCAGCGTAACCGATTCGATCGTTTGCCAATCTTCAGTGCTTTTTTCCATATTCATTAGGCTTTTGTGTCGTGTGAGGAGGTAGGTCAACGAGCAACATTTAAGTCCCTGTCGTGATCAACGTCAACTAGCTTGCCCGACTGGCTAATGTTGCCACCGTTTATGCTGACGAATTGTCACCAGTTGAATTAGCTTCGTATCTTTTCCGTCTATCAGATTTACCCTGCGACATCGCCATAGAAATTAAGCCTGACAGTCACGGATTATGGGCAAAAAGGCAAAAGGGCCAGTAAGTGATGGGACTAAAAAAACGTTAACGGCAAAAGGCTAAAAAGGCCGGAAGGGAAGGGGGTATTAACGGGAAAGGGCTTATCCAGAAAAGGTGGAACGCTATTATCAAAATGGCCTGCCGCGCAGTGTTCTGCTAAAACCCTAGCCAGGCCTGTCAGGGTTTTAGCTTCAATTTCAACTGCCGACTCGGCAGACTTTCTCTCAAAAATGACGGATACCAAAGGCCTACGACGGGCAATCCTGACTATTTTGAGCGAGCTTTCATGAATCTAAACCCCCACCATCTTGCTGGTTTGATTGTGCTGCCAAGCCTTTTGGCAATCCTAGCTGGATGCACGCCGATAAAACCAGAGCAAAACAGTCTTATGGCCTCTGAAGACAGCAAGGGCAGCCAAATTGATCCAAACCACAATCCTCAAGCTGCTGCAGAGGCAAATTTGCTACCCATTGACCAGAAAAGTGCTGCCAACCGAGCAGCACTGATCGTCCAAACCGGCCGCTACAGTGCCGTTACAGCAACACCGCTTCAGGCTCAACGGTATCCTTTGGATGTGATTATTGATGTGACGATTCCGGAGGCCTGCATCAGCATCGAACAAGCCATACGCTTTCTATTGCGGCGCAGCGGTTATACGTTAGATATGAATATGCAAACTGATTTAATCGAACTACTGGCTAAACGGTTACCAGCAATACATCGAAAACTTGGTCCCATGCCATTAAAAGACGCACTGACGCTAATGGTCACCCCGCACTTTGTGCTGCAGGACGAGCCGATCAAGCGGCTGATACGCTTTGTCCCCATCACTGAAAACCGGGAAGGGCTGTGATGAATCTCGAACTAGAAACTGAGGCTCCAAACGATACCGATCCGGATATACGGCAACGCGAATGGCGTTCCGTGCCGCACTGGTTAAAACTCGCTGGCGGGGGATTAGCTGCATTATTGGTGATGCTGTTGTTCTGGGTCGGCATGACCCATATTGATCCTCACAAGCCAAAGTCCATGTTCGATGTTGAGAAACAGGTCGACTATCAAGCTAATCTGGGCAACGATTTAAAGATAGCCCCCGCAACCCCGGTGGTTTTAACACCTGCTGAAGCCTCTGACGATTCAGATAGTCCTGCCGCGGCTGACATAAAATCCCGCCCACTTGCCGCAGCGAATCAACAGATAGCTGCACTGACTCAGGCCATCACTCTGTTGAAAACAGCGTTGGCAGATCAGATCAGTCAATCCGAAGCCTGGCAAAGCCAACAAACTGATTTAATGCGTACAGTACAGCAGCAACTGACCGCACAGACCACGAAACTGGAACAACTGGAAGCGCAGTTAAAGCAAAACACCGTCGCCAAAACCAAGCCAGTCAAGCGGCCAAATTCTAAGTCAGCCAAACATCAAAAACGCAGGGTCAAATTAAAAGTACCCTTTGATCTGGTGAGTATCGATCAATGGGGCGATCAGGCGTATCCCGTATTGCGGCATAACGGCCAGTGGCATGAAAAAACCAGCGGGCAAAGCCTGCTGGAATGGCGCATCGATTCCATTAACCGCGATACACAAACCCTGACGGTCAAAAACCCGCAGGGTCACTCGCAAACCTTGTCGATCACCTCTAATGTCAACCGCCAGGATGGTAGCCTGAATGGCGACTAAACGTTTGCTATTGATTCTCAGCGTTGTAGTGCCGCTCATTGGACTTCAAAAACCGGTGCAGGCAACCGAATCTCAGACCAAACCAGTCAACTACACCGAATCGCAAGCCCAGTCTGTTGCCGAAGACACACTACGCCGACAAAACTGGTCGTTGTCAGTGGATGAATGGAGCCGCTATAAAACCCTGATGCAAGGCATCCGCGGTAGCATCAGTCCGGCAAACATTTCACCGATCGAAGTGTTGGGCACCCATGCCAGGACTGATCAGGAACGCCGACAATACGCCGAAATATGGGCCAGAATGCGCCATGACGACGCCGAGCGGATTCTGGCTTTTCAACAAGCCTATGCGGAAGCCTTTCAAACCTTATATCCCAACGAACCGTTAATCCACCTGGCCCGCTTAAGACCCCATGCCACACCCAAACAGACTTTAGCCCCAGGCGAACGCTTATTGGTGTTCCTGCAAATCAAACACTGCCCAGCCTGTGAAAACTTGGTGCAGCGCCTGCTACAGCAGCCGGCATTCAAAACCCGGCAGATTGATTTGTATTTTGTCGATACCCAACCGCAACGGGATGATGGCTTCATCCAGCAGTGGGCGAAACAACAGCAACTCGACAGCGCCCGCTTAAAGCAGGGCTTGATTACCTTGAACCATGATCAGGGCAACTATTTTAAAGTGACTCAGCAGCTTGTCGGAACTATGCCGCAGGTCTTTAAACTTTCGGGCAAGACCTTGGAAGCGATTCGGTTATAGACCCATGCGGCAAATGATTGGTCAATCCGAATCAGAGCAAACCCTAGCAAAACAAAGCAGGCGATCTCTTGCCAGGTTAGATAGATGACAGCAGCCGACTTTTCAATCCCATCGCCATTGCTATCCATACCTTTATTAGGCCCCTTTATCGCTGCCTTATTCTTTGGATTGGCCCAACCCAGCGAGGCTAAAGAAACCATTCCACCCCATTATCAACACATTGCCGCTGAACATAAGCTGCCACCTGCCGTGTTGTATAGCATCGCCATCACCGAGAGTGGCCAAAAGCTGCGCAGCGGCAAACTGCGACCCTGGCCGTGGACGCTGAATGTGGCTGGCAAACCGATACGCTATCCGACCCGGTGGGCCGCTTGGCAAGGTCTGACGACGTATCTACAACAAGGCATCGATTTAATCGATGTCGGCATCATGCAAGTCAATTGGCGTTATCACCGGCAACAATTAGGTTCGCCCTGGCAAGCCTTGGAACCATTTCACAATACTCGTACCGGTGCTCGGATACTTAAACGCGAATACCAAAAAACCGGCGCCTGGAAAACGGCCATTGGACGCTATCATTCAGCCGGCACCCAACCCAAGCAGCAGCAACGTGCCCAACAGTATGCGCAACGCGTATTCAAACGCATGACGCACTTACAAGGCCGGTAATCATGCCTATCGCCCAGTGGTAGTAAGGAACAATACCTGTGCTTTACAGACCACGGGCTATTTCAGCCAGCATGTTCTGATGATTGACATAATCAATGGTAATCGTGATCTGTTTATCACCCTGCATTAAACGCAAGGCGGGATATGCGGAGACGCTCATAGCCCGTGCCGTTTGAATTTCCTGCTCTAACGCAATCGCTATTGCCGGACTGAGCAGATCTTGGTTAAAGGCAACGCAATCCAAACCGATGTCAGCCGCACAGGCTTGCAGGGTAGGTATCAACGAAGGATTTTTGGCCTGTTGATAATAAGCCAAATGAATGGCGCGTAGCAGCCGAGTTTCACAGTCAGCACCTTGCCGCCTGGCCGCTAATAGCGCCCGGCAGGCTGGATAAGTTGATCGCACCGGCGTGTTCAAACGCCAGAAATCAAAATTAAAAACAACATCCGGCACCGTAGTTTCGATACGTCGCCAAGTCTGTTGAATTGCCCGCTGCATTTCAATGGGCATCGGCGTGCTGGTATCGGGCGCCAAGCCGCCCAGCAAATACACAAACTCGATAGAGGCAGGTAAATCTTGTTGTAAGCCTTGTAAGCTGGCACTGAAGGCATAGCACCAGCTACACATCGGGTCATGGATATAAAACAAACGCCGTGCCGGCATCAGTGTATTCATCAAATAGCGCAAGATAGAATAGAGAATAATCTCATTGTAAGCACGGCATTGACTCCAGCGCTAGCGTCATCGTCCAGATGCAGGCTGATCAAACACCGATAGCTTCAACGATTTGCGGTGACTGATCAGCCCAAACTCAGGTAATATTCAGCTAACTGAATGGAGAGCCTCCATGACTGACGTGTTACTAGTCCTTTTTATCCTTACATTGGTGTATCTCATGACAAAAACTCCCAAAATCACCCCTGAAAAGCCGACATCTACTCCAGCCAAAGCAGAACAACATGCAACGGTAGTGGCCAGTAAAACCACCGTTAAAAAAACCACTACCGCACAGAAAACCCCGAAAAAATCCCCAGAGGTCGCGACCAAAGCCCAGACTGAACAAACTCCTGCGGTCGAGGCGACTAAACCCCAAGCTGAAACGCCCGCAGCGACCATCACTTCCAGCCCCAAAGCCGAACAGCCGCAAGTTAGCAAAGTCACGCCTAAAAAACCCAGCCCAGCTAAGAAAGCCCCAACAAAGCCTGAAACCGTTGTACCAGAACCTGTCGCAGCAACACCGGAAATATCCGCACAAGAACGCACCGGTTTGACCGCTGGCAGCATTTGGCATTATCTAGCGGCGAACGGTGCTACCTCGGTGGCAAAGTTAGTTAAAGAGCTGCCGGAAGAAGAAAAAGTCATCCAGCGCAGCATAGGCTGGTTAGCTCAGGAAGATAAAATCACACTGAGTATTATTGACCGAGCTGAGACGATTGCGCTGAAAGAATAGCTTTGCTTGCAGGTGGTCGAAACATGACCCAATAGTTTGTACTTGTTTCGTAGAACAGGATGGCACTTTTGATCGGGCGTTAGCGGTGTCGCCAGAAATTGCTCCATAAGATTACAGGCGTTTTGTTATGGATTTGATGGGGGTAATTGGCAAAATCCGGCCAATTGTGGCTACCGACGTTTCGACTTTTCCAGGCAGCCAAAGAATGCATATTGGTCTTTCAGTTCAGTCAAAGCTGCTTGATTGCAAGACCTAGTACCCAGTTGTGTGTTGCGCGATTTGTGAAATCAGGGATTCAGGGCTAAGTTAGAATTCCAAATGATTGATTTTTTGTAGAGTGCTTGTAAATGTCATCAGAAACTAACGTAAAACGTTTTCGTATTGCCTTTTCGTTTGCCGGAGAAAAGCGCGACTTTGTCTCAAAAACCGCCCAGATATTGGCGCAGCGCTTTGGTGAAGAGAAAATTTTGTACGACAAATTTCATGAAGCAGAATTTGCCGATGCGGACTTGGCGTTTAATTTGCCCGAACTATACAAAAATGAAACCGACTTGATAGTGGCTGTATTCAGCCGTGACTATGAACAAAAGGAATGGTGTGGTTTGGAATGGCGGGTAGTCTTTTCGCTGATTAAAGAAAACCAATCAAAAAGAATACTGCTCAGCCGTTTTAATCTTATGGACGGCAAAGGCCTATTTGGGCTTGCCGGTTTCATCGATTTAGACGACAAAACCCCTCAACAATTTGCCACACTGATTCTCCAGCGCCTTGCCATTAATGAAGGCAAACCCAAAAATCATTACTCTAACCTCGATATCGACGAGGCAACTCAGACAAAGTCCATTACCAACCAGCTCGATGTGCAACATAAAAACCTGGCAGCAAAGTCCTTAAAGAACGCGCCGCATTTTTTCCAGGCTTTGCAACAAGACTTTGCAAACGAGCAGACCACTGAGCACATTCCAGGGTCCATTAAGGAAATGGTGGACTATTTTTCGACTTGCGTACCGGATCAAGTGCAGGAGTTGTTTTACATGGTACGCCGGGCATTAAAAGCGTTAGCAGAGGATGAACTGGATGACTCTGCCCGGAAACAAACCACTGAAGCCGCTTCAGCGATGTACTGCCTTGCTGCAATTCGCTTGGTAGATAGAGCTGCACATGAACCAGGCAATACCATTCTGCAGGTTCCTCGCAGTGAAAATGTCATTTGCGCGATTATCGCCACCGCTTTGTTTGGCGGTAAATTACGCCTACAGTCAACGGAAAATCAATTGCCTAGCGTTGAATATGTATTCGAAATTCAGGTGCCGGCTAGCGGGGATCACATTCAATTGAGTTTTGAACGGGCGCTTTATACCGTATTATTCGAGAACGCTAAGGACGCTGGAGTCAAGGCACTGGATAATCAACCCCTGACCACGGTCGAACTCGAAGCGCTTGGATCACGGTTAGATGATATAAAACAGGTTGAGCGAGATTGCCTGGCGTTGATTATTCATGGTTATGCCAGTCATGATTCTGCAAGACCCTTTGCCCAACACTATCAAATTCCGGTGATGTTTCCTTCCAATCAGGCGACTAACCTCTTGCTTGGCATGGGCGCAGATCGCTTGAGAGGGGAAATTAGTGAGTTTTGGAAAAGAGTAAATGGCATGCGTTCATCAGACGTTAACTCCGTCCCCCCCAACAAACCAGGAACCGAAAATATGACTAACTCTGGCATCAACATTAATGCGCCCGGCGGCACCGTTGTGCTAAGTACCGGAGCACATTCCGCCGCACAGGCGGGTACGCATAACACCGCAAATATCGATCAACAGCAATCGGTCGATCTGTCACCATTGACGACCAAATTGAATGAACTGCAAGCCGCCATTGCCGAATTATCCTCTGCTAAAGCCAAGGACACATTTACCGGCCATCTTCAAACAGCGCAGACAGAGCTTGCCAAACCTAAGCCAGACAAAAACCTGATCAAAAAATCCTTAGAATCCGTTAAGGATGTGGGCGACGCCATCGAAGGCGGCGAGAAAATAGTCGAACTATGCATCAAAGCCTTACCATTGCTGGCCTTACTGCCTGCTGTTTTCTAACCCCGATACCCGCGCCTAGTATGAATAACACCAACCCGTTTATCGATTTAAGTGTTGAAACTCCAACCGAATTGAAACAGTGCGACCGCTTTCCCGCTGCCGGCCACCATTGGAGTCAACCCGAAAAAGATGCCTTGATTTTTGCCTTCGCTGCCCGTCGGCCGTTATTGGTACGCGGCGAAGCGGGCAGTGGCAAAAGCCAGATCGCTCGTGCAGCTGCAGCGCACCTGAAATGCGGCGAACCCTTGATTGAAGTCATTCACCCGCGCTTTGAAGCGCTGGATTTACTGTACCGCGTCGATGTCGTTGAGCGATTGGCGGATGCGCAAATTAACCAATTGGACAGAACTCATCGAAAGTACGTCAAGCCTGGTTGTTTGTGGCAAGCGTTGTATCACATGAACAACCCAGACACTATTCCGGTGCTGCTGATCGATGAAATCGACAAAGCCGACGCCGATCTGCCGAATGCTTTGCTGGACGTGTTGGGCAACCGCAGTTTCAATGTGCCGCCGCTGGGTAACTGCACGATCCATGCCTCAGACCATCGCTGGCCGCTGATCATTATCACCACCAACGAAGAGCGCGAATTACCGCCTGCGTTTATTCGCCGTTGCGCCGTGCTCAATCTCAATCCACCCAAAGGCGATATACCATTTGTAGAATGGCTGATCCAGCGTGGCCGCGTGCATAAACATCCGACCATTGACGACACTGCACGCCAAACCGCAGCCGAGCAAGTGTTGGATGATCGCAAAGCTGCGGAACAAGCTGGCTACCCCAAAGTGGGCTTGGCCGAATACATCGACTTGCTGACAGCGTTGCAGGAATTAACCGCCAACATTGCCGACGAAACTCAACGCAAAGAAAAGCAAATCGAGTGGCTGAGCAAATTGAGCGCATACGGCCTAGTTAAACATCACAATCAGGATCAAAATCGTAAGCCTGTAGTCAGTTCAGCAACAACTGTAAACACCTAGAGCTGTGAAGCCTCTATACGTTACCCCGCCTCAAGGTGCGACTGGTCGTGCGGATTTATTGCGGTTATTGGACGTGCATGCCAGAGAAAATCTAACCCTAGATCAGGATGGAGAACATTGGTTTGGCTATGTCAAACGGCCTGATAGAATTGAAGACCTAGCTATTGGGGATGTCTATTCTCTTTCAATCCCAATAGAAATAGATGTGATCGACAACAGCCATAAACTGCCTTTGCAAATGCCGTTCGTCCACGTTATAGCCGAACGGCAAGCGCGCGAGACATTGAATGCACAGCAAAACTCTGCCCAACCAGCTGCGGATTCTAACCCTATCACTGAAGACGACGCCAAGCCGTCTTCAGCGGTGAGGCTAGTCAATTACCAGGACCTGGTGCCCAAAGCCCGTCTGCTGCCCGCGCTCAAACATTATTTGACTAGCAACCGTAGCGCGGGTCTGGACGTACCCCGTTTGGTCAAACAAATTGCCGGGCAACAACTGCCGCGGCATTTACCGCGTCGCCAACTCAAAACCTGGCATCCGCAATGGGTGGTGGTTTTAGACTTTGCCAAACGGCTATGGCCTTATCGGCAAGATATGCACCAGTTGGCAGAACACCTGCTGCACGCTTGCGGCCAATCCGGCGTTTCCATCCGCATCATTAACCACGGACCGTTGCAGCACTGGACCGACTGGGTCGAAGAGCAGAGGACGGGCGGTGCGCTGCCCATCAAACACGCTTGGTGCATGCCGCCGGCGGGAACCCCGGTATTGCTGGTCAGTGACTTAGGCTTGCTGGAAGGCACTGATTCTCCCATTCACCAAGCCTGGCAAGGCTTTATCCGGCAATTGGGCAAAGCCCAAACCCGGCCACTGGCACTGCTGCCGCTGGGTGCGGAACAGCTCGACGGCGGTTTGCCCAACAACCTGCCCTTGTTGCGTTGGAGCCCGGATGCGCGTATCCGCCCGGAACGGGCCCTGGGTAAAGGCCAAGCCAAACCCGAAGGTTTGCGTGATTTATTGGCGATGGCCGCTGTTACTCGTCGAGTCGATCCGCCGTTATTACGCGCCATGCGCAGGCTTAACCCCAAGGCACCGCTAAACGCCGGCTTGGAAGGCGCATTTTGGTGTCATGCCGATGTCGAATCCGGCAGTGCCGCCAACATCCACCAAGATGCGCAAGCCAAATATCTGGCGTATTTTACCCAACAATTGGACAGTTATCATCTCGCACTGGAGCAACTGCGTTACCGGCATCACGCCCATTTGCGCGCGGTGCTGAATCACGAGGAAACCTTATTGTGGAATGCCCACGCCAAACTGGACGGGGCGGAGGTATCGGCTGAGGCCAAACAGCGAATAACAAACGCTTACGCTTTCATGCACCAACTGGCCTCTACCTTGAGACAACCGGACGCTTTGCAAAAAGGCGGCGTCTGGTGGCAAGTGGCTCAGGACATCGTGCAACGCGCCGACGATCTGATGGGCGATCGCTACACCGATCTTTTCTCGCCATTGGTGGCAGCAATTACCGAAGTACGCGGTGACTTCGAACAGGTACCGGATTGGATTGATCCGGCTGAACTGAAAAGGCATATGCAGGGAGAAAAGGTACAGTGTTGGCTGGTACGAGACCCACTGAACGGCAATATTGCGTTACAACGCATACCGGCAACTCAAAATCAAAGCACCTTGGGCGAACCTTTAGCTATCGATGCTGGCGGCATCCGCATCGAAAGCCATGATAAAAACCAGTGGTACCCTGCACCGCAATTTGCAAACGCATTGTGCAGCCTAAATAAAGAAACCACCGTTAAGCTCACCACTAGCACCGAAAGGCTAACTCTGGTGACTGTCAAACGACCGCGAGGGGCAGCTGCCTGGGGCTGCAATGAGTCGGGTCTTTGGGTAAGATCGCCGCTGCTATGTGGGCGATCATTCGAATGGAGCACCTGGCCGATCCCGATAGAAGCTTCACTACAAACGGTTTTGGCGAAAAATGGTCAATACCAACTGGTGGAGAATCCGTTAACCAAGCAAGTTGATCCTCGTGACATTGATACCAGTTACATAATTTACGATTATGTGGAAAAATTCGCTTCCAGCGTTCGTTTCGTTCTGGATGAATATGGTGTGCGAGCCGATCTGAATCTGAATCCCTCTGCTGGTGAACAAGTGCAAAGCATGCGCTGGATCGAGCCCGGTCATTTTATGATGGGTTCGCCGGACGATGAACCGGAACGTGGGGATGACGAAGGCCCTCAGCACGAAGTCACCATCAGTCGCGGCTTCTGGCTGGCCGACACCGCCTGCACCCAGGCCTTATGGCAAGCGTTGATGGATAACAATCCCTGCCGTTTTAAAGACGATCCCAATCAGCCGGTGGAAAGTGTCAGTTGGCATGACGTTCAAGAGTTTATACAGCGCCTGCAAAAATTGTTGCCGGGTTGTCAGGTGGATTTACCCAGCGAAGCGGAATGGGAATACGCATGCCGGGCCGGCACCAGCACGCCATTCAGCTTTGGCGCCAACATCACCCCGCAGCAAGTCAATTATGATGGTAGATACCCCTACGCCCACGGCGAAAAAGGTGAGTATCGCCAAAAAACCGTAGTGGTCAAAAGCCTGCCCGCCAATCCGTGGGGATTGTATGAGATGCACGGCAATGTTTATGAGTGGTGTAAGGACGACCACCGGACTTATGACCAGCAAGCGCAAGTCGACCCGTTGGGGCTGCTAGCCGGTGACGCGGAGCCCCGCGTTATTCGCGGCGGGTCCTGGCTCGACGACGCCTGGTGGGCGCGTTCCGCCGACCGCGACGCCCGCCTGCCCGGCTTTGCCTGCAGCTACCTGGGCTTTCGTTTTTGCCTGAGGTCCATCCAGCCCGGTCAGGAAAAGGACAGCCCGGCGGGATCGCCGGGTCGGGCGAGCGGAGCGAGCCCGAATGCCATTCAAAAGGGGGGCAAGCCCAGCAAACCGGCTACAAAATCCAAGTCCGGCTCCAAGCCTAAACCCCGATCATGACCCTGCATTTTTTCGCCATTTCCGCGCAGTCACCGCAACCGGCCCAGGACGAGTTCAATCGTTTTTGTCTGGCGCACCGGGTGGTGAATATCGAACGCCAATTCGTCGCTGACGGTGCGAATGCTTATTGGGCGCTCTGCGTCACGCTTGCCGTCGCCGATGCGTCATTGCCGGATGCGCTGAAAGCCCCGGATTCCAGGGCCAAATCAAATGCCGGCGGCAGCCGGGTGGACTACAAAACGGTACTCAACGAGCAGGATTTTGCCCTGTATGCCGCATTGCGTAATTGGCGAAAAAGCGTGGCAGAGGCCGAAGGGGTGCCGGTTTATGCTGTGTTTACCAACGAACAATTGGCCGAAATCGTCAGGCGTCGGGTGGATAGCCTGACCGTGCTGGGCGCTATCGATGGCGTTGGATCCTCTCGGGTGCAGCGCTATGGCCTAACGCTGTTGACCCATTTTCAGACCGCCCTGGCCGAGAATTGCAGTGAGGGCAACGATGAAACGTGATTCCATTCGCCTGGAGCAGATTGCCGACCGCGAGAATTTGCTACGCGCAACCTGGAAAGCCGCACAAGGCAAGCAGCATAGGCCGGCTGTCGCGCGATTTTTGCATGATCTGGAAGGGCGTCTCAACCAGTTGGCCAATGCGATTCTGCAGGAACATGCGCCGCTTGGCCGTTGCCGTCGTTTTGTCATCCATGATCCCAAACGACGAGAGATTACCGCAGCCTGCTTCGCGGACCGGGTATTGCATCACGCCATTATGAACTTAGCCGAACCGCGGTTTGAACGTATGTTGGTCGAAAGCAGTTTCGCTTGTCGCCCCGGCAAAGGGGTGCATGCCGCCATAATAGCGGTGCAGAATAATTTGCGGCGCTATCCCTGGCTGGTTCAGGTGGATATTCAAAGTTATTTTCTAGCCATTGACCACGCCATACTGAACAAATTGTTGGCAACGCGCTTTAAAGGCACAGCTTTTTTACACTTACTGGAGCGGATTATTGCCGTTGGTGATTCATCATCCAGCGGTTGTGGCTTACCCATCGGCTCGTTAACCTCGCAACATTTTGCCAATGCCTATCTCGATAGTGCGGATCGTTTTTTATTGAACCACTCAGCGGTTTGCGCCCATGTTCGCTATATGGACGACATCGTCTGGTGGTGCCGATCGCGTCAAGCAGCAACCGAGACCTTGAATTGCCTTAGAGACTTTCTGTGGCAATCGCGTAAGCTGACGGTGAAATCCACCGTGCAAATCCGCCAGAGTCGGCAAGGTCTTTGCTTTTGCGGATTTCGTGTCCGGCAAGGTGTCGTATTGCCCAGTTCGCGTAAACTCTCGCGCTATCGAGCCGGCTTAAAACGGATCAATACGGCGAGGGTCAATGCCGCGGTCAGCGAACAACAGGCGCAACGGGCATGCGACAATCTAATTGCTACACTGAACGGCACCCAAAGCTTGAGGTTCAGGCAGCGCTTATTAGCCAATGACGATACGGCGATGGACCTTTATACTAGCGACTCAGGATGCAGGTCATGATTGCAAAAAAAGCCCCGCGTTATTCGCGGCGGGTCCTGGAACAACAACGCCAGGAGGGCGCGTTCCGCCAACCGCAACGCCAACCAGCCCGGCAATGCCAACAACAACCTGGGCTTTCGTTTTTGCCTGAGCTCGATGAGCAATGCGTTGTGGAGTCAACGCGCATCATGGACCAGACCTCGCGTCCCGTTCGATTGGGGCAGTTCCCGGTCGACAAACCTCAAGGCACCCGGTGTGTGGGTAGGCTGATTGGCAGTAGCCATCAGGCCGAAAGCTCTCCGGGCTGCCGACTTTTTTCTTATGCCGAATGAGTTCATAGCTGATGAACGTTGATCCCCGTTTTCCCAACCCATTCCCGCCTCCCTTTGCCAGTAGCTGGGGCGATGATGCGTTTGGACTTTGGACCGAGATTAGACTAGAGACGGCTGGCGGCGAGCCCGTGGTGCAAAGCCTGCGTTGGATCGAGCCCGGCACTTTCTGGATGGGCTCTCCGGACGATGAACCGGAACGAAGGGATGACGAAGGCCCACAGCACCAGGTAACCCTCAGCAAAGGCTTCTGGCTGGCCGACACCGCCTGCACCCAGGCCTTATGGCAGGCTGTAATGGACGCTAACCCTAGCAGTTTTAAAAACGATCCCAATCAACCTGTGGAAACGGTCAATTGGCATCAGGTTCAAGAATTTATACAGCGCCTGCAAAAATTGCTGCCGAGCTGTCAGGTTGATTTACCCAGCGAAGCGGAATGGGAATATGCCTGCAGGGCCGGCACCGACACGCCCTTCAGTTTCGGCGCCAACATTAGCCCGCAGCAGGTCAATTATGACGGTAACCATCCCTACGCCGGCGGCGAAAAAGGCGAGTATCGGGAAAAAACCTTACCGGTCAAAAGCCTGCCCGCTAATCCGTGGGGATTATATGAAATGCACGATAATGTCTGGGAGTGGTGTAAGGATGGCCAACGGACTTATGACCAGCATGCGCAAGTCGATCCAATGGGATCGCTGACCGGCGACGAAGGGCCCCGCGTTATTCGCGGCGGGTCCTGGTACGACCGCGCCAGGTGGGCGCGTTCCGCCCTCCGCTTCGCCTACCGGCCCGGCTTTGCCGGCGACTTCCTGGGCTTTCGTTTTTGCCTGAGGTCCATCCAGCCCGGTCAGGAACCGGACAGCCCGGCGGGATCGCCGGGCCGGGTGAGCGGAGCGAGCCCGGAAGCCGATCAGCGCGCTACATTATTTGATAATCCCGACACGGTTACCACAACCGGTCAACAAGGCGATCGTATACAGAAGATATTATCCGATGCAGGCTTAGGTTCTCGTCGTGAGATCGAAGACTGGATCAGAGAAGGCAGGATCATCGTCAATGGTCAACCGGCGCAGTTGGGAGACCATTGTCTTGCCACTGATCGGGTTGAAATTGATGGTAAGTTATTTGACCTTACTAAAATTGACAGCTCGACTCGGGTGATCATGTACTACAAGTCTGCTGGAGAAATAGTTAGCCGTATGGACCCAGAAGAACGCGAGCTTGTTTTTGATAATTTGCCACAGCTTTTACATGCACGTTGGGTCGCTGTAGGCCATATGGAAGTTGATACAGAAGGGCTGCTACTGTTCACCACTAACGGCAAGTTAGCCGACCGTCTAATGAGAATATCTCAGCTGAATGAACAAAAATATGCGGTGCGTGTGCTCGGTCAAGTCGATGAAACTATGATTAAACGACTTCAAAGCGGAATTGTGTTGGAAGATGGTTTGGCTCAATTTGACACAATTCAGCGTAAAACAGACAAAGCGGAAACCAGTGCTAATCAATGGTTTTATGTCACATTAAAAAATTATCGAAACAAAGTCGTGCAACGTCTTTTCAAATCACAAGGAATTACAGTCAATAGGCTGATCAGAATCAGGCTTGGGAATTTGGAGCTTCCAAAAGAGATGAAAACACGCACATATATTCAACTTTCAGCTGATCAAGTGGCTGACTTAATGGAATCAGTTGGATTACAGGGAACTGAAAGCGATAATTTTAATTGAACGGTCGAAACTGGTTGTCAGGTTTTTTGTGTTTGACTGCCATTTGAAGTTAAACATTGGGTGATAGCTTGAGGTGGAAATTATCATTTCAAGCATTGTCCCACACCACCTTGACCAACGTACCAGCGGTGGCGCGCGTTTCAATATCTAAAAGCCCTCCAGATGCAGCCCCGTCAGGCTTCGAATCCGACCTCGCGGGAGGAAAGACCCGATTCGTCGCCATAGATTAACGATAAACCGACCGGATTTGGCTTATCGATTCGACTTGCTGAATAGGCATCCAACAGTGGCGTGATATGGCGGACCGAGCTAGGCGTGGTATAAACAAAATAGCACTCGCCATCATCAGCCCAGCAACCAAACATCGCCATGCCCACAGGTCCGTTTCGCCCTATATAGGCGGCCCGGAATGCGCCCAACAGCAGGTTCATTTCGCCGGATTCGTATTCCTGGCGCGAGAGTCTAATGCGGTGCCAACCCATGGTTATGGCCATCGGATACCTGCTGTCACTAAAACCTCCTGAATTTATCGGCCTAACGCCGGTTGCGCCAGTGATCAGCGCGACAGCGGTCATACTGACGCGGTGGATGAATCTTACCATCTGCATGCTGTTCAAACCAAAAGCCATCTCAATACTTGCCGGTCTTGTTCAAATACAGCCATCTGTTTCAATCCCACACAGCAACTACACGCTGCCGTTAATAAAACCCTGAACCTCTGAAACAGGGTATTGGATTGGTTTTGAATCGCACCTGCTCAAGAATGCTAGCGTTTAAAAGCACGGAGTCATCAACCATGCGTTTTCGATTAATAGTATTGAGTGCGCTTGTCGCCAGCCTGTCTTTGTCGAGTGGCGCAGAACCGGTGGTGATTTTTGACAACGGCCGCACCATGCGCTTGCCGCATCAGCCGCAGACGTTGCATGTTCAAACCCCGGTCGTCGCTAACTTTGACGTGCAGATAGAGCCTTTGCCGGTCAAAACCCCGTCGTTGTCGCCAGGTAAAGTGGCTTCACGCACGATAGACCGACCTTACCTGGATCGCCCAGTGTTCATAGTGGGTGCCGATCCTTTGTCGATACGCTGGTTGCGGTTACATCTAGCCCAACTCAAGCAACTTAATGCGATAGGTCTGGTGGTCAACGTTGAAACCCAGGCGCAATTACGCCAGTTGCAAAACACAGCCGGTGGGTTGGCGATCCATCCGCTGGCCGGCGACGCGATTGCCGCGCAATTAGCCTTGGTGCATTACCCGGTATTGATTACATCGACGCGGATCGAACAATGACGTCTCCGTATCCGATCGAAGCCTTGCTGCGGCCACCGGTAGAACTGTGGTCGGCAGTCTGTGCCTTCGCTTGTGCGCTGATAGCCTGTTTGGCTCCCTGGGCGATCATGATGACGCCTTCAGTCGGTTATGCCACCGCCGTACTTTTGGCTGCGCTCGGATGTATCAGAACCCGGGAAGCATTGTTTGTATTGCGCTATCAACGCAACATGCGCAAGTTGCCGCGCTATGAAATCGCGGCCGAAGACATACCGGTCAGCCGGCAGCGCTTGTTTCTGGGCAAAGGATTTTTATGGCAGCAAAAGCACAGCCAAAGGTTGCGCGATACGCTGCATCCTAAAGTAAGACGCTATATCGAACCGTCTTTTGCCTACCAACTGGCCCGACGCCTGGAAAGTCGCTGGGAACGATCACCTATTTTGCAGCAGGTAGCCAAGCTATTACAAAATCCTGCCTGGTGGAATCCGGTCGCACCGTTACCGCCGTTGGGCGGCAAGCCGCAAATTCATGCGGTTGAACTGAAAGAGCAAGCGGTCAGCATGGATTTACGCGAACGGGTTGGGCATACCCTGGTGCTGGGCACCACCCGGGTCGGTAAAACCCGGCTGGCCGAACTCTTGATTACCCAGGATATCGCTCGTGGCGATACCGTGATTGTGTTCGATCCCAAAGGCGATGCCGATCTGATGAAACGCATGGTCGCAGAAGCCAAACGCGCCCGCCGCAGCCAGGCACTGTATATCTTCCATCTGGGTTATCCGGAGATCTCCTGTCGCTATAATGCCATCGGCAATTTCTCTCGCATTACCGAAGTCGCTACCCGCTTGACCAACCACTTACCCAGTAGCGGCAACTCGGCGGCGTTTCGGGAATTCGCCTGGCGCTTTACCAATATGATCGCCGTGGCCCTAGTTAAAATGGGTAAACGCCCGGATTATAAATTGATCACCCGTTACATCACCCACATCGAACCGCTGTTGACCGAATACTACCGACAATGGCTGCCCGAGGTGGCACCGCCGGACTGGGAACAACAAGTGCAACGCATCGCCGAAAACATCAACGAACGGGATTTGCCCTTTGCCCTCAAAGGCCGCTCGCCGGAAGTGATTGCCCTGGTGCGTTATGTGAAAGACAACGGTTTTTACGATGCGGTTGCCGATGGCTTGCGTTCGGCGTTTGAATACGACAAAACCTATTTCGATAAAATCGTCGCCTCCTTATTGCCGTTGATGGAAAAACTGATTACCGGCAAAACCGCCGCACTGATCTCGCCGGATTACACCGATCTCAACGATAGCCGGCCCATCATCGACTGGCGGCAGATCATTCGCCGTCAAGGCATCGTCTATATCGGGCTGGATGCCTTATCGGATATGGCGGTGGCATCCGCCGTCGGTAATTCCATGTTTGCCGATCTGGTGTCCGTGTCAGGGGAAATATACAAGCATGGCACTGACCACGGCCTGCCGGATGCGGCAAAAACCCAGCACCTGCCGACCATTTCATTACATGCCGATGAATTCAATGAATTGATCGGCGACGAGTTTATCCCCTTGCTCAACAAGGCCGGCGGCTCGGGATTTCAAGTGACGGCCTATACCCAAACCTGGTCGGATGTGGAAGCCCGGGTTGGCAACAAAGCCAAAGCCGGGCAGGTGGCCGGCAACTTCAATACCCTGATCATGCTGCGGGTCAAGGAACTGGCCACCGCCGAAATGCTCACCAACCAAATCGACACCTGCAACATCAGCACTCTGATGGAAGTATCAGGCGTCAATGATTCCGCCGACCCCAACTCCAGCATCGATTTTACCTCGCAAAACCAGGATAGGATTTCCGTTACTGAAATGCCGATGATTTCACCCGCTACCGTGATGGCCTTACCCAAAGGCCAGGCCTTTG
The DNA here is from genome assembly GCF_001644015.1 of Methylomonas lenta. Taxonomy (GTDB): domain Bacteria; phylum Pseudomonadota; class Gammaproteobacteria; order Methylococcales; family Methylomonadaceae; genus Methylomonas; species Methylomonas lenta. The sequence goes on from NZ_LUUI01000101.1 coordinate 51,038, forward strand.
CCTTGCTGGAAGGCGGCAATCTATGGAAAATCCGCATCCCCTTGCCCACTAAAACTAACGATGCACTGCTGCCAAAAAACCTGCAGGAGGTGGCCACGGAAATGCAGCGCCGCTATTTGACTAACGATTACTGGTGGGCGAGCTAACGTGGCCGCCCCGGCTGTGCAGCGCAGCTCGGCCCAGCAAGCGGCGGAGCAGGGCATACTGGCCAGATGGGTCACGCGATTGCTACAGGGGCTGATTTTTCTGATCATAACCTTAGGCTTTTCCATTGCCACAGAATGGACCGGCATGGCTACCGGCTTTTGGGACGAAGCGGGCACCCAGCACTGTCAAATCATGCTGGAGCAAGAGCTCAGTGTTCTGAATGCCGACTTTCGCCGCAGCGTCATCGTCGAGCAACCAGCCCAGTTTGCCCGACGTTTTGCCGATAACTTTTACAACTTGATCTTTCGCAAAACCGGCATCGAAAGCCTGATCATCGCCTTGGCCAAACCGACCCCGGGCGTCAATGATGGCAGCTTCAGGCAGCGCTTGCGACACTATTACCAGCTAGCCCAAGACTATATGCTGGCCGCCATGCTGATCACCCAAGTGTTTGCCGTGCGTTTGGCCGTTTTGGTCCTGGCACTACCGGCATTTGTGTTATTAGGCTTGATGGGCTTAACCGACGGTTTGGTGCAACGGGATATTCGCCGTTGGAGCGGCGGTCGGGAAAGCTCGTTTGTCTATCACTGGGCTAAAAAAGTCCTGTATCCAGCGCTGATTATGCCCTGGATACTGTATCTGGCCATTCCCAGCAGCATCCATCCCAACCTCATCGTGTTACCATTTGCAATACTGTTTGCCATGTCCGTCAGGGTGATGGCGTCGACGTTTAAGAAGTATTTATAATGCTGTAAAGCAAACAAAGCTTGAAGTCGAATGTTAAATTTTGACACCAAACTGCCAATCGCTTTAGTTTTATTAACGTCTGCAAATTGATATATGCTGATGTTGAGTTGCAGAAGTAGGCTGGGTTGAATGATAATGAAACCCAGCTTATGAATGAATAAATTATGCGCACTTATATTCGTAGCCATTCCAAAAGCGGCGTATATTTCTTTACCGTCAATCTTGCTCAACGAAAACAAAATGATTTGCTGGTTCAGCATATCGACGATCTACGCCAAGCATTCCGATATACTAAACAACGCCATCCCCTGGTCATAGAAGCCATAGTGGTATTACCCGAACATTTACATTGCATTTGGCGATTACCCGAAGGCGACGACGATTATCCGTTGCGTTGGTGTTTGATCAAATCGCATTTTTCCCGGTCTATCGAGAAAGGTGAAAGAGTATCCGACAGTCGGTTACGTAAAAAAGAACGCGGACTATGGCAACGCCGTTATTGGGAACACCAAATCCGCGACGATAGGGATTTTCAACGTCATTTGGATTATATTCATTACAATCCTGTAAAACATGGGCTTGTAACTAAGGTGAAGGAATGGCCTTATTCATCCTTTCAGCGTTGGGTTAAATTAGGGATTTACAGCGAAGATTGGGCGGCCGCACCGGACGTAATCGAACATGATTGGGAATAATGGCAATGCTGGGTTTCACATTGTTCAACCCAGCCTACGGCCCTATGCCATTGAATAAAAAACGAGGTGTATAACTTACATCAATCTTGTTGACTCAATGCGTTATCAACGCCTAGTATCAATTCTCGTATGCTACAATGCTGGAAACTTAAAATATACACAACAGAACAGGATGATCGACGTTTTCGATTTTTTTTCAGGATGCGGTGGAACTAGCAAGGGATTCGAACTTGCTGGTCTTGATATTCAAATGGCAATTGATTCGGATAAAGATGCTGCATTAACTTATCGGAATAACTTTCCAAAAGCGAAATTTTATTGTGAAGACATTCGATCGTTTCCGACTGATTCGCTTTCATCTTTCGTATCTTCAAGACAAGACCGACCAATGTTGTTTTGCGGATGTGCTCCCTGTCAGCCTTTTTCAAAGCAAAAAAAAGGAAAGAACGATCAAGACAATCGAATTTCTTTGCTGCTTGAATTCTTAAGATTTATTCAATTTTTTTTGCCTGAATACGTTTTTATTGAGAATGTTCCAGGACTACAAAATGTATACGGCAAATGCGGTCCTTTCGATACATTTGTTACAGCACTTAAAAAATCACTATATCAAGTAGAATTCAAGTCAATTTCTTCTCAAGATTATGGTGTGCCACAAAAAAGAAAACGATTGGTATTGATTGCTTCTCGATTGGAATATATTTCTTTTCCAGATCCTACGCATGGTGATGGTTGGATCAATACCCGATTTACAACTGTCGCTGATAAAATAAAACATTTACCAGCGATCGAAGCTGGCGAAGTTTGCTCCCAAGACAGCAATCATAGAGCAGCTAAATTATCACCTATTAATTTGGCAAGAATTAAAGCGACCCCTGAAGGAGGCGATCGTCGTCATTGGCCAGCGCAGTTGCTATTAAAATGCCATAAGGATTATGTCGGCCACTCAGACGTCTATGGCAGAATGAGGTGGAACACTCCGGCAAGTGGACTCACAACCCGTTGCATTAGTTATTCCAATGGCCGTTTCGGCCATCCCGAGCAGAACCGAGCAATCAGTGTCAGAGAAGCGGCTTGTCTACAGACATTCCCAGAAGATTTCGTTTTTCTGGGAAATTTGAACTCTATGGCAAGACAAATCGGTAATGCCGTCCCTGTAGATGTAGCTCGTGTTTTCGGTGAGCATTTTCTGATCCATTATCAAAATTATTGCAAAACAAAGGATTCTAAAGCAGCGTAATATGGACGAATTTAAAAATAGTCTTTGTAAAATTAAACAGTTAATAGAAGCTAATCAATTCAGGCCCTATATAAACTATATTCGGTTTCCCTATTTTAAAAATATTCAGCAAGATACGAAGATTGAATTTGAATATCCTCTTACCGTACTAGTTGGAAAAAACGGGTGCGGAAAGAGCTCTGTTCTGCATGCTTTATATGGGGCACCTGAAGGAAAAAGTGTTGGAGATTTTTGGTTTTCTACAAACCTCGATCCCATCAAAGAGGATACTAGTGGTCGGAATCGAATGATCTACGGCTTCTACTCAAGCGATGCAGGCCGACAAGTTGAGGTTATAAAGACAAGAATTCAATTTAAAAAAAAAGGCGGCGTAACTATAAATCCAGATTATTGGGAGCCGTCAAGGCCACTAAAAAACGATGGCATGGAAGACATGCCTCCCTTACCGGAAGGTATAGAAGAATTACCAGGGAGATCGAAAACGCGATGGAATACTATCAGTAAAAATGTTGTGTATATTAATTTCAGGTCAGAATTAAGTGCGTTTGATAAACTTTTCAATTTCCATGATTTGACTAATGCCCATCAAAGCAAACAAAATTATTTACGCACTTGGGCAATTCGATTGAAACATGCAATTGATTGTAATTTAACTTCTTATACATTTTATAATAAAGATAGAATAAAGGAAAATAGAAAATTTTCCGATGATGAATTAGAGGCAATTTCATTAATTTTGGAGAAAGATTATCAAAGTGGTAAATATATCGAGCATAGCTTTTTTAAGTCCGAAGGGTATTCTGTAATTTTTACAACGGATAAAATTCAATATTCCGAGGCTTTTGCAGGCAGCGGTGAATCAATCATCGTCAGATTGGTAGTTAAGGTACTTAATGCCCCTGATCATTCTTTGATTCTTTTGGATGAACCCGAAGTATCTCTTCATCCGGCAGCTCAAAAAAAATTACGTGAATTTTTACTTAAACAAATTATTAAGAAAAAACATCAAGTTATTATGGCGACACACTCGCCTATTTTTGTTGATGGATTACCGAAAGAGGCCGTCAAACTTTTTTACTCTAATCCAATTACAAGGAAATTCGAAGTACAAAACGAAACCTATCCGGCTGAAGCATTCCACCATCTTGGCTCATTACTACATTCAAAAAAAACGATAATTGTAGAAGATAAACTTGCCCAAAAAATAGTAGAAAAAGCGCTTAAATTGATCGGCAACATTCATGAAGATTATGATGTTGAATATTATCCAGGCGGGGCAACTGCATTAATCGGCAGTTACATTCCTTATCATTCGATTCAAACAGATAAAAACGTTTGGTTTGTCTTAGATGGCGATCAAAAACCTGATGAAGAGCATATTGATCCAGATACTATTCCTAGTATAGAAAGTAAAAAATTATCCGATTACATAAAAAATCAGGTTGGACAAGAGATTAAATTTATTCAAGATAGTAATAGCTCCAAGCAAGAAGAAGAGCTCCAACGACAATTTCTAAAATTTTACAGGGATAGAGTTTTTTACCTTCCGTCCCAAACACCTGAAAAATTCATTTGGGAAAATGTTTCAGCTTTGAAAAGCCAAGAAGAAATGCCGAAATGTTATAAACAAGCATTTAAAAGTTATACCCAATCTGATCTAGGTGAGGATAATGTTAATTCTGAACAAATTTTTGTCATTCAACAGTCAATGTTGGCTAAGGTTCCAAGGGATTGTGAGGAAATGAGGAATTTGATAACAACGCTTGAAAATATCATCAATAATTAGTTAAAAATGATCTAATCTTTTCGGTGATATTTAAATTCAGTCCACATTGCCAAATAACCAAAGTCTTCCATCCTGAATTCTCCAGTTCTTTTGTGTTTTTCCCATCTATTTTTTGATTAGAATTGATTTGAGTATTCCAAAAATATTTACGTGTTTCTGGGGGGGCGTCGCCTTACAATTAGGCATGTCCATGCCAAAAATAGCCATGCACAAATATTACTTTATTTCTCCCTCGGAAAACAATATCGGGGTGCCCTGGTGAATCTTTTCAGTGTAATCTATAACGAAAACTCATCGAGAAAATCAATTTTTAGAGCCCGTAGGTTGCAGTAAACAAAGTGAACTGCATCTTTCGCGATTGATGAGGTCCGTTCATCATTAAATCCTATACGCGCTCAGTGCACATTTTGAATAGATAGAACTACCGCATCGCCAGCAGTCTTCCTAAATTTTTCGAGTTAGCACTGTCATACTTCTTGCTGTCCGATAAATGTGATTATTATGACTTTAATAATTCATAAATATCGCTGACTATTTTTCCTAACCGTTTAGAGGATAGAGATTTTGTTGAATATTCTTGGGCTTGGCTTTTAGCATTTGAGCTGCTGTTGAACATTTCTATTAGTTGCATTTTTGTCCATTTTTTAAATGCAAAGCCAGGCGATAAAACGTATTGTTCAGGTGAATACCAGAACTCATCTCCTGTTGAATCTATAACCTGAATAATGCTTTTACCTTCAATAGGTGTTGAACTTATACAGCTTTTGGCTAATTGTTTAATATTGAATGCAGAATAAAGGCACTCGGCAGAGAGCACAATCACTGGATATTTTGGCTTCCGCATTATGATATTAAATTCTATTTGATCCACATGAATCCTTTGATTTCGTTCTGGTTGTGACGGGTTATTCTCTTGATCTGTATATTTTAAATACTAACATCATCTTTATGGCAATAAGATTTTGTTAGAAGCTCGCTTAAACATCAAGCAATTCATTGTTGTCGTCATAAACAGCCATTTAGCAACCTCAAATCATTCAAACTTCCCAACAAAACCCTGGCTCACTAACTTAGGGTTTCAGCTGGGCTTTTGTCTGCCAGTTATGAACAATGAGCCCCACTATTCCTGATCGGGAGCGGGTTCCAATGCTGTGCAAAATTCGAGTTGTGCTGATTCTACTGTGTTTTCCATGGTCTGTGCTAGCCGATTTGGATGGTGAGCGGACCGCTTTGGTCAAAATCATTCATGAACTGGACGGCTTGGAACCTTTAATCGTTACCGCGCAAGCCCAAGCGGATCAGGATGGTCGGGTGCAATTTCAATATGACTGGCTGCTGCTGGATATTGAACGCATCAAACTCGGCATTCAGGAACACCTGACGGCGCCTCGCCAGGCCCGCAGTTTTCCGCCGCTGAAAGGTGATTACCGGCGTTAGGCCAACAGTATGACGAATACCCAGGTTTCGGCATTTTCCCATTCCACCGGCGGTGTGCTGCCTGGCCAGTTGTTGTTGGTGATTGCCGGTGTGCTGGCGGTGATTTATCTGCTCTGGTTAGCCTGGCTGGCCTATGCGCAACTGGTGGCCTGGCAAACCGGCCAAGGGGTTTTTTATGACCTGCTGTTGTCGATCATGCGCGGCGGCGTGGTGGCTTTGTTACTGGGCTATTTACTCCGTTAATGTGTTTTTTATCAGAGGATTTCATTATGTTTAAGCGCTTACAACACAATCTCTTTCCCAAACTCCTGGGGTGTTGGGCTAGTCTTATGCTTCTTAGCGGCAATCTGTATGCCGCCTTGCCGACAGCCGTAGCACCCAGTAATGCTCCGAAAGCCGGCGACTGGCTGACCTTAATCAAAGGCTATGCCAAAGATGCCGGTTTGGTGATCGGGTTGGTATTGGCGGTGGTGGCTTTTTTATGGATTGCCTGGATCACCATCTCCAAATTCAACGAAGCCCGCACCGGCAGAGCCGAATGGGGCGAGGTGGGTTTGACCGCCGTGGTAGCGGCCGGCGTAATGATCTTCATCAGTTATCTGCTCACCGAGGCGTCTAAGGTCATTTGAGCATGGACGATTTCAGCGAAACCTTGGCCGACCGCCTCAATCAGGAGCCAGTCATCTTCAGAGGCAGCACACATTCCGAGTTAGGGCTGATTTTGTTGTTGGCCACGCTGTTCTGGTTGCCGGTCAGTTTGCTGATTGCCGCCTGCTTGGGGGCGCCGGCCATGGGTTTAGGGTTGGCGATGGTGGGTGTATTAGTGACGATCGTGTTCGGTTCGACTTGGTTTCAACGCATCAAGCGCGGCCGGCCGGATTACTACTACCAGCATCGCTTGATGATTTTTCTGCATCGACTCGGGCTGCGTAACACCCGGCTGATTCTCAGTAGCGGACATTGGGATCTGGGCCGTGCCGAGTGGCAAGCGCCATTTAGAGCAACATAATGCGTTATCAGGATCTGAACAGCCGGCTGCTCGCGCATATCAACACGTTGCGAGCCGTCATCGCCGGGTTGACGCTCATGTTATTACTGCTGGGCTATGCCTGGCATGCCGCTCGCAGCGATATCCGGATTCATATTCCACCCGACTTGCGTTCCGGTGCGGTGGTCCAAGCCGACGACATCGCCCCGGCCCATGTGTATGCCTTTGCAGCTTACATCTTCCAGCAGCTCAATCACTGGGACAGCGATGGCGAAACCGATTACGGCCAACAGATTTTCCGCATGGCGGCCTATTTAACCCCGGATTTTCGGGAATATTTGAGCAACGATTTAGCCATTCGCGGTAAACGCGGCGAGCTGGCAGGCCGGGTGCGCTCGATTCAACCGGTCGCCGGTCGCGGTTATGAAGAACGCCGGGTTGAGCTCATTGATCCGCATACCTGGCTGGTCTGGTTGGATTTTACCATTCAGGAAACCGTGCGTGGCATGGACGTTAAGCAAGTCCGCATCCGCTATCCATTAACGGTGGTGCGCTACGACATCGATCCTGAGCTTAATCCTTGGGGTTTGGCCTTAAGCGGCTTTGCCGGCGACGGGCCTAAACGTATTGATGCCTTGGATAAATCTGAGGCTAGCCACGAGTGAGGGCGAAACGATGCAGACAGGTAACCAATCGTCATTTGAAAAACCGGGATTATTAGTCTTCCTATGCATTAGCCTCAGTTTCAGTCAGCCCAATTGGGCAGAGTCTGCCGTGGAACGTTTGTTTTGGGACAAGGTACCCTTGCGTATTACCTTGCCGGTGGGCCAGGAACGCTTGGTGAGCTTTCCTGGCGAAGTGCGAGTCGGCATCCCTGCGCCATTGACTGGCAAGTTACGCACCCAAAGCCATGCCGGTACTGTGTATTGGTTAGCCAAAGAGTCTTTTGAGCCCCAGCGTATCGAAGTGCGCGAGCTGGACGGGCAGGGCATTGTACTGATCGATCTGAGTGCCAAACAAGCGCCGGATTTGCCGGCTAATCCGATTGAAATTCTGTTCAGACCCGGACAGCGATCATCTGCGGAGGCTTTATTAGGCGAAGAAGCCGATGCAACGATACCGCAGGTTGCTAGCCAAAAATCTAATCCCGGCAAAAAACCAAAAACCGCCGGCCTGGTGGCCTTAACCCGCTTTGCCGCCCAGCAACTCTATGCGCCGCAGCGCTTATTGAAAACCGCACCATGGATACAGCGGGTGTCGGTCAGTCAGACGCCGTTAGAACATTTGCTGCGAGGCGAACAAATTTTAGCGACGCCGATTGCCAGCTGGCACAGCGGCAGACTGTATGTAACAGCGGTTGAACTCAAAAACACCGGCCCTGATTTTATCGATCTCGATCCACTCCAATTGCGCGGCCAATGGCGGGCAGCGACTTTTCAGCATAGCCGTTTGCATCCGGCCGGCAGCGAAGCCGATACCAGTGCGGTGTACTTGGTGTCCGACCGGCCTTTTCACGAGGCGCTGTAAGATGGGCGCGAACCGGCTATTACCCATCGTTGCCGGGCTTATCCTGCTGATGTTGATTGTAGTCGGCGTCAAGACGTACCGTCAGCCATCACCGGCTGTGCATTTGTCGGCTGTGCCGCAAGCCGGTCGGCCGGATGTCGACTCGCCCGCCGACACCATACGCACACTGACCGCTGAAGTCGCGGTGATTAAAAGCGAAAGCGAAAAGCTGCAGATGCAAAATGAGGCCTTGCTTAAACAGCGTGATGAAATCGAAACCCGGGTCAAAGCCGAGCTGCAAACCCAACTGGCTCAAGATACGCAACAACAGGCCAACGAAGCGGTCAGCCAACTGGCACAGCAAATCGATTATTTTAAAAACCGGTTGGATCAATTGAGTGACGCACCCACTCAAGCCCAGACAGATGCTGGTAACGATATTCCAATCGGTTTTGGCATCGGCGCTGACGACGGTTTGAAAGGTTTCGAATCCCCCCTGACCTGGATCGAACCCTTAGGCACTCCAACCGATGACAAAGGCCGGCCCATTTTTAAGCGCGTGGCGAACGGTGCAGAGCGCTTATTACACACTAGTCAATCAGCTGCTGGCACGACCGAAGCCTATCTGACAGAATCCGTCGGTGCCTTAACCGAACCGGATCGGCCGGTCTATACCGTGCCACGCAATGCCACCTTGATTGGCGCCACCGGCATGACCGCTTTAATCGGCAGAATACCGATCAAAGGCGCGATTGAAGATCCCTTTCCATTCAAAGTCATTGTCGGCCGGGATAATCTGGCTGCCAACGGCATCGAAATGCCCGGGCTAGATGGGGTGATTTTCAGCGGTAAGGCGTCGGGTGACTGGACCTTATCCTGCGTGCGCGGGGACGTGTTGTCAGCGACCTATGTATTTGCCGACGGTACCATTCGCAGCTTATCGGCGGATGACAATAGTCTAAGCCGAGATAAACAAGCCACCGCTTCTGGCCAGACCGGCAATGCCACGCGCACGCTGGGCTGGATTTCCGATCGGCGAGGGGTTCCCTGTGTGACCGGCTCCCGCATCAGCAATGCTGCCAGCTATTTGTCCGGACGCATACTGGCCTCGGCGGCCGAAGCAGCGGCCGGGGCGTTTAGTCAAAGTCAGGTCACCAACAGTATATCGGCGGCACAAGGCTTGGCGACCTCGGTGATCACCGGCGATGCGGCGCAGTATGCCGGTGGCAAAGCCATGGCCGGAGGGGCTACCGAAGTCAGTGAGTATTTGCGCGAGCGGGCCGCGCAGTCGTTTGATGTGGTGTATGTGGATACCGGCGCGGAACTGGCGATTCATATCGATGTGGCCTTGCCGATTGATTATGAACCGGGCGGCCGCAAAACCCAGTATGACTTGGCCGAAAACGAGGTTGACGATGATTTGGATTAACTGTTGGTCACAGTCTTGCTCAGTCGTGCTGATGGTCAGTTTGTTGAGCGGCTGTGCGACGGGTGATAAAGAAAGCATCCTGCCGCAGGACGGGCCGACTATGAAAGAGGTCTATCAACGACATTTTTCCGGAACGTCGAACGACGCCAATCAATCCGTACTGACTCCTTCGATCAAGCCTTACCGGCCAGCAGAGTTACCGACTGAGCAACAGGAAAAAGACCAAAACCAAAACCAAAACCCAATTTCAACGCCCTTCACCCAATCCACCAGGCAGACTCTGCAACAACAGTTTCCGCGCTTGAAAAACCCTACCTTGATACTGTATGTGTTTCCACATCTCAGCGGCGATGGACACATACCCGTGCCGGGTTATGCCACAGGCTTCAGTTTTTATGAGACGATCGAGTTCGCCTTGCCGGGTGAGCCGGAGGCGGGTTACTGATGGCTTGGTTTCGATCGCTACTGACTCGGCAACACGGAGATTCGGCGCACCCGCAACGCCGAGCGACCGATAAACCACCGACCGAACGGCGCATTCGTCAGCAGTATGAACGGCCGACCTCGTTCACCAATTTGCTGCCCTGGCTGGAATACCTATCGGCGACCCAATGTTTTTTGCTGGATGACGGTTACAGCGTCGGGGCGTTGTTTAGGATTGCCACGGTCGACTCGGATGCGCGCAGTGAAGTGTTTTTAAGTGAGCTGCGGGATAAATTGCAAACGGCTTTGATTTCGTTACCCGAAGAACTGGAAAATCCCTGGATCGTACAGTTGTTCGTGCAGGATGAACCCAATCTTGCCTACCTGGTGGATCAGATTCGCCAGTATGCTCAGCCACGTGCCCGGGGCAGTCGATTCAGCGAAAGCTATTTTAAAGTGTTGGAAGACCATCTGGCCGCCATCTCCCGCAGCGGCGGCTTGTTTGAAGACCAATTAGTCACCGGCGGTCCTTGGCGTGGGCAACGACGCACTGTCAGAGCAACATTGTACCGGCGGCGAAAAGTCAGCCAGCAAGCGTATGATTATTATCATATCTCGCCCGAGGATGAACTGAATGATGTAGCCGGTAAATTCAGCACCGCGTTATTGACGGCTGGCATCAAGTCCAGCCGTTGCAACGGTCAGGAGCTGTATGAGTGGCTGTTTCGTTGGTTGAATCCCAATCCAGTCATGACCGACGGTGACACCGAGGCTTTGTTAAAGCAAGCGCCTTATCCCGGGGATAGCGACATGCCGTTCGGGCATGACTTTGCTGAATGCTTGATGTTGGGTATGCCGCATTCCGATGCTCAACGTGGACTATGGTGGTTTGATGGCTTGCCGCATAAAGTCATCACCGTGCAAGCTCTGCGTAACATCCCGGCGATCGGCTTATTCGGTGCCGAACGCCAAGTCGGGGAGCATCGCTTTGCCCTGTTCGACCGTATGTCGGAAAACACCGTATTGAGCATGACTATTACCGTCAAAGCCCAGGATGCGGTGCGCAATCACTTGGCGCAGGTGCAACACGGAGCGGTGGGCGATTATCCGGAAGCCAAGTTGGCCGCGCGAGATGCTGATAAAGCGCAGATGGAAATCGCCCGGCACAATAAATTGTTTCCGGTGCAATTAGCATTTTATGTTAGAGGAGACAGCGAAGCGGCGCTGCACCAACACATCAACCAACTGCATTCACTGTTGCTGGCCAATGGCCTGCAACCGATCCGGGAAGCAGACGATCTGCTGGCCCTGGACAGTTATCGTCGCAACTTGCCCATGGCCTATTGTGCGACCCATGATCAATGCGAAGCCCGTCGCTCCAGGCTGATGTTTTCTAAACAGGCCGCCAATCTGGCGCCGGTCTATGGCCGCAGCACCGGTACGGGTCATCCGGGCTTTGTATTTTTCAATCGCGGCGCCGAGCCGTTACTGTTCGACCCCTTGCACAGCGAAGACCGGAAAAAGAACGGCCATGCCTTGATTATCGGTCCGACCGGGGCGGGTAAATCGGCGACCTTGGTGTATTTGATTTTACAGATGATGGCCATCTATCGACCGCGAATATTTATCATCGAAGCCGGCAATTCCTTTGGCCTGTTGGGGCAGTATCTGCAGGCGCACGGCGTCAGTCTGAATCAAGTCACCTTAGCGCCGAATGTCGATGTCAGCTTGCCACCGTTTAGCGATGCGTTGAAACTGCTGGATCAGAGTTTGCATCCCGCTGACGATCTAGCCCTTCACGAAAATGCTGATGGGTGCGTTGAGCTCAGCGATGAAATTGGCGACGAAGAGGAGGGTAACGATGATGATCAGAAAGTCGACAGCGGATCAGAAGACGACCCGGATAGCGACGATGCTGTGCGCGATTTGCTGGGGGAGATGGAAATTGCCAGTCGCATCATGATTACCGGCGGCGACGCGCGCGAGGATGAGCGTATGACTCGGGCGGATCGTTTGCTGATCCGCCATGCTATTTTATTGGCGGCGAAAACGGTGTTTGAGGCCGGCCGCGAGCAGGTGTTAACGCAAGATGTGGTCGACGGGTTACGCAATTTGCCGGGCTTATCGGCACAGCGCCAGGAGCGCGCAGTGGAAATGGCCGATGGCATGAGCTTGTTTTGTACTGGCCTGGCCGGGCATTTCTTTAACCGGCCTGGCAGTCGCTGGCCGGCAGTTGATGTGACGATCGTCGATATGGGGATTTTGGCCCGGGAAGGCTACGAAGATCAATTGACGGTGGCCTATATTGGCCTGATGAATCATATCCATGATAGGGTGGAACGCCAGCAAAACGATGACCGGCCCACGCTGGTGATCACCGATGAAGGCCACATCATTACCACCAATCCTTTGTTATCGCCTTATGTGATCAAGATCGTCAAAATGTGGCGCAAGCTGGGGGCCTGGTTCTGGATCGCCACCCAAAACCTGGAAGATTTTCCGCAGGCCAGTAAACGCATGCTGAATATGCTGGAATGGTGGTTATGTCTGGTGATGCCTAAAGAAGAAGTGGAACAGATTAGTCGCTTCAAAGATTTGAGCGCCGAACAAAAGGCATTGTTACTGGCAACGCGTAAATCGCCCAAACAGTATACCGAAGGCGTGGTGCTGACTGATGAGCGGGCACTGCTGTTTCGTAATGTGCCACCACCGTTGGCACTGGCTCTGGCCATGACCGAAAAAGACGAAAAAGCCCGTCGGCATCAGATCATGCAGGAACGCGGTTGCACGGAGCTGGAAGCCGTTAATGTGGTGGCTGAAGAACTTAGCCGGCTGCGTAGGTGACGCTATGTATCGTTCAACGTCTGTTATGTCGCTAAGTATCAGCTGGCTACTAAGCATTGGTCCGCTGATGGTTTGGATTACGCCGGTAATGGCACAGGCAAACCCGGGCAATCAGAACCATCCGTTGATTGAAGTGATACACAGCGATGCCGACAGGTTGTCAGGGCAGGCAAAGCTGCTTCAGCAAGGCTACGACGTCAAACTCTACAATCTGGATGCACCGAAACAGCTGTTATCATCTTTAAGTCAACACTTGCCCGCTAATCAAACTGCGGCTAAACGCACCTTGGAACAACGGCTTCAACAACACGGCCGGCAAGCGTTGCAACAGCAGTTGATTACGGCGTATCAAGGGCTGTCTTTGGCCATGCAATACCAAATCGACCGCTATCCGGCGGTGCTGTTCGATCAGGGACGGGCGGTTATTTATGGCGTCACCGATCTGGAGCAGGCGGTACATTTGTATCGGCAGTGGCAAAGCGGTTTAAACAGATGAAAAACTGCGCAGTCCGCATTACCATGAATAGGTACATCATCGCCATCAGCATCTCAGGGTTTCTGAGTTTCTCAAGTTTGGCAGATGATTGTATTCAGTTGCGGGTGGTTGGGATTTGCATCTGGATTATTTGCACACCGTTTGGCTGCGATATTGACGTCACGCCGAAAATCGGTCATTTCAATCCGGATGTGTTGGTGAAAGTGACGAATCCGCAGGGCATAGAGCGGACGGAAGATCCGCAGCGTAGCGACACCCATAACCGTAATCACAACAACCTGATTCAGCAAGATGCGGTGGCGGTGGGCCATCCTTTGACCGGACGGATTTATTGTCCTTCCAACACGTCGGCGAGTTCGCCCTACTTTGTCTCCAAACTCGACCAGCCATCCTGGCGATGGGGCGGTCTGGATGCACTAAATCCGGCCGCCTGGGTGCCGGGCTTGCGAGAGATCGGCCGCTGGCCGTTCAATCATTGGGGCCATGTTTATCCGCGAACCGGCTGGACTCTACAGGCGGAAGCCCCCAAGGCGGCCGCAGTGGTGGTGCAGCGAGTGGGTGACATTATTACCCGCAATGGCCAGCCGCACCTGTATCGCAGTATCCTGGGTCAACGGTTGTTCGTTGAGGACGAAAAGGTGACTTGGTCACCCGGCAGCTTGGTCGAGAACAGCAATGAAGCGGGCTGGTGGCAACCGACCGCACCGAAACTGGAGCACTGTTTACTGTTTGGCGTCAACGATGTATTGGATACGCGTGGCTGGGGTGGCGGTCGGGTAGCGGACGATGGGGAATACACACACGCGCTTTGGCGGCCTTATACCTGTTGTGAAGTCAAAGACGGTGTGTTGATCGTGATCGATTTCATGCCGTATCCCAGTCCCGTCGTGACGAATTGATGGGAAAGGCTATGCGCGCTGCTATCGTCCGACTATCAATGTTCGGTTTACTGATGAACCAGGCTGCGCCGCTGTCTGCGGCACCCTTGGCCAATAGCGACAACAGCGATTTTTATTATGAAATCGGCGGCGCCCGTTCGATTTCAGTGCCGGCCAATACCCAAGTCAATAGCTATGCCATCAACGGCGCACTTGAATACGGTTTGGGTTACAGCTGCGGTAACTTTGATCCCACCCTGGGAGTAGCGAATCTATTAAATGGCTTGCAGCAAACCGGCAATAATCTGGTCAATGGCGCGGTTGGTGCGGTGCAGGCCGCTATCGGCGGTTTACCGGCTTTGGTGTTACAGCGCATCGATCCGGGGCTGTATGACTTGTTTCAAAATGCCGTGATCCGAGCAGAAGCTGCGATTGCACTGGCCAATAAAACCTGTGAAGACTATGAACAAGAGATCCGCCAAGGCCAAAACCCGTATGCTGATTGGAGCGATCTTTCCAAGATCATCGACTGGAAAGTCCAGATGGGTAAAAACGGCTACGGCAGCGCGAAAGTCGATGTCGTGCAAGCCAAGCAAAATGTGCAAAAAGCCAATGGCCAGAACGGTATTCCCTGGATAGGCGGCAAAAAAGCCGGCGGGGTTCAACAAGCAGCCATCCAGGTGACTCAGGATAGTGTGCAGGCAGGTTACAATCTGACCCTTAATCGGCAGGCCGGTGACAACTCAGCACCTAAAGTCTCCAAAAGTAAGCCGCCGCGCTTGGTTGAGGTGTTCGCAGATCCCGGAAAAGCTTCGCAATGGGCGGTCGATGTATTAGGCGATGTGCATATTCGCACCCACGACAACCATCCGGTTGAAACCATTCCCGGCCACGGTCTATTACCCAAAGTCGAAAAAGACATGGCGAGCATTCAGCAGGGCTTAACCGATTTGGTGTCCGGCAAAACCCAAGCCAGCCTGACTAATCTGGAAAAAGTCTCCAGCGACGCGGTACTGATCAACGGCGACGTCATTGCGGCGATCAAATCCCTGAAACCCTCCGAACAAGCGGTAGCTATCAGCAAGTTGGCCTCGGAAGCGGCGATGACCCGCACGGTGGAAAAAGCCATGTTGATTCGGCGCCTGTTGCTAACCGCCAGTCGGGAACCCAATCTCAGTGCGACCCAGGCCAATACCGCCATTCAAACCTCGATTACCCAGTTGGATCGGGATATTAATGATGTATTGTTCGAACGGCAAATATACAACGAACTGGCATCGAAAACCTCTGGGTTGCTATTGTCGTTACAACAGCAACAGACTCAACGCGGCCGGACTGCTCTGCGCCCAGCCGGTGCCGATGACAGCATTTTTCAAGAGGGGGCGATCAAGCCATGAGGAAGCCTCAGAAATCCTCCTGTCAGCAGCCAGGACGAAGCTGTGTGCGGATGTCTTTTGCTTTCACTGTAGGTGTTGCTGTGCTTATTTTGCTGATAGCACAATTCTTTTTCAGTTTGGATGGCCTGGCAAAAATCATCGAAGTCAGTAAGGTTGGGTTCACGGTTTGGCGCCTGTCGATATTTTTATTCTTAATCGGTGGCTGGCCGGTTTTTACAGCAATTTACACTGATTGGGCTGGACTGACGGCCCAACAAACCGCCAGTCTCAAAGCTTATCGCTGGCGGATGGCGGGGTGGCTGTTGGTAATGGAAGCGCTTTTTTGTCAAACGCTGTGGCTGGACTTTGGCCAGATGCTGATCGAGATAGGGCGCTAGGCGACATGAACGTATCCAGCTATTTAGAGATTTATCTCACCCAGTTCGGCTGGTCGCTATATGGTTTGTTGTGGGACATTCTGGTGCAAACCGGCTTGGCCTATCTGCCGTTTATCGCCATGTTGCTGCGCAATATCGCCGAGCCTATCAAAAGTCAGGAAGCCAAGGATGCTTCCAGCACCTCTTTGAGACGGATCGAGATCGATATTATCAGTATGTTTACTGTGATTGTACTGGCCGTGCAGCCGATGTTGACCATTCAAACCACCGGTTTAAGTGTCAGCAAAGCTTGTGCGAATGGACCCGCCATTACGGGAGGAAATACCGGTACCACCTATGACAGCACGTTTACCCAGGCGGCTTTGGGCGGTGTGAGTGCCAAAATACCGATTTGGTGGTACGGGGTGTTGGCGGTGACCGGCGGCATCAATGATGCGGCAATTGTCGGCATCCCCTGCAGTGCTGATCTACGGCTGACTAGTTTTAAAATCAGCAATGCCCGCATCAAAGACCCGCAGTTACGACAGCAAGCCCGCTTATTTTTTAACGATTGCTATGCGCCGGCGATGGCCGCTTTTCTGGATAATGCCCAAAGCGTGCCGAACAACCTGGCGCCCGATGATGTGTATTGGTTGGGCTCGACGTTTATGCTGAACGGAGCCTATCAAAACCTGCGCGCCAGTAGCAATATCCCTGGGTTTAGTTATGACAAAAACCGTGATCTGGAATACAACCCGGCGCTGTATGTTCCCAAAGACGGCAAGCCGACCTGTGCCCAATGGTGGAGCGGACAAGGGCATGTGAACAGCATCGGACTGCGCCAGGCGTTGGTGGGCCAGATCGATGGCTCTTATCTGACCGATTTTAAAACCACGGTGGCCGCCTTATCCGGCAAGTCCAAACAGGTGGTTGAAGATATCGCCCTGAAAACCCTGATCGCGCGCGAGGAAGGCTACTTCAATGGTCTGCGTGATCTTAATCGCTACAACGACCCGAGTATGGCCAATGTCGGCAACTCCGTCGCCGCCACGCTGGGTAGTCTGATAGAAGCTATGTCTTTTTATCCGGCGATGTACATGATGAAAGCGGCCGCACCTGTCATTCAAGCAGCGATTCTGATGCTGATTTACGGCTTGATGCCGTTTTATTTTCTGTTCTCATCCTACGATATCGGTAAGGTGGTGTTTATGTCCATTATCGTGTTTTCGGTCAAGTTCTGGAGCGTGTTGTGGGCCATCGCCCACTGGTTGGACAATCATTTGTTAACCGCCATCCAACCCGCCTGGTTTCAACTGCAAGATGCGGCCAGCCAAAACAATTTGGTCGTGACCATGGTGGTGGATTTTGTGATTGCCGGCTTGTTTGTGGTATTGCCGCTGTTTTGGTCGGGCGTGCTGGGGTGGGCAGGGCATCGGGTGGGGAGTGAAATGGTAAGCAGTGTCAATAGGATGAGAGACAACGCCGGTGCTGCAGGCATGGCGGGAGGCGCTGCAGCGCTAAAAGCAGGTGGAAAAATCATCAAATAACTGTCAACAATTCATCTACGAGGAGTGGTCATGAATTTAAAACCGGTGTTATTCAATATCTTTATTCTCATCCTCAGTGTAAATCTGTCTTTTGTTAGGGCTGAAATTGTCGATCCTGCGTTCGAAGCTTTACTGAAGCAACAGGTTGATATAAACGAAGGCGTGCAAATACAGCAGATAATGCCAGTGGAACTCGATAGCCGTTTGCCTGGCGTTGAGCAGGCCGTGTTGTGGACGATCATGGGACCGACCTATTGGCGCAATCAGTTGAGTATTTTGACTCACGAATCAGAGCTCCTAAAGCTTCTGGGCACAATTCCGGTTGTCGGCATGGCAAGCGGATTTGGGCCGGTAATGTCAGATGGTACGCTGCAGGTCGAAACCAAGATTAGTGGTCCAAATGATCCTTTGTGTTGCCCAGCGCAAGACAAGATGCTTTACTTTCGTTATCGGGATGGGCAGTTGTCTGACGTCATCCCCCATTCAGAGTAATGCCGCATGCAGCGCGGCAGGCGAACAACTGTTCTAGGACTGTTATTTTCTACTCTAGTGTGGGCGGCATCTGAATACAGCGATTACTTGGCCGCGCTCAGCGCAAAAGAGTCCAGCAACAACCCAAACAGCATGAATCAATACGGGTTTTTAGGCCGCTATCAAATGGGCGAGAGCGCCTTAATTGATGCAGGCTATTATCAAAAAGATATGACGCCGGACACCAACGATTGGCAAGGTGTCTGGACCGGAAAGAACGGCATTGACAGCAAAGCCGATTTTTTAGCCAATGCCGCTGGGCAAACTCAGGCCATCAGCGATTACAACGGCAAACAATGGGCCACGATACAAACGTTAGGGTTGGACAATTATCTGGGGCAAACAGTGGGTGGCATCCTGATGACCGAGTCGGGTTTGTTGGCAGGCGCACATTTGGTAGGGGTGGGCGGGCTTAAAAAGTATTTACAATCTAACGGAATGGTGGTCCCCAGCGATGCCAATAACACCGCAATTACCCAATATATCGCTGCTTTTAGTGGCTATAACATGGCAGCGATAACAGGCAATACGACTTCAGCGAGCAATGGTGGTCAAGCTGGTAGTGGAGGCGCTAGTGGCAATGTACCCAATGGAAATCAGAATCCGATATCAGGTTCAAGCCAACCTCAGCAATCGCCTTCGGCCGCTTTTGCATCAGGCGCGGGTGGTGTCAGCTATCAGGATATCAAAACAGCAATCCATTCGATCATCGCCATCCTGCTTTTTTTGTGGACGGCATTTGTGGCTTGGGGGCAATTTAAATTGTGGAGTGATAACGGTATCTCGATTATGGGGATGCAGACCAATATTTTCAGAGCGAGTGCTGTGATGTTGTTGCTGATATTTATTTTTATGGCATAGACTTCCTACAAAATCGGGAAGTAGTAAATAAGGTTAAACATAAATTTAGTCAATAAAGACCACCTTCCTGATAACCATCATCCCATTTTCCAGTAGCGTAATTGTAGGCAGAGCCTCCCCATTTGGCCTCGAAATCTTGTTCAATTTCATCCACCAAACCTATTCGAGCAACTAGAATAAACCCGATTAGATAAACAACGCCATTCGCCAAATGTTGGAAAATGGGCGCGAACAGTATGGGTGCTATAACCAAGGCTCCTGCAAACCACCATAGAACCACTTTATTTCGAATTAATTGCCTCATATTTTTCAATAGGACTCGGCCAATTGCGCTGACCAGCAGTTTGACTTGAATATGCCGGCTTATACCAAATCCAAGCAAGGCAGGGATCAACAGGCTAGCTGCACCTATCATCGCCAGACAACCGGCAACACCCAGGTTAACAATCCATTTAACGCTGTTGTCGGCATCGAAAATCAACCCCATCACCAGAGGCAAGGTTGCTGCGCATCCAAAGAGTGTCAACCACTTGCCCCTGTTATTCAGCAAAAGCAGCGCCTTGTCGTTCAAACATGAAGCGCCGGTGTCCAGTTGGATGTTACTCAGCACGGTGTTCAAGCGAAATACCGCAATCAGCAAGCAGAGGGGTAAAACGATGGCCAGGATAAATAAAAATGTTTCCATAATGCCCTCCTATAATGAAGATTCAGGCGTTTATGTGGTTTGTACCAACAGTGTATCCAGCGTTGTCCAGAAATTTTGGTTAACGGCTTGGATAGTATGACTTTCGATGAAGCCTAGCAAAAGAAGGCGTTGGATGTCTATTGAAAAGTGACTTCCTGAGTTTTTAGTGTCTGGCATTACGATCGATACCTCTGGCCTGAAGTTCCTCGATCAGCCAGCGTTTCAACACGCTAAGGATGTAATTCTTTTCTTCATCGGTTAATGGGTGGCCCTGAGTAATTTGATGCCATTGGGCCAGGCAACCTCGGCAGCAACAGGCAGTAGCATGTTGTGCGACAAAAACCGGATGACCACGAAAGGGTGTTTGTTTACCGTCTTTTTCAGGCAAAGCGGGTGCCAGTCGTTTGCTGATAAAATCGTCAGCATGATTCATGATAGTGGCTAGGCCTTTGTTCTGCAGATATTCAAGATCTTTTCCTTGCAGGTGAAACTTTTGACGGAATGCTGATTGTGTCAGTGCTGCAAACAGTGCGTTTAATTCTCTCATGGGTGTACTGCCACAAACTTGAGGGTGGGGCAGCGATTATAAAGACAATTTCCGTTTCAGGGACAACCTGAGTCATTGAGCGGGGATCGGCATTAATAACAGCTCAAGCCTTCAAAAGGGAATAGTTGGGCCATGCCAATCCATCTCCGTTCGTGGCGTGGCCTTTGCAATGGCGGCATCAACACTGCCCCAACCTGTACATGCGTGCCGTCCGCGGCGACCTCTGAACACATTCAGCAACCATTTGGCTTTAGCGTAAAACCTAAAAAACAGCACAATCAGGCGTTGCTGCCTTTTTGTGATGGGTGATGAGCTGCAGATCAGCTTATCGTCGTACAAGCCTCGGTCATATACGCCAATTGCGCCCCAGGCGGATACGCTAATCTTGCTACCCAACGGCAAGCGTGGGCCAAGCACCACAGCATCTAATAAATCACCCTCCAGACCTATGAAAGCCGGGATCGAGCCATAGTTAAACGGGCAGGGTAGCGGCGAGATAAAATCCAATTGCCCGGTGGACCCGCGTTTCAAAAAACTGCCACGCGGGATCTCAATGATGACTTCAACTTGAATGCTTGATTGTGTCATGCTCGCTCAGTTGTTGAATCTCGGTCATTTGAAAAACCCTGACTACTGAACTTAGCATTTTCAATACTGGGCACGGACAGATAGTCACTATCATGCTGTTTCCTTGGGTGTCGCTGGGCCAGAATAAGGCCTATCAATAGGATAGGGTATGGTAAGACTCAACCGCCGAATCCAGCAAAGTCAGTGCAGCATGCGCAATTTATCATAGTCAGCTTCTAACAACGCAGTATGCTGAAACTGGGCTGGTTTAAACACCCGATTGAAAAAGTGCCTGTTGCACAGCAACCGACTGGTTTTAGCAGTATGCCGGGTCTGTTGCCGATACAAACAACGGCTGAACTTTTGCTGCCACATAATCACCTGCTGTTTCAAATTGAAGAACTGGCTGGCTTAGCCAAAGACCCTTTTAAGTGCTTTTATTTAATGGCAATCCAACAGTTTGCCCGCTTCGTTCAACAATTGCCGGCGTCCGAAGTGCATCATCATGCAGGCCCTGGCGGCATGTTGCTGCATACCTTGGAAGTGTGTGTCATTGCCTTGAAAGTGCGCCGATCCTATTTATTGTCCGAAACTGGCGGGGCGGAAGAGATTTCGGCAAAACAGGATTTATGGACTTATGCGGTTTTTCTGGCGGCCTTGTGTCATGACTTGGCTAAAGTGGCCGTTGATCAAAGCGTGACACTATTTGATCAAAATCACCAACAACGGACATGGGATCCCTGGAATCAGTTTATGGATGAGCAAGGCCAGTGGTATGTCACCGAGTTTGTGCCTAATCGGCACTACCGGTTACATGAAAAAGCCACGCCGTTACTGATCAACAAAGTCATTCCGTCACAGGGAATGCGTTGGTTGACCAGTGACCAGAGCATTTTTGCGCGCTGGTTGGCCACTGTCTCCGGCGATCTTGAAAATGCCAATGCCCTAGGCCAAATCGTCAGTAGTGCTGATAGTCAATCCGTGGCGACCAATTTGGGCGCCGATACTAGCCGCATGCCTGCCGTTAAAACCATTCCGCTGCACGAAAAAATGCTCACTGCCTTACGGCATTTACTCACAGAAGGTACCTTGCCATTAAACCGAAACGGTGCTGCCGGCTGGATACAGGGTGAGTATTGTTGGTTGGTGAGCAAAAGAACCGTGGATGCAGTGCGGGAGCATCTGACCCGCGAAGGCCATACCGGTATTCCGACACAAAATAGCAGGCTGTTTGATATTTGGCAGGAACATGCGGTGCTCATCCCTTGCGGCGACAAGGCCATCTGGACTGCAAGCGTGGCAGGCGAGGGCTGGTGTAATGAATTAACCCTGATCAAAATCCCGCTGACCAAAATCTGGAGCAATCCGGAACGAAGACCGGAACCCTTTGCGGGTAATATTAGCGTATCTGACATCAAACCGTCAGCAGTCGACGACACCGCCGATGTAAAACCAGATGATTCACAATCTGACTCAGCGTTAATTTTGCCCTCAGAGAACATGGATAGCGACAGCATGGAAATCGATTCAGTCGGGATGACTCATCTGTCCGTGATAACTGAAAACGGCAACGATGAATACCCTGGCGTGCAGCACGATGCCAATCTTGATGAGCAATCCAGTAACCCAGTGAAATCAGCTAAAGAACCAACCGATCCAGTCGATGGTTTTTTTGCATGGTTACAAAACGGGATTCGCCAAGGCACTATCAAAACCAATCAACCCAAAGCCCGCGTGCATGTAGTTAAAGAAGGGGTTGCCTTGATGACACCAGGAATTTTCCAGGATTATGCGTTGTTTCAAGAGGGTGACCTTTCAAACTGGTCCGTCATCCAGAAAAAAGTCTTGAAAAAGAACTGGCATGTCAGGGGAGAGAAGGGATTGAATGTAGTGAAATATCAGGTCAGCGGCGCCAGCAAATCAACTACTGTCAATGCCATTCTATTTGAAGATCATTCAATCGTGTTCGGTGCAGGGCTTGCGCCAGCCAGCAATCCACATTTGCAAAAAGTACCCTAACGACAAAATGAGAGAGGTGAGGTGTATCGATCTCAACAAGTCTAAATATTGCTCATAAAACCAAGCATTCGATCAGCGATGATTTGGCGAATAGACAAAGATGACAGCAGATAGCTGACCGCACTAAAGGTCTTTGATCTTCGGATAAATCATTCTCGACTGATTAACGCGTTCGCGCAAATCCAGGCCTGGTTTAAAATGGGTAGCGTAGCGGTTAGATAAGCTTATTTGTTCGCCCGTTTTAGGATTGCGGCCCATGCGGGCGGCGCGCCTGGTAAGTGAGAATCCCCCAAAACCGCGAATTTCAATGCGCCCACCCGTCGCTAAACTTTGGGTCATGTTGTGAATCAGGCTGTTGACAGCCAGTTCGACATCGCCTGGCAACAAATGCGGTAGTTTTGTTGTTAGCTGTTCAATCAATTCGGATTTGGTCATCGTAATACAAAGAGTTCTGGATCGTCTTTCTTATCAAAGGTTGCCGCTAAATTTAGATATTACAGCAGCAGGAATGCGAGTAACAAGTTCATGGCTATATAACTGGCTTTGACTTTTAACAAGCTTAGCCAAAAAAAGGTTTAGGGATAATGCTGCTGAGCCGGAATCAATTTTTGAATCCGATAAACTTAAGCAGCATCAACAATCAAGAAAACTTTTTTAAATAAGGAGCTAAGTATTACCATAATACCAATGAGTCGGATGAACTTTGCTTATAGATTCGACTATAACATTCGCTTTTTCTAAATAATTGACTTGATTAGAAACCTCTCTTTCAAATGGAAATTCGGCTCTTATTCCTTGTACCAAACGCCAATATCCAACACCTTGATCCAGTATGATTTTTGATTGGCTTCCATCAGCCCAATTAAGAATAAGTCTCCTTTCGTGCGGTAATTCGGCATTTGAATAACTATCGTCCCACGAAAAATCAGAAAACTTCTGACTAAACCATGTTTTTATAATATCAGTTCTGTCTTTAACATTACACCAGTCATGAAATAGCCATCTTGGATAATCATTATTTAGGCGATCTAACCTTGATGTGGCTATTGATATCTTAGTTTTCGCGTTAATACCATTCGGATAATCACATAGAGCTGCGAGGAAACTATTTAGAAGGATTACTACTAATGGTGATCTAAGATACCTGTCTGAATAAACAACTTCTACCAACTCTACGTTGCCGTTCAACATGTCGATGAGTTTCGGAACGCGTTTTGATATAAACTCCCATGCCCTTTCACCAAATGAGTAAGATGGACCATTCAATTCTTGACATATTTCTAACTCTATCAAGCCAGGCTGAGGACTTCGCAAACTCTTAATATCAGTCAATTTGGCATTGTGGGGTTCAAGAGTAATCGCGTGCGCTGATCGGGCAAATACATATTGAACATCTGAATCGCCATTCCCCCAGCGTGGAATTGGTGCTAAGGCGACTTCGGAACTTGCAACCCACCGGATATCAATTTGATCAGAGCCAGCTTCAAGAATTAAAGGCAAAGCAGGGTTGCCTTCAGTATTAATGGCTTCTGTTATATAAACGTCGGCATTGACATAAGTCGCCAAAGCTTCCAGTTCGGCTTGCTGACTAAAACATAGCTTTTCTAATGACTCAGAAGTTAGAACAAATTGCAGTTGTATATTTGCGTCATTTAACCGATTAAGCTCACTTCGTAGTCGCCAGTTTAATGGTTCCCATAACGAAACATCACCACCAAGATAAACCCTAACTAATGATATTGGATGCTTTTGCCACTCCCTGTTGAATGCCAGAACCAATGGCTCCATTTCTAATTTACTTTCCTGACCAAATGCCTTGATGTGCTCTGGTATTTCGAAAGCGCTTAAATATGGCGGTGACAGTAAATCTAAAGCATTATGACGATTGAGATCATTGCTATGATGTTGCGTATCGTAAGTCAATAAACATCCCTGACATGCGGAATCGCAATTTTTCGGACAGTGTAAAATCGACTCGGCTTGTTTTAATAATTCCGGTAACCGGGATACTGCTTGACTGACATAGCCTGCACCGCCGGTTGCTGTATCAAATAGGAAAATACTATAGGTAGACTGACTTTGCTGATTTCGGCTTGGGGCCGCATGTGAACCTATTTCACTTTCCTCAATGCCTAATAACAGCGACCAAGCCTGACGCAATGCAACCGCCAATGTGTATGCAGTCGTTTTATCCAAAGGTTTGCCATCATAATCACGAAGTTGCAATTCAAGAACATTTGTTCTTGTAGAGATCCCCATGAAAATGTTGTCAAGAATAGCCCAATCTTCATTGTTACCTGGACATTCCTTTTCACGATCATCCATTTTTCCACCACGCAAACGCTTATGCCCTGAAATGGTTGCGGGACGTTCGGCGCTATCCGACATCGAATCAGCAAATCCACATCGTAAGCAAAGGGAAAAGCCATTGCTATGCAAGCCTTCACTACGATAAAAAAGCCCAGCTTGAATACTGGATCGGAAACGCCCAAAAGATGGATTAGGTAAGGGTATCCAGTCAGCACCATCAAGGGAAATCAGTGGGTCACGAACAGGGATATACTGCGGAATGGAAATGTCATTATGAGGTTTGCAACGAATATTCACAGCAAATCCGGCTGGCTGAAGATAACGATTTCGAGTCAATTTAGAAACATCCTTTTCCCCACAATGCGGACAGCTTTCCGGCATCATAAGCCTCGTGCCATTTCCACCACACGTCTCGCAGCGCCAAACCCAACGTAAGTTTTGTATTTCCGGCGTGCTATTCATTTCCGCTGGCATGTGCCAGTTTAGTGTGACCCCGCTGCTGCGATATACGCGCCCATCTAATACAGTGTCAGTTCCTGGCGCATAGTCACGGATGGCAATCGCCAGATTACGGCTGGGAAAGCCTGCTCTTCGAGAACGATTATCTTCGCGTTCGGCTGAGCTCTTTTTACCTTTACGTGATATATCCTCTATCGTGGTAGTTACCAGCTGAACGACATCAGTAGGGAAACCATAGCCAGGTAGAAAACCCATGTTCGCCAATACCCCAAGCAAATATTCTCCTCTCAATCTAGTAAGCTGAATTTCCAAAGCTTGCTCAGGCTTACTATTACCCTCTTTAGTTTTCAAAATTTCATATTGAGAAAGTAATCCGTCCAATTCATGGCGCCACTTGTCATTCACGCGTGACAATGACTCGACACAGCCCCCAAGAAGATATTTCGGTGATTTTCCAGCAAAGATACTGCGATTGATTAAGGCAGATAGCCCCTCAGTTAAACGGTCTATTGTCAAAGCTTGAGCTTCGCACCAATTAGTAAAAACATCGCAAGGAGCCGATTCATCATCTTGCGTGGATTCAAAAAACCAACCTGCTGTCACCTTATGAGTTTTGTCTGGAACACGGTCCGTCAAGAAACAGGCTAAAGCCATTGAATTGATGTGACGCTGGATAATGGTTTCACTTTGTAATGCAACCTGAGGCATTGCTAATCGAGTAACAAATGGCCAAAGTGGGTTACTGAAGACCGCTTCACCATGCGGCGTGGATTTACATAAGGTAAAACTCAAAGCAGCTGTTTCACCTCGACGTCCGGCTCGACCCGCTCGTTGAAGAAAGTTAGCAGGGTGCGGAGGGACATTGTTCATTGCAACTGACGTTAAACCTCCAATATCAACTCCCATTTCCATGGTTGTGGAGCAACTTAGTAGGTTGATTTGTCCGTTCTTAAATGCTGTTTCGCGTTTAGTCAGTTCGGTGCCTGAAACTTGCGCAGAATGCTCCATAGCGCGAAGGTAACGTGTATGTGAAGCAATACGATCACTGATATCAGACCAGGCACCTAAGTCACGTAATTTCGCGATTTCAGGATTCGTTTCTAACCAGCTATCTGCATCACGGACATCACAACCAAACCAAAATGGCTTTGGCAGTTCAGGCATCGTAACTTTAGTAGATAAAACCATTTCATCTGGTACGTAGGGCTCAGGCAAATATGGGCTTATTCCGCGAAACGTTACTGGCAACAATCGACGAGTTATAGGACAAAACCAAGCTTCACGTATACTTTGTAATACAGCCTGTTTTTCCAATTCAATTTGAAAGCCTTTTTCACCTTGTGACAAAACTGGCCTAATCCCTTGCCAAACAGCGACTAATAATTCTTCTAATTGACCGCGATGGTTTACATCTTTTGCATCCAATTTAAATGCGAAAGCCAAAATACGTAATATTCGACTGTGATAGGGATGATTTGAATTGGTAGTCGGCCAAAGCCGTAGTATTCTCTTCTCGTGTTTACTTGCGGTACTAGGTTTAACCATTCCCGGAGGCAACTGAATAGTTGGAATACCAGGATAACCCAGCCAACGCTCAATATCTGGAGCAATCGATACGGCTTTTCCGCCTCGAATATGAAAATCTAATGCTACTTGCAATAATGCAAGCCATTCATCACTTTTAATTCCTCGCTGTTTTACTACTGCAGGCAGTTCCGTTTTAATTAAGGTCGGATAATGTAGTTGAACAAGTCCTAAGCCTTCTAATGAAAATTGTCGTTTGGGCCTTACAAAAAACTCACGGAATAAACACAATTTAGCTAATTGGCGATCGGTCAATTGACTAAAGCTTAACTCCTTCAGATTAGGTAGCATCCAGCGAATAAAATCATCAGAATTCAGCAACTTATTCTCTGCTTCTTCCCAAGTCAGTTGCGCAGACGCTGGTGATTCCAAGATTGCAAGCTTTGCTTTTCTCTCATCGAGCACACCTTGAATAACCGGATTAGTCTGCGCAATGGGCTCTAAGCTTTTTATTTCTTCTAACAGCTTCTGAACCTGATTTTCGTCTTTGGATGGTTGTTGGGCGGCAAGAGAATGGTAGAGCAAGCTTTTAACGTAGTTTCGCTCACTTTCTTGTTGTAACTTTGCCGCGAATCTAGCAGTCCCTTGTCGACTATCGGTAAAACTAATTAGTCTCTTTCCATCCAATGGCCTTGCGTCTTCACCGCCGGTCATTGAAGGTAACGGTTCTAAAATCGTAGGTATCGCCGTTGATAAAAGAAACGGTGCACCAAGTCGTATTGGACGAAATAAAACATTGCCTATATGTTCTTTTTTATTACAAATAGAACAGCTAATGGTTTCTTCATGCGGTATGACAAAATGAATAGGCATCCCTTCCTTTCCAGACCAATCCAGTTTTCCTTCCGTATTTAACCGGACATTTTGCACATCAGCGAATGTTTTTTTCGACAATAAGCGAAGTAGGCTTGGTTTTGATGTTGATGGATTTTCCAGCCCAACGTCATCCTCATCTCCTTCCAATGGTTCTAACTCTTGCTGGTACTCGTCTTCATCCTGCGTGTATTCATGTTGGATCAGCCATTCCTTGCCATCGCTATGGGTTTCATTTGCTGACAGATATTCGGCTCCACATTCACCGCATTGAACCAAATCGAACACGGGCATCTGACAATAGGAACAGTGCTTGCGGCGTTCGAGAAACACGGCGCCAAATGGCCAGCATTCATCTTCTAATGCGGTATTATGTCGCCCTTGGCACTGATGATTTGCACAAGCCCAAACACCATTGATTGTTCGATGAAATAAGTGGCCGCGTAGAGGCAAAAATGGTTCCTGACTAACGCTCTTGGCTTGCGTACATAAATCCAAAAATTTCAGAGTATTCCGGCGAGTAATATTGGTCTCTGATTTAAAAATAATCTGACTTAAATCAGTCAGTCGGCTGGCTTGTTGAGTTAATAGATATCGAATCTGGCGTGCAGCGTCATTTCTAGACAAAAGATTAAACTTTTCAGTTTCCGATGCTCTCTGCAAACTAACAATATCAATCTCGGTTCGAGATTCATTTGAGAGCAAAGTTGGCAGATCTGGAACTTGCCGCTTTCCTTCAACGACTGAAATACGATCAACAGAGACACCGGCAATGTCAGCCAAAAATTCCGCTAATCGTTTCCGCGATTCCTCACTGCTGTCACCCAGTGTCGCAGAGGTGGCCACGAAGTGAACATCTTCCGCTTGACAACCAAAGGCGCTTAATACGCGCCGCAGCAATAATGTCAATTCTGCTGCTTGTGAGCCCAAGTAAGTATGCGCTTCGTCAATGACAATCCAACGCAATTGACCTTGTGACTGAGCAAGTATGGGCCGGTCTTCGTTCCGGACCAACATATACTCAAGCATCGTGGCATTCGTTACTAAGATTGGTGGTGGATTAGAACGCAGCGTTTTGCGGTCTGCTACTTCACTTAGCCATTCGCTTTTTCCTTGATCTGGGGTGTCGCCGTTGTAAAGACTAAAGCGCATTTTTCCTTTAAGGGGTTCAGACCAAGCAACTAACCTGTCCTTTTGACTCTTAATCAACGCATTCAGAGGATACAAAAACAAAGCACGAACACCGGTTAACGAATCTCCTTGTCGTTGCTCCAATTCTGTAACCAAATCATTTAGGATCGGTATTAAAAAACATTCTGTTTTACCCGAACCCGTTCCACTGCTCACTAACGCCGAGCGAGTAGGAATACCTTCAATTAATGCACGCCAAGCTTCTAGCTGATGGCGATATGGGTACTGTTTGCGTATTCCAGAGCA
>NZ_LUUI01000102.1 GCF_001644015.1 Methylomonas lenta
CTTAATGGCAGTGACGCGCTGCGTGGGAACGATGAAATCTAGCTTTCATTGGGATCATCGAGTTCAAAAGAAGTAGTAAAACTGCTTAGCACCAAATTTAAAAATCTATAGGCTTCATCGATCCATTCATCAACCAAAACAGTGACCATGACAAACTCACCTTCTTGGCCATCATAGATTTTGTCTATAACAAAGTCAGGATCATTTGGCATATAGTGCGGCTGTTCAAGAATGTAGCGATCTACTTCCTGCGGGTCTGTCATCGAGTTAGGTACTGTCGGAATTGGTCCAACGTATAATCCATGTTTATGAATTAGATTAGTTCGATATTGGACCACTAAGTTAGTCCATTCGCTACGCTCAGCAAGCTGCTTTGTAAGAGCTGGATTGACCACATCTAAAGCGCTTATGAATTTCTTTTTATCAAAAGCGATGTTGCTCCCTTTCACGTTTAGACCATAAGTCTCATTAATAAATACAGCGCATGCATCCAGGAATGACTTAATTAAAAAAATATAACTATAAAGGTGATACTTAACTATATAAATTTTCTGATAATCTTTTCTAGTTTCATGCTCACTGATTTGATCACGAGCTATCCCCGCAAAGGAAAATTTCTCAACTATGTCCTCAAAGCATGATGCGAACTTACGTAGCCGACCACCTCCATAAAGCATTCCATGTAATTTACTCCAGTAATCTGGATCTCCCTTTGAGAATTTACTTAAATAAGTATTGCCAAACATTTCTGGAATAGAATCAAGCCCATCTTTTGTTGCGACGATCATTGCGCTACGAATTATTTTTGGTTTCTCTTCGTTCATACTAAATCTAACAAGTTGCGATCTGTCCGTATAGCCTATACAGCCTAATGATTTTAGAGAAAATATTTTTATGGAAAGATTGTGTATCTAAACGGAATAACATCCATTTTGAGATGACAAACGGATAGGAGTATTACCGATGCTAAAATTTCTTACGGAAGATCAGTAATTTATCGTTCTCACGTCCAGTATGGGTATGCATCCAGCACCTCTCCAGCGGGCATGATAAGTGCTCTGGAGCGCCTGACCACTGAGTGACCACGCCGAGCGTGGGAACGATTTCGCCTTTCGCCTTTCGCCTTTCCTCTTTTGCCTTTCGCCTGCTCTTATTCCCACTCAATCGTAGCCGGCGGTTTACCCGAAATATCGTAAGTCACCCGCGAAATGCCGTTCACTTCGTTAATGATCCGTCTTGAAATCAAATCCAAAAATTCATAAGGTAAATGTGCCCAGCGTGCGGTCATGAAGTCTATAGTTTCCACTGCGCGGATAGCGATGACGTAATCGTAACGGCGGCCGTCGCCCATCACGCCGACCGATTTGACCGGCAGGAATACTGCGAAAGCCTGGCTGACTTTATCGTACAAATCATTGCAATACAGCTCTTCGATAAATATGGCATCGGCCTGACGCAGTAAATCGGCATATTCCTTTTTCACTTCGCCTAAAATCCGCACACCCAAGCCGGGACCTGGGAAGGGGTGACGATGAATCATGTCGGCGGGCAAGCCCAATTCCAGGCCGAGTTTGCGCACTTCGTCTTTGAATAGTTCACGCAAGGGTTCGACCAGTTTCAAGGTCATATTCTCTGGCAGGCCGCCGACGTTGTGATGCGATTTAATCAAATGCGCTTTGCCACTTTTGGCGCCGGCCGATTCGATGACGTCTGGATAAATAGTACCTTGCGCCAGCCATTTGGCATCGGTGAGTTTGCCGGCTTGCTCATCGAAAATCTCTACAAATAAATTGCCGATGATTTTGCGCTTGGCTTCCGGATCCGTCACACCGGCCAAAGCATCCAGATAGCGTTGTTCGGCATTGACGCGGATGACTTTTATCCCCATGTGTAATGCAAACATCGCCATCACTTGATCGCCTTCATGCAGACGCAGCAAGCCGGTATCGACAAACACACAGGTTAATTGTTCGCCGATCGCTTTATGCAGCAATGCCGCCACGACTGATGAATCGACACCACCGGACAAGCCCAGTATGACTTGATCGCTACCAACTTTTTCGCGTACCGCATTGATGCTGTCTTCTATGATATTACTGGCATTCCATAGCGCCTGACATTCACATATTTCCAGCACAAACCGGCTGAGTATGCGTCCGCCCTGTTTGGTGTGGGTAACTTCCGGATGAAACTGCAGTGCGTAAAAGCCTTTGTCTTCGTCGGCGATGCCGGCAATCGGCGCACCGCTAGAACTGGCGATGAGTTTAAAACCGGCGGGTAATTCCACCACTCGGTCACCGTGGCTCATCCAGACATCCAATAAGCCAAAACCTTCGGTCGAGGCGTGATCTTCGATATCCAGCAAGAGTTTGGAATGGCCGCGAGCGCGGACTTGCGCATAGCCGAATTCCCTGTGATCGGATGATTCCACCTTGCCGCCCAATTGCTCGGTCATGGTCTGCATGCCGTAACAAATACCCAATACCGGAATACCGAGCTGAAATACGATTTCAGGTGCGCGTGGTGTATCGCTGCTGGTCACAGTTTCCGGACCACCAGACAGAATGATGCCTTTGGGGGCAAAACTTTTGATTTCGTCGCTGGTGCAGTCGCAGGCGTAGATTTCACAATAAACACCGATTTCGCGGATGCGGCGGGCGATGAGTTGTGTGTATTGCGAGCCAAAATCAAGGATCAGGATTTTATCGGAATGGATGTTGGTGGTTTGTGTCACGCGAAGGCCTTCAAAATAAAAGTAGGGTGGGTTTACCCAAAGAGCATAAAAGCTAAGCGTAACCCACCGTATAGGATTTGTTTAATTCATGTGGTAATTCGGCGCTTCTTTGGTAATGGTCACATCGTGAACATGACTTTCCCGCATGCCGGCACTGGTAACGCGGACAAACTGGGCATTTTCATGCATTTTTTCGATGGTGGCATTACCGGTGTAGCCCATGCTGGAACGCACGCCGCCGAGTAATTGGTGAATAATCGCCAATACGCTGCCTTTATACGGCACCCGGCCTTCTATACCTTCCGGTACCAGTTTTTCCACGTTTTCGGTGGTTTCCTGAAAGTAGCGATCGCTGGAACCTTGTTGCTGCGACATTGCACCCAAAGAGCCCATGCCGCGATAAGATTTATAAGAGCGGCCTTGGAATAGTTCAACTTCGCCAGGTGCTTCTTCGGTGCCTGCAAACAAGCCGCCCAACATCACAGTATGCGCACCTGCTGCCAGGGCTTTGGCCAAATCTCCGGAATAACGGATGCCGCCATCGGCTATCAACGGTACGCCTGTCCCTTTTAAAGCGGCAGCGACATTACTAATTGCAGTAATTTGCGGCACACCGACACCGGCCACAATACGGGTGGTGCAAATCGAGCCTGGCCCTATCCCGACTTTTACCCCATCGGCACCGGCTTCCAACAAGGCTTTTGCGGCGGCGGCCGTGGCAATGTTGCCACCTATCACCTGTACCTGAGGAAAGTTTTGTTTCACCCAGCGAATTTTGTCCAATACACCTTGAGAGTGACCGTGGGCAGTGTCGACGATAATCACGTCTACACTGGCGTTGACCAAGGCTGCAACGCGTTCTTCTGTGTCAGCACCGGTGCCAACCGCAGCGCCCACGCGAAGGCGTTCTTGTTCGTCCTTGCAGGCATATGGGTTGTCTTTGGCTTTTTGGATATCCTTAACGGTAATCAGGCCGCGTAAGTGAAAGTCATTATTCACCATCAGGACTTTTTCTATCCGGTATTTGTGTAATAACTCGATAGCTTCGATGTGGCTGGCCGATTCGTTAACCGTAACCAGGCGTTCTTTAGGCGTCATGATAGAGCGTATGGATTCGTCTAGTCGGGTTTCAAACCGTAAATCACGACTGGTGACAATACCTACCAGTTCTTCGCCATCAACCACCGGCACACCGGAAATGTTTTTAGCACGGGTTAATTCCATGACTTCTCGCACGGTGGCATTCGAGTTCACCGTAATAGGGTCTTTGATAACGCCGCTTTCGTATTTTTTAACCCGTAACACTTCCCGAGCTTGTTGCTCGATCGTCATATTTTTATGAATGATGCCGATGCCGCCTTCTTGAGCAATTGCAATCGCTAAACGGGCTTCGGTGACGGTATCCATGGCTGCAGATATCAAGGGGATATTCAGGGTGATTTTTTTGGTCAGCTGGGTTTTTAGCGCTACTTCACGCGGCAACACTGCCGAATGTGCCGGCACCAATAATACATCGTCAAACGTTAGCGCTTCCTGAATGATTTTCATACTACACCTGAGCTAATTCTAAATAGCAGCACATTGTACAGCTTAAGCCCAAAGGCGACAAAAACGGATATGACTGAAAATCACACCGGGCTAGTCGTTTTTATGCGTTAAGGCATAAACGACGCTTTGAAATTCGCTTTGTTTGGGTTTATGCAGGTAAATTCCTACCGCCCCCATCAGGGTAAATATATAAAGTGTATTGATATCATCACCCAGAATAAACATTAACAAACCAAACAAGCTGACGACTTCAATCATGGATTGAGTCACTATCACCGTTACCAAATAGCGTTGCTCAGCCGTTTTTTCTCCAGGCATGGTTTGATTCAATCGCAGCAGGATATGTCGCATCAAGTTAGTCAGCGGAAACAGTGCTATGGCAATCACATATAACAGGCTTCTAATCATGACTCGCTGAGACTCTGGCAGGTTGATACGAATATCAGCCGCCCAAACATAACAGATCATGTTGTAGCCCAGTAACAGCAAGAGCATCGCTCCGCAAACCAGCCAGTGCAGAGTTAATGCGTTAGTTCTTTCAGAGGATGTAGGCATGCTTTTCTTCTTACAAGCTATTACGGTAATTGCGCAGAATAACAACGAACGCGATGAAATCATAAAACCCGTGTATCACAATCGGTGTCAGCAGATTACGCTCGGCGCCGTAATCCAGACTCATGCCCAGATATAATCCCATCAGCAAGGCTAAAACCGCATAAAGCGGGGTGACGGCATGTACCAGGGCAAACAAGACATTGCTAATCAACAAACCCGCCGTCATTCCGGTTACATTTTCCAGCCAAGGTTGCAAAGTGCCTCGAAACAACACTTCTTCAGAAAACCCGGCGATCGCCGCCAATATCAGCAAATCCGTCCAATGACAGCGATATAATCGGGCGCCCAAGGTTTCCAGCAATAGTGCCCTGATTTTCTGCAGTCCTGCGAAAGGCAATTCTTGCATAGCAAAAAAAATCAACACCAAGGGTAAGGTCAATAGTATGCCGTAGACAAGTGCTTGTTCGTCAAAACCCAGATAGGCAAAGGGGTTTACGTCCATCAGCCAGCCTAACAAAATGGCCAGAAATGTCAGTGCAGCCTCAAAATAACAAGCCATTCGGAAGAAATTATCAGGCAGTGGTGCGGTGTTTTGCATGGAAACTAGTTTAACCAGTAATATAGTGATCTGAAAATTTTATCCAAAAACCGTTAAAATTGGCAGCGTTTGTCATCTGGAGTTATTGCAATGAATTGCTTTATTTATAAAAGCCTGAAAAAAGCTGATCTTTATCTGTACTTAAGTCAAAAAGACGACTTCTCCAGCATGCCGGACGAATTATTTAAAAATTTTGGTCAACTGGCGTTTGTGATGGAACTACAATTAACCCCCGAGCGCAAATTGGCCAAAGAAGATGCCAGCAAAGTCATCGCCAGCCTAAAAAGCAAAGGATTTTTTATTCAGATGCCGCCTCAAATAGCACCCCCAGCCTTGGCTCAAGCTAACAATCAACTACACTGAAACAGCTGGTCATCAAGACAAACCGTGCTAACATAAGCGCATTAAAAGCTGTTATTGCTCACTATTTTTAGCCAGATCAGGATAAGCAACACATGTCAGATAATCCACAAGCTTACGAAGACGCAAAGTCGAAAGGCATACTCTGGGGTTTTGGCGCAATGATAGCTGTTATTGCAGTTGTTATGTTGCTGCTGGGTGAGTGGTGGAGCCGTGAACCGGAACAATTCAACGTTCAAGACGAAGCTATTGAGCGTATGAATGTCACACATACCGATGAAATGCCGATTGGCTTTGTTTACGCCAATACGCTGGCACATATTGCCGATGTTATTTTGTTCAAGACCGGCGGTTATCTTACCAATGATGTCGCACCTCCAGGCTTATTTTGCGACAACATCCAAAACTGGGAATACGGTGCGCTGGTTATGTTGCGGGATGCCACTACAGCGCTCCGTAATCACTTTGCCCGCGATCAATCACAATCAGCGGAAGATCCGGATCTGGCAATGGCCGAACCTTATTTTTATTACGAGCATAATTCCTGGGCACTACCGTCGACCGAAGCTGAATACGTCAAAGGTATCGATGCGCTGCACAATTATATGATTCGTCTGCAAAACCCGACCGCCACCTCCAGAGCTGCGCAATTCCACTCGCGTGCTGACAACTTATGGCAATACACCGAAATCGTAATTAAGCGGTTGGGCGGCTTATCGACTCGTTTGGCCGCCAGCACGGATAAATTCTCTGGTGCAACTCACGGCGATCCTTCCAATGCAGTTGATATCAACATGCCTACCATTGGTAGAACTCCGTGGATGGAAATCGATAACGTCTTCTATGAAGCGCGTGGTGCTTGCTGGGCTTTGCTACATATTTTGCGAGCCATCAAACACGATTTTTCCGACATTCTGCTGGACAAACGCGCCATGAACACACTGGATAACATGATTCAGTCTCTGGAAAACGCCTTGACGCCTACGCTAAGCCCGGTGGTTTTAAATGGTGACGGCTTTGGCTTATTTGCTAATTATTCATTGGCCATGGCCAACTATATTGCCCGTGCCAACGCAGCAGCGCTTGATTTGCGCGACGTAATGAACAGGGGTTGATCATGCAGGAACAAATCAACGAAAATCTAAAAAAAATCAGCACCTGGAAGCGCATTATTTTCATGCTGATATATGCAGCCATCGACAGCATAGTCAAATTGTTGTTATGGTTGGTAATATTATTGCAAGTCGGCTCTGTGTTATTTACAGGAATCACCAACCCCAATATTCTTGAATTCGGCCGCAACTTATCGACCTATCATTATCACTTGTTGCTGTTTTTGACCTTCAACACCGAGCAACTGCCATTTCCTTTTTCCGCCTGGAATCTGACGACAGAACTGGAATCGCCCAGCAAATCATAAACACGTTACAAGTGTATTGTCGGCTATATCCTGTCTGCCGATTATTGCAAATGACAGCATCAATTTCTAAAGATCGTTTAACTACATAACGACTAATACATATCTATAAAGCGCAGATTATCTATCTATTGTTCGGTTTAATTTTGTTTTTATTTTTTGTCGACTGCATCGATAACAAGGTGACAAAAAACGACAAAAACTGATAGATTAGCCGGCCTGATGATGCAACTAGTCAACCTGAGAGGAACAAAACATGGGTTCAAAAGACGACAGAAAAAAGATTTCCATTAATCAAAAAACCTACGATAAGTTAAAAAACTACTCCCGATATAATGCCTTAAAACTACGTTTGGTTATTGATGCGATGATTGATGCCGTGCAGCAGGACGAAGAGCTAAGCAAACGCATTATTGAGTCAGCCGTCTTAAAGGAATCAAACGATAGCTAGACTATCAACCTCTCAACTCAAGCAATGCAGTTAAAGACTTTCCTGATTAGCAAGCTTGCCATGCATGGCACTGGATGCCCGCTTCCCGGCGAGCATGACGGACTTTTTGGGTATAGCTGAAGATACTTACTAATCAGGCAGACATTTGAGGCGGAATGACAGTGCAAAATTAACTGTCCAATAATAAGTATTTAGCTCTTATGCGCATTTTCAGCCGCCCGCTAAGCGGCTCTATCATATCCCAATTATCAGGCAACTCTATTCTTGCTAAGCTTGCAGTCGCAAATAGTTTACCATCCGAGTCAGGCTTAAGCTCGTCGACTAGATAAAGCAGCAAATCGTCTAGCGACGGATTATGACCAATCAATAGAATACGTTGACTGGCAGCAGGGCAGTCCGCAAGCACCTGTTTAAGCGCATCAATATCGGCTTCATAAATTCTGTCATCAAGATGAAGCATCTGCTGCTTGCTCAGACCCAGGCCTTTGCAGAGAAGATCCGCTGTCTCTTGAGCACGGACTGCAGGTGATGAAACAATCCAGTCGGGGTGTAGTTGTTGCTTTAACAACCATTCGCCCATACGTAAGGCGGCTTTTCTTCCGCGCTTTTTTAAGGGCCGGTTAAAATCGGCAACCCCTTCCGGCCAATCTGATTTGGCATGTCTTAATAGCATCAATTCTCTCGCCATCTGCCCTCCTACCCTTGGTCACTATAATCATAGCGCAATATCCGACTTCGTTTGTCGAGCGCAGAAATGAAAGATTCGCTCTTGCTATAGATTAGTGTGCAATGTTGACGAACTGAAGCAGATACAGCCTTTGCCTTTGCTCGGCGTTGAGCAGGAATTGCTGGCGTAATTGAGAGTTGGCTTTAGACCAGGCACAAATCTCTTCTATCGAGCGGAAACAGCCCAGACAAATATCCTGCTCGTCCAAACAACAATTACGAACACAAGGGGAAGGGATACTGTCTTTAATTTCAGACATAACTCATTTTTGCAAAAAAATCATGAGCTGCTACAACATCACGGTTGATTTGTGCCTGTAACGCAGCTAGAGAATTGAAGCGAATCTCGTCGCGTAACTTGGCTTTAAAATGCACCTCGACATAGCGACCGTAAATATCTTGATTAAAATCGAATAAATGCGTTTCCAGCACAGCTTTGGCGCCACCGTCGAAAGTGGGGCGATTACCCAGATTGGCTACGCCGTGCAACTCTCCATTTTCCAGGCCGGTCATAGTGACGGCAAATACACCTACCAGCGGCGTGTTTTTACGAAACATTTGTAAATTTGCGGTCGGGAAACCCAGTTCCCGACCACGCTTGTCGCCATGAGCCACTCGACCACACACCGAATAATCCCGTCCCAACAAGGTTCTGGCTAGCAACAGATTACCTTCGCCCAGCGCATCGCGGATCAAAGTACTGCTGATACGCAAACCTTGTAGTTCAAATGAATCAGTGGACTCAACGGCAAAACCATTTTCCTGTCCACGGTGCTGCAACAAGGCAAAATTACCACGTCTGGCCTTTCCAAAATGAAAGTCATCACCAATCACCAAATGTTTGATGTGGAGTTTGTCGATCAAAATATCGCGTATGAACTGTTCTGCATCATAATCCGCAAGCGCACTACTGAAGGGCAATACCAATAATTCATCGATTGGTAATTTGGCAAATTGAATTACTTTTTCCCGTAAGCGGGTTAGTCTTGAGGGCGCATGATCGCCGAGAAAATACTCTAAAGGTTGCGGCTCAAATACCATTACCACGCTAGGCAACCCCAAGCGTTTGCCATGTTCGGCCAAGCGTTCGATTACGCGCTGGTGCCCAAGATGTAGGCCATCAAAATTACCTATGGTTAGCACGCAACCATCATGCAAGGCCTCAATATGATCTAATCCCCGGATTAAACGCATTGTAATCGTCTACTTCAAAACATCTGATTCTATCAGCAACGAGCGGCGTGACCTATCGTCATTTATAATGATGGCTCTGGAAAACACTCAAATCCTATTTGCATGATAGACACCCTGTATATCGAATCAGCAGTTGCTCAGCATCCGCGCGTGGCTGCGATTCGGCAGCGTTTTCCTGCCGCCAGAGTCATAGACTGTGAGCGATACGGCGAAGTATTCAATCCCAAAGCACAGAATTTTCGCTTGCAAAAACAACAGCCAGCGTTGATTTTGGCCCACAAACATCAAAAGTTTGTCCTGCCGGCACCTGCCGGCTACGGCATTGGCGGACAACGTAATTACTATTTTTCTCATATGCTCAACTGCCTGTACGATTGTCGTTATTGCTTTTTGCAAGGCATGTATCAGTCGGCCAATTATGTGTTATTTGTGAATTACGAAGATTTTCAGCAGCAAATTCGTGATATTTGTCAAGAAACACCCAACGAAGCCATTTATTTTTTTTCCGGTTACGATTGCGACAGCCTGGCTTTTGAACCCGTTACCGGTTTTGCCGAATCTTTTTTGCCGCTGTTTGCCGAATTGCCCAACGCATGGCTGGAGTTACGCAGCAAAAGCACTCAGATCAGAGGATTGTTAGCACGCCCCGTATTGCCGCAATGCGTGGTAGCATTTAGTTTGTCACCCGATTCGGTAGCCGATAAAGTGGAAGCCAAAGCGCCATCGGTCGCCAAACGTATCGAAGCAGCCGTCAAGTTACAGCGCCAAGATTGGCCCATCGGCCTGCGGTTTGACCCATTGATTTATCAGCACAATTATCGGCAGCACTATCGCGAATTGTTTGAACAGGTCTTTAGCGTGATTGATGCCGAGGCATTACATTCCGTCAGTCTTGGTGTATTCAGATTACCTGAACATTTTTTCAAAAAAATGCACAAGTTGTATCCGGATGAACGCTTATTCGCCAGCCCGTTACAAAGCACATCCGGCATGCTGTCTTATCGCTCAGAACTTGAACAAACGATGATGGCGGATTGTACGGAAATGTTATTGCAATACATACCTGAAACCCGATTCTTTCCATGCAAGCTATAAAACGCACAGTACTGGTCACAGGCGCCAGCTCCGGTATCGGCCGTGCGGTGGCTAGGCAGTTATTGCAACAGGGACACTTTGTGATTGGGCTATCGCGTGATCGCCAACGCTTTTCGGTGGAACACCCGCAATTCTTAGCTGCAGAATTGGATTTAGCTAAACTCACAGAAATAAGCCCGTTTGCCAAAGGTCTACAAAACGATTTTCCGCAGCTGGATGCAGTGGTCTTTGCAGCCGGGTACGGTCAGTTCGGCAGTTTGGAGCAATTTTCATTTCAACAGATCGAGCAATTAATGAGCGTTAATTTTACTGGCCAGGCATTTTTGACCCGAGCATTGCTGCCCAAACTCAAGCAAAAGCCGCATAGTAACTTGATTTACATCGGCTCAGAAGCGGCATTAAAAGGCACACGGAATGGCAGTATTTATTGTGCGAGTAAATTTGCCTTACGAG
The DNA here is from genome assembly GCF_001644015.1 of Methylomonas lenta. GTDB lineage: Bacteria > Pseudomonadota > Gammaproteobacteria > Methylococcales > Methylomonadaceae > Methylomonas > Methylomonas lenta. The sequence goes on from NZ_LUUI01000102.1 coordinate 11,132, forward strand.
GTTTTTCTCAAGCACTTAGGGACGAATGCGGTAAAAGCGGCGTGCGAGTTTCTTTGATCAATCCAGGCATGGTCGACAGCGCCTTTTTTGATAGCCTGAGCTTTACTCCTGGCAAGCAACCAGAACAGGCTTTGCAAGCCAAGGATGTAGCGGATGTGGTCTGCTATATTTTTCAAGCCAGCCCTTATTGTGGCGTTGACGAAATCAATTTAAGCCCACTTAATAAAGTCATTGAGTTCAAAAGAACCTTATGCTAAGTCGGATTATTGTTTATTTAGCTTATTTCTTAAAATCATCCAAGCGCTATAAAAATAGTAAGCTATTTTTCTGGAATCTATTAGAAAATCAAGACAGCAAATTGAAATCATATTTTGATTTCCTAATGATAAGTCTAATATTTTTAAGTATCTACTTCCTATTTTATGATACTGGTCAACAGTTTAGTGTTATGGGTGGCTATGTTGAAATATGCATTATATCTATATTCATTATAGAATACTTATTGCGGCTTTGGATTTATTCAAACACACATGAAATCATCATAAAGGATTACGAAAAAGCTCTTTATTTAAATATAAAATTTAATTTAACAAAGACATTAATAAAGTCAATTTTAAACAAAGCGGAATATATATTTACACCTTATGCCATTATTGACTTACTGGCCATACTACCGAGCTATAGACCACTACGTATTTTGCGAATATTCTTGATATTTAGAATATTCAAATTGTTTCGCTATTCAAATAGCATTAGACTCTATTCAGACATACTCGTCACCAAACGTTTTGAATTACTGACCCTATTAATATTCACTGGATTCTTTCTGCTGATTGCCAGTGTATCAGTATATATTTTTGAATTCCCTGAAAACGACAGTGATATTCACAACTTATTTGAAGCCTTTTATTGGGCTATTGTGACTGCAGCGGCTGTTGGTTACGGTGATATTACTCCACATACTCTGGGTGGCCGCATAGTAGCGATGATTCTAATTTTTGTCAGCGTCGGCATTGTGGCATTTTTTACTTCAATATTAATCTCAGCATTCAATGAAAAAATGCCGGAGTTACGCGAGAATAAAATAACTTCTGATTTAGAACGTTATCGTAATTTTATTATTATTTGCGGATTTGGTCGGGTGGGCCAAGAGATTGCCAGCCATCTAGCTAAAGACAAGCAAAAGTTTATTATCATCGATAAAAATGAGCATAACATTAGTCTGGCCAGAAAGTTAAAATATCTAGCCATACAAAATGACGCTACCCGCAATGATGTTTTGCTCAGTGCAGGCATCAATCAAGGTGCCAGCACCATACTTTGCATAACAGGTGATGATGTGGTGAATGTATATATCACACTAACCAGCAGACATTTGAGTAAAGATATTCACATTATTTCAAGAGTGAACCGCCATGAAAATCTAAGCAAAATGTATCAGGCTGGTGCTAATAATGTAATATTACCTTTTGAGGTAGCGGGATTGTTAGCCGCAGAGTTTTTGGGGCAGCCGGTTGCATTTGAGGCTATTTTAGGTGTTTTACAAAATCGAAGCGATATTGGCATGGAAACCATATTAGTTACAGAAAAATCGCCATTGGATACTCAGAAAATAGAGCAACTGGATTTGCTGCAACGTAAACTGACCTTGCTAGGTGTCATTAGTGCCAATGCTTTACATTTAAAACATAAGAATAAATACCGAGTTAAACAGCAGCATTTTTATTTTAATCCAGAGCAACATTTTATATTGCGACAAGGTGATATGTTGGTAATTTTGGGACGAAAATATAGTATTGATCATTTTCGAAATGAAATTGAGAAGCAGCGTTTACGAGCAAAAACTTAACTATGAAAAAGGTTGCTATCTTTGGTTATAACAGAGTTTCTTTTGAAGCTATTAGTAGGATTGATAGAGAAGCTCACGATATTAAAGTGTTTGACCATAAACCTGAACATATTGAGCAGGCTTTAGACAATGACATAAATGCTACTTTACTTGATTTTAAAAGTGATGAATGCTTAAGAAGCATCGGAATTGGCGACGACATCAACACCTTGCTGTGTTGCTTTGACAACGATTCCGAAAATGTATTTCTGACCATGTCTGCGCGGGCGCTGGATAAAGATCTGCAAATTATTGCCATAATAGAAAGCCCGGATGCCTCGGAAAAACTGTTGGCGGCTGGAGCAAATAAGATCATCGATCCCTATCAGATTTGCGGACACAAGATTCACGATATGCTGAAAAGACCCGATATCACAGATCTTTTTGACCAGACCGTATTTGGTAGAAATGACTTGCATTTGGCTGAAGTGGAAGTCCCGGAAAATAGTTTTTTACAGGGTATTTTTGCTAGCCAATTAGAGTTAAACAGCCATTACAATCTGATTTTGGTCGGTATTATCAATAAGCAACTAAGCGACCAAATGCATTTTGTTGCTGAAGAAGTGGATAGGCAACTTAATTCGGGAGATATTCTGGTTATTTTAGGCCCCTCACGGGAAATTAGAGCATTTAAAAAAGATGTGAAAGATGAATATTGTAAAATTTAATCCGCGATTATGGTTTTTTTTGGGTTTTACCGGTTGTTGTGCATTACTTGCCATGGGTGCTTTTATGCAGTTTGTAGAAGAATTAGAGCCGTGCCCTTTGTGTATTTCGCAACGGCTTGCCATCCTGTCCACCGGTATCATTTTTTTATTTGCCGGAATACATAACCGGGCTCATAAAGTCTATGCGGTGATCGGGGCGATTTCTGCTTTGATTGGCGCCAGCATTTCCACACGTCATGTCTGGCTGCAACATTTACCGCCTGATCAGGTACCGGAATGCAGCCCGGGACTGGAGTACGTGTTTCAACATTTTCCACTAGCCGATACCATCAAGCTAATGCTGACCGGTACCGGGGAATGTGCTCAAATCGAAGGCATTTTTTTGGGTTTGACAATTCCGGCCTGGACACTGATTGCCTTTTTAATGCTGGCTGTTTTCAGCTTGGCAACAATTTGGCTAAAAGCACACTGCGAGCAAACCGATGTATGACAGATTAATCTGAAAGCATGAACTTATGCTGAATTAAAGGTATCGATTCGAAGTTGACTTTAACCTGATATGCACAACAACAGTACCACAGGATTTTTTAACCTTTATTTTCGGCAGAATGATTTTACATAGCTTAATTTTTTACCGTAAGCCATTGATATTATATATTTAATACTGTTGCATCAAAATTATCCAATGTAACAAATCTGTAATAAAATCCGCTACTAAGCGACACTATTCTTACGTAATCCACAGAGTTATCCACAGATTTTGTGGGTAACTAAAATTTCTTTATAGCGATAACCACTTAGGGCAAACTCATCATAAAAACCTCACCAAGCTTGGCTAAATGCGACACCTCCGCAAAGCTGATTTGGCAAATTGCCATCCCGGTACCGCTGGAGCGTTTATTTGATTATTGGCCACCTGAGCATTACCCGTTAAATAGCATCCAGCCCGGGATGCGGGTTACTGTGCCGTTTGGTAAATCCCATAAAGTTGGTGTAGTGATGCGTGTTATGAAAGCCAGCGATAGCAGTGTCGATCTAAATCGGCTGAAACACGTGGCACAAGTACTGGATACTGAACCACTACTTTCAACTAAAGATTTACAATTATTGCATTGGGCTAGTCGTTATTATCACCATGCTATCGGCGAGGTCATCGCGACGGCGTTTCCGGTAGCGCTGCGCCAGGGTAAGCCCGCTGTGCTGCAACGCGAAAACTGCTACGGCTTGACCAAGCTGGGGCGAAACACTGAGCCGGCGCAACTCAAGCGTGCACCCAAGCAACAAGCTCTATTAGCCGTATTTCAAAATAGCCAGCAAACGTTTGAGCTGGCTGACATAGCTGAGCATAAAGCTGCACTAAAAAGTTTGCTGGAAAAAGGCCTGTTAATAGAACAGCCTCGGCAAACTGTCGACACAGACAGGCTGGAAAAACCAGTTGGGTTAGTCGCTAATCCAGAACAACTACACGCCATTGATAGTGTAATTTCCAGTCTGCATAGATTTTCAGTCAGCTTGTTGCAAGGTGTGACAGGTAGCGGTAAAACCGAAGTGTATATGCAAGTTATCTCCGAAGCCTTGCAATACAACCTGCAAGTATTGGTGTTGCTACCGGAAATCACCCTGACGCCGCAACTGGAGCAACGCTTTCGCCAACGCTTTAATGTGCCGATGGTATGCTTTCATTCCAAGTTCAATGATAGTCAGCGGCTGCATGCCTGGCTGAGTTTACAACAAGGCAGTGCAAGCATCATGCTTGGCACCCGTTCGGCCTTATTTACCCCCATGCAAAGGCCAGGTTTGATCATTCTGGATGAAGAACATGATAGTTCCTTCAAGCAACAGGAAGGTTTTCGTTTTTCTGCGCGCGATGTCGCCATTGCTAGAGCCAAGATGCTGAATATTCCTGTCTTATTAGGTTCAGCAACGCCCTCACTGGAAAGTTTGTTCAATGTTACACGTCAACGCTATCAATTATTAGAACTATCAAGCCGGGCTGGTAATGCCATTGAGCCGGTATTTCAAATTTTGGATATACGCAACAAACCACTGCAGGATGGTTTATCTGAACCATTGATTACAGAGATTCAAACGACTCTTGCGCGTGGACAGCAGGCATTGTTATTTTTAAATCGTAGAGGCTATGCTCCAGTGCAAATATGTCATGGTTGCGGTTGGGTGTCGCGCTGTGGCCGCTGCGATGCCAATATGGTAATCCATGCCAGCGAACGGCGTTTGCGTTGTCACCATTGCGGTGCTGAACAGTCCTTGCCTAAACAATGTCCAGCTTGCAAAACGGGTGAGCTACAACCTTTGGGGCTGGGCACCGAACGCATTGAACAGACTCTAACTGTGCTATTTCCAGGCAAGAATCTGATCCGATTGGATAGAGACACCACTCAGCGCAAAGGCGCTTTAGAAGCTTACCTGGAACAAATCAACAGTGGTCATGCGGACATTATTCTGGGCACACAAATGCTGGCCAAAGGCCATCATTTTCCTGATGTCACTTTAGTGGCGATACTGGATGTCGATAGTGGCTTGTTTAGCGTTGATTTTCACGCAGGTGAAAAATTGGCGCAGATGATCGTGCAAGTAGCCGGCCGAGCTGGCCGAGCCAACAATCGTGGACGGGTGGTTTTACAAACTCGACAACCACAACATCCATTGTTGACCACTCTGATCGATAAGGGCTATCGAGCATTTGCCGAAAGCGCTCTGCAGGAACGCAAACTTGCTGGATTACCCCCTTACAGCCATCAGGCGTTGCTGCGTACTCATGCCAGTGATGCTCAGGCTCCACAAGCGTTTCTACAGGCTGTTTGCCAGTTATTACAACAAAATAAAAACGATAAAACCTTAGTCTTAGGGCCTGTATCTGCACCTATGGCACGCAGGGCCGGACAATTTCGCTTTCAATTACTGCTGCAAAGCGCTCACCGCAAAGACCTGCATCACTTATTAGATTTAGTGTTACCGCAAGTCGTAAAATTGAAGGAAGCTAAAAAAGTGCGTTGGTCGCTGGATATAGATCCGGTCGATCTATATTAAAGAATTATTAAATATTTATTAAACATTTTACATATAAAATAAAACTGGTAAATTATAATCTTAATTCATTGATAAATAATGGCAAGAACGGTTAGACACCGCTCTGCTTAACCTACATCGAGAATGATTTCAGCTAATTTGCCATGAATTCGAAGTCAAACTATCGCCGAAACCATGCACGTCGCCATAAAGAAAGGCGATCAAATCCGTTTGAATTTAATTCACCGGAATGGATTGCTATGATGATGGAGCAATTTGTGTTGTGGCCCAAACAAGATCGTAGAAATTCTGATCGCCGTTCTTCTGATCGTCGCGCCCAAGAACGACGAACCTTTAGCAGAAATGCGTATTCATCCAGACATATCCGTCATCCTCAACCCGCCTTGACAGTCGATATTTTAGATGAAGATGAAAAAAAAATGATCATGGATTTATTCCATGATGAATGACCTTTAGCCTGTTAGACGGCAGCATTATTCAATCAGGTACAATGCTGTCTTTTGAATTATAAGGCGAGATTTCAGGTTATGCGCACACTGCTGCCAGCATCAAATAGCCTATGGCTGCTACCGGTTTTGTCCGGCATTTTCATTGGCACTAGCTATATTCCTTTTCCGCCTTGGGCATCGCTGTTTTGTTTTGTGCCGTTGTGGTTGTTTTGGCAACAGCAAGACAAATTAAAAACCGTTGTATTAAGTGGTGTACTAACCAGCTTTATTTATACTTTGATTGGCTTCAACTGGGTAACCTATACCTTGCATGAGTTCGCAAAAGTAAACTGGTTTGTATCCGGCATAGGTATGATTTTGTTTGCGTTATTAGGGCACTTATTTGTACCCGTTGCCGGGATGTTATGGTTCTGGAGTCGCAAGTTCACAATTGGCACAACTTGGCTGTCTTACGCGTTAATGGCTGTATTCACAGCCTTAGTCGAACTGTATCTGCCGATGTTGTTCAAATGGAATTTTGGTTATTCCTGGTATGGCGCAGCCATACCGATTTACCAATGGGCTGAAGTGATTGGCTTTATCGGTTTGAGCATGCTGACGATACTGACCAATCTGCTGGTTTTATTTGCCTGGCAAGCACGAAAAAAAACGACTGGCCAGTTAGGTTTTGTAATGATTATTGTTGTTTTTTTGGGCCTAAATGCTAGTGGTCTCTGGCTAAAGAACAGATTGCCGGAACCTGATGCAGCGTTGAATGCTTTGCTGGTGCAGGCAAATATAGGCAATCTTGAAAAACAAGCCATGGAACATGGCAAGGGTTTTCGTGGTGAAATTTTAGATAAGTACTTACGCGTCACCGAAGCAGGTCTGGCCAACAACCCCAATATAGATTTTGTCATGTGGTCGGAAACAGCCTTCCCTTCACTACTGGGCGGAGAATATAACCAGACTGTTTATGCACATACGCTGCAAGATTTTTTGCGTACACATCAAGTAGCCATGCTGACTGGGGCTTATGCTAAAGACCAACCAACCGGATTGATTACAAATTCCTTATTTGCGGTAGATAAGCAAGGCACAATCACCGAGCCTCATTACAGCAAAACAATTTTGCTCGCTTTAGGTGAATATATTCCTGGTGAAGCAACCTTTCCTTGGCTGAGATCACTACTTCCTATGGTGGGTCATTTTGCTCGCGGACCCGGACCAACAATGCTGCTGAAATTTAACGGTTATGCGATGGGGCCACAAGTCTGTTACGAAAGCTTGTTTCCTGAATTTTCCAAAGCACTAGCCGATCTAGGTGCACAATTTATTGTCAATGTAACGAATGATTCCTGGTATGGCGACTGGCAAGAACCTTATCAACATTTATATATGACATTGGCTCGCGGCATTGAATTTAGGCGCCCCGTGTTACGGGTAACCAATACCGGTGTTTCAACCGTGTCATTGGCCAACGGTGATGTTTTAGCATTATCACCCATGGATGAAAGTTGGACAGGCGCTTACCATGTTCCCTATCAGACTCAGCCACAAACTACTTTTTATCAGCGTCATTTTAGCTTGATGCCTGGACTTCTGTGGAGTGCTTTACTGATACTGCTTGGCATTGGAATAGCTAAAAACAAGCAACGCAGTAGCTGAATACTAACCAGGGAAATTGCAGCTCTATTCCATGACGTCGGCCGGCTTGCGCCCAACACCAAAACTTTCTAGTAGCATCAAGCCCACGCCTATGCAAATCGCCGAATCGGCAATGTTGAAAGCCGGCCAGTGCCAGTCTTGGTAATACACATCCAGAAAATCAATCACATAGCCATAAGCGACGCGGTCGATCAAATTACCGATCGCGCCGCCTAATACCAGGGATAGAGCCGCTGCCATCATGGTTTCGTGCTTTTGCAAGCGCAATAACCAGATAGCGATGATGCTGCTCATCACGACGGCTAAGCCGGCAAATAACCAGCGCTGCCAGCCACCGGCCTGACTCAAAAAACTGAAGGCAGCGCCGGTATTATGCACATAAGTCAGATTAAAGCCGGGCAGCAAGGCAATCGATTCATACAACTGCATACTGGCATGAATCGACAATTTACTGGCCTGATCCAAAATCAAAACCAGCAACGAAAGCCATAACCACTTAAGCATAGTGACGTATCTCGCCGGCACCGACTATGTTTTCCACACAGCGGCCACATAACTCCGGATGCTCGGCATGCTCACCAATGTCATAGCGTTGATGCCAGCAGCGCACGCATTTTTGATGTTCGGATACCGATACTTTTAGTTTCACGCCTTCCAATTCGGTAGTGATCGCATCGTCCGGGCAAAATTGCATACTGGCTACGCCCGCATTGGAGGTAATGAACACAAAGTGCAGTTCACTGGCCAGTTTGTTGAGTTCTACGGCATAGGTTTGATCGCAATACAACTCGACTTCGGCATTCAATGAAGCGCCAATAGCGCCGGCTTTACGCAGTGCCTCTAACTCTTTACTGACCACGGTACGCACGGCCATGACTTTTTCCCAGGTTTCTCGGGTAATGTCAGCCTTGGCATCCAATGGAAACAAACCCTCGTACCAGGTTTCCAGGAATACGGATTCACTGTGCTGTCCTGGCAATACCTGCCAGATTTCTTCGGCCGTATAGCTGATAATCGGTGCCATCCAGCGTGTCAGGGCTTCGATAACGTGATACATCGCAGTCTGCGCCGAGCGACGAGCCAGACAATCCTCTTTGGCGGTGTATTGTCTATCCTTGATGATGTCTAAATAAAAACCGCCCAAATCGATACTGCAGAAATTCAGGACTTTTTGATAAATTACCTGAAACTGATAATCGTTGTAGGCTGCTTTGATCTCGGTTTGTAGTTGCCAAGCTTTATCCACCACCCAACGATCCAGCGCCAACAAATCGACATTGTCTACTTTATGTTGGGCAGGATCGAAGCCATCCAGATTCGACAGCAGAAAGCGGGCCGTATTACGCATTCTTCGATAGGCATCAGAGGTGCGTTTTAAAATCTCATCGGATACCGACATTTCACCACGATAGTCCGTGCCGGCCACCCATAAGCGCAGAACATCCGCACCCAGCGATTTCATCACGGTTTGCGGCAATACAACATTGCCTTTGGATTTGGACATTTTTTTACCCTCGGCATCGACAGTAAAGCCGTGGGTCAATACTTCCTTATAGGGCGCCACGTCATTCATAGCGACGGAACTCAATAACGAGGACTGAAACCAGCCACGGTGTTGATCAGAGCCTTCCAGATACAGATCAGCCGGAAAACGCAATTGTCCGCGTCGCTCCAGAACCGCCGCATGGGTGACGCCAGAGTCGAACCAAACATCCAGCGTGTCGTTAATTTTTTCGTACTGTTCGGCATCGACTCCGATTAACTCAGCGGCATCCAGCTCAAACCAGGCATCTATCCCTTGCTGTTCAATACGTTGAGCCACTTGCTCAACAAGCTCTGCGGTTCTAGGATGTAGTTCGCCGGTTTCTTTATGGGCGAAAAAGGCAATCGGCACACCCCAGGTACGTTGTCTGGAAATACACCAGTCCGGGCGATTGTTGATCATGGCTTCGATGCGGGCTTGGCCCCAATCCGGAATCCACTGCACGCGTTTAACTTCATTTAAAGCAGTATCACGCAAGCCATTTTTATCCATGGCGATAAACCATTGCGGGGTGGCGCGAAAAATGATCGGGGTTTTGTGGCGCCAGCAATGTGGGTAGCTATGCAATAAAGCATGATGATGAACCAACTTGCCATGCTCACGTAGTACATCCAGCACTTTTTCGTTAGCGCTAAACACATGCAAGCCGGCAAATAGTTCGGTACTAGGCAAAAACACCCCATTACTGCCCACCGGATTATCTACAGGCAAGTTGTATTTCATACCGACCACATAGTCTTCCTGGCCGTGACCGGGTGCTGTGTGGACCGCACCGGTTCCGGCATCAGTCGTGACATGGTCACCTAGAATAATGGGTACTTGTCTGTCATAAAACGGGTGTTGCAATAACTGCCCTTCCAGGGCACTGCCTTTGCAATAACCGATGATGTGGTGTTCGCCAATGCCATAGCGCAGCACCGCATCTTTCAAAAGTGCTTCTGCCAAGACCAGACGCTCGGCTTGGCCGTCGATTTCGCATTGGACTACGGCATATTCCAACTCAGGATTCAGCGCCACAGCTTGGTTGGCAGGTAAAGTCCAGGGCGTGGTAGTCCAGATCACCACCGATAACGGGCCATGACCTTCGTGCTCGAGCGCATGGTGGCTGCAGGCCATAAAGGCATGCTCATCAATGACCTGAAAACGCACATCGATAGCCGGTGAATGTTTATCCTCGTATTCCACTTCCGCTTCCGCTAGCGCGGAGCCACAATCGGTGCACCAATGCACAGGCTTGGCACCTTTGCTGAGATGACCTTTAGCCGCGATTTTGCCGAGCGCTCTAACGATGTCGGCTTCAAAGGCAAAGTCCATAGTTAAATACGGATTATCCCAATCACCCAAAACACCCAGTCGAATAAATTCTTCTTTCTGAATCCCCACCTGCTTTTTGGCGTAAGCGCGGCATTCTTTACGAAACTCGGCTGGCGTGACTTTAACCCCGGCCTTGCCGACTTTTTTTTCTACCATCAACTCAATGGGTAAGCCGTGGCAATCCCAGCCCGGCACATAAGGAGCATCGAATCCCGCCAGGGTTTTAGATTTGACGATAATATCTTTTAATACTTTATTTACCGCATGACCAATATGAATGGCACCGTTGGCGTAGGGAGGGCCGTCATGCAACACAAACTTAGGCCGACCTACGCAATGTTCGCGAATTTGTTGGTACAGCTGAGTTTCGTTCCACTTCTTCAGCATCTCGGGTTCGCGTTGCGCCAGATTGGCTTTCATCGCAAACTCGGTTTTGGGTAGGTTAAGAGTCGTTTTATAATCCGTGGTCATGATGGTATTGTGAGCGCTGCTTGCAATCGTAAATTAGAGTAATGCGAGGCAGTCAGCAACTTTTCCCAGCTGCTGACACCCATTTACTGCATGACTCTCTATTACACAAATAAAACTTGAATTCTAACATCAACTGCTGCAGGCAATAAAACTTAAAGCTTGCAACACTTAAGCCGGATTTTGAACAAAAACCTATTTACACTCACAACAAGCTGAGTAATAGTTAACTTATCGCTTTAGAAGTTCAGGAATTTCATGAAAAATCGAATATTGCTACTCGCTATATGCTTATCTTCCAATAGTTGGGCAGGTGTTTATAAATGCACAGATGCTGACGGACACACTGACTATCAATCCTCTCCTTGCACTGAACAGCATAAGGCAGTGCAGATCAATACCAAAACGGGTGGCAAAGTGGATTTGAATGAACAAGAGGCGGCCCAAGCTCATGCGGCTGAAGAAAAAAATCAGCAGCAAGCGCAGCAACAAGCAGAAGAGCAGGCTCGCATGGAAGCCATCGCCCAGCGCAAACAATTGTCGCGTGCAGAAAGTGAATTGACGCAAGCCATGATCAAAAAGAACCCTACTCAATTTTCTGCTTATGCAATCCCACCTTACGATCCTGACAAACTACCAAAATTTGTAAGTCAGTTTGAGGATCGCCTACCGGAGATTGAAAAACTTCGCCGTATAGGCGCCCAAAAAGCTCTGGCTACGGGCAAATGTCAGCGAGTAGAAGCGGACGAACTCAACGCTAAAAGCACAAAAGATCAGTTAGTGCTGCTGATTAATTGCAGCTCTGGAGCAAGCTACTATTTCAATGAATCTGAACTGAAAGAATGAAAACCACGCCAAAAAATATTTTTATAACCGGTTGTTCCTCCGGCATAGGGTATGCCACTGCTACCTGCTTGCGAGCGCGTGGACATCGGGTAATTTGCTCAGCTCGAAAAGATCATGACGTTAGCCGGTTGCTGGCCGAGGGTTTTGAATGCTTGCAGTTGGACTTGGCAGATTCAAATAGCATTCAGCAAGCCGTCATACAGCTGATTGAACTGACTGCTGGTAAAGTCGATGCGGTTTTCAATAATGGTGCTTTTGGTCAACCTGGCGCTGTCGAAGATATCAGCCGCGAAGTACTGAGGAATCAATTTGAAACCAACTTTTTTGGCACCCACGAACTCACTAACCTGTTGATCCCATTGATGCGTCAACAAGGCCAGGGCCGGATTATTTACAACAGCTCGGTATTAGGACTGGTAGCGATGAAATTTAGGGGCGCTTATAATGCCAGCAAGTTTGCTTTAGAAGGCTTGGCGGATACTCTACGCCTGGAATTACGCGGCTCGGGAATTCAGGTTATTTTGATCGAACCCGGTCCAATCGAGAGTCGTTTTCGCGCTAACGCGTTTGCCTTGTACCAAAAAAACATTGACCCTAGCCTAAGCGTACATCAAAAAACATATCAGGCGATGGAAGCACGTCTGCAAAAACCTGGGCCGGCTGCGCCCTTTACATTACCGGCAAAGGCTGTGGCAGAAAAAGTGATCCATGCATTAGAATCCAACTGTCCCAAATCGCGATATCCAGTGACCGTTCCTACCCATGTATTTGTCTGGTTAAAACGTCTTTTACCGATCGCCTGGTTAGACAAAATTTTAGTCAGTGTGGAATAATTAAATCCATAAAAATAGCCAGTATATTTATCATAAAGGTACTATCCAACTACGCCAACTATGGTATTATCCCAGCCAGCATCTAGCTCGTTAATTAGGTTTAACTGCTAGATGTTTCTTATAAAAACAACTGTGAGGTTTCATATATGAATATTTTAAAAAGCGCTGCTATTGCCTTCTCTTTAACTATCGCCATGGGTACTTTCTCAACTGCCGCAGTTGCAGAATCTGATCCAGGTAGAGTTTCTCACAACCCTGCGGACGTGATTGTTGAAATCAACAAACGCATAGATGCAGCTGAAAATGCCATCAACAATGGCGCCGAAGGTGATGAAGTTGTAGCTCTTATCAGAAAAGCACGTGATTTTACTAAAGAATTAAATGCTAACGACAAAGTTTCTAGAGAAACTGCAAAAGTTAGAGCGCATTTGAAAAAAGCTGAAGCATCAGCCAAAACTGCTGATTTGCAAGATGCTAAAGCACATTTAGCAGACGCTAAAAAAGCACTTGTAACACTGCAAACATTTATGTAATTCCTATGCTTGCGGGGTGCTGCAGCAGCTCCCCGCTTTCTTGCTTCTAGTTCCTCTCATATCCAAGCCTAAAGATAGAAATCGATTCTATCTATTTCCTTTTCCAGCCAGCTGATCAACTCCTTGCTACTTCTTGGCTTAGCTTCCTTCCATGCCAATACCTCATTACCCCGCAACAGCTGCCAACGTTGTAACAAATTTTTTAGCTTGATTGAGCCTGTAACGCTAAAGCGAAACGCCTCAAGCAATTGCTGATGCGTGTTCGATAACGGAAAAAGCATAGTTTGTCTCATCCTTGTAAGTTGCACGAGTAAAGTATCAATGATGCCTAGCTGTTGATCAATCCAGCCACCAACCACTACTTCATTAATATCTGCTATAGATGATTGTGCATTATCGGAGACTATTTTCAGTACCTGAATCAACTCATTTGAACTGAATTTAACCGCCATTTCATAAAATCCGGCAGCCTCCATGTCATACAAACAAGCCCCTGCATAATCGACATGCGGCTTGGCATGCGTTGCCACAACATGAGTAATACAGGGAATAGTAAACGGTAATTGCGGATAAAAAACCCGCTCAGACTGGCTATCGATGATCTTATGCCCTAAACATAAAGTGCCTAATCCTTCGTAATCGTGCCCAGCAATACCAAAATTAATCAGTATTGGTGGTGACGGCTGCTTGGGAAATAATGCCAAGACATAACCCACTGCGCCAGCCATGGCAATCTTGCCTACACCGCTAATTACCAGTACTCGTTCAGCGTTGGCATAAATCGTATAAGCCATTCCCGCTTGAGGCAGCTTTTTTAGATGCCACGCTGCTATTAACGGCCTGGCCTCACAGGCTAAGGCACAGAAAATGAATATTGAAGGCGCTGAAACTAAGGATTTGCTCATAAATATCCCGCTATCCAAGCACGCCATGCCAGCAGCGGTTGCCGGCATCCAAGTCAGTTGGATGCGGAAGGCCATCAGTCATCCATGACTTCTGGGTTCCGGCAATCTCTGCCGGAACGACGATGTTTCGCATGGGGACTCCAATTCGAGAAGTTATTCCAAACCAAATCCTAAGGTCAACTATAAATTCCGTGTTAGTAGGTAAATCCTGGGACAGAAATACGCCCCAAAGCTTGCTTATGGTTTAGCCCCACTGGTACCCGAAGATGAGCCACTGGCAGTCTTGACAAATTTAGCCTTCAATCGCTCAAATGCTGCCCATAAGGTTTTATCCATCACTACCTGATTACCAATTGACACAATTACTCGAGCCAGTTCCGGCATTTTAGTTTTGGTCGCCAACATGTAGATAGGCTGTACATACAAAATCGAGTTACCCATTGGTAAAATCACCATGCGACCTTTCTTTACTTCAGATCCAAGTTGATTCCATAAGGTAAATTGTCCGGCAATTTCAGGGTTTTGATCGATCAAGGCCATTACCTGCGATGGACCATTGACCTGCACTGCTTTAGGGAATTTATAAATACTGATATTTGGCTTATAGCCATTGTTACATTGACTGTCATCCAGCGTGCTGGCTATCCCGACCATACTTAAATTGTCCCTATTCACGGGGGTCATGGGATTAATCATCGCAAACTCTTCCTGGTTATTGCAGCGACCAAAATCCATAGTGATGAAATACGGCAAAATCGGCGCTCCATCAACTTTGGCATATTGCCAGGTTTCCGCCTGCTCATAAAACAACGCCGGGCTGTTTTGATGATATTTGGCGTAAATTTTCATTTGCATGTAGTACAAGTCACGTGGGTAACGCAAATGACTCAACAAGCTTTCAGGCATTTCATTCAAATGCTTGAACAAACCCGGATAAGCCCGGCTATATGCATTGATGATGGGGTCTTTAGGGTCAGCGATGTAATAGTCAACATTACCATCGTAGGCATCCACTACAATTTTGACCGAGTTCCGGATGTAATTGAACTCATTCTTACCATCCAAAAAGTCATCGGCAGCAGGTTGCGAGACCGGATACAGTTTTGACAAAGTGTAAGCATCCTGAATCCAGTATAACCGGTCTTTCTCTATCACCAGATAGGGGTCTTTATCCAGGTGTAAAAACGGTGTCAGAATAGAGATTCTTTCGTTTATATTACGACGGATCTGCACTTTACTTTCCGTCGAAATATTGGGTGAGAAAAATATTTTTTCATCTTTAAAGTAAAAAGAAAATAGCAGCTTTCTAAAATAAGACGGTATCGGTATGCCGGAATTGCCTTGGTAACCAGGCGAATCATTTCCGTTCGAGCCGGAAATATCCTTTACGACTAAATTATTCGGCACGATGGCATAGCTATATTTTTCCTGTCCGTAATAAATATCGGGATGTTTAACCGAAAAACCCACATCGGAACTCATATTCAAATCCCGTAAATACCAAACTATCGGAATATCTGCATCCTGAGCAGCCGGAGAGACAACCGCACCGTATCCATGGGTATACCGCAAATGGGTGTTCTCCCAGTTTTGCGCTTCTTTCGGCAATTTTTTTATATTGATCTCACGCGCCGCTAGATTTACTTGCTGAATATGATTGTGGATGAAATACCTATCCTCATCCACCAGCATGAATTGATAATAGGGTCTGATAGCTTGTAATTGTTGGTAACTATCAATTAATAGCTCACGATCCCATACCGGGATATTTTCGAAATGTTTGATATTGGACCAATTTTCAATATCCTTAGTGGGATCGAGATTAATCGGAAAGTCTATGTTTTTAATATTGTTTAAATCATAGGCTGCCAATGTCGCGTCGATGTTATAGCCCATGAAAGGCCCTTCGGTACGAGTCGGATTGGGATTGACAACAAGATCTTCAATCACAGTTGGTATGAAATTCCAGTTTTGCAGGCCTAAAACAGCCATAAAACTCAATACAGAAATGATGATTGGCGTTTTGCTGCGATGAGTTTCTGAAAACACATAAAACACGGCAGAGGCCGCAATCATGAAAAACGTCAAAATCGATAGCCAAATCAATGGCAATTGGTAGCGTAAATCAACAAAACCTGGCCCGAAAAAAACAGGCTCTCTCGAGTTGTTATACAACAGCGTGAAGCGGTCCAATATAAAGCCCCACTCCACAAATAACACAACAAAAGCAAACATTACCGTCAAATGAATTTTTGCCCCGAACGGAAACTGTTTATCTTGATTGGGTATGAAGATGTGTTCTAACCAATACAGTAACCCAGTGGCTAGAAACACCAAGCTCGCGGTGAATAACAGTTCTTGCTGAATCAGCATGAAAATCGGATAGGAAAACAGATAAAAACTGATATCCCTATCAAAAACCGGGTCGCTAATACCCGCATCGCTGCCAAAGAAAAATAACAACGCATCTTCCCATTGCTGATAAAACGGCACAGCAATAACAATCGCCAAAATGATAGAGATGGGGGTATAGACTTTGGTGGAGCCCGACATAAACACTTCGGCAAAACGCTGAAATCGGCGACGTTTTTTGTCGTCTAATAAGACTTCATCGGGAGGGTTCAAACCCAAATAACGCGAGGCTATCCAGAAATGAAATTGAAAAATGGCAAAGAAAAAAAGCGTCACAGCACCGGAGAACACAAACCGGTACAACAGTCTTAACCAAAAATAGGCTTCAAATTCCAACGACCTAAACCACCATAAATCTACGAAAAAATCGAGAAATACAAAGTAGAAGGCCACATACAAAATAATGGCGCTAACGATTGTAACGCCAGCCAATGCCGGCAACAGTTTCCGTTTACGCATGATTTCCTCTTAAATTTAGAATTTTTGTCAACTCGGACATAACTCCGCCAAGGCCTTAAGGGCAACGATAATATTCTGTCATTCTATCACTCAAAGTCGCCATTTGACTGCCTGGCATTTCCTTACTCAGCATAGAATGACTTCTAAAATAAGCGCATGTTCGAAAAATAATTAAAGCAGCTTAGTGACCATAAAGGTGTGGAGTAAATATTACAGGCTTAGCTAGTTTGATCACTGTCACTGAAACTGATGAACAAAAACTGGATTTACCTTCCGGCAAATTTGATTTGCCACTGGAGATTCAGGATTAACCAATCTTTAATATCCTGCCCGGTATAAAAACAAAAACCCGCGCTAACCTTGCAGTCAGCGCGGGTTTTTTACGTGATCAATTCGACGTTTAACTATTTGCCAAACAAGGCCATAATATTTTTTCGCTTAACAAACGCTAAATAGCCGAGTAGTCCCAAGCTTAAACCGTAAAATAGCTGACCGATAAACGAAGGCTTAGCGGCGGCGACTTGGCTTGCATCACCTGTAGCAGGATTAACAGCTGTGGGTGCCGGTACAAAGGCTTCTTGTTTAGCGGCACTAATTTCCGGCAATCCTAAGCTTTTCCAGGCGTCATAATCTTGCCAAGCCGGGTATTTGCCTTGCCAGAATTCTTTGGTGAAGTAAGGTGCCAAACTCATGCCATGCACTTTAGGTATGCCTTTCTCATCCAGATAGTCTTTGTAGACCAGCAAACTGATGTCGCCACCTTCACCGATACCGTTGGTAGTAAACGACTTTTCTACGTGATCGTGAAACATCCAGATGCCCTGACCAAAACTGTTCAAACCATCATCGGTACCGTTTAACTCCAGGTCGATACGCTGTGCCGGCACCATACTATGAACATCGCGTTTGATATAGGAGGAAGGCCCGTTATCCACGCCATCGTAATGGGTAATCATGGGCTTATGACCATGAATATGCATACCAAAAGCTTCTTCGTGACCATTCAGGATACGCACCTTGGCTTTTTTGTTTTCTTCCATAATGATCAAAGACTCCCTCAAGGTGTAGGGAAAAGATCGGCCATTCAATAAGAAATAATCCGCAGGGGAATCGGTAATGTCATATTCAACATTCAAGCGCCTGCTGATAATACGAGGATCATTTGCCGAGCGCGCCATTTCATGCAGTTCTTTGTCGACAGACTGATAGTGCATGTCATACTCGTAAGCATATTTCTCTTTCACTGCTTCCGAAGGGTGTCTGACCTGACCTGCGCCGACATTAAACACCTGCACCCAGTTGTTGGGGCGATTTTCCTCAACCACGATAATGCCTTGCAGTCCCATAGGGATATGCACGTGCGGTTGAACATGGCAGTGATAATACATGGTGCCAGGTTGGCGTGGTTTGATTACATAGGTTTTACTGCTACCGGGCATGACATCCATCTGGCCGGTTTGGCCGACGCCGTCATTCCCTTCGCCGCCGTGATCCATATAAGGATGATCAAGGCCATGCAAATGAATGGAGTGCGGCAAATAGTGACTGTTTTCCAGCACCAACCAAATGATATCGTCTTGCTCCACTCGAATCACCGGCGACGGGGCGCGTAGCAAGGAATTAGCGACAGGTTCATACAAGCTTAATGTCGACATATCACGCGTTTTTGGGGCATAGACCCAGAAAGTCGGCTGTATGCCGGGCGCAATGTCGAAGGTAGTGGTGGGTAATTGCGAATCCGGCGAGTGACCGTTTAATTCGGCAATTTCTAACTTGATAATGTAATGGTCGGGATCACCGTCACCGTCCATATCATTTCCAACGGTAATCGCATCCGCAGCCAGCTGAGTTTTCATCAGCGTATCCATGGATATATTGTTAGTGCCTTTGACGAATGCAGCAATGTCGGCAGGATTGTCAGGGTTACACATCCTTGATTCCTGAATCTCCACACCATCAATGACTTGAGCATCGCGCCATTTAGGGTCTACAAAGTCAGAGCAAACTTCCTCTGCTGCACCCATTTTGACATCTTGGGAAGCAGGCAATTTGGCAACAGCTGTAGCCAAAGTTGACATAGGAAGAAGCATGACCCCACAAAGTATGGGAAGAACTTTTTTATGCATAGAAAGCCTCATAAAAATTGACGACGACTCTATCGGATATGAAAAACACAGACCCAATATCAGGAAATCCAGATACTGTACCTAGAATCCACCGCTAAAGTACAGAAAATATTTCGAATGCCACCTTAATTAAAACTGATTTACCCGGTTAAGGACTGACTCTACGGAATATCGTTATAATCACCAAACCATGCTTAAATCCAGAAACATTTGTCAAACAATCTAAAAACGAATTTATGCCATTAGCTCGATTATTGCTTTGTTCCTTATTAATCCTTTTAGTTCACGGTAGTTTTGCTTGGATTCTTAACCAGCCGAAAGACGCTGGGATTGACGTCCCTTCTGGTAAATTAATGAGCCTATCCTTTGCGCCCTTCCGCGAGGGCTTTAGTCCTTTAGAGGAAGTATTCCCTCTAAAGGAACATATAGACGAAGATTTACGTTTATTGGCGGATAAAACCCATAGCATACGCACTTATGCCAGTTTAGGCGGCATGGAACCCACTCCCGAGCTTGCCCGAAAATACGGTTTGAGCATGATACAAGGTGGTTGGCTGGGTTATGGTTACATGGACAATAAAAAAGAAATGGCAGCTTTAATTAAATCCGCGAATGCCAACCCGGATGTAGTGAAGCGCGTGATTGTTGGTAACGAGGTATTACTACGTGGCGATATGGATGTTGATCGCCTAATTGGCTACATCCGAGAGGTTAAACGCGCAGTTAAACAACCGGTTTCATATGCCGATGTCTGGTCGATGTATATGAAAAACCCCAAATTAATCAATGAAGTGGACTTCATCACCATACACATTTTACCGTACTGGGAAGATGAGCCCATTTCAGTTGCACATGCCCCAGAACACTTAGAAAAAATCGTCAAGCAGGTGGAAGACGAAGCTCGTGGGATTGCCCCCGGCAAACCCATCCTGATTGGTGAATCCGGCTGGCCGAGCGCTGGGCGTCAACGCGGCATGGCAGTTCCAAGCATTGTCAACGAAGCTAAATTTATACGCGGCATGATACAGGTCGCAAATCGGCATGGCTTTGACTACAACATCGTAGAAGCCTTTAATCAGCCCTGGAAGAGTAATTTGGAAGGCGTAGTCGGTGCCAATTGGGGTCTACTATCAGCAGACAGAAAGCCTGTGTTCCCCTTGACCGGGCTGGTCAGTGAAAATCAGGACTGGAAGCTGCATTTTACGCTGGCAAGCGGATTGTGGCTGCTGATTTTGGGAGTCTATTTCAAAAAACTACAGCTTTTCTCTATAACCAGGCTACTGGTGTTTATGGCTCTGACGCAGATTTTTAGTGTTTGCCTGATCAACTTGGCTGACTTCCTTTGGTATACCAGCTATAGCAACCTACAGCGCAGCTACACGGCTTTTATAGTCATAGCCAATGCATTGCTCGGGTTCTTGCTAGTCAAACGCTATAGCGACATCCTGAGCGAGCAACCAGGACAGGCTCGATTAGCCAGACAACTTAGACTTGGCTATTTATTCTTTATCGGTTTGGCACTTTATAAAACCTATGGCCTAGCCATGAATGGCCGATATCTGAGTTTTCCCCTTGAACAATTTACTCTGCCGGCAATTGGCATTCTCGGCCTGGTTATCTGCCAATGGATTTCCCAAGCTAAGTTCAACAGTCAACTATTTAGATTCGATCAACTCATTGGCTTTAACCTGCACAGTCGACGAGATCGTTTGATTGCTTATTTTCTTAGTTTTGCCGTCATTGCCATGGTTCTGGGTGAAACCAAAGCCTTTTTAGATGGCGGCGATTTTATCCTTGCCCACCCGGGAATATCTCAAGGCCTGCCCTTTGCCTTAACTTATACCTTATTTAATCAACAACTTTTGCTTTGGCTTTTATGCTTAATGATCTTATCCCTACCTTTTTGGAATAATTCCACTTCCCAAACAAACGCATGAATATCATCCTAATAAGCTGTCTAGGCGTTAGCCGTTGCCAGACGTTTACTCTAACAGCTTGCTGCGCGGCAATTTGTCACATTTTCAAAACCCAATTACTTTATTAGACTATGTGCAACTCTTGTATGCGCTCCCTCTCCTAAAAGGGCTAGAGTTTTAATATCCTTCCTCAATGCGGCTTAATGCCGCATCTTTTTTGGACCGAGGTCGATTATGGAAAGAAACTACCAAATAACTGCTCCTGCTTACGTGCATCCGCACGAACTGCATTGGCGAACTGCATTTCATGAAGCTGGTCATGCTGCGGCTATTCATATTCGAAATCAGCAAAAACAGCTTCCGCCAGTATTTTTCGAAATTCAGGTAAAACGACCGACACTTAAAGAGCAAGATTTTTTTGCGAAGGTGATTGATGGCAATCTAATTCAAAACTTGCCCATCGCTGTAATTGAAAGCATATCCCTACTATCGGATGAATGCCAACACAGCAGCCAACGCGCTTATGAAGCCGACGTGGTCAATCTGTTAGTCGGGCCATTGGCAGAAGCCAAATACGTATCCATTCGGGATGGAGAAGTATTCAATTTGGAATTGATCAATTTGAGTGCTTTGCGTCACTACGGTGGTCATAGCGACCTGGAAAAAGCGCAACAATATCTCGAATTTTTTATCACATCAAAACTTCATCGAGATAATAAGTTGGTGGAATTGCTCGCTCAAGCTTATCAGTTTGTCAGTAATCATAAAAACTGGGCTTGTATCCTGAATCTGGCTCATTTCATTCTGGATAGCCAGCAAGAAACCATCAGTTGCGACGAGGCAATCACTATTTTCGATCGCTGTTTGTCACCTAACCAACCACGTTGGCCGGGAAAACCTGCTTTTTTAGAACTACACTAAAATTACTCGGGCTGAATGCGTTTACATTCAGCCCGGATTATAAATTCCACAACGATTGCGACCGGACTGCTTGGCCTGATAAAGTGCGCTATCGGCACGAATAAATACATCGTCGTGCAAATCATCTCCAGCAAACTCACAGATGCCGCAGCTCAAGGTCAGGTTAATAGCAACAGCGTTATAGTTAAAACCAGAGCTTTCGATCAAATTTCTGATGTTGTCTGCCATCTTTAACGCCTGTGATGCTTGGGTATTTGGCATCAACATCACAAACTCCTCTCCGCCGTAGCGCGCGACGAAATCCGTCTCTCTGATATTTTTCTGCAATAACTGCCCAACCAAGGCCAGCGTTTTATCGCCTGCTTTATGGCCGTATTTGTCGTTGATGCGTTTAAAGTGATCAATATCCCAAATTACCAATGTAAGCGGTTTACGATAACGATTCCACCGCTTGGCTTCCAATTCCATTCTGTCTTTGTAGGCCAAACGATTGGGTAAACCCGTCAAAACATCACGTAGTGCGCGATCATTTTCAATTTTTAGCTTGGTACGCAAAGATTCGGTTTCGGTTTCCAGGGCTTGCAGCTTTTCTGTCATTAAGGCAATTTGCTGTTCGGCCTGCTTTTGCCGCTCATCTTCCGATGTTTTATGTTCGATCAGTTGCTGCATCAAACGATCCAGATGATCACTCGTCATGGATTTTAAGGTAGCCAGCTCCTGGACCTGATGCGTGCTGTCTTTGATATTATCGACCTGCAGATTGATTTCTGCATTCAGCTGTTGCCGATGCCCCATCGACAATCGCGTCGATTCACCCACGTGCTCTGCATGCTGTTCGATCTGACCCAATTGACTGGACATATCCAGCAAAAACTCATCAATGCTATTTTGCTCAGAAAGCGCTTGGTCTCTGATATCCAAGAGCAGCGTCACCGCAGTATCAATCACCATATTAAAAGATTGCTCGTCAGTATTGGTTTTGATTCTTTGCTGCAAAGCTACTTTTTTTTGCTGGAAGCTTCTGGGCACATCGGCTTTTTCCAATAACCCATCTATGCATTGCAGCATGTGGTCATAATTCAGAGCTATGTTTGTTTGGCTAGGATTTTGTGCCGCTTGCTTGGATATATGTAGCAAGGTTTTGGACATTGCTTGCAGTTCAGGGGTTAGCTCACCCATGCTAGAACCTGCTTTCAAACGCTTGCCGACTTGTAGTAAATGCGGCTCCAATAATGCATTACTGCCTTGACAAAAAATCAAAAACTGAATAACCAGCTTGTAAAGCAGTTTTTCCTGCTCAGGCTGTGCGGATAATAATTTATTCATAACTCAGCCCACTTATTAAACCAAGGTGCATTGGTTGCGGCCGGCCTGCTTAGCCTGATAAAGGGCACCATCTGCACGCACAAACAGCGTTTCACTGGTATCGCCGTCAAGATATTGAGTCAAACCACAGGACATCGTAATCGTTACTCGCTTGCCATTGGCAACAAAACCACTACTCTCAATCACCTCGCGTAATTTATCCACTACATTCAGCGCCGCCTTACCGTCAGTTTCCGGTAGCACCATGACAAACTCTTCACCACCAAATCGAGCTACAAAATCTGCTGCCCGGCAATGTTCCGATAACAGTTTTGAGATTATCACCAGGGCTTTGTCACCAGACTTATGCCCGTATGTGTCATTGATGTATTTAAAAAAATCAATGTCCCATACCGCGAGCGTCAGGAATGAGCCATAACGTCGGGCACGGGCTAATTCATCGGTCAATCGATCATCAAAAGCCAGACGATTCGGTAAATTGGTTAAAGCATCTCGGGTAGCCCGCTGCTGCGCCAGATCCAGCCGAGATTGCAACTCTAAGGTTTCCGATTCCAT
The DNA here is from genome assembly GCF_001644015.1 of Methylomonas lenta. Taxonomy (GTDB): domain Bacteria; phylum Pseudomonadota; class Gammaproteobacteria; order Methylococcales; family Methylomonadaceae; genus Methylomonas; species Methylomonas lenta. The sequence continues at coordinate 34,989 of NZ_LUUI01000102.1, forward strand.
ATCCCTGATTTGTTGCACCAACTCCCGCAATTCACGCTGATTTTTTTCTCTTTCTAATTGTTCTTTTAAGTTATACGATTGAATTTGCTGGGTAATTTTATGTAGACGGATGCCGATAAGTTGCTTTAAGGGCTCTACTTGCGTAGCGGTTGCCGATTTTCTTTGTAAATCGGCCATTTGTGCAGTCAGGTCACTATCCAAACTGGTGCGTTTATTCTGCGCATCTTCGTTGGCCATGTTCACGCCTGAAGCTTTCAAGCCCAAATTAGCCAAATCATCAGTCAATGAGGCCAAAAAATCTGCCATTTCCTGCTGCTCAACCAGCATGTGTTTTTTAATTGACAACAACAAAGTAACTGCATCTTCAAACCCAGGCACCAGCGATAGTCCGCCTTGCAGGCGACTTTTAAGCTGTTTACCTTCTTCGCTAAATACATCAGGCAGGTCGGCATTTTCTAACAGCCGGATCAATTGCTGACTGATAAGTTTACTATCGGACAGCGCCAGCTCAGCGGAAAAATCATGTTGACCTTGATGCTTTTCTTCAAGAATCTCTGCCAACGTCAAAAATAAACGCTGATGATTATTAATCTCACGGTTAACATACTGCTGATGCACTGCTTCCAGTTCAGCTAAATGACTTGGGTATTGTTTTTCCAAAAAATCAAATAACAAGGACGCATCAAGGTGATTACTATTTGCTTCATCTTCCATCACCATCAAGGCTTTGGAAAAAATATCCAGTTCCTTTTTTAGCTCTTGACGCTGAAGTCCGGTTTTTAATAAATCGCGGATACGTTCCAGATGGGGGTCAAGCGCCTGATTAAAGCCTTTGACCGCCAGCGCAAAACGCACAATGGTTTTGCAAAGCAAGACTTCGTTTGCTTTCTGATCTTTTTCAAATTGTTCCTGAGTATCCAGTAATTTGAAATATTTATCCTTCCAAATATCCAGATTATCATCTTTTTTTTTGAAAAAACTCATAAAGTATTGAGACCCCAAACAAAAGTCATTTTTTAAGAAGGGCGAATTATAGTCTATAGGCCATCATTTGCCGGCAACACATTGGTAAAAATAATTACCGGCATAAAATTCAAAACTATTTGGCTTGTGACTCTTGCTGAATCAGTTGGTTGGTGATGTTAATCATGTTTTCTTGCGACTTGGCGCTGGTGGCAGTCACTCTGTATTTACCATTCACGATCAACGCCGGCACACCGGTGATGCCATAGCGCGCGGCCATGGTTTCAGCTTGGCGCATTTTAGCGTCGACCATAAATGAATTGTAGGTGGCACGAAAATCTTCTTCTTTAACACCATGTGCAACAAAAAATTTAGCTAGATCATCTTCTGAGGTCAATTTTTGGTTTTTATTTTGGATGGCGTCGAATAAATCAGCATGAACTTTCTCAACGATGCCCAAGGCTTCTGCAGTAAAAAATGCTTTGGCGTGCTTACCCCATAAATCACTGAATACGGCCGGTTGTCGGATGAATTCGACATTGGCTGGTTTGGTTTTCAACCAGGCTGCCATGGAGGGTTCCAAACTATAGCAATGCGGACAGCCATACCAAAAAAACTCGATAACTTCGATTTTTTCCGGATTTTGTACCGGTTGAGCAGGCGATAGCGTTTCATAGCCGCCTTCTGCTTGCACCAAACCTGCAAAACAAAACAACGCTAACAATGCGATTTTTTTCAACATCAAAGTTCTCCGTAAGAATGTAAACCAGATAAAAACATATTCACGCCCAGAAACGCAAACAAGGTGACAAAAAAGCCGATAATCGCCCACCAAGCCATGGGCTTGCCGCTCCAGCCTTTGGTGAGACGCATATGCAGCCAGGCGGCATAATTAAGCCAGACAATTAATGCCCAAGTTTCTTTAGGGTCCCAAGACCAGTAGCCCCCCCAGGCTTCCGCTGCCCACAAGGCGCCTAGAATAGTCGCCAGCGTAAAAAAAGCAAATCCCAAGGCAATAGCTTTGTATATCAAATCATCCAGCAAAGCCAAATCGGGTAAGCGGGACTGTAACAAGCCATCAGGATTGGCAGCATGGGCTTGGCTTTTTAAAACAAAGACCAAACCTATCATAGCTGCCAGCGAAAAAGCACCGTAACCAACAAAATTAGCCGGCACATGTATTTTCATCCAATAACTGTTTAAAGCCGGCACCAGCGGTTGAATGCCATCGGCATGTCGATCAAAGGTATACCACAATAAAAAACCCACTGCGGCACTTATCACCAGCAGCACAAACGCGCCCAAGCTGCGGGTTTTATAGTGCTGTTCGTAATGCAGATACAATAAAGCGGTAATGATGGAAAACAGAATGAACACTTCGTACAGATTGCTGACTGGAATATGGCCAATATCAGAACCCATTAAATAGGACTCACGCCACCTAACCATTAGACCGACCAACCCCATGGCCGTTGCGCACCAGGTTAAACTCGACGCTACTTTGCCGATAAAATCGCCTCCGGAAAGCAAATGCGCAAAATATGTCAACGTTGCCATCACATAGAGTGCGCTCATCCACATAATGGCCGACTGGCTAGCGAATAGATATTTCAACAAAAACTTTGATTCAGCCGCAGCCAAATCGCTGCCATAAATGGAAATGGCTAATAGACTGAATGCGGCTACCGACAGACTGAAGCTTTTTAATGTCGACCAACTCCAGCCCAACCAAATCAACAAAGTTGCACTAGCCAACAAAATTGCCACTTCATAACCGTCCATCAGCGCATGATACTGGGCAAATACATACGTAGCGCCAGCTAAAACCAACATAGACCACAGCCAATCGAAACCGGTTCTTAACTGAAAATAGGAAGTTTGCTGGTAAAGGGGTTGTAGGGTGTTATCCATAGTCATTTCACTGAACAGTGCTGAAATTTTGGGCCAGTTGCTGTTTGATAAGTTCAAACTCCTTATCGAAATCATACTGATTACGTAAGGCGCTGCCCACCAATAAAATAGCCGTGCCGGCATCGCCAGCCTCGAGCAATAGCCATAAGCGACGTTGCGGCAAATAAAACATACAAAACACACCCAACACCAACAATAGACAGCCTGGAAAAACCAGCCATTTGCCAGGTGAGCGGGTAATTTGCAAGCCAGTGGCTTCAATATGCTGAAATCCTTCTAATTCCAAAAACACAGGCGTAGCATACTCATGCGCTAAATTGACCGCTTCCACAGCGTCTACGAAAAATTGAGCATCAAACGCTGTCAGCGCTTGTTTCGGGTCCAAGCCTTCATCCTGCAACACGCTTAGATAAACATTTTTTAACAAACGCTGTAAAACATTAGCATAAACCTGCAAAACCTCCTGCCGCTGATTTTCTGCTACCGTCTGCTCGATGTTGGCCGTGATTTTGTCGTAACCGCCTTCCACAAATTGTTGCGCCAGAACTAGCATGAATTTGGCGACGGCTTGCTTATCTTTAGCTGCTGATTGTTTTGCCCCATCGGTGGAACTGGCTGTCTGCAGCGCAATAGCTGCCAGTATTTCAGGATCGCGCAGACTTTGATAAAACGCCATAAACCGTGCCAGACGATTTTCGCTATCCGCCGGCATAAACCAGTAATTGAATTCTTCTGAGACCATGCTGCGCATCCCACTCAGAAAAAACCAGCGACCTTCTTGCTGAATTGGCTGCATGTACGTCAGATATTCGTTGGCAGTACCATCCGGGCGACGCAATTTGTACTGAAAGCTGGGACCTTGGTTGATGAATTTCTTTTCACCACTAGGGTCAGGCTTGACATTAAATGGTCTGAAATCAGAAATCTCCAGCTGCATGCCGCTGACTTCCGTGAATTGTTTCACCTTGGCTTGCAGCTGCTTAGAACTGTCCATCGCACTCAGTAGCGGCCAGGCTTTTAAATTTAACTTTGAACCGCCATCGCCAAAACTATTTTGGTAGATAGTGAAACCTTTATAGCTTAAAGGATGATTAACAGAAATAGTCTGCTTAACAGCTTGTGCCAATTCTGCATCGTTAATTTCCAGATCGCTTTCAAAAGATTTTGGCTGCCCGCTGGCATAATGCTCGATACGAAAATCCTCAACTTTAATCGTAAAAGGCAGTTTTTGCAGCAGATAGCCGTCTTTGTAATCTATAAATGCAAAATCGGCTTGGTCGCCTTCAGGAATATCGACATTAGCCCGGAATGAAGCGTTATCCGCTGATAAAGTGCTGATTGCAGAAATTTGATTAGCAGGAATGCGCCGGGTTTCTACCGCAATCTTACCTCGCCATTCAGCGACTTTCAGTGGCAAATTGCCATCGATCAAACCGCCAATACAAATCACGATAATGGCAACATGACTAAAGATGTAACCCAATCGTCCCCCGCTGCCTTTTTTAGCAGCAATGATCAATCCAGCATTATCCTGTCGCTGCCTGAAACTATATCGATGATCTTTAAGAACCCACAACAGGATAGGTAGAGTCGCTTGCAAAGTTTGCTTACTCTGATATTTCTGCCGATGCGCAAGTTTCTGCAAGGAATGCCGCTGACTATTTTCCCGGTAGTCACTCACATCACGCATGATTTTAGGCAGATTGCGGTAGACGCACACACTGGTCGACAATACTAAAAAGCCTAAAATAGTCAGAAACCAGACAGAAGTATAGACATTGAATAATTCCAGGCTTTTAAACACCTCGAACCAAAATGGGCCAAACTTCAAAACATAATCGGGATACGGCTGATTTTGCTGAATTACGGTGCCAATCACTGCTGCAATGGCAATAGCCACCAGCAGGGTAATCGCCAGGTTCATGGATCCTAAAAAACGAAACAGAATGCGAATAGTTGATTGCGGCATAGAGGTAGGCAAACCCTGTTGCAGGGCAGTACTTTAGAGTCTCCGGCAGGCCACAACCTGCCGGATTGATGAGTCGTTAGCTGATTATTTCAGAGTCGATATATAGTAAGAAACGGCTTTAATATCTTCATTGGTCATTTTGGTAGCAATCATGTGCATCATGTTATCGGCAACATTGCTACGTTCACCCTTTTTAAAATCAGTCAGGGTTTTGATCAAATAATCTGCATGTTGCGAATGCAAAGACGGGTAAGAGGCTGGTTTGTTACCCTCGGCATAAGGTCCGTGGCAAGCTACACAAGCCGAAACCTCGCGACTGAGATTACCATTACGATATAAATCACTGCCTTGTTCAATTAAATTATCCAGTTCGGCTTTTTTCTTTTCATCGGTTTTAGCCGGGGCGTCATCGTCATCATCAGCTGCAGGCAAAACCGGAGCTGGATTGGCAGAAATTTTTTGTGCTGAATAATAGTCGGCTATCTCCTCCATACTTTTTTCATCCAGCCCGATGGCTAATGGTGCCATCATGGGTGAAATCCGTTCATTCGCTTTAAAAGCCTTTAATTGTTTGACCAGATACCCCTGATGCTGACCTGCAAGTTTAGGGAAACTTGGCATCATGCTATTGCCATCTTCACCATGACAACCCGCACAGGTTGCAGCTTTTTCTTTGCCGGCACTGGTTTTACCTTGCGCGAAAACATGCCCTGCGCTAGTAGCAAGTACTAAGGAAATGGAAACAGTCAGCAGTTTTTTTATCATTATTGGCCCCTGTTCAGGAAGGTTAATCAACGTAAAGCAGGCAGTAATCTGCTGCCAACCGGTATAATGGTTCGGATTCTAACCCATTTATAACCTTTAAAGCGAGATAGCGATGAATCCAGCGTACCATCAAGCCAAATTCATCAACAGCGCCCCCCGTTTGCAGGACGCTCCGCCCGACCAAGGCATGGAAATTGCGTTTGCCGGGCGTTCGAATGCCGGCAAGTCTAGTGCTATCAATACTTTGGTGCAACAAAATGCCTTGGCTAGGGTCAGTAAAACCCCGGGTCGAACACAGCTGCTGAACTTTTTTGAAATTGATGCCCAACGCAAACTAGTGGATTTACCCGGTTTTGGCTACGCCAAAGTGCCGCTGGCACTTAAACGCGACTGGCAGAAAATGATGGAAAGTTATCTAAAAAATCGACAGGCCTTATGCGGCATCGTACTGGTGATGGACATTCGTCACCCACTGACCGAGTTCGACTGGCAAATGGTTGAGTGGTGTGAACATACCAATCTGCCTTTGCACATTTTGCTGACCAAAGCAGACAAGCTCAAATTCGGCGCCGCCAAAAACACCCTGTTAAAAGTGCAGAGAGATTTAAGCAAAGTTACTATCGTGGTAACCATTCAGCTATTTTCAGCACTCAACAAAACAGGTATCGATGACGTGCATCAGATGCTGGATGAGTGGTTTGAATTCAAACCTGTAGTATCCGAAGAACCCAATTGAATTTCAAGACCTTCCTGAGCCATATAGACTTCAAAATCCACTTCAGCCGCATGGTTCATTAGCGCGAGGTAAATCTCGTCCAGCTCGCTATCGCTGCGGGTTGGTTCGTGATGGGTAAAAAACAGTCTTTTCGCTTTCGCCTGCATAGCTAAGCTTAGAGCCGCAGTATAAGTACTGTGTCCCCAGCCTACTTTTTTTTCATACTCGGCATCCGTATATGAAGAATCCACAATCAAGGCATCGACACCCTGCATAACCGCTAAAACTTCCTGCAATTTGTCATCGATAAACTGTTGATTGGAGGCGTAATCCATGTCATCCGGCTGATATGGATTTTGCGGCATTTCGTAATCGCCGGTAAAAAACAGTGCGCTGCCATCCGTGTCTTCCAGCCGATAACCAAAATTCAATACCGGATGATTTAGTACAATTGGCGTCACTTTAACGCCGCCTATCTCTACGGCCTCACCTGGCAAAAGGGTATGGTAATGTACTTTTGCTTTGAGCTGGACCGGGCTAATCGGAAAATAACTATATTGCAATTGCACCGCCAACGCGCGCTCTATACCTTGCTGAGTGACCGGATCCAGGCCACCATAAATATGGATGTGATTATTAGCCATCAACAAAGGCAAAAAAAACGGCAAACCCTGAATGTGATCCCAATGAGTATGGGTAATCAGAATATGGGCTTCTAACGGCGATTGGCTAAGCAGCGTTTGCGCCAGCGCGAAGATACCGGTACCAGCGTCCAGAATCAGCAGCTCGTTACTCGCTGTTCTAACTTCAATGCTGGTGGTATTTCCACCGTATTTGACGGTTTTTGGACCGGGAGTTGGAATAGAGCCTCTGACGCCCCAAAATTTGAATTTCATTGCTGCCGCTTCCTAATCAATAAACGCCAGAGCTTCGGTTTTGATGACATTTAGATCACCTAAATCAATTATCAGCTCATCCATATCCATGCCAAAACATTTTAAAGTACCCGGCGAAAATGCCTCTACTATCGGGTTGCCGGCAAAGCCGAACGCCAGTTTCTTGCTAATTTGATTAGCTGCGAATAAACAATCACTTAATGGCGTATGCAAATATTCACTATGGTGATGGTTGATGGCTTCGATTAAATCGTCTGACAAACCCCAGTGTTGAGCCAGTAATTTGCCGGCCTGACTGTGATCGATGCCCATTATGTTGGTTTCCACTTGGCTTAGGGGCAGTGCCTGTTCGCTAGCAATATGCAAAACCTGTTTATAAGTGGTGGGTACAAATTCTGCAAACACAATTTTGCCAAAATCATGTAATAAGCCGGCAACAAAATAATCGCTACTTTGCAGCAAAGGCACTTTCAGGCGTTCAGCCAGCATTTTACAAATCGCCGCAGTGGTTAAAGAATGCAGTAAAAAAGCATGCGTATCAAAGCCAGCCTGGTTTTGCGTAGGCAACATCCCAATGGCAGCAACTGACAAAGCCATATTTTTAATAGTATTGATGCCCAGATGCACAACCGCACGCTGAACTGAACTGATTTTTTGCGCCAGACCATAAAACGGCGAATTGATCACTTTGAGGATTTTTACCGTCATTAGTGGATCGGTTTCGACCACCTGTACGATTTTACGGCTATCTGCATTAATATCGGCCGCTAACAGCAGCAAATGTTGCACGCTGCTACGAAAAGCCGGCATTTTGTCGACAAAAGCCAGTAATTGATCCTCGTCTATGCTAGTCAAAATGTCATTCCTCGCTTAATGCGCCTGATCCCAATTTTCACCGCTACCCACTTCCACCAATAGCGGCACGTGTAATTCGGCAGTAGTGGACATAAGGTCGCGTATGGTTTCTATGTTGTCAGCTAACTGCGACTCCGCCACTTCGAACACCAACTCATCGTGCACTTGCATAATCATTTTTACATCCGCCCCGCTATTAGCTATCCATTGATCGCAAGCCAGCATCGCCAGCTTGATAATATCGGCAGCTGTACCCTGCATAGGGGCGTTAATTGCGGTACGCTCAGCATATTGCCTTACCGCAGCGTTACGCGCATTGATATCCGGTAAATATAAACGTCGGCCAAATAAGGTTTCTACAAAACCCTGCTGTTTGGCCTGTTCGCGAATCGTATCCATATACTGTTTGACACCAGGATAACGACTAAAGTATAGATCAATATACGCTTGAGCCTGATTGCGGGACAAGCCCAGTTGCTGAGCTAAACCAAAGGCTGACATGCCGTAAATCAAACCGAAATTAATGGCCTTGGCGGAACGCCTTAAATCGTTGGTAACCTGCTCGATTGCCACATCAAACACTTCGGCTGCCGTGGCACTATGCACATCCACACCTTGCGAAAATGCTGCCAGTAAACCGGCATCGCCCGACAAATGCGCCATGATGCGAAGTTCAATTTGTGAATAATCGGCCGCGACGATTTTATAGCCAGGCGGGGCGATAAAGGCTTGACGAATTTTGCGACCTTCTTCACTCCGAATTGGAATATTCTGCAAATTAGGATCAGACGACGACAAACGCCCGGTTGCGGCCACGGCTTGATGATACGAAGTATGCACTCGGCCGGTTTTAGGATTAATTTGCTGCGGTAGTTTGTCGGTATAGGTTGACTTCAATTTGCTCATGCCGCGAAACTCTAACAACAGTTTGGGTAAGGCATAATCTAGCGCTAATTCTTGTAGCACCGACTCATCGGTAGACGGCTGGCCTTTCGGGGTTTTTTTCAACACCGGCAATTTCAACCTATCGTATAAAATTTCCTGGATCTGTTTGGGCGAGCCCAAATTAAAAGTCGAACCGGCTAAATCATGCGCTTGCAACTCTATGCCGGTTATACGATTGGCCAATTCCAGACTTTGCATGTCCAGCATACCGCTATCGATCAGAACGCCGTTTTCTTCAATCCGCGTCAACACATCGATCAATGGGATTTCAATCTCGTTATATAAAGCCCATTGTTGCGGATTTTGCTGTAATTGCGGTGCCAGTGTTTGATGCAGACGCAGGGTAATATCGGCATCCTCAGCGGCATATTCTGCGGCCTGTTCAATAGGTACTTCCTGAAAGCCGATCTGCTTGGCACCCTTACCAGCCACATCTTCAAAATGAATCGTTTCCACCCCCAGATAATGTTTAGCCAGATCATCCATGTTGTGTTTAGTGGCTGTGCTGTTCAGTACATAGGATTCCAGCATGGTATCGTGCTGGATGCCGCGCAAGCTAATGCCATGATTTTTCAGAACATGGGCGTCATATTTTAGATTTTGGCCTAGCTTGGGTTTTCCGGCGTCTTCCAGTAGCGGCTTTAAGGCTTCCAGCACCTGCTGTCTATCCAGTTGTGGCGGCGCATCTGGATAATCGTGCGCCAGCGGCAAATATGCGGCCTGCCCGGCTTGTACCGCAAACGAGACACCGACGATTTCAGCCTCGCTGTAATTAAGGCTAGTGGTTTCAGTATCAAAGGCAAACAGTTCGGCCTGTTTCAGTTTGGTCAGCCAATGTTCAAAATCGGTCTGATTGAGGATGGTTTGATAATCCCTAGCCAAAGCCGAAGCAGACTCTTGCTCTCTTTGGGGATTTTGAAATACCTTAGGCGTAGTAGACTGGGGGGATGGGCTGGCGTTTTCCCCATTCAGCGTCTTTAACCAACTACTAAATCCCAGTGTACCCAGCTGTTGTTTCAACGCATCCATATCTGGATCACGGCGCTTCAAATCGTCCAGACTGTAATGCAAAGCCACATCACAACGAATAGTCGTCAGCTCCTGTGACAACGGTAATTGGCCCAAGGCATCCCGTAAATTTTCACCAATTTTGCCTTTGATTTCGTCTGCATGAGCAACCAGGTTATCCAGACTGTCGTACTGCTGCAACCATTTGGCAGCCGTTTTCGGCCCCACCTTGGGTACGCCAGGAATGTTATCCACACTATCCCCCATCAGGGCCAGATAATCGATGATCTGAGCGGGTTTAACCCCAAATTTTTCCTGTACACCCGCTATATCCATGCGGGTATTGGTCATGGTATTTTCCAGCGTAATTTGTTTAGTCACCAATTGCGCCATGTCTTTATCGCCGGTAGAAATGACCACCTCAAAGCCTTGCAGGGCTGCGTTCTGCGCCAGACTGCCCAACACATCGTCGGCTTCGACGCCATGCTCGATAATCAACGGCAAACCCAAAGCCTTGATCAGTTCATGCAAAGGTTGAATCTGCACCCGCAAATCGTCCGGCATTGGCGGCCTGTGCGCTTTGTATTGATCATATAATTCATGGCGAAATGTCTTGCCGGGCGCATCGAACACCACAGCGACATACGGTGTGTTGTAATCGTTGATCAGCTTACGCAGCATATTGGAGACGCCATAAATGGCATTAGTTGGCTCGCCTTGGGCATTCGTTAAAGGCGGAACAGCATGAAAGGCACGAAATAAAAACGAGGAACCGTCGACCAGAATCAGTTTGTTAATAGAAGTTTCAGACATATACAGGCAACGGTTAAATAAACAATTCAGCAACGATACAGACCCAATCAAGCACCTGCAAGCAAAGAATGGCATATTCTCTGCGCATCAGCTCTGATAAGCGCTTGTATCATTGGACAAGGCTTTCGCTTTGAAAAAAGTCTCAAGCGCGTTAATCTGCTGCACTTAAAGATATTAACCGGGAATCATCATCTCCCGCACATACTGATACTTTTTTTGCCACGGAGAAGGCCAACCTAACAATTATTATAACGATGTGGAGCCGGCCACCTTAGAGCCGCGCCAGCAAGAGGAGGGAAGGATGGACATTAATAAAAATCCCCATCGCAGCATGCCTGCTTATCGGCAATTGAAACGTCTACGCACAGCCTTAGCCATTGCCCAAGGCAGCCGATTATTATCAAAGTTATTGCAGGAGCTGGAAGCCACCGTCTCCCACGATCAAACCAAGCGCGTGACCTATTTAACTGAATTGTTTAGCCGGATTCACCGGGAAATTTTCGCCGATTGGAAAGAGCAAATCATCGTTAATCATAGGCCCGGCACCATGCTGGAAAAGGAAAAGCGCAAACAATTTCGTGTGGTCATTGAACGCCTGGTTCTAAATAATGGCAGTAATCACGATAGCGCAATTTTCGACAATAACGGTTTTGTGATTCAACACGCCGACATCGCGGAACGGTTGGCGGGGTTTTATGATGGCTTACGTTGCATTCGGCCCTATTCTTACGGCAATCGCATTACGCTGGACTTTTTTATTACCACGCTGGGTAATTTGCCGGCTTTTAAAGCCGTATACGAACAAGGTATCGATTTCCGCCGCCTGACACATGAAGATACGGTGGTCTTACACCACCCCAACAGCGATCATAGCGCCATCAGCAAAGCCTTCCGCCATGCACTGGACCCAACCCGCAGCAAGAATCTGGCAAATCAAGCCAACAGCTACGGTAAATGGCCGGAAAATAAACGCTTCTTACAGGGTATTCCGTTTCTCTCGCATACCACGCCCGAGGGTATCGCCTGTATCGTCACCGTCAACGGCGGCTTAGTACCGCTGCAAACCATTCAGGTTGATCAATTTATTACTGGTCAGCATTTTTCCGATAATCCGTTGAGCGTTTCTGAACAAATCATAGGTTATTTACCGGGCACCGAAGATTTGCGTTTACCCGGAAAAACTGAAATTGACGCTATCCCAATTAGGGAAGATGGTGTGGCACCGCTGTTTTGCCTGGATATCAACATATTAACCAGTCTGCGACCACCCAGTCATGCTGAGTTATTGGATTTGATCAGACAGTTTGCCGGCGAAAACGCTAACGTATTTGTGTTAGCCGACAACCCGACTTTAAAAGCTAAAATGTTGGCAGCCACTCGCGGTGAAGTGCGACTACAACGCACTATACAAATCGCCTACCAGCGATTAGGTAAGATCAATCGAGCCTTACAACTTGCGTTGGCAAATATTTTCAGCAGCAAAACGCCGGTTGATCAACCTAAGTTATTTATGTGCATGGGCGGCGCCGGTTCCGGCAAAACCGCAGTAGAAGAAATTGCCAGAGCTCAATGCGGAGATAATTTTGTCACAGCCTCGCTGGATGAATTCCGTAAACTCAGCGACTTATACTGCCTGCTGACAGCAGCCAATCATCATAGTGATGATTATGTCTATGTTGAGCCCTTCGCCAATCGTTTGCGCGACCTGGTGGCCGAGCATGCCAGAAAAAACCGCATCAATATTTTGTACGACGGCACCGGCATCCCCTATTACCCGCGCTATGCCAATGTCATTAGCCAATATCAGGTCGCCGGTTTCCATACCCAGATCACCGCCGTCGATGCTTTTTTAGTGAAGCCTGCCGGCAGAGAGCTGGAGTTATCGCGTTCCGGTGTCATCGGCAGTGTTAAAGCCCGTTATGAAACCAGTGGCCGAGCCCTGCCCTGGGTGGTGACTATCGATAAACACATCCGTTCGCCGCAGGCTTTTTTGCAAGCACTGCAAGATACCGCGCTGGCAAAATTATCGCTGTTTGCCAATGATGGTGAACGCGACCAACACTACCTGGTGGCAGAAAGTTTTTTATTGTATGACGAAGACATTGAACATCTGCAACAACAGCAAATAGCCGGCACGCTGGCCCAACACTTTAAAATCATGATGAGTCGGCATAAGTATTCAGTGTTGAAAAGTTTGGCTCAGGATGGTGAGAATACTTTGCAGGCACTGATCGACAGAAACACAGCTCTGACTGAAGACAATGTCGGCTACCTTATCTATCGCGGCAGCGAATATAACCGTACCTTGCTGATTTACAATTTAAGGCGCATGGTGGATTTTGTCGAGAAGCGCCAGCTCAACCCTAATGCCTCAGGAGAAGAAGGTTTGTTACATAAAACAGCGCCTTTAGCGTTTCATATCGATCCACAAGCCAAACAACCCTGGATTACTCGCTTACAGGGTACAGTGGAATAAGGAAATTGTTTCCCAAAATGCTGAGCTTATCGAATCACACTCTTCAGCGCCCCTGTTTGAAAACAGGGGTGGGAAGATTTTCAAAGCATGATTCAGCCAGTTTCTTTATTTATCCAGCCAACTTCAAGCGACTGTGTTTAATGCCATAACCAAAATAAATCCCAAAACCAATCAACAACCAAACCAACAAACGCAGCCAAGTATCCAGAGGCAATCCCGCCATCAATCCTAAGCAGACCAAAATTCCGCTTACCGGCACATAGGGCGACGCCGGACATTTGAAATGCCGTTCCAATTCCGGGTGAGTCACCCGTAACACGAGTACGCCGCCGCAAACCAGTACAAAAGCAAACAAAGTGCCAATACTGACTAATTCGCCGAGTTTTTCTATCGGCATGAATCCCGCCAACAAAGCCACGGCAAACCCTACCATTAAGGTAGACAGATGCGGAGTTTGAAACTTGGGGTGTACTTCCGCAAATACAGGGGGCAACAATCCATCCTTGGCCATAGCAAAAAAGATGCGACTTTGTCCCATCAGCAATACCAGCATCACAGACGTCAAGCCGGCAAGCGCGCCGATTTTTACAATAGGCGACAACCAAAGCATGCCAATATGATCCACCGCCAAGGCAATTGGCGCAGCGACGTTCAACTCTGTATACGAAACCATACCGGTCAAAACACCCGCTACCAAAATGTACAATACCGTACAGACCGCCAATGAAACGATAATGCCGAATGGTACATCTTTTTGCGGATTGACCGCTTCCTGTGCGGCAGTGGATACGGCATCGAAACCAATATATGCAAAGAAGATCACCCCGGCCCCAGTCAACACGCCGCCATAGCCAAACGGGGTGAAATTAGCCCAGTTTTCCGCTTCCACATGACCGGCACCGACAAAAATAAACACCACAATCACCGCCAGCTTAATCATCACCATGACAAAATTGAAGATTGCTGACTGGCGAATTCCCTGTACCAATAAACCGGTTAACAACAAAATGATCAGCACGGCCGGCAAATTGATAAAGCCGGCAACCGGATCGGCCAGATAGGCCGTGGTTAAATAACGCGGCAAATGCACACCTAAGGCAGCTAAAAAACTCGTCAAATAACCAGCCCAACCTATCGCCACCGTGCTACTGGCCAAGGCATATTCCAACACCAAATCCCAACCGATAATCCAGGCCATCAGCTCACCCATGGTGGCGTAGGCATAACTATAAGCACTGCCGGATACAGGAATCATCGCCGCCAGTTCGCTATAACACAAGGCAGCCAGCGCACAAGCGATACCTGCCAAAATAAACGACACCACAATAGCCGGCCCGGCATATTTGGCCGCCACGATCCCGGTCAAAACAAAAATACCCGCGCCGATAATCGCACCTATGCCCAGCAGAGTTAAGTCCTTGGCAGTCAATGTCTGTCTAAGGTTATTTTCCACCGCCGTTAATGCATCGACTGATTTACGTTGCAGCAATTGCTTGGGGATGTGCATAGGTGCTTCCGCTTATTGAGAGACGAATCCCGCCGGTTTATGTTTAGCACCGTCGAAACGAGTACCTTGGGTGTTGGCGTTTTTAAACTTAACATCGTGCAATTTGGTTTCGGCAAAGTTAGCGCCACTCAAATCAGCGTTAGTCATATCTGCGCCATCCATATCTGCCGAATATAAATCAGCGTTTTGCAGGTTGGCATTGATTAACTTGGCGTGCTTGAGCATGGCCCGGCCA
Organism: Methylomonas lenta; assembly: GCF_001644015.1. Taxonomy (GTDB): domain Bacteria; phylum Pseudomonadota; class Gammaproteobacteria; order Methylococcales; family Methylomonadaceae; genus Methylomonas; species Methylomonas lenta. The sequence continues at coordinate 50,047 of NZ_LUUI01000102.1, forward strand.
AGTTTAGTATTGCTGAGATTAGCGCCGGTTAAATTAGCCCCTTTTAGATTGGCACGCATCAAGCCCATGGATTGATTTTTCATATCCGCTGCCCAATCCGCGTTACTGATATTGGCATTGCTAAAATTAGCACCTTCCATCACAGCAATCACCCGGCTACCGCTAAAATTAGCATTACTGGCATCGGCATGCATTAAACTCACCCCAAAAATACTGGAATTGGATAAATCGGCACCCACCAGTTTGATATTGGTCATTACCGTCAAATCCAGATTTAAATTTGCCAGATTGGCTTGACTAAGATTGGAACGGCGCAAATCCGCCCCCCATAAATCGGCGTTGCGAAAATCCAGACCGGACAAATCCAGATCGGTTAAATCCTTGCGCCGCAAGGGAGCCGGGTGTTGTTTATCAGCTTTGGCCAATAATTGCTCGACCTGTTGGCGAGTCATTTCGCCGGCTTGCGCCAAGGGATAGCTGATAGCCAGCACCAGCAGCATGGTTAGGGTTTTCTTGGCAAGATTCATAGCGCCCTCCTGGGTGACGTTCGGTTATGTTTGCATAGTAATCGCTACATTCATCTTGATATAAATGGGCAGTTGCGATTGACGCCTAAACAGTCTACCCCATCTTGTCGATTGCTCACGCAAAATGCAAATTAGCTAAATTGCCTTCAGATTTTACAAGTTATACGCAAGCAGCAAACCGACAAAAACCACCAAACCAAACCAGTTGTTATTTAAAAAGGCTTTGAAACAGTCCGGCTTGTTGAAGTGAAAAATCAACTTTTGTTGATAAACTGAAAAGCCGGCTGCAACCAGCAAGCCCAGGTAATAGGGCCAACTCAATTGCTGCATCATGCCCACGCTAATCAGCAATAGCAAAATGATGACTTGCAAGCCGGCGGTAATTTCCCGCACCCGTTTGCCGAATAAAATCGCTGTGGATTTAACGCCTATTTTTAAATCGTCATCGATATCCACCATGGCATACATGGTGTCGTAAACCAATGCCCACAACAACACAGCCAGATACAAAATCCAGGCTACAGATGGGATAGTATTGGTTTGTGCAGCAAACGCCATGGGCACAGCAAAACCAAACGCCATGCCCAGATAAGCCTGCGGTAGATGAGTAAAGCGCTTCATAAATGGATAGCTGGCGGCTAAAAACGCGCCAACAAATGACAGGGCTATGGTGTACCAGTTCATCAGTAATACCAGACCAAAAGCCGTCAGACACAACACCGCAAACACCGCTAGGGCTTCTTTGGGTTTGACCTTACCCGCAGCAATCGGCCTTAATTTGCAGCGTTCCACCTGCGGATCGAAATCCTTATCGGCATAATCGTTGATCACACAACCTGCGGCACGCATCAAGACCACGCCCAGCACGAACACTGTCAATACCAATAAATCCGGTTTGCCATTACCCGCTATCCACAAGGCCCACAAAGTCGGCCATAGTAAAATCAAAATACCAATGGGTTTATCGAAACGGGCTAACAGCCAGTATTGGTGAAGGCGTTCGGTGAGGTTAGGCATAAATAAGGGGGGCAGCGTTGTAAGGCAATGTTTATCAGTCGAATGTTCTTAGCCGCATTTTAAAGCAAATTGATAGGCGGGTTGTATCGTTGACAATCAACAGCAGACTATCCATAGCTTCAAGATCTACGAATATGTAATTCAATCACTGTCGTATCAATGCAGGGGGGCTGTAGTTTAGATATATTGCTTAGCGATGACTAATTTCTAAAAATTAGCACTCATGGATATGTCTGGAATAATTATGCAACTAGTAGTGGTAATTAAAACTACATTCGCCGGCAAATCCGTTAGGTATAAACTTATCAGTCGGACTGGAGTCTACACCGCAATCAATATTGGCCGGCTTTTCTTCAGATGTTTCGTCAATCGAGTGATTATTGCTGGAGCGACTAAATTTTTTTAAGTTGGGGTTGGGTGTCAGCCATTTATCGGAAAGAGTCAATACTAATTCATCGGATTCAATAAATTCTTTGGGTGTCGGTGGCTCAGCTATCGCCAAGGCAGTGGATAACATTAAAATGACCGCTAGTAATACTGTAAGCCTAGAGCTACTCAAACAAAAGAAATCAATGGGTTCCATGACTATTCTTCCGTACAAACTTAAGATGCATTATGTATAGTCCTGTTATGAAAAAATTGCAAATAGTCGTCAGATTTTTTTCTGACACCTCTGATTTAGCAGCTAATACGACCTGTTCCGGGGCCTGTGTTACCATTTTACTACCAAGTTTTTAATCTTAAGTTATGACAGAAATAGCTCAACCAACAAGACTCGTTGATCGATTTGGTCGGATAGTCAATTATTTACGCGTTTCCATTACCGATCGCTGCGATTTCCGTTGCGTCTATTGTATGGCCGAGGATATGGTGTTTTTGCCGCGCAAGCAAATTTTGAGCTTGGAAGAAATCCATTTTATTTGTCAGGCCTTTGTCGAATTAGGCGTGGGTAAGATTCGCATTACCGGCGGTGAGCCTTTAGTGCGAAAGGGTGCTTTGGGTTTGCTACAACAAATTGGCAAAATTCCAGACTTGCAGGAACTGGTAATGACCAGCAACGGCTCTAAACTGGCGCAAATGGCGGCCGATCTTAAAGCGAGTGGCATCAAACGTATCAATATCAGTTTGGATACTTTGGACCCGGTCAAATTCAAAGTTTTAACCCGCACCGGTGATCTGGAAAACGTTCTCAAAGGCATCAATGCTGCTCGCGAAGCGGGTTTTCAGCGTATCAAAATCAATGCGGTGATTTTAAAAAATCGCAATCATGCTGAGGTATGTGATTTAGTGCAATTTGCGGTCGATCGCGACATAGACATCAGCTTTATCGAAGAAATGCCTTTGGGATTGGTTGATCATCACAATCGCAGTGAAACCTATTATTCCAGTGACTTGATCAAACAAGATTTACAAAATCGATTTGATTTGCAAGCGGTGCCGGATAAAACCGGTGGCCCTTCAGATTATTTTCAGGTAGCGGGCAGCACATGCCGTGTTGGTTTTATTTCCCCACATAGTGCCAATTTTTGTGCCAGTTGCAATCGGGTGCGATTGACCGCAGAAGGCCGACTATTACTCTGCCTGGGTAATGAACATTCAGTTGATTTAAAAGCTGTCGTCCGACAATATCCCGCCGATATGCCTATGCTAAAACAGACTATTATTGACGCCATGCAAATCAAACCCGAAAAACACGAATTTAATATCCACGAACAGCCGGTTATTTTGCGCCATATGAGCGTGACCGGCGGTTGACGCAAGCGGAGTAAGCTATGTCACATAACAAAGCCCATCAAATCGTCGCCGAAGCCCGGCGCAACAAAGAAGATCGCGAAAAAGGTTACCGAGAACAGGCACTAAAGCTGTTCCCCTGGATTTGCGGACGCTGTGCTCGTGAATTCGATCTTAAAAACTTGCGTGAGTTAACCGTGCATCACACCAATCACAATCACGACCACAACCCGCCCGATGGCAGTAACTGGGAGTTATTATGTCTGTATTGCCACGACAATGAGCATCAACGTTACGAAGAGCAAAGTCGTTATGGCAGTAAGGGGGGGAGTAACGAATCAAAAGCTGCGCAAGCCACCTTCAACCCATTTGCCGATCTAAAAAACATGCTAAAAAAAGATTGATGATTCGATGCCAATGGGCGCTAGCAAGTCAGATAGAAGCTCAATATCACGATACTGAATGGGGCATACCGTTACACGATGACCGCAAACTTTTCGAATTTTTGCTGCTGGAAGGTGCCCAGGCTGGCTTAAGTTGGCGAACTATTTTAAACAAAAGAGACGCCTATCGTTTGGCATTTGATGATTTCGATGCTGAAAAAATAGCAGCATACGATGCAGCCAAAGTCCAACAGTTGTTATCAAATTCCGGCATCGTGCGCAATCGCTTAAAAATTCAGGCGGCGATACTGAACGCGCAGGCATTTTTGAGCACTCAGCAGACCTTTGCTAGTTTTGATGCCTATATCTGGCAATTTATCGGCGGAATACCCAAACAAAACGCCTGGCAAAAGCATTCACAAATACCGGCTTTTTCTGCAGAATCCGAACAGATGAGCCGCGATTTACAAAAGCGCGGCTTTAAATTTGTCGGAAAAACGATTTGCTATGCTTATATGCAAGCGGTGGGCATGGTGAATGACCACACTACAGACTGTTTTCGTTATCCGCAATTATCGCAAATGCCCTCATGACTACCACCGAATTACATAATCTGCAAAATGCCTGCAATCAATTACTTAGTCAGCAGAAAACTTTGTTATTAGCCAGTCGCAATCAAGTTGGCAATCCAGATATCAGCTATGCGCCATACCATTACCATGACTTCAAGTTTTATATTTTTGTCAGCGACCTGGCAAAACACAGCCAAAATCTTCGCAGCCATCCACAAGCATCGATTATGTTCATCGAACCAGAGGCGCAGGCTTCAAACCCATTCGCCCGTCAACGTTTGAGCTTTGACTGCCGAGTGCAGGAAATCAGTCAAACCGATCTAGTGTTTAGCAAAGTATTGCATGCAATGACGGCAGAATTTGGCGAAATTGTCAGCTTATTGCGGCAATTGCCGGATTTCCATTTGTTTGCCCTAACACCCACTCATGGCCAGTTTATTGCCGGTTTTGGTAAAGCCTTTGTCGTCGATGCTGAAGCCCAAGTGCAGCTGCCAACTGGCGCGCCATGAAACCGATGTAGCCATGGCCAATATAAAATCACTTATTTACAAAAATCTGCTGGCCGGGGCTGGCTATTTACTGGCTGGCTGGCTAGGAACCTTGCTGGCTACCCAGCCCAGTCACGTCAGCCCAATTTGGCCAGCAGCCGGTGTCGCCCTGGCGATAATGCTGGTTTACGGTCATTCGTTATTACCTGGTATTTTTCTAGGGGCGCTTGCCGTTCAGTTTTATGCGTTTATGGATGTATCCAGTTTTGCCAGTATTTTAGACTCCCTGGGTGTAGGGGTTTTGGCAGGAATGGGAGCTTGTTTACAAGCCTGGATAGGTATGCAGCTCATCAATCGCTGGGTGGGTAGGCACAACCCTTTGATTGACGATGCAAAAATATTACGTTTTTTTGCGCTAATAGCGGTGAGTTGTCTTATTTCGCCTAGCGTGGGTGTAGCTACTTTATATTTTAGTGGCGTCATAAGCCTGTCTGCCATACCGAGTAGTTGGTTTATTTGGTGGGTTGGAGACACGATAGGTGCAGCCATTTTTACGCCTATGCTGCTACTTTTGATCGGCCAACCCAGCCATATCTGGCAACCCCGCCGCCAATTTGTATTTTATCCGTTGTTATTTGTCTTGTTATTGGTCGTGACGGCTTTTTACTATAGCCAACGTCAAGAGCATCAAAACATAGAGGATTTATTTGGGCGGCAGGTAAACTTGCTGCATAGTACGATTAAACAGCACTTGGAAAAACATTTGGCTACAAACGCCGCTATCAAAGGTTTATTTGATAGCTCAAATTCTGTCACTCAGGATGAGTTTGTCAGTTTTGCTAACTCGATTGATACAAGTCATAGCAGCGTACATGAATGGACGCCCCGCGTGAGGGCTGATGAACGTGAAACTTGGCAAAAAAAATATAACGCCAATATCCGCCAAATGACTGCAAACGGCACATTGCAGCCCGCTGCCATGCAAGCCGAGTATTTCCCTGTCACCTTTATTGTGCCGCAAGCTGGTAATGAAGCTGTTTTGGGGTTTGATGTTAGTAGCAATCCGCAAGTTGCTCCGATTATTTCTCGAGCTATCGCCAACGGCATTTCAGCGGCAACCGGTTCTATTCATCTGGCTCAGGATGATAAGCCGCATTTGGGTACGGTAATCTATACGCCTGTTTATGCTAAAAACAAACCTTTAGATAGTGTCGAGGCAAGACAGGAACAATTCCTCGGCTTTGTCGCTTGTGTTTTTCGTATCGATACCGATATCGAGGGCATTTTTAATTGGTTAGGCGATAAAGAACTGCAATTGTCGTTGGAAATTTATGACCATGATCAGCTGGTTTACAGCAATTATCTGACCGACAATCAGCAAAATTTACGCTTTTCCAAGCTAAGTAAAACCCTGATTATTGATTTTGCCGGTCGCCAGTGGCAATTACACTATTTACCCACCTCTAAGTTTTTCCATCAACAGCAATCCGTGGTGATTGAATGGTTGTTACTGGGTGGTTTTTTGTTGTGCAGCTTAACTGCTGTTGGTTTGATGCTATTGACAGGCCGCACTGCGCGAGTGGAGGCCTTGGTATCTGATCGCACACAGAACTTACTGCGTAGCAATCAAGCTTTGAATCAGGAAGTTACCCTCCGCCGGCAGCAGGAAAATGAACTGCGAATTGCAGCCACCACTTTCGAGTCACATGAGGCCATCATCATCACCGATGCCAATGGCAGCATCTTACGGGTAAATAAAGCCTTTAGTGACATGACCGGATATCTTGCCAGAGACGTTATAGGTAAAAATCCAAGTCTGCTAGCGTCCGGCTATCATGAAAAGGATTTTTATCAGCAAATGTATACAGCTTTAGGCCAAAAAAATCAGTGGAAAGGTGAAGTCTGGAATCGACGTAAAAACGGCGAAATCTTTCCAGAGATTTTAACCATAACTGGCGTGCGGGACGAACAAAACCAACTGACGCACTACGTGGCGATTTTTTCCGATATTAGTGCGCAAAAAGCCGCCGAAAAAGAGATTCATAATTTAGCATTTTACGATCCCTTAACTAATCTGCCCAACCGACGGTTAATGCTGGATAGACTGCAGCAGGAAATCGCCGCCGCCAAACGCCAGATGAACTTTGGTGCTTTGTTTTTTCTGGATTTGGATCACTTCAAAAACCTGAATGATTCCCGTGGCCATCAAGTTGGGGATGAGTTACTGATACAAGTAGGGCAAAGGCTACAATCCATCATCCGACATGAAGATACCGCCTGTCGCCTGGGTGGCGATGAATTTGTAGTCATGGTGCCGGGTCGTTTTTTGAGTTTACAACTAGCTACCAATCACGCTGTGATGTTGGCGGAGAAAATTCTGTTTGCCATTAGCCAACCCTACATCGTACAGGGCAGCGAACACCATTTTTCTACTAGTATTGGCGTAACTTTATACCCGGAAACAATAGATCAGCCGGAAGAGATTGTCCAACAAGCCGATACGGCTATGTATCGGGCTAAGGAAAGTGGTCGTAACAGCATCAGTTTTTATCTACCTTCCATGCAAGAATCCGCCGACCGCCGCCTGACGCTGGAAAAAGAAATGCGTGTTGCGCTGCAAGAGCGTCAATTTCTGTTGCACTATCAACCTCAGGTGAATGAGCAGCACAAAGTCATCAGTGCTGAGGCTTTGATTCGCTGGCAGCATCCAACTAAAGGCATGGTTTCGCCGGCTGAATTTATTCCGCTGGCAGAGGATACGCAATTAATCCTGCCAATTGGTGCCTGGGTTTTGCAAGAGGCCTGTCGGCAAATTAAAGCCTGGGATCTGCAAGGGATTAAGCTTGATCATGTAGCAGTCAATGTCAGCTCAAGGCAATTTCGCCAGTCGGATTTTGTGCAACAGGTCAAACAAGTCTTACTGGATACCGATATTCAGGCCAAACGACTGGTGATTGAGTTGACCGAAGGTTGCGTAATCGAGGATATCGAAGATACCATCGAAAAAATGCAAGCCTTGCAGGCGATGGGCATTAGAATTTCTATTGATGATTTTGGCATCGGCTATTCATCTTTGTCTTATTTAAAAAGCCTGCCTCTCAGTCAATTAAAAATTGATCAAAGCTTTGTCAAACAAATCGATAATGTAAATGCAGCGGTGATAGTGGAAACCATCATCATGATGGCGAAAAGCTTGGGCTTGAATGTGATTGCCGAAGGTGTTGAGACGCTGGAGCAGGTCAATTTTCTCACCGCCAAAGGCTGCCTGAATTTTCAAGGCTATTATTTCAGTCGCCCCGTACCGGCTGATGAAATAAAGTTTACCCTTTAAAAAAGTGCTGCCATGCCAGGAATACCCAAGCGCTGGATACGAATGGCGTTATCGCCTTCTTGATACGCCAAAAGCTTGCCGTCCTGCTGCCAAAGTTTAAATGCCAGCGCATAGGACAAAACCCGAATAGGATAATCTCGCGGCAATGTTTGTAGATAAGGTTGCATGCTGACAAAATCGCTGGCGCCGTATTGCTGCATGATAAAACTCAGACCACCATTACGCGGACCGATATTGTAGGCTAGCAGGCCAAGAAACAAATCATCATTCATCTCCGCTAAGTAATGTTTTAAGGTAGCCGCTGCGACAAAAGCATTGTGTCGTGGATTAGCTAAATCCAGTTTTGCGATAGCCAGAGCTTGGGTTGCTTGTTGAAGGATAAATTTTGGTACGGCCGTGATTTGAAACAAGCCTTGGCCACCATCGTGACTAGTACGCGGAATAAACGATGATTCAGCCGCGGCTATGCCGTGCAACAAATTGACATCTACCGCAAAAACTTTGGCCGCTTGCTGAATATCTGAATCAAAAATTTCAGCGCGTTGAATCATATTCTGTAGTTGAGGCTGATCGTAACGCCGATAAGCGGCATAAACCTGATGTGCCAGTGTCGTGCGAGCAGCCTGCTGCTTGCCACCCACCAAGCTACGAAAATGAGTAAACACCTGCGTATAGCCATCGTGAGATACAAACCAAATCATGCCCAGGCTTAAACTCAAGGCAAACACAGCTGGCAACATGTGTGATTTGTTCCATAGCCAACTGCGACATTTTAGCCATCCCACTAACAGACCAGCAGCAATTATCACCCAGAGAGCTATACCGGCAGCAAACGGCAATAAGTCGGCAAAAAAACTCGAGCCGGAAAAGCTATTGGCTGAAGAGCCTAAAGTTAACATGCTACCCAACAAAGCGCTGATCGCTAGACCCAAGCCTTCCAAAACTAACAAAAGCAAATTTTTCCGACTCCAAAAGGCTAGCGGTGTTTTCCGCTTGCGAACAGCTTTGCGCGGCTTGCTGGTTTTATCCACCGATTGCGAGCGCGCTTTTTTGGGTTTTGTTGTGTTTTTCACACTCGATTTCGCGCGAGAGTAGCTAGATTTTGGCTTAGGGGCCACGGACATAGAATATCGGTTGAAGTTTCCTGAAAATGGATTATGCCATCATGCTAAGCAAGATAGCGACCAGAGTATTTTTGCAAGATTACCAGGTTTCAGGCAAACACTAGCAAAACACCATCGAGTTTGGCTTCCGCTAATACCTTTGCGCCCACACATATAGCTATAGCCGCATGGATTGTTCTGACAAAGATTCTCTCATCACGACTGCCTGCGCTAAAATTAAGCTTTACTCATGTAAATCAGGCAACATTTTTATGAATATAAAATTATTATTTTTAATTAGTATCGCTTTGTTTTCCAACCTAAGCATAGCCGCAGAAAACAGCACGATTCGTCTGGGCGTACTGGCATCCGGCACCTTGGGCTGGGAATTGGCAGCCATGCAAAACGAAGGATTACTGGACAATGCCGGCTTTAATTTGGAAACCGTTGCCATCACCAATCAACAAGCGGGCAAAGTGGCTTTACAGGCAGGCAGTGTCGACATGATCATCTCCGACTGGATCTGGGTATCCAGTATGCGTGCACACAACAATGATTATACGTTTTACCCTTATTCCGCCAGTGCCGGCGGACTTTTGGTGCCTGCTGATAGCAACATCAAAACCATTGCCGATCTACAAGGCAAAAAACTTGGCATTGCCGGCGGAGAGCTGGATAAAAACTGGTCGTTACTGCAAGCCTTGGCACAACAACAGCATATCGACCTGAATCAATCTGTCGAAAAAATCTATGGCGCGCCGCCTTTATTAAATCAACAACTGACCAGTCAGCGTATCGATGCTTTATTGACCTATTGGCATTTTGCCGCCCGTCTGGAAGCGCAAGGTTATCGGCAATTACTGAGTGGCGAAGACATCATCCGCCAATTGGGTATACAGGAAACCGTGCCTAGCCTGGGTTATGTGTTTAAACAAAGCTGGGGCGATCAGCATAAAGCAGCATTGCAACAATTTCTAACAGCTGCGCAAACGGCTAAAGATAAACTCTGCAGCTCTGATCAGGCCTGGGCAAAAATAGCCCCAATGACCGATACCAATGATGCTGCAACCCAACAGCAATTAAGAATCCGTTATTGCCAGGGTCGCGTCAAGCAATGGGGTAGTGCCGAACAAAAAGCTGCTGAAAAAATTTATCAGCTGTTACACCAATTAGGCGATAACAAACTCACCGGCAAAGCTACACAATTGCAACCCGGTACTTTTTGGTCTGCAGATTGATGCCATCCATTGGGCTTTATCGTAACAAGCTACTGGCGGCTTTATCGATAACTTTGCTGCTGGCGATCTGGCAAGGGTTGGCGTTGTTTTTACGCAGCCCAACCTTGCCCACACCTGCCATTGTAGCGGCAACATTCTGGCAGGCCACAATGTCCGGCGAGTTACCGTATCATCTTGGCGTGACTTTGCTGCGACTTATAATCAGCTTCAGCCTGGCCATGTTAATAGGCTGTGCCATCGGCATCATTCTAGGTAACAATAAAACCTTAGACGCTTTTTTTGACAATTGGCTGGTGATTTTTCTCAATATCCCGGCACTGGTCACCATCATCCTCTGTTACGTCTGGTTTGGCTTAGTGGAATCGGCAGCGATACTCGCCGTAGTGGTTAATAAGTTACCGAATGTGATTGTGACCATCCGTGAGGGTGCCAGAGCTTTAGATAAGGATTTGCTGGAAATGGCCCAGAGCTACCGCTTCAGCAAACGTAAAACCTTTTTGCATGTCATCTGGCCGCAACTGCATCCATTTGTGATGGCGGCTACCCGCTCCGGCCTAGCATTAATCTGGAAAATCATTTTAGTAGTGGAGTTATTAGGCCGCAGTAATGGCATGGGTTATCAATTGCATATTTTCTTTCAGCTATTCGATGTCGCCAGCCTGTTAGCTTATAGCTTTGCTTTTATAGCAGTAATTCAATTGATTGAGATACTGGTATTAAAACCCCTGGATAGAAAAACCCAACGGTGGCGGCGATGAGTGATATTCGGATTAACATCAGCAATAAAACTTATGTACTGGCGCACGATACCGAACAATTTCATCACGCGATTGCCGATCTGGACTTTACCGTGCATCCCCAACAGTTTGTCTGTTTAGTGGGGCCTTCAGGCTGCGGTAAAACTACCTTATTGAACATGATCGCCGGCCTGGATCCACATTTCGAAGGCCAGATCAACATAGGTCAAGCCACGCAATCACCGACGATTGGATATGTGTTTCAAAATCCAAGACTGTTGCCCTGGTTGACGGTACGGCAAAACATTGAAATCGTTTTTGATGATAAACCGCCGACTTCGTTAATCGACAATCTGCTCGACAACATGCAGCTGTTTGATGCTCAACATCAATATCCGGAACGGCTATCGCTAGGTATGCAACGCAGGGTATCTATTAGCCGCGCCTTTGCTATCAATCCGGATATACTTTTAATGGACGAACCGTTTGTGTCACTCGATGCACCGACCGCTCGGCAAGTTAGACGGCTGCTGTATTCACTGTGGCAAAAGCGTCCACATACGGTATTGTTTGTCACCCACGATTTACGTGAAGCTATTGCATTGGCTGATAGGTTGATTTTTCTTTCACCATCACCAATGCGCATCGTCAGCGACATTGAAGTTCCGATTGCGCGCGAACAGCGTACAGATGAAGGCTGTGTCGAAGCTTTTCGTGAGCAACTATTACAAAATCACCCTAAAATTAGCGAGCTGCTGTAAGGTGAAAATAGTTGTAACGGCTTGCGAAGTCGAGGAAAGCATCAAGAAGTCACGTTTCATTGGTCTCATCGCCCCCTGCCAAACTGAGCGTGACGGTTTGCTTTTTTTAAATGGCTTGCATGCACAACATCCCAATGCCAGCCATATTGTCTATGCTTACCGAATTCAGTCACCGAATGGCTTGATTTGTCGCTTTAACGATGCTGGCGAACCCAGTGGCACGGCCGGAAAACCTATTTTTCAACACTTGGAAGGCAAACAGTTAATCAATGTTGTGGTGGCAGTGATCCGCTATTTCGGCGGCGTCAAACTGGGCGCTGGTGGTTTAACGCGCGCTTATGGCAATATTACCAAGCAGGTTATCGAATCGGCAGACATCGTTGATTACATAGAAATGCTCAACTTACAGCTAACTTTAGATTACAACCAGTTGCAAATGCTGGAATATCAATTAAAAAAACTCGATGGCAGTATCCTGCATCAGGATTTTGCCGAGCAAGTCCAAAACCAAATCAAAATCCCCAAACACAACCTTGAAGCGTTAATGCTTATATTTCAATAACCTAGTATTTTACTAAACAATTATGACGTATTTATGACGATTTGTTTCATTAAAAGAAACAAATCATACATATATGACTATATTGTAAATGAAAAAATAGCCGTTATAGTTAAGCCATATTCTTTAAGTCGACTGAAATCAGTCTAGGGGCAGAAATGAGCAAATCTAAAAATTTGTATAAGGACGTACTAACAGGCATATTTTTTATCGTCGGTGTATTCGGCTTCATGTCAGGCGAGTTTATCCTCTCTACCCTGCTATTTGGCGCCGCCACCATCGCAAGCAATTTGGATTTTTCTAATTCGTTTAAAGCGTAAGTTTTGTTGTACCTCCCTCGTTGTACCCTAACAGTCCGCAAGCTCTGTTAACTCTACAACCCCTACTGTTAACAGTAGGGGTTTTTTTTGAGGTGCTAAAGCTTGTTTGGATTAGGTTTTCGGCGCTGCGCCACCTGATCTATCATCACTAAATTGCATTTTATGTAATCTGGCATAAGCGCCATCTCGTTTCAGCAATTCTTGATGTGTGCCTTGTTCGATAATCCGACCTTTGTCCATTACCAAAATCACATCCGCATTCTCGATAGTAGACAATCGGTGAGCGACGACTAATGTAGTACGTCCTTGCATCACCCTATTCAATGCGGCTTGAATATACCTCTCAGACTCGGTGTCCAAAGCCGAAGTAGCCTCATCCAAAATCAATATCGGTGCATCTTTAAGCAAAGCGCGTGCTAGCGCTAGTCGCTGACGCTGGCCACCGGACAACTTAACGCCATTCTCACCTATATCGGTCTCCAATCCTTGTGGCATTTTATTGATAAATTCCATGGCATAAGCATCAGTTGCAGCTTGCTCAATCTGACTTCGATCAGCATCTTGCAAGCCGCCGTAAGCAATATTATTGGCGATACTGGTATTAAACAAAGTGACATTTTGGTTTACTAGTGCAATCTGTCGTCTTAGACAATCTAGCTGATAGCGTTTTAGCTCAACACCATCAATCAGAATCTGGCCTTGATCGTAATCGTAAAAACGCGGCAACAGGTTAATCAATGAGCTTTTACCACCACCTGAGGCTCCCACTAAGGCTACTGTCTGACCAGGCTCTATAGTCAAATTAATATTATTTAAGGCTGGAGTTTCGCTACCAGCATAATTGAATGTTAAATCTTTAAACTCTATCCGGCCTTGACTACGTGGCGTTTGATAATCGCCGTTATCGACTTCCAGTGGCTCATCCAGCACTTCAAACAAGGTTTCAGCTGCCGCAAGACCACGCAATATCTCCGCATTAGCATCGCTTAATTGTCGTATCGGTTTTGGCAACAAAAATGCTGCGGTAAAAAATCCAACAAACTCGCCGGGAGATGAATTCTTCATGATTATCAATGCCAAATACATCATTCCTGCCAAGGCAAAAGAAATTAATAATTGCATTAATGGATTATTCAGAGAAACCGTCATGATCAACTTACGGTATTGTTTGCGGTTTTCCAGACTACAATCTTTAAATCGCCGCTGCTCATAGTCTTCGCCGCCAAAACTTTTAACGATCCGATTACCCGATACCATTTCCGAGGTGATATGAGTTAAATCGCCAACGGTATCTTGCATATTTCGACTCAAGCGTTTTAAGCGTTTACCGACGTACCGCACCATCAAGACCACAACAGGCGCAATTGCCAAAAACACCAAAGTCAGTTGCCAATTGGTGTAAACCAAATAGCCCAGTAAGCCAAGTGCAGTAAAGCCTTCACGAACGTAGGAACGCACTGAATCGGTGGTTGCTCGCGTTACCTCACCAATGTTATTGGTTATCCGCGAAATCATATAGCCACTATTATGACTATCGAAATATTGCACAGACAAGCGGGTATAATGATCGAAAATGGCGCAACGCAATTTATGAATCACGTTTCCAGATATTCGAGCCAAATAATAGTTACCTAAAAAAGCCCCGACTCCCCGCACTAAAAACAGCAGGATGAATAGGAACGGCAGATATTGAATATCCTTCCTATCTGGACTATTAAAGCTATCAATGATGCGCTGAATTATCATGACAACTGCGGGTTCAGTAGTGGCATAAACTGCAAAGCCAATGGCGCTCACCACAAACATACGCCAATAGGGCAGCACAAAACGCATTAAACGCTTATATACTTGGCTGTCAGTCATGCGTTTGTTTAGATTATTCTCCGTAATCAACACTTTTTACCTTTAAAATTAATCATTTGCTTTTATTCGTCCAACACTAAAATGCCAGCCACCAGAATTATTAATATACAGCCTAAACGCGTTTTGGTGATAACTCTGCGCTTTTTAGGCGATACATTGCTGACTACGCCGTTGATCAGTTCGCTCAAACTAGCCTATCCAGCGGCCACGTTAGATGTGCTAACTTTCAAGACGAATGCTGCCATGCTGGAAGGCAATCCAGACATCAACCAGATCATTACCTTAAACGGTAAACCTAATTTCATTACATTTAGCAAACTATTGTTTAGTTTGTTTCGACGTTACGATCTAGCCATTTCAACTCAAGCAGGTGACAGGCCCATCTTATGCGCCATCATGGCAGGCAAAATTAGCCTGGGTTTTGTACCCGAAGAGCCGGGTAAAGCTTGGTGGAAAAAATGGTTACTGAATGATTGGCTGATATTTAAAACAGACTACGATCATGCGGTACTGGAAAATTTGCGCTTTTGTAAGCCCCTTGCAATTAAACCTTGCTATAAACTAACTCCGCCGCAATCGAAAATGCCTGTGGCTCAATTACCCTCAAAACCTTATGCAGTTCTACATATTATGCCGCAGTGGCGTTATAAGGAATGGCATCGTGAAGGCTGGCGACAATTGATTGAATTTTTAAGTCAACGAGGCTTGCACATTGTATTTACCGGCAGTGGTCAGGCAAACGAACTGCAATATTTAGCTGAAATGCAACAACAACTAGCTATATCCAGCACAAATCTGGCCGGACAATTGTCTCTCGCAAAATTAACCGAGTTAATTTGCAATGCCGTATTATTTGTTGGCCCAGATACCGGTATTACACATTTGGCCGCGGCCACCGGCACACTAACATTCGCTATATTTGGCCCCACAGACCCTAAAAAGTGGGCGCCTTGGCCATCTAATTACGCTGCCGACACATCACCCTTTTCATCACTTGGAACAAAGCAAGTTGGTAATGTGTATTTGATTCAGGGCCAAACTGAGAAAAACTGCCTGCCCTGCCAACAGGAAGGTTGCGAAAGACGTCGAAACAGTTATAGTTCTTGTCTGGATCATCTACCGGCTACGCTGGTCATCGATATCATCCGCCAACTTATGCCTTAAGGCGATTGACAAGAAAAATATACCCGAATGACGCTGGAATTCTTATATAAAAATCTTACAGATGCACATATTAAAAAACACTAACTCCCTACAGAGTAGAGCCTTTTCTTTAGGTGAAAAAGCCGTGCCTTTTTTCATTATCGCCATTCATTTCTCTACAGCTGCGACATTAGTATTATCAATTTTTATTGCCTTGTTATGGCTTGCATCAGGTCAGATTAAGTATACGATACTAATAGCCAGGCAAGCCCCCATGATACTTTTTGCCTTGCTGCTATTGGCATATATGTTATTTAGCATCAGCTACTCGCTGGCTCCTTATCCTGAAGCTTTCGCCACTTTATCAAAATATCGCAAGTTACTGCTATTGTTGGTTTTAATTCCATTTCTAAATACTGATCATCAACGAAAACGGTGTGAAAACTTTTTACTAGCCGCATTGATAACAAGCCTGATTATTGCTTTTGCGGGATTTTTCGACTTATTACCCTCGGACTTAAGCGAACTTCTACTCAAAAATCACATTACCCACAGCCTATTCATGGCGTTTTTAGGCTTTTTTTGCATACATCAACTTTACGGTAATAAAAGCTACAGATTACTTTGGGCCAGTGTATTAATTTTGGTTGTTGTAAATCTATTTATTGTTGCAGACGGTAGAACAGGTCAATTAGCTTTCCTGCTATTATCAGCGCTATTTTTTCTACAAGTTTTCAGCTTTAGAACAGCCCTTATATTTGGCGTTACCACCATTGCCGCTTTTACACTGTTCTTACTTTTCTCGCCCTATGCCGAACGACTTCATGAAGGGATTGACCAATCAATTAGTTTTTATCATAACGACCCAAGTGTAGGTGATACCTCAATGGGGTTACGGTTAACTTGGTGGAATAGCACGCTAACCATCATCCAACAATCGCCTTGGTTAGGTGACGGCATAGGAGGTCTACCTTATAAGTTTCATGAGATTTTTCCTAATCTTTCACAAATGGTTAACCCCCACAATGAATATTTACTGATAACCGCCCAACTCGGCTTACTTGGCTTATTTATGTTCTTGGCATTTCTAGCCTCAATTCTGAGACATGCAACCCACTTAGCGCAAACACAGCGTTGGCTACTGCAAGGAATATGGCTAAGTTTTGTTGCAAGCTGTTTTTTCAACTCATCCCTTTTAGATCACACGGAAGGGCATTGGTTTATAACCTTAATCGCCCTGTACTCTGCACCACTAATAACTTCTAAAGCATGCTTAGCGTCATCATCATCACCAAAAATGAATCCCAACATATAGCACGTTGCCTGGCATCGGTGGCATGGGCGGATGAAATCATTGTCTTGGATTCTGGCAGTACGGATGATACCGTCGCTATCTGTAAACAATTCACCGATCAAATATTTGTTACTGATTGGCCAGGCTTTGGCCCACAAAAACAGCGTGCGCTAGAAAAAGCCCAGTATGAATGGGTATTATCGCTTGATGCTGATGAGATTATAAACGATGAATTAAAAGCAGAAATACAACAGGCCATGCTGGAAAGCACTCATATTCAAGGATTTGAAATCCCCAGACTATCTAGCTATTGTGGTCGACAAATCAAACATGGCGGCTGGTGGCCTGATTATGTGCTGCGATTATTTCAGCGTGAATCTGGGCATTTTACTGATGATATCGTCCACGAACGTATTGTAGTGACTGGCAAGATTGATCGCTTAGATAACCCAATACTGCATGAAGCCTTCGTTGACCCTAACGAAGTGCTGCATAAGATCAACAGCTATTCCTCACTTGGCGCGCAAAAACTGTTAACTCAAGGTAAAAAGTCTAATCTGGGTTTGGCTATTATTAAAGGGCTTTGGACCTTTATACGCACTTATTTCCTCAAAGCAGCCATCTTAGATGGCGCTGAAGGCTTGATGTTGGCAATATCCAACGCTGAAGGCAGTTATTACAAGTATTTAAAATTGCGTAATCTGCATTGCAAGCAAAAAAATGATTAGGTTAATATCGATCATCATCACTACTTATAATTGGCCAGAGGCTCTAGCCGCTTGCTTGGACAGTTTGCAGGATCAGCATGATCAAGGCTTTGAAATTATTATTGCCGATGATGGCTCCACGCCTGAGACGCAGCAATTAGTCGCAAATTTTAAGCAAGTCAGCCAAATACATGTCTTGCATATCTATCAAGAAGACCGTGGCTTTAGAGCCGGCACAATTCGCAATAAGGCAGTGGCTGCCTGTCGCGGCGATTATTTATTATTTATGGATAGTGATTGTGTCGCTTTCCCAAATTTTATCGATCGCCATCGCAAACTGGCAGAAACCGGCTATTTTATCCCTGGTAACAGGCTGTTATTAAGTGAAAGCTATACCAAAAAAGTGTTGCAGCAAAAAATACCGCTGCATAAGCAATCAGTCGGTTTTTTCCTGACTCAATGGTTGCAACGACACGTTAATCGCTTGCTGCCGTTACTATATATACCTGTCAACCATTGGC
This sequence comes from Methylomonas lenta, assembly GCF_001644015.1. Lineage (GTDB taxonomy): Bacteria > Pseudomonadota > Gammaproteobacteria > Methylococcales > Methylomonadaceae > Methylomonas > Methylomonas lenta. The sequence continues at coordinate 68,342 of NZ_LUUI01000102.1, forward strand.
GTTATCGTCATCCGCAGCGCTGGCAAAAAGCCATGACCTGCAATCTGGCAGTATGGAAGCAGGACTTTTTTGCTGTGAACGGTTTCGACGAAATCTTTGAAGGTTGGGGCTACGAAGACTCAGATTTGATAATCCGATTAATTCATAACGGCATCAAACGCAAAGAAGGCCGCTTTGCGGTGCCGGTTATTCACCTTTGGCATCGCCAAAACGATAGAAGCCAACATGATGAAAATTATCAGCGTCTACTGAATCGTCTCAACGATACAGCTTTAATTTGTGCCCAACAGGGTATCGACCAATATATTTAGGGTCTACTCAGTAAATCTGCATTCATAAAATACAACGCCAGCACTTTTAGAATGAACTACTTGCAACGTTAAGTTAGTTTTTTAGAAATCAACTACCGGCTAGCACTTGAACTATAAGCACTTTTGATGGCCTTTGCTAGCTCATGCACAGCCATCGCATAATGGGTGCTGTGGTTATAACGGGTAATAACGTAGAAATTAGGATAGCCCAATAAATACTCATCATTACTATTGTGTCTCAGCCATATTAGACGCAAAGGATCATCACAATGACAATCAATGGCAGGCAATAAGCCAGCTTTTTGTAGGCTATTGATAGAATACAAATTATCCAGTCCTGGCTCCATATTACTGGCTGCAGAAAGATTTCCACGTAACGGCGAAACTACCGGCTTTCCGGGTTGCCAGCCATGTTGAGAAAAATAATTCGCTACACTGCCGATACTATCTTCCGGATCCCAAAGATCTCGATGGCCATCAGCGTTAAAATCCACCGCCCATTCTAAAAAACTGCTGGGCATAAACTGTCCTAAACCCATGGCACCAGCAAATGAACCTACTGGTTTTGCTGGGTTTATATGTTCGCTACGCGACATTAGCAGAAAGTTTTCCAGTTCGCCGCGAAAATATTCGCCGCGCCGCTGATAATCAAAAGATAACGTGGTCAATGCATCAATCACCCTATGACTGCCGACATAGCTGCCAAACGTGGTTTCAACCGCCATTATGCCAAGGATGTATTCTGCCGGCACACCATACTGCTTACTGGCACGCTGCAAAGCCAATCGATGTTCACGCCAAAAACTAACACCACTATTGATATGTCTGCTATCCAGAAACTTGGCTCGATAGCGAGACCAACTGCCTTGGCTAGGTTTAGATTTTAAACTTTTATCGGACTTCGCCAGATAGTCCAATGTCCATTGCTTACGCTTGGCTTGCGAAAACAGGCCGTTGAGATAGGCGCGGTCAAACCCATGTTTTTGTACCATCTCATCGATAAACCGATTCACAGATTGATAACCGGCATAATCTCCGGAAACACTATTGGCATGATAGCCACCAACGCTAGTTTGCGCATGAATAGTTGGCGCTGTCTTTTTGGGCTGACTAGGGGCGGCTTGTATAGTCGGAGTGCTGCTGCCTTGAGTACTTGCTAGAGGTTTTTCGGCTTGATTGGCACAACCGCCAAACATTAATAATGCTAAGCCTAAGCTGAGGCGTTGTGAAATATGGGCTAAAAAAATCATGGACATAATTTGTTATTTATCGGTAAAGGCTACCGTTATTTTCTTCGGTTTCCGTTAATTTTAGGTCGTCATCATCAAAATTGGCATTTTCTGCACCCAGCTTGATCATCAATCTGACCTCGTTTCTGGAATCTGCAGAATTCAATGCATCTTCATAACTAATTCTACCGGCAGTATACAAATCGTATAGTGCCTGATCGAAAGTCTGCATGCCGTTTTCGCGCGAATTTTTCATCAGTTCTTTTAGTTTATGCACTTCGCCTTTGCGAATCAAATCCGATACCAACGGGGTATTTAGCAAAATTTCAATGGCGGGGTAACGACCCTTGCCATCGGCGCGTTTGACCAGTTGCTGAGCAACGATGCCGCGTAAATTTAGCGATAAATCCATGAAAATTTGCCCATGCATCTCTTCCGGGAAAAAATGCAGAATTCGATCGAGTGCCTGATTGGCATTGTTCGCATGCAGGGTACATAAACACAAATGCCCGGTTTCGGAAAAGGTAATGGCATGCTGCATGGTTTCCCTGGTTCTGACCTCACCGATAAGAATTACATCCGGTGCTTGCCGTAAGGTGTTTTTCAGAGCCACTTCGTAGGACTCGGTATCCAGCCCGACTTCACGTTGGGTGATGATGCAACCTTTATGCGGATGCACAAACTCAATCGGATCTTCAATGGTAATAATATGGCCGTTACTGTTTTCGTTACGATGCCGAATCAATGCGGCTAGCGAAGTTGATTTACCGGTACCGGTTGCCCCCACAAACAACACCAGGCCGCGTTTGTACATAATGAGTTCTTTCAAAGTCGGCGGCAAATGCAGTTCTTCTGAAGAGGGGATGTTGGTTTCGATCCGACGTAACACCATGCCGGCCGCATCACGCTGAGTAAAAACGCTGACCCGGAAACGACCTAAGCCATCCACACCCATAGCAAACTGACATTCCTTGGTGTGTTCAAATTCGTCCTTCTGCCGCTGCTCCATGATACTTAGGACGATTTTCAGGGCTTGATCTTTGCTGAGGATATTTTTCGATACGTCTACCACTTTACCGTCAATCTTCATACAAGGCGGTTTGCCAGCGGTGATAAATAAATCCGAAGCCTTTTTTTCCACCATCAAGGCTAACAATGCTTTGAAATCCATAGGGCCTCCTGAATTAACGGAACAGGTCTTTGTTGACAGCTTTTACCATGGCGGCTTTGGCAGTAATCAGGCCTTTGTCGACTAATTCCTTGAGATTTTGATCCAGTGTCTGCATGCCATCTTTACGTCCGGTTTGAATGGCCGAATACATTTGCGCCACTTTGGCTTCACGAATCAGATTGCGAATCGCCGCAGTGCCGACCATGATCTCATGCGCAGCAATCCGACCGCCGCCCACTTTTTTCAATAAGGTTTGCGAAATAACCGCCTGCAACGATTCGGACAACATGGAGCGTATCATGTCTTTTTCCGCCGCCGGGAATACATCGATAATACGGTCTATGGTCTTGGCGGCCGAGGTCGTATGCAACGTACCAAATACCAAGTGACCGGTTTCGGCTGCGGTTAAAGCCAGACGTATGGTTTCCAGATCGCGCATCTCACCGACCAGAATAATGTCCGGGTCTTCCCGTAGTGCCGAACGCAAGGCTTCGGTAAAACCCAAAGTATCGCGGTGAACCTCACGCTGATTAATCAAGGATTTTTGACTTTCGTGTACAAATTCGATCGGATCTTCAACGGTCAGAATATGCGAGTAATCATTAGAGTTGATATGATTGATCATTGCCGCCAAAGTGGTTGATTTACCGGAGCCGGTTGGGCCGGTAACCAGAATCAAGCCGCGCGGTTTGTTACAAACTTCTTCAAAGAATTTAGGTGCGCCCAGCTCTTCCAGTGTCAGAACTTTGGAAGGAATGGTCCGAAATACAGCACCCGCACCTCTATCCTGATTGAATGCATTAACCCTGAAACGCGCCACACCGGGTAAAGCGAAGGAAAAGTCTGTTTCCAGAAACTCTTCGAAATCGCGGCGCTGCTTGTCGTTCATGATGTCATAAATCAGCGCATGGACTTCTTTATGCTCCAAAGCCGGAATATTTATGCGACGAATATCGCCATCAACCCGAATCATAGGCGGTAATCCCGCAGAAAGATGTAAATCTGAAGCTTTGTTTTTAACTGAAAAGGTCAATAATTCGGCGATATCCATAGTCGAGTCTCAGCAATGATGAAATGATATGAGCAAGAATAGTACAAATTGATCATCAAATCGCTCGTGATCGATAAGGTTTAACCTGTAAGCTTGATCGATAGTCAAATCAGTGTTGCTCGTCACGTTCCGCGCAATGAATACACAGATTGGCATAAGGTAATGCCGCCAGACGTTCTTTTTTGATCGACGCCCCACACCTCAGACAAGTGCCGTAGGTGCCGGCATCGATTCTGGAGATGGCTTGCCTGATTTTATCCCCCTCACCCCGAGCGGCATTGCCCAGTGCATCCAGCACTTCGTCATTTTCATTTTCGGTCGCCTGTTCGGAACAATCCTGCTCCAACGGTCTATCTAAATGTCTGACATCGTCGGTAATTTTCCCCAATCTATCATCCAGTTCTTCCAGCATGTTCAGTAAATTTCCACGCACTTCTTGGTAGTCTTTCATTATTATTCTCCGCAGCCTAAGCTGCTATGGGTGGCTCAGAATTAGCCTCGGTGTTATCTTCTTATACAACTAAGTGGCAGTCCGTGCAACGGCAACAATAAAGCAGAAGCGTTCTCCAGATCAGCACGCTATACTGAGATCATCATCCATTATGCGGAGTAAGGCATGAATAAAATACGCGTCGTAAACCCAGTCGTAGAAATTGATGGTGATGAAATGACCCGAATTATCTGGCACTTCATCAAAGACCAATTGATACTGCCTTATCTGGATTTAAGCATTGAGTATTTTGACCTAAGCATCGAGCACCGCGACGCTACAGATGATCAGGTCACAATAGACGCTGCCTATGCCATCAAAAAACATGGGGTTGGCATAAAATGCGCCACGATCACGCCAGATGAGGATAGGGTTGCCGAATTTAATTTAAAAAAAATGTACAAATCGCCCAATGGCACCATTCGTAATATCCTGGATGGCACTGTGTTCCGCGAACCTATCATTTGCCAAAATGTGCCACGTTTGGTGCCAAACTGGACGCAGCCCATTTGTATAGGTCGGCATGCTTTTGGTGATCAATACCGCGCTACAGATTTTGTTACCAAAGGAAAAGGCAAATTGCGTATCAGCTTTACCCCGGACGATGGCAGCGAAGAACAAGCGTTTGAGGTCTATCACTTTGCAGGCGATGGTGTGGCGATGGCGATGTATAACACTGACGAATCCATCGCCGGTTTTGCTCGCAGCTGTTTTAACGTAGCGCTTGATCGTGGCTGGCCGTTATATTTATCCACCAAAAACACTATCCTGAAAAAATACGATGGCCGCTTCAAGGATATTTTCGAGGCCATTTACCAAACCGAATACAAAGATCAATTTCTCGCCAAAGGGATTGTTTACGAACATAAACTGATAGACGATATGGTGGCTTCGGCCTTGAAATGGAATGGCGCTTTTGTTTGGGCTTGTAAAAACTACGATGGTGACGTGCAATCAGACACCGTCGCGCAAGGTTTCGGTTCACTGGGTTTGATGACATCCACGCTGGTGACGCCGGATGGCAAAATCATGGAAGCAGAAGCAGCACACGGCACAGTCACTCGACACTATCGCCTGCATCAGCAGGGCAAAAAAACCTCTACCAATCCGATTGCATCCATTTTCGCTTGGACGCGGGGCTTGGCGTTTCGCGGAAAGCTGGATGGTAATGACGATTTGATCCAATTCTGCGAAACGCTGGAACAAGTCTGTGTCGACACAGTGGAAGCCGGTAAAATGACTAAAGATCTGGCTTTATGCATCTACGGCGATGATTTAAACGACTCACATTATTTGACTACCGAGGATTTTTTGGAAGCCTTGCGCAGCAATTTGGAGCAACGATTGGTGTCGTGAAAGCGGCTCCGCGTTCCTGTGTGTTTTTAATCACCGATGTCTTTCTTGATTAGGCAATTGAAATTGGATAACTTTTAAATCCTCATGAAAAACCAATCCGCCATCATCATTGTCGCTTTGGTCGTTGCGGGAATTGCTTATTTTGTCAGTCGTGGCCCGGAACCAGTCTCGGTGGCCGCCTACACCGTAGCGAAAGGTGAAGTACAAACCACGGTTGCCAATACCCGAGTCGGCACTGTCAAAGCTTGCCGGCGGGCTTATTTAGCGCCGGCAACAGGCGGACAGGTTGCGGCTTTGTATGTCACCGAAGGTGACAAAGTCAAGCAAGGCCAATTGCTGCTAGAAGTGTGGAATCAGGATTTAAAAGCTCAAGTTGCCTTGCAAAAGTCACAGATCAAAGCCAGCCGAGCCAGCGCCGATCAGGCTTGCCAGCTAGCGGGTGGTGCTGAGCGTGAGGCTGCCCGCTTGTCGCGCCTACAACAAAACAAGCAAATTGTTTCGATAGAACAGGTCGACAAGTCTGTCACCGGAAGCAAAGCACAACGTGCAGCTTGTCGAGCTGCATTGCAAGCGATTGAAGTTGCAGAAGCTCAGGTCACTGTTGCGGATACGGCCGTACGACGCACTCTGATATTGGCGCCGTTTGACGGTACGGTGGCTGAAGTAAACGCCGAACTGGGCGAATTTGTCACCCCATCGCCACCAGGCATTCCCACTCTGCCGCCTATCGATTTACTGGATATCAGTTGTTTGACAGTCTCTGCACCGATTGATGAAGTGGATGCCGCAAGCATTAAGACTGGTATGCCTGCCGGGGTATCACTGGATGCATTTCCGGATAAACGCTACTCGGGCATAGTCACCCGGGTAGCGCCCTATGTATTGGAAAAAGAAAAACAGGCACGCACAGTTGAAGTAGAAGTCACCCTGAAAGACCCGAAAGATCTGGCAGAATTAATGCCGGGTTACAGTGCCGATGTTGAAGTGTTGCTGGCCAACAAGGATCAGGCCTTGCGATTACCGGCCGAAGCCATTTTGGATAATAACCGGGTTTTATTGATCGATAATGACCATGTATTGCACGAAAAAAACTTCCAGCCTGGCTTATCTAATTGGACCTATACCGAAGTATTATCAGGATTAAAAGCAGGCGATCGAGTGGTCATGTCGGTAGGTAAAGAGGGCGTGATTGATGGGGCCAAGGTTATTATCAAACCATGATGCATTTGACTGATATTCACCGCTATTTTCAAGTTGGCGACCAGACGGTGCATGCTTTGAATGGCGTTAATCTGTCGGTAGAGTCTGGAGAATATGTCTCAGTGATGGGGCCTTCCGGTTCCGGAAAGTCTACTTTGTTGAATATAATTGCCTTGCTGGATCAGCCGACTTCCGGCAATTATATTTTAAATGGCAACGATGTCACCCGACAAACGGATGATGAGCTGGCAAAAATTCGTCGAGACAATATCGGCTTTGTATTTCAGTTTTTTCATTTGATTCCAAGATTGACCGCAGCTGAAAACATTGAAATGCCGATGATATTAGCCGGGGTCGATAATAAAGAACGTAAGCAGAAAGTACAACAGGCTTTAGCTTCGGTAAACTTGCTCGACCGTGGCGAACACAAACCCAACCAGCTGTCTGGGGGTCAGTTGCAACGCATTGCCATCGCCCGAGCCATGATTATGCAACCAGCCATTTTGCTGGCAGACGAACCGACCGGCAATTTGGACAGTAAGGCGGGCATGGAAATCATCGATTTATTGGAAAAACTCAATCAACAAGGCGTCACCTTGATGATTATCACTCATGACAACAACATCGGTGAGCGGGCAAAACGGCGTATTCGTATAGTAGATGGCGCTATTGAGATTTGATGGAAGGAACGATGGATAAAATTGGTTTTGCCGTTTGGCGTTTGTTTAACCAAATTTGTTTGGCTTCCATTTGCATATTACTGCATAAACCACAGCTTGTATCGGTTGAGCTCCGACGCTCCTCAGCCGATATTTCACACCCACAACGCGAACAATAAAGATGCTTTTTGACTTTTTTCATTTGGCCTCCGATGCGAAAGGCCGATAGATTAAGCATAAATTCTGACTAATTCTGTCGATTTGTTGGCATATATGCTTTTAGGTTAACTGGTCAACTGACCCGCCAGACCGCAAAAACCGCAATACAAAACATCAATGAGCTTGGTAGCACGGCCATTAGCATGGGATTAATCTCATAGACCAATCCAAGATGGCCGGTTATTTGGTCTACGATGTTAAAGCCCATACCAATCAACACGCCCATCATGATGCGCCCTCCGGTACTGATACCTCGACCAATGCCAATCACAAAAGGTGCAGAAACCATCAACATCACAAATGTCACAAATGGATTAACCAGCCTACCCCAGAATGCCAACTCATAATTTTGTGATTTTTGATTATTTTTTTTCAAAAAGTCGATGTACATGAATAAATCATAAAGCGACATATTATCTGAGTTAACCACGGCGACTTTTAACAAATCGGAATCAATTGAAGATTGCCATGACATTTCAGGTAGATTGTCGGCATTGATCTGTTTCGGCGTAACAAAAGTTTGTTTGACGTTGTTCAATTGCCATTTTTTATCACCGAGAAAAGTGGCATGCTCGGCTTGAGTTATCCGATCGAGTCTGTGTTGCTCATCAATTTCATAAACCCGAATGTCGCCTAAAGAGCCGTCATCGTCGACCTTGCGTACATTGATAAACCGATTGCCTTCCCGTAACCACATGCCGTATTGAGAACGCATGACTACGCCATTATTCTGCGCCGTATTTTTTAATATTTGTGCCGCACGTTCACTGGCCGGAGCGACAAACTCACCGACAAAAACCGCCACTATCACCAACACCAAACCTGCCAACATGATGCTGCGGATAATCCAGGCGGTGGATAATCCAGCCGCACGTATGGCAACGATTTCGCGGTTATTAGCCATTGCTCCGACCACAAACAAACTGCCCAGCAAAGCCGCAGAAGGCACCAGGTCATAAAAAACCCGCGGCGAGGTCAAAGCGACATACATCAGAATTTGTTTCAGACCATAATTGCCATTACCCAAATCCTTTAATTCATCACTAAAGGTAAACAGATTAAACAACGTCAACAACAAAAGTACCGCTAACAGAGAGCCTTTGGTGACCTCTTTAACAATGTATAAAGTCAGAACATTCACTACGACACCTTGCCAGTCAGTTTAAGTAGCAACCATTTCCAGTTGTATAAGCGTATCAGCATCAAAAAACCTATCGCAGCCAATATGGCTTCCACCCAAAAATAACCCAACCAACTGGGAACGATACCACTGATGACCCAGCTATGATTAACACGCTGTAAATTGGCATAACTAAAATATATGCCAAATGCGATCAACACGCTGCCATAAACCCCGCCACGAGGTGAAGACTTTGCCAATGGCACGGCCAAAAAGGCCAGCAATAAAACGCCCATTGGTGCATTCAGTCTGTCCTGCATTAAAGCAATCTCGTTTATCGTGGTGGATTTCCAGATTTTTTCGGTGGGTAATGCTTCCAGACGAGGCATAAAGGCAACGGCTTTTTTCTCTACCAAGACGGCATATTCTTTAAAAGTTTCGATGGTAAAGTCTTTCTGGCCAGGAATACCTTGCACACGCTCGCCCTGCTCCAGGATAAGATACAAACCGCCTGGCAAGAATTCCATACGACCATAATCGGCATTTACCACCCCAAGCTTTTCGCCTTGCTTGTTTTGTACAAACACATTGTGCATTTTGCCGAACTGATCAACCTTTTCGGTATAAAAAATCAATTCGCCACTACTGTATTCACTGAAACGGCCTGCCGAAATACCACGCACATCAGCATTTTCCTCATCTTGGTGCATAAGTTTTTCGGTTTGCGCTTCCGCCCAGGGTGAGGCGATCATGGACAAGCCGGCGGCACAAATGCTTAAAGGCACGACCAGCCAGAATACAGCCCGATAGATGGTGAATACGCCACCACCTGCAGAGGCAATGGCAGCCATTTCCTGTTCGCGATGCATGCGGCCCAATATCATCAAAACCGCCATAAACAGCGCAGCGGGTAAAAAAGTCGTAGCGGCAATCACAATTTTTAGCCCTAGCAGACTAAGCACCGTCTCAGTAGCGATATTGCCCTCAATGGCCTGAGCTAGAATTTTGATGAATTTTCGGCTGACAATAATCACCACTAACACAGTCAGCACCGAAAAAACGGTCTTAAACAGGTCTTTGATTATCATCTTGTCCAATACCGTAAATAGCCTGAAAGGCTTACCGGCGCTGGGTAGGGGTTTATCAATGCTCAACAACGTTCTCCAAGTATTGAACGACTTTTGTCAAATTTTCTAGGCTGACTCGCTTAAGCCCGGCCTCATGTTTACCTGCGCTGTCATGTATAATTGGGGAAAAGCCCGGCTCCGGGAACCCTCACTTTACGATACTTACAGACACTGCCATGGACTATTCTATAGAAAGCGTAACCTTAGACAAACTACAAAGCGACTGTCTTGTGGTCGGAATTTACGAAAATCAACAATTAAGCCCGGCTGCAACCCATCTGGATGGGCTTTTAGATGGTTTGATTAACAAACTGATTACACGAGGCGACATCAAAGGTAAAAATGCCGAAACTCTGTTAATCAATAATCTACCGAATAGCAGTATTGAAAGAGTAGTGTTGGTTGGCTTAGGTAAGCGCGGCTCACTCAGCCTTAAACAATTTCGTAAAGCTATAGCGGCAGTCACCAAGGTATTAAAAGACAGTAAAGTCGTTAATGTCAGTTGCGCCTTGCTCGATCTAGAAATCGAAAAAGCCGACGCCCAATGGCTGGCACGTCAAATCGTCGAAGTGGTCAATGATGGCTTATATCAATACACCACCACCAAACAATGTGACGATAAAACCCCATTGCAAAGCTTGAATATCATCGTCAATGATACCAACAAACAGCTAGCAGAAACCGGTTTACAACAAGGTATCGCAATTGCCCAAGGTATGGCATTGGCCAAGCAATTGGCTGATTTGCCCGGTAACATTTGCACCCCCACTTATCTGGCTGAACAGGCACTGGTTTTAGCCGGTCAGCACGAAAATTTAACCTGCGAAATCCTTGAAGAAACCGATATGGAAGCCTTAGGAATGGGTGCTTTTCTGTCGGTATCACGCGGTAGTCGTCAGCCGGCCAAATTAATTTGTCTGGAATATAAAGGCACCGATACACATACCAAACCAATAGTCTTGGTCGGCAAAGGTCTGACTTTCGATGCTGGCGGCATTTCCCTGAAACCCGGCGCCGGCATGGACGAAATGAAATACGATATGTGCGGTGGTGCCAGCGTTTTGGGGATATTACGTGCCGCCAGCCTGTTGAATCTTAATCTGAATATTGTCGGCCTGATTCCATCCTCGGAAAACCTGCCGGATGGCGCGGCCAACAAACCGGGTGACATCCTCACCAGCATGGCAGGCAAAACCATAGAAGTGTTAAATACCGACGCCGAAGGCCGTTTAATTCTGTGCGACACACTGACCTATGCCAAAAAGTATGAGCCGGAAGTCGTTATCGATATGGCTACCTTAACCGGCGCCTGCATCGTGGCCTTAGGTCGTGTACCCAGCGGTTTGTTTGCTAACGACGACAAGCTTTGCGATGATTTGCTAGATGCCAGCGAAACCGCTTGCGATTTGTTGTGGCGGATGCCAATTTGGGAAGAATATCAAGAACAACTCAAATCCAACTTCGCCGATTTAGCCAATATTGGCGGTCCGGACGGCGGCAGCATTACCGCTGCGGTGTTTTTGTCCAAATTTACCGAAAAATATCGCTGGGCACATATCGATATCGCCGGCACTGCCTGGCGCACAGGTGCTGCCAAAGGCGCAACAGGGCGGCCAGTCGCTTTATTGAGCCAATATCTGATTAACCGTGCAGCATCCTGAAGTTATCTTTTATATCCTGGCCTCCAGCTCACAGCATGAGCGCCAGGACTTTGCCTGCAAATTGATTGAAAAGATTTATCGTAGCGGCCAGTTTTGTTATCTATTAACCGATAACGACGAACAGGCCAACGAAATCGATAAACTACTATGGACTTTTCGTGCCGGTAGTTTTGTACCCCACCAGCTTTATCAAGGCTTGCCGCCTGCGCTTCAAAATACCATCCTGATTGGCGGCAGCGATATTCCAACAGCTTGGCAGAAAGTCATCGTCAACCTATCCACACATTTTCCTGCCACCAGCCAACCTACAGAACGCATCCTGGAAATTCTGGATAACAGTGAAGCCAGCAAACAGGCCGGACGGCAACGTTATCGACATTATCAGCAAGCCGGATTGGAAATTACCACCCATAAAAATGAAGCAGGCGTTTGGCTGGAAACTAAGTCACACTCCTGACTCTGTTTCTTGCTTGATAGCATTTTTTAGCGCTGCAGCTTTCTTTTGAAGCAAAAATCTTGGCGCGCAACATTTTCTAGCGTCACAAAATAAACTCTGACAGACATTACCTTAAGCCAATAATAAGCAATCGCCGATAATCTATTTCATAGATTTTACATCGCTCTAAATCGAGTGATATCTTGCAAAAATAGGTTTTATGACAGTCAGATTATTCAGTTTTGAGGGCATTAAGATGCATAACAAAAGGTTTTTTTTTCTAGTGCTGACTGCTTTGGTCTTGCTCAGTTCGACTAATGTTTATGCAGATCGTTATCATCGTGGAGGCGGCGGATATTATGGTCGTGGTGGTCATTACGGCTATAACCGTGGCCCCAATTTTGGCTTTTACTTCGGTGCACCCTTCTATTCCCGGCCTTACTACGCCTACCCTTATCAACCTTATTACCCATACTATCCACCGGCAATTGTTACAGTTCCTGTGAATCCTCCTGTTTATATCGAGCGCAGTCAACCTCAACCTGCGCAGCCACTTTCGCCAGGCTTTTGGTATTACTGTAGCGATCCGGAAGGCTATTATCCTTACGTACAAGAGTGCCCGAATGGCTGGCGTCAAGTTGACCCCATTCCACCACAATAAAGGAAGATACCGTATGAAACAGAAGATTAGATTTATCGGGTTGGCTGCGATGGTTTTTCTGTCAGGATGCGCACAAATGCCAACAGGTCCAAGTGTGATGGTGCTGCCGGGTTCGAGAATGACATTTGATCAATTTCGACAAGATGATTACCTTTGTCAACAATTTGCCTCCGGACAAGTCGGTGGTTCTAATGCCAATCAGGCAGCGGCAGTCAGTGGAGTTGGTAGCGCTGTGGTGGGAACCGCAATTGGGGCTGCTGCCGGGGCTGCTTTCGGCGGCGGTAGCGGTGCCGCTATTGGCTCTGGAGCCGGATTGGTGGCCGGAAGTGCGGTCGGTATGAGCAAAGGCAGTAGCGCGGCCACAGCGACCCAGGAAGGCTATGATAATGCCTATATTCAATGCATGTATGCCAAAGGCCATCGTGTACCGGTTTCAGGGCAGTTGCTGAATGAAAATCAACAATCCACCCCAAGACCCGCCGCTCAGATTCCACCGCCACCACCCGGCTCTCCACCCCCTCCGCCGTTAAAGTAAAGACAGAAGCACGTTATTAGGCCTATGTCGGACTAAACAAATGTGGAAAAAACTTTAGCCCGCGTAGGGCGTATTAGCGATAGCGTAATACGCCGAATGATTTAAAGCCAACATGCGGCGCAATACGGCTACGCCTATTGACGCCCTACGGCCTTACGATAGGAGTGTAGTTTCTTTAGGTCAAATTGAAACGCTTGTTATGTTTGCATCCAATCACTTTTTACCTCGTACTTTCTAACAATGAGGACAGGCGGAACGAAGTCGTGTAATTGTAAAACTAGAGTGACTTCCAGCTCATGTGGATGCTCTGGGTCAGCGAACTCAAAATCAAGTACCCCTTCTTGCGTTAATTGTTCGGCATCAATTACATATATGAAGCCATCTTCGGTGTTCCCGGTTGTTGCGAAATACGTTGCTATAGCTTCAGAACTAGATGTTGAGATGGTACGAGGGACATAAGGACTGCCGTCTATCTGCTGAGCTCTGGCCGCATTTGCCTCGCTATAGCCATGGGAAAACTTACCGTCATGTCTAATTTTCCCATCATACTTAGCTGCCACCTTAGACGTTGATCCCTTTGGGCGAATCACCCCTTGGTTGTCGGCGTCCATTGTCTTGTTTACGCCGTGATAGAGCAGCCTAACCATGGTAATAACCTAAGATAGAGTTAATCGGCGCTACGCGGGTTTATTACGTAGCGTCCAGCCCGTGTAGGGCGTATTAGCGATAGCGTAATACGCCGAATGATTTTTAAAGCCAACATGCGGCGCAATACGGCTACGCCTATTGACGCCCTACGATTGCACCTTACGGCCTTGCTTTGAGATAAGGGGACTTAGATTTTTCTGTCATGTGATTGTCTCTCCGTGTACATTTAACGCTCCGCACAACCCGGCTGAGCCGCATTGCGGCGAAGGTCGGAGTTAATGCGGCTGTTATGCATTTACAGTCCAACGACTCGATTCCAATCAGCTATGTACATATACATTCTTTGAAATTCACTCGGTAATAACATTCTATTATGGGCTATAAAATTACGTGACTTTTCCAACTCATCCATTCTTTGCTTTAGCCAGTGCTGCGAAGGAATTATCGATTCAAAATGCTCCCACTTAGTAAGAATCAACTGGGCCAAGTGACCAAAATCTAAAAAGCCAAGTAAATCTGTTTTTTCGCCCTCTAACCAGGAATCCTTTATAGCCGTTTGTTGTCTATTTTCGGCATGTTGTCGAATTTTCTGGGGTAACTTATCTAACCAGTCAACGCCTTCTGATTCTGTTAATGTTTCTCTAATAAAGTCCCTTACATGGTTTTCAAACGCGAACAATACCGAATATAGACGAGCCATTTCTAACGACTTATTTCTAATTCCTACTGGAAAAGGAGCTAAGGCTTCTGCCAGAAGCTGTTGCTCTGTTTCCGTTTGGTCTGCCCCAATCTTTATCCCAGCTTTTTGAAACTCAGAAGCCTCTGCTTCAAACAACAAACCACGAAACAAGAAATCTCGTAAATCTTTGTGTTTCAATACAAATGCTCCTTAAGAGATTTAAAAATTGCGTTATAAACCTCTACATCTTTGGTGGCGGGTAAGTGAATTTGGATATTGTAATGCAGGCCCGTTCCTAGATGACTAATTTGTGGTGCAACAGGATTTTGAATTTCGGATTCAGCAGCTTCTTCCTGTTTTTCGGACCCATCGCTAGTTGCCGCTAATTGGCCATTTAAATCAGCTAAGGCCAATAAGGCAAAGAAAGTGCTCGTCATGTGTTTTGCAACTGTATCGCTGACGTTGTGATAACTCTTAAACTTTCCCTCTATCGTCGATTTGTCCGCTTGCGTTGGATTTTCCTTAATAAGGAAAATATCTGAATAAGCTTCCTTTAGTCCTTCCCCCATGACGAGCTTAGATTTCGAATGATCCCGATAGTCAGAGTATCTTTGTGTAGGCTTCCCATCAGACGAAAGAAATCCCAAAGCCTTCATAATTGCTATATAAGGCCTATGATTATTTGACTTAAACCCCAAATCTTTAAGGAGCTGATTTGTAAACAAAGGGGGAGCCTGGCCGTCACGAATTTTACTGAAAAATTCCTCCAACTTTCCGTATGCTTGAGTATATGAACTACTTAAAGCCAATTTGTTAACTCCTTCAATTATGGTGAAGACTACTTGGATGCATAACAAGTGATTATACATTTCCGTATATCATCCCTTTTCTGACGATATACGGAAAGCAAGTCAGGAAAATATTCTCAAAAATCAAACATCCAGATTCGCCACATCCAGCGCATTCTTCACAATAAAATCGCGGCGAGGTTCAACCACGTCGCCCATTAGGGTGGTGAAGATTTCATCGGCGCCGACAGCGTCTTTGATGGTCACTTTTAGCAAGCGGCGGCTGTTGGCGTCCAGGGTGGTTTCCCACAACTGTTCCGGGTTCATCTCTCCCAGACCTTTGTAGCGCTGAATATGCTGGCCTTTTTTGACTTCCTTCATCATCCATTCGAATGCCTGTTTGAAAGTGCTAACCGATTGCTCGCGTTCGCCCATCTTCATCAAGGAATTAACACCAAACAGGCTTAAGGTTTGTTCGGCAAAGTGGGCAATTTTTTGGTAATCCTTGCCGGTAAAAAAGGTGGCGTGCAAGACAAAGGTTTTGGTGATGCCGTGCAGGCGTTTATTGACGGTGACATCGAAATCATCGCTGTCTTGATATTTCAATTCGGTGCTGAATACCGCTTTGTGATCACCCGTATTCAGGTTGGTTTCCAGCAGTTTAATCCAGGCATTCAATTTATCCTTATCGGCTTTGGTTTCGTCATTCAAAGGTGGCAGATAAGTCATCTGTTCCAGAAACAAATCATCATAACGTCTGGATAAACGATTAATAATCCCCATTACCTCAGCAAATTCAGTGGCTAGTTTTTCCAAACCCTGACCCTGAATCAATGGGGTATCGATGTCTGTTTGCAGTTGGGCTTTATCCAGCGCCAATTGAATCAAATATTGGTTCAACGCACTGTCGTCTTTGACGTAATGTTCCTGCTTACCTTTTTTGACTTTGTACAACGGCGGCTGGGCGATGTAGATATGTCCACGCTCCACCAACTCCGGCAGTTGACGATAGAAGAAGGTCAGCAGCAAGGTGCGGATGTGTGAACCGTCGACGTCAGCATCGGTCATGATGATGATGCGGTGATAACGCAGCTTGTCGATGTTGTATTCATCTTTACCAATCCCGCAACCTAAGGCAGTGATCAGGGTACCGACCTCTTCGGATGAGATCATTTTATCGAAACGGGCTTTTTCCACGTTTAAGATTTTACCTTTCAAAGGCAGAATGGCTTGCGTGCGGCGATCACGACCCTGTTTTGCAGAGCCGCCCGCCGAGTCCCCTTCCACAATAAACAATTCTGATAGGGCGGGATCTTTTTCCTGACAATCCGCCAATTTCCCAGGCAGGCCGGCAATATCCAGAGTGGTTTTGCGGCGGGTCATTTCTCTAGCCTTACGCGCTGCATCGCGCGCGCGGGCCGCATCGATAATTTTATTGACGATAGATTTGGCGACTTGCGGCTGCTCCAGTAAAAATTCCTGCAGCTTTTCGTTCATGGTCGATTCCACCAGCGGTTTTACTTCTGACGATACCAACTTGTCTTTGGTTTGCGAGGAGAATTTTGGATCAGGCACTTTGACCGATAACACGGCGGTCAAGCCTTCACGAGCATCGTCACCCGTAGTAGCTACTTTTTCCTTTTTGGCCAAGCCGTTGCTTTCAATGTATTGATTGATAGTGCGGGTTAATGCCGCTCTAAAACCGGCCAAATGGGTGCCGCCATCGCGCTGTGGGATATTGTTGGTGTAACAGAATACGTTTTCCTGATAGGAATCGTTCCACTGCATTGCCACTTCCACGACCACCCCTTCCTTCTCGGCTTGAAAGTGAAATACTTTTTCGAACAACGGGGTTTTGTTTTTATTCAGATGCTGTACGAAAGCACTGATGCCGCCTTCAAACTCAAAGACATCTTCTTTGCCGGTTCGCTCGTCTCGTAAAGATATCCGCACACCGGAATTAAGAAACGACAGCTCGCGCAGTCGCTTGGCTAGAATTTCGTAATGAAATTCGATATGGGTAAAAATGGTTGGGCTCGGTTTAAAGTTGATATAAGTTCCACTGCCTTCGGCGTCACCCACGATCGCCATAGGCGCTACTGGCTCACCGAGCATATATTTTTGCATGTAGAGCTTGCCGTTCTTGCGTACTTTTAGGATTAACTCTTCCGATAATGCATTAACCACCGATACCCCGACACCATGCAAGCCACCTGAGACTTTATAGGCGTTGTCGTCGAATTTACCGCCAGCGTGCAACACGGTCATAATCACTTCTGCAGCAGAGCGGCCTTCCTCTTTATGAATATCAACTGGAATCCCGCGACCGTCATCGTAAACCGATATCGAGCCGTTTTCATGAATCACCACATCGACACCTTTGCAATAACCTGCCAAGGCTTCATCAATGGAGTTGTCGACAACCTCGAACACCATGTGATGTAGACCGGAACCATCGTCTGTATCGCCTATGTACATGCCTGGACGTTTTCTGACAGCATCCAGTCCTTTAAGTACTGTGATATTCGAACTATCGTATTGCTCACTCATGGTTTTGTATTCCAGTTTTGGTGTTGTACAACAATGCTGTATCAGCTTCTGTCTATCAAACAAAAGAGCTAGAAGATACCTGCTTGATGTGTGTTTTTATTGTTCCACGTGAAACGTTAAAGCTGTTTGATGTAACCTTGTTCCACGTGAAACACTTTATAATTATCTATAAGGCTTAAATCACCGAAGTTAGTTAACTCGGTGCTGGTCATAAATACCTGACAACCTGTTCCAGCGAGGTATTTTAACAATTTTGACCGGTTTTCTGTATCCAATTCGGCAGCAAGGTCATCAATCAAAATACAGCAGTTGTTTTGGGCCTGGTTATTCAACAAACTCACTTGTGATAGTAGCAAGGCTAGCACGAGTAATTTTTGTTGGCCGCGTGACAAAAAATCCTTAGCCAGTCTTGTATTGAGGTAGGTAAGAAAGTCAGCCCGATGCGGGCCACTATGGGTATAGCCATAGCGCAAATCTTTTTCAAAATCCGATCTTAAAATTTGTTCTAAGGGTTGCTTGTCATCCCAACCACAATTAAAGCGCATTTCAATCTGCGTGGTATCCAGAAATTGTCCCGCCATTTGTAAAAATTCAGGCTGTAGCAATTGGATATAGTCTTGCCGAAATTCGTTAACCAAAACTCCGTACTCAACTAATTCTTTATCCCAAGCAGAAAGCTGTTTGATCTGACGCGTTTTAAGCAAAGCATTACGTTGTTGCAGTGCCTTACTAAATTTGCGCCAGGCAGGTAAAAATTGGCGCTTGTGGTTAAAGATACCCCAGTCCAGAAATTCACGCCGATTTTGTGGACCGGCATCCAGCAATTGGTAGCTTTTGGGATGGATTAGTTGCACGGGCAAGGTATACGCCAAATCGGCTTTTTGCCGACTTTCTTGATCAATACGAATTTCGCATTGCTTGGCATCTACTTGAACCCCTAAACGGGTCTCTGAACCATTGGGCTGACGATGCTGTGCCGCAATGATCATTTGCGACTGATCGAAACAGATAGCTTGTTTGAGATGATTACTACGGAAAGAGCGGGCTCTGCCTAAAATAAAGATAGCTTCAAGCAATGCGCTTTTGCCGCTGGCATTGGCACCAATGATTAAATTGATGCCGGGTGACGGCTGAATACTTGCCGAATGAATGTTTCTGACCGAGAACACATCCAGTTTCAACAACGTCATAAATTGAGTCTATATGCGCATCGGCATAACAATAAATTTAAATAAAGGCTGCTCCGGCTCTTCAATAAAACAGGTGCTGGCATTACTGGCCAGAGTAATCACCGCCAATTCCGAATCCAGATTAGTCACAGCATCCAGCATGTATTGTGAGTTGAAAGAAATACTTAATGGCTGACCTTGAAAGTCGATAACCAGTTCTTCTTCAGCTTCGTCATGCTCCGGATTGTGAGTGCTTAGTTTGACTAAATCATTGGCAATATCCAGGGTTACTCCCTTGAATTTTTCATTGGTCAAAATAGCGACCCGAGTCAATGCATCTCTGAGTAATTGCTTTTGAATCAGAATAGGCGTCATAAAGGCTTGATTGAACACTTTGCCAAAATCCGGAAATTTGGCGTCTATCAATTTCGATGAGAACACCACATCCTTGTAGTAAATTTTGATGTGGTTACTGGAAAACTGGATATTCAATTCTGCATCAGCATCATCCAGCAAACGACTTAACTCTTGCACAGCCTTTCTTGGCAAAATAATGCGCGCTTCGTAACCGGTACTCTGGCCGATATCATCTTCAAATATCGATAAT
This sequence comes from Methylomonas lenta, assembly GCF_001644015.1. Lineage (GTDB taxonomy): Bacteria > Pseudomonadota > Gammaproteobacteria > Methylococcales > Methylomonadaceae > Methylomonas > Methylomonas lenta. The sequence goes on from NZ_LUUI01000102.1 coordinate 88,009, forward strand.
CGATGCCCGTCAGAAGCCACCAATTTCAATCGCGTATTACTGATTTGTAACATCAAACCGTTTAGGTAATAACGTACATCCTGGTTAGCCATACAAAATATGGTTTTATCGAGACCTTTCTTCAGCTTACCGGCATTTAGCAAAAACTGATAATCGAATTCTGATTCATTAAATTCTGGATAGTGCTCTGCGGGAAGCGTGCTCAAAGAAAACCGACTGCGTCCTGAGCTTAATTTAACCTTGTCATCATGTAATTCAAACTTGATTTCTGCCCCGGTCGGTAACAAGCGACAAATATCTAAAAACTTCCGCGCCGGTACGGTAATGTCTCCCGATTCTGCTTCGGTTTCAAGGTTGAGCTTGCAGACTATTTGAATCTCGGTATCGGAACCGGTTATCACCAGTTGGTTATCAGCTATCTGTAGCAGCACATTTGAAAGGATTAGCATGGTCTGCCGCTTTTCGATCACACTGACGATTTGCTGCAGCGGCGCTAATATTTGATCTCTATTAATAATAAATTTCATATAGATATTTTTATTTATTGTTATTACTAAGTGAACAAAAATCTGTTGAAAAGCTGATTTTAGGCATAAAAATCATTATCTTGGCCTGCTTTTATCTTGTTGTTTAACTTAATTTTAGTCTGTTAATGAATTGGGGATAACTCAACAAGGACAATTACAGCTCAGTTTATCCCCAACTTATCCGCACTTAATGCGATAGAGTTCTCAACAGGTTTTTATAATCTTCAGCGATTTTGACATCGTTATCTTTTAGTTCAGCAACCCGTTTGCAAGCATTGATAACAGTGGTGTGATCGCGACCACCGAAAGCATCGCCAATTTCAGGATAACTATGAGAGGTTAACTCTCGTGCTAGACACATGGCGATTTGCCGTGGACGCGTCAACGATTGTTTACGGCTTTTGGCAGATAAATCCGCCAAGCGAATTTTGAAATAGTCAGCTACCGTTTTCTGGATGTTATCGATGCTAACCAATTTGTCCTGCAGACTAATCAAATCATGCAAAGCTTCTTTGGTAAATTCCACAGTAATATCGCGACCAGTGAATTGCGAGTTGGCAACTACTCGACGTAATGCGCCTTCTAAATCTCTGACATTCGAGGGTATGCGCTGAGCAATAAAAAAAGCAACTTTTTGATCTAACTCAACACCGACTTGTTCAGCTTTCTTAATCAAAATAGCTGTGCGCGTTTCCAGATCCGGTGGCTCAATTGCGACAGGCAAGCCCCAGCTAAAACGTGACTTCAGGCGATCTTCCAGACCTTGAATTTCCTTTGGATATTTATCGCAGGTCAACACTACCTGATGCTTTTGATCCAGCAAATTATTGAAGGTATGGAAAAACTCTTCCTGAGAGCGCTCTTTGCCGGCCAAAAATTGAATATCGTCCATCAACAACACATCAATGTTGCGATAGTAGTCTTTAAAGTTGTTGATACTGTTTTGTTGCAGCGCTTTCACCATATCCTGCACAAACTTTTCCGAATGCAAATAGACAATGTTGGCATCAGGATTTTTTAGCAAAACCGCATTGCCGATGGCATGCATCAAATGAGTTTTCCCCAAACCGGAGTTGCCATAGATAAATAGTGGGTTATAGACCTTGCCAATGTTGTCGGATACCGTCATAGATGCGGCTTTAGCCAACTGGTTGGATTTGCCTTCGACAAAACTTTCAAAGGTAAAGGCTCTATTTAAAAAGTTGGGCTGGTTTTTTTTCTGCGTGGGCGCTTTCATCAAGGTAGGCGCTTTTATGGCTGGCGATTTTTTGCTGCCTATTTCAAAATGAACGGCTAAAGTAGCATTAGAAAATTCATTTACCGCATCTTCGATAATGGAAAAAAAGTGCTGCTTGATATGATCGATAATAAACCGGTTCGGCGCCAATAGTTTTAATTCGCTATCGGTTTCTAATGCTTGCAGTGGTCTTATCCAGGTACTGAAATCGGTTGTGGGGATTTCGTGTTCAAGCTTGGCCAGACAATTGTTCCAAATAGCGCTCATCGGCATTCAAAGATGGGGTTAGAAAGGCCGTTAATAATACCACAGCCCCCCTATTGGACGGTTTTTGGCTTGACTCTTGAGCAATATCAGAAAAAAATGGCAGCTGAGCTTAATTAAACCTTTACCTTTTGGAGCATAAGCAAAATCAAATGATTACAGGCAAACTTTATATCATCTCTGCTCCGTCCGGGGCTGGCAAAACCAGTCTGGTAAAAAAACTGCAAACAGAAATGGATCAACTGGTGGTTTCAGTTTCGCATACTACGCGTAACATGCGTAATGGAGAAAGCAACGGACGAGATTATTTTTTCGTTTCGGTCGATACATTCCAAACCATGCTCGAAGATCAGGCGTTTCTGGAATATGCTCAAGTATTCGATAATTTTTATGGCACAGCACAAAAAACCGTAGCAGATAATTTGGCGCAAGGTTTGGATGTAATTTTAGAAATCGACTGGCAAGGTGCGCAACAAATCAGAAAGCTGCTACCTGACAGTCTATCCATTTTTATCTTGCCACCTTCGATTGAAGTGTTAAAACAACGTTTACAAAATCGCGGACAAGATAGTGATGACATTATCGCTCGGCGTATGCGGGATGCCGTTACGGAAATGGGTCATTATCCAGAATTCGATTATCTGATTGTGAATGATGATTTTGATCTGGCTTTTAATCAATTAAAAAGTGTCATCACAGCCAATCGTTTATTACAGATCACACAACAACAGCGATTAGCTCCATTACTGCAAAACCTACTCAACTAAAACTATAACATTCTAACTATTATGAAAATAAAACCTATTTTATTTGTGCTATTGACTAGCATGAGTGTCACACTTTTAACAGCTTGTTCCGACGATAAACCAGTTGTAGCTAAAACGCCAACCACAGCTACCAAACCTGTACATAACCCTTTTGATCATACCCATGATGAAATAGTTACTGACGTGGTTAAACATGAATTTGAGCATGAGTTTTCAGATCAGTGCGTGGCACGCGAACTCAAAAGCTCGAACAATCCGGATGTCGACAAACCACGCCTTGATAAAGATTGCATGTGTATTGCCAAACATATGATGAAAGACCTATCAAGCGAAGAAGCCAAAAAATTCCTGAAAGAGCACGAAAATACCCACTCGCTACAAATCAAATTTGATGCTGCAGCCTATTTTTGTGTGCAAAACAAACAGCAACCTAAAGGCCCACATATTTTCGGCAAAAAATAAGCTTCATCAATTTAGCCAAGGGTACGGAGAGTGTCTCTTCGTGCCCTTTATTTTTTCTATCTACTCACATTCTTTATCATGACCCAAGCTAGCGATTTATTCTCTCAAGCCAAAAAATTTATTCCCGGTGGCGTCAATTCACCCGTCCGTTCCTTTAGTGGTGTAGGCGGTACCCCTGTGTATTTTGATCATGCCCAAGGCGCTTATGTGTTCGACAGCGAAAATAAACGCTATGTCGATTATGTGGGTTCTTGGGGGCCGATGATTCTGGGCCATGCTCATGCAGAGGTGATCGAAAGCGTTAAACAAACCGCCGAAAAAGGTCTTAGCTTTGGTGCGCCGACCGAAATCGAAACCCGTATGGCAGAGAAAGTCTGCCAATTGCTACCCTCCATTGAGATGGTACGCATGGTTAGTTCCGGTACCGAAGCCACGATGAGTGCCTTACGTTTGGCACGCGGTTTTACCGGTCGCGACAAAATCGTCAAGTTTGAAGGTTGTTACCATGGTCATTCAGATTCATTACTGGTGAAAGCCGGCTCAGGTGCTTTGACTTTTGGAGTACCCAGTTCGCCGGGTGTACCTGCATCAGTGGCGGCTGATACCATTACCTTGACCTATAACGACAGTGATAATGTACGCAAAACCTTTGCCGAATTGGGTGACAAAATCGCCTGCATCATCGTCGAGCCGGTAGCGGGCAATATGAACTGCATTCCACCGGAAGCCGGATTTTTGGAAACCTTACGTGAAGTCTGTGACCAATATGGCAGCGTATTGATTTTTGACGAAGTGATGACAGGGTTTCGAGTTAGTTTGCAGAGTGCCCAAGGTTTATACATGGTTAAGCCGGATTTAACCACCTTGGGCAAAATCATCGGTGGCGGCATGCCGGTGGGTGCTTTTGGTGGTAGTCGGAAAATCATGCAACATCTAGCGCCACTGGGTCCTGTCTATCAAGCCGGTACTTTATCCGGTAATCCGGTGGCAATGGCTGCTGGCTTGAAAACCCTGGAATTAATCGGGGCGCCGGATTTTTATGACCATCTCAGCAACAAAACCAGCCAGTTAGTCAATGGCTTGCAACAAGCGGCCGATCAAGCCGGCATTGGCTTTACCACTAATCAAGTCGGCGGCATGTTTGGTTTATTTTTCAGCGAAGAAAAACACATCACCCGCTTTGCGCAAGTCATGCAATGCAATCAGGATCGCTTTAAACGCTTTTTTCATGGCATGCTGGATCAAGGTGTTTACTTGGCACCCTCAGCATTTGAAGCCGGTTTTGTTTCAGCTGCACACACCGACGATGATATTCAATTCACTATCGATGCTGCCGCAGCGGTTTTTAAAACCCTGTGATGGATCAATGGCTTTGGCCGCTAGCGACATTGCTAGCGGCAGTATTGGGTTTTGTTTTAAGTGCTTGGCCAGCGGGCAACCGTCGTCGGGCACAAAACGAATTAATCGAAAATCAGCAGGCACAACTGCAACAACAAAACATTAAGCTGGCGGTTACCGAGGAACGGCTGGTTTTATTGCAGCAAAAAGAAGTTGAGCTACAAAGTTTGCGACAACAACTGTTACAACTAAAAACCGAAAATGCCGATCTCAACGCCCGCCAACAAGAACAACACAAAAGCAACGCCGAAAAAATCCGTTTATTGCAAGATGCGGAAAATCAACTCAAAGCACAATTTGAAAATTTGGCTCACCGCATTTTTGAGGAACGCGGCAAGCAGTTTGTCGAACACAATAAAACCAGTATCGAAAGTTTGGTAGCTCCTTTAAAGTTGCAATTGGGTGAATTCAAAAATCGTGTCGAAAACGTATATGACAACGAAACTAAAGATCGCATTTCCTTACGTGAAGAAATAGTCTCTCTACGTCGCGATACGCAAAAAATGAATCAAGAAGCCTTAAATCTAACCCGTGCGTTAAAAGGTGATCATAAAACCCAAGGTAACTGGGGAGAGATGATTCTGGAAAAAGTGTTAGAGCAATCGGGTTTACGCAAAGGCATTGAGTATGAAACGCAGGCTAACTTGCGCGATCAAGATAACCGGATGTTCAAACCCGATGTCATCATCCGCTTGCCTGATAATAAAGATGTGATTATCGATTCAAAAGTTTCCTTAGTGGCTTACGAACGTTATTGTTCAGCCGAAGAAGATCATCAACGTATTGAGGCTTTGAAACAACACACCGAAGCCGTGCGTAACCATATCAAAAGTCTTAGCAGTAAAGACTATTCCAGCCTGAAAGGTTTGCGTTCGTTGGACTTTGTATTGTTATTCATGCCTATAGAAGCTGCATTTATGGCGGCATTTCAAGCGGATGAAAAATTATTCAGTGATGCTTTCGAGCATAAAATCGTGGTTGTTACCCCAACCACGCTGTTGGCTACATTGCGTACCATTCAGAATATCTGGCGATATGAACAACAAAATGAAAATGCCCGCTTGATTGCTGATAAAGCCGGCACTTTATATGACAAAATTCGTGGTTTTGCAGAAGATATCGAAAAGCTCGGTAATCAACTAAGCACTGTGCATAAAACCTACGATGGCATCGTCAACAAGCTCAGTACAGGCAGTGGAAATTTATTGCGTCAGGCCAGTTCTTTTGAAGAATTGGGGGTAAAAGTCAAAAAGAAATTGCCGAAAAGCTTGACCGAACAAATGCAGATGGATAATGAACCTGAATAAATGAAATTGGCAATCGGTTTAGCATAGAGCTTTTATAAACCAGCAATTTCAACTAATAATAACAATATATAGATATTTAAAATCTATTATTACTACTAGCACGAGCTTGTGTTGTGGAAAACCTATTTTTTGTTATAAGAATCATGGTTTTGGTTTAATTATAAGCCTGTGTTCTTCTAGGATTAAGACTTGTTATGCCATTGTGGATAACCTACAGGCTATTTTTATCATTATTTTATCCACAGATTTAACAGACTCTTGTGCACAAGCTTTCAACAGCTGTGGACTAAATTCCTAATAATTTTGCCAACTTTAATCGAAAACCAACAGGAGCCTGTTATGCACGATATCCATGCAGACATTTTTACTCAGCTTCATATCGACGTAACTCGCAATTCTACGGACGACTTTAATTTGTTCCATGACAGTAAAAATTGGAAAAAAATCAAGGACAATCCCTTTCAGGGACCTATAACACTGGGTTTTCAGCTGGAGTCACTCATTGAAGGCAAAATGGCTAACTTTCGCCGCCAGGCGGATGAACAGGCATTGATTGAAGAGCATGGCTTAAATTTCAGTAATTATCAGTTCTCGTTTGCTAACGCCATTAAGGCTGATCAGTTTGTCGAGGTCGAGGTAAAAGCTTCGCAATTCAAAAATCAGTCTGAGCCGGTACTGAGTAATCGGATCATGGTAAAAAGCAATGCTAAGTTAGCTTTAATGGGGTACAAAAAAGAAAGCAGTCAGCCGCTTTATCTAGCTGAGGCAAATTTTTCTGATTTAGGGGATTTACGATTACACGCCGATCGTAGTTTTTTGACTAGTGGTCATTTTTTAAAACGAAAATTCATGACCACTAGTAATGCCAAAAATTTCCTCTGCGGTTCCCTGCGCGATCAAACTGAATTTTTTGATGAACTGCAGGACAAAGTCGGATTTCCGGAAATGTTTCCGTGTGCGTTACTTTCCAGTGCTTTACTAGAAAAAGCCTTAAAGAGTCACCATGATTTCGAGAATAACCCAATGGTGTATACCTCACATAAAATAAGTGTCGATAGACAACAACTTACGCAATTAAAGAGTAATGATGCACTGCATATTTTGATCAAACCTGCTGAAGACAGTGCAGAGCATGATTTTGGCGAACAGTTTTCGACTGCCTTGGATTATGAATGTTATGGCTTGGTCAATGACAATGCTTGTTTATTTAGGGCTTTGATTTCACTGGCACCTTTGGAATTGATTATAAAGTCTCTGGGATAGTCGTCCTGATTTAATCCATTTGGATAAGCCTTTAAAGGAATTTGAATGAAGATATTTTTGTTGATAATAAGTGGCTTGTTTTTGTTTGGATGTGAACAAACCCAGCCGCCACAGTTACCACCAAGACCAGCTTTAGTGGTGACTGTGGGTGAAAAAACCACAGCATCGCCGACTATTTTGATTGGGGAAATACGTTCACGTTATGAAACAGCGCAAGGCTTCCGTATCAGCGGCAAGATTATCAAACGTTACGTCGATGTTGGTGCTGTGGTTAAAAAAGGTCAGATTTTAGCCAAACTGGATAATCAGGATACCGGCTTGACGGCAAAAGCAGCTCAAGCACAAGTTCAATCAGCACAAGCTGATTTGGTATTGGCACGTGCAGAACTTGATCGATTGCAACAGCTTTACCAGCGAAAATTCATATCAAAGCAGGCTATTGATATTCAAGAGGCTAAACTTAAATCTGCGATTGCTTTGGTCAAACAAACCCAAGCCCAGGCCTCTGTATCGGATAACCAATTTGCGTACACAGATTTACGGGCTGAAAGAGAGGGCGTGGTAACCGAAATTCACGCCGAACCCGGTCAAGTGGTTGCCGCAGGCGAGACTGTTGTGCGTATTGCTAAACCGGAAGATAGAGAAGTGTCGATTGCTGTGCCGGAGTCGCGTATGCAAGGCATTGAAATCAATCTGCCAGCCGAGGTGCGATTATGGGCTGAACCGACTCGGTTATATCAAGGCAAGGTACGCGAAGTAGCGCCTGCTGCCGATAGTGTTACCCGCACTTTTCAAATCAGGGTTGCCTTACCAGATGCGGATAATAATGTGCGTTTGGGGATGACGGCCGGTGTGCGTTTTTACAATAAAGACAGTCAAGAACTGCTCTTACCGTTACCGGCAGTAACCCAGTATGCAGGAGAAACCGTAGTTTGGGTGGTCAATCCGGAAAACGGTCAAGTAGAATCCAGAGCGGTGCAAACCGGTATGTTTAGGGAAGATGGCATTATCATTACTCACGGTTTGCAAACAGGTGAACAGGTAGTAGTAGCCGGTGTACATACTTTGGTGCCAGGACAGGTGGTGCGTCCGGTGCAAGCGCAGATAAATCCATGAGACGCTTCAATTTATCAGAATGGTCGTTGAAGCATCCTGCGCTGGTGTTGTATGCCATGTTGATGTTGACTTTGGTGGGTATGATGTCCTACACGCATTTAGGGCAGTCGGAGGATCCGCCGTTTACCTTTAAAGTGATGGTTATTCGAACCGGATGGCCAGGTGCCAGTGCTACGGAGGTGGAGCAACAGGTTACAGACAAGCTGGAAAAAAAACTCCAGGAAGTGCCCTGGCTGGATAATTTACGCAGCTATTCCCGTCCTGGCGAATCGCTGATTTTTTTGTTAGCCAAAGATTCTGCGCCGCCTGAGGAAATCGACAATATTTGGTATCAAGCCCGTAAAAAAATTTCGGATATTCGTTCGACCTTACCTGATGGTGTCGAAGGGCCTGCTTTCAACGACGAGTTTGGCGATGTGTATGGCAATCTTTATGCGCTGACCGGCAATGGTTACGATTATGCCGAATTAAAGCGTCAGGCCGAAGTGGTTAGAGCAGAATTGTTGCAGATTAAAGATGTAGCCAAAGTCGACTTTTTCGGCGAACAGAAGCAACGCATTTATATTGATTTATCCAATGCCAAACTGGCCACTTTAGGCATAGATACCGCTACCTTGCTGGGTACCTTACAACTGCAGAATTTGGTGACCAGCAGTGGTAATTTCGATTCCGAGCAGGAACGGGTTCGGATTGCCATCAGCGGACGTTACGATCAGTTACAGGAATTACGGGATACTCGGTTGCGCGCCAACGGTCATGAATTCCGCTTAGGTGATGTGGCCAGTATTAGCCGGGGTTACGAGGATCCTGCAAAAGAAAAGGTCCGATATAACGGACGGGAAGCCATGCTGATTGGCGTGTCCATGCAAGAGGGCGGCGATGTAATCAAACTCGGAACTCATCTCGATAATACCATTCAACGGATACAAGCCCAATTACCGGTCGGCTTGGAATTAAACACGGTATCTTCGCAACCCAAAGCTGTACAGCACTCTATTAATGAGTTTATAAGATCGCTCAGCGAAGCGGTGATCATCGTTTTGGCGGTCAGTTTGTTGTCTTTGGGTTTGCGCACCGGCATCGTGGTGGCGATTACTATTCCGGTAGTGTTGGCAATCACCTTTTGGTTGATGCACTTATTTGATGTAGGTTTGCACAAGATCTCGCTAGGTGCATTGATTCTGGCTTTAGGCTTGCTGGTGGATGACGCCATTATTGCTGTAGAAATGATGGCGTCTAAAATGGAACAGGGGTGGGAGCGCACCCGTGCAGCAGCCTTTGCATATACCTCAACTGCCATGCCGATGCTGAGTGGTACTTTAGTCACAGCTGCAGGTTTTTTGCCCATTGCCACGGCTAACTCCACTACCGGCGAATATACCCGCTCCATCTTTCAAGTGGTGGTGATTGCCCTACTGGTGTCCTGGTTGGCTGCGGTGATTTTTGTACCTTATCTGGGCTACCGCATATTGCCGGATTTTACCGGTAAGAAACAGCAATCTCCTCGAATCGTAGTTTGGTTAAAAAAATGGCTGCCACAAACAGACAGTGTTGATCAGGAAAACCGGCAGCACGAGACTTATCAGTCACCTTTTTATCGTTATTTTCGACGATTAGTAAGTATCTGCGTCAATCAGCGTTGGTGGGTGATTGGTATTACCTTGTGTTTATTTATCGGATCCATGGCTGGATTTTCCCTGGTACAGCAACAATTTTTCCCCGACTCAACGCGTCCGGAATTAATCGTGGATTTACGCCTGGCTGAAGGTGTGTCCTATGCCGCCAGCGAAACCGAAGTCAAAAAACTGGAGGCCTGGCTTGATCAGCAAACCGGTATCGAAAATTATGTTGCTTATATCGGTACCGGTAGCCCACGGTTTTATCTGCCGCTGGACCAGCAATTACCACAGCGTAATTTTGCCCAGTTCGTTATTTTGACTGACGGTGCAAAAGATAGGGAGCGTTTACGTAAGCAATTGATTCAATTGTTCGAGCAAGATTTCCCCAGTTTGCGTGCCAGTGTATTGCGTTTGGAAAATGGCCCTCCGGTCGGCTTTCCAGTGCAATTTCGGGTTTCCGGACCGGATATCGCCACGCTTAAAGCCTTGGCGCAGCAAGTTGCTCAAATCATGCGCGCAAATCCTTATCTATCCAATGTGCAACTGGATTGGGAAGAACCGGTAAAAGTGGTCAGAGTAGAGGTTGATCAATCCAAAGCCCGCTTGTTAGGGATCAGTTCGAATAATATTGCCAATTTAGTCAATGGAGCTTTAAAGGGTTTATATGTTACGGAGTTTAGAGAAGGTATAGAGCGTATTGATGTGTTGGTTCGCGGCGCAGAAACCGAGCGTCGACACTTGTCTCGCTTGCCCAATCTAATGATTCCAATTTCCGGCGGCCAAAGTGTGCCATTGTCACAAATTGCCAGCTTTGATTATGGTTTTGAAGAGGGTGTAATCTGGCGGCGTAACCGAATTCCTACGATCACAGTGCGTGGGCATTTATATGGCAACATGCAAGCACCAACAGTTTCAGATCAGGTTGAAGAAATACTGGCGGATTTTAAACGTAAACTGCCACTTGGCTATTGGCTGGAAACCGGCGGGGCGGTGGAAGAATCGGCCAAAGGCAGTGATTCTATTGCAGCGGGAATGCCGTTATTTATCTTGACGGTGTTGACGGTATTGATGATTCAATTACAAAGCTTTTCCCGAGTGGCGCTGGTAGTTTTAACCGCGCCTTTGGGCATGATAGGCGTCACGTTGTTTTTGTTGCTTTTTAATCAGCCATTTGGTTTTGTCGCCATGCTGGGCACCATTGCCTTGTCCGGTATGATTATGCGTAATTCGGTAATCTTGGTCGATCAAATCGATCAGGATAAACACGCCGGATTGAGCGATGTTGATGCCATCGTAGAATCCACCGTACGCCGATTTAGACCTATCGTACTGACTGCCGCTGCGTCCATCTTGGCCATGATTCCACTCACCCAAAGCGCATTTTTTGGTCCCATGGCGGTTGCGATTATGGGTGGATTAACGGTAGCCACATTATTAACCTTGCTGTTTTTACCTGCGTTGTATGCCGCCTGGTTTAGAGTGGGTCGCTGATGAAAAAGAAATGGTGATTATTTAAACTTGTTCCCAAGCAATATCTCGCATCAGAAAATCATCAATTGTTTGATTGTCGGTAAAGTTTGCGTATGCCAATGCGAGTTTGGCATACGCGCTTTCCAGCGAAGTATTCCAGATCATTTTTGTATTATGGGTAAGTAATTGCTGAGTTGTACTATATAGGGCATCGGTTTTGATGCTGGGTGCCAGAAACAGAGGAATATTGCGATGGTGACAATGTTCACTAAAAACAAGCAGACTATGCTGTTGGCCCCATTGCTCCGAGGTGCAGGCAGTACCGGAGTGATACAAATCGTGTAGTACTGCATCAATGTTATCCAAATTGAAGTGACTGTAATTCAATCCTGGATAGGGTTTTATCAATAGAATATTGGCAAATTGTTTTTTAAGCGGATAGCTTGGGGTCATTCTTGTTGGCAGTTCGTGTTGGTGGGTAAATTTGCCGTTTTCAAATAACAGATAAGGTTTGGATTGCACACTGATAAAATCACTGCTCAGCGGCAGGCAGCTACTGATGCGAGTAGCAATGTGTAAATGCATGGGGTGACCTGGATTTTGATAGGGTACAAATACACCCGCTGCCTGCTTTTGCCGGATGTAATCCACCGCACAGATAAAATTTTTCAAACCATTGGCATTTGGGTTTTCCAATGGCATATTGCTGGAAACCAGCAATATGGGGATTTTGATTTGATTGAAATAAATCCCTAAAGCTGCAGCGCTAAAGGCGAGCGTGTCAGTGCCGTGCGTGATGATGACACCGTCAACATTATCTAAAACTTCAGCTTCTATCGTAGCAATGACCTGTTGCCAAAATTGCGGATGCAAGTTCTCACTAAGAATTTGTTCCGTTTGGATGGTTTTAAAGCTAAGCTGATTTTGATTGGGGTAATGTTGTTGAAATAACTGGATCAGTTTAAAGCCAGCATTTTGATGGGTATCGATCGTGCCATTTTGGAGTTGCGAGCCAATAGTGCCGCCGGTAAAAACCAACAATATGTTTTTCATAAAATAGTAAGATGCGCAGCCATAATCTTAGAAGCTGTGCATCTTAAAACATTACACATGAAAATTTCACTGATCGTGGCGATGGCCAGTAATCGTGCTATCGGCTTAAATGGTCAAATGCCCTGGCATTTATCGGCTGATTTAAAACGTTTCAAACAAATTACGCTGGGTTCGCCGATTTTAATGGGTCGTAAAACCTTTGAAGCCATCGGCCGGCCCCTGCCCGGACGTGAGAATTTAATCATCAGCAGAAATGCGGATTATCAACAAGCTGGCTGTCGGGTATTTACTGATATCGGGTGCGCGCTGGATTATGCTAAAAACAGTGCTGAATTATTTGTGATCGGTGGTGCGACTCTGTATGAAGCATTGCTTCCGGAAGCAGATTATTTATATCTGACTCAAATTGATAAGCCATTTACCGGCGATACCTTTTTCCCCCAGATCGTGGATGCTGGTTGGCAGCAGCTCAGTCGGGAAGATGTGGCAGATGATGCGAGTGTTGATTTTACCTATAGCTTTATAAAACTGGCCCGGCAAGGCGATCTTAAAGGATAGTAAAAACCCGGGTAGCGGCTTACAATTAGCTGTTGTCATAAAACTGTCATATTTGCTTCATACTATTGTCACGCTCACAGGGCAGTATAGATTCTGGTTTTAAACATTGATTGAGAAATAATATGAAAAAAACATTTCAGCTGAAATCACTTATTTTAGGCTTTGGCTTTGCTTCTACAGCATTTTTGGCAGGCGGAGCAGAAGCTGCACCCACTACTGTTGATCCATCGTTACCAGATTATGTGCCTGCTAGCGGCGTATCCGGTAATATTTCCAGTGTCGGTTCGGATACACTGGCAAACCTAATGACGTTATGGGCTGAAGAGTTTGGCAAGCAATATCCTAACGTAAACATTCAAATTCAAGCGGCTGGATCATCAACTGCGCCACCGGCTTTGACCGAAGGTACTTCTAACCTGGGTCCTATGAGCCGTAAAATGAAAGATAACGAAATCGACGAGTTCGAAGGTAAATATGGCTACAAACCGACTGCAATTCCAGTCGCAATTGATGCTTTGGCGGTATTTGTTAATAAAGACAACCCAGTCAAAGGTTTAAGCATTCCGCAAGTAGATGCCATTATGTCTTCTACTCGCAAATGCGGTTATGCAACCGACATCAGCACTTGGGGTGAAGCTGGCTTAACAGGTGGCTGGGTAGCTAAACCTATTCAATTGTATGGTCGTAATTCGGTTTCCGGTACCTATGGTTTCTTTAAAGACGAAGCACTTTGTAAAGGTGATTACAAAAGCAATGTTAACGAGCAACCAGGTTCTGCTTCTGTCGTGCAAGCGGTGACTACTTCTAATAACGGTATTGGTTATTCAGGTATCGGTTACACCACTTCCGGTGTAAAAGCGATTCCATTGTCAGCAAAAGAAGGCGCGGCTTTTGTTGAGCCAACGCCAGAGAATGCTACTTCCGGTGCTTATCCGCTGTCTCGCTTCTTGTATGTCTATGTCAATAAAAAACCTAACGAGCCTTTAGCGCCTCTAGAAAAAGAGTTCATTAAAATGGTGTTATCAAAAACCGGTCAGCAAGTCGTTGTTAAAGACGGCTATATTCCACTGCCTGCTAAAGCAGTGGAAAAAGCGTTGACTTTAATTCAGTAATTATCATTTAAGGATGAGTGATTTAGGGAAATATTTGGCATGGAAGCCTTACGGAATACTTTAAAAAATCAATATCTTAGTAAAGGATTTTGATTTTAAACCCGATAAAAGCCGATAAATTACCTTAGTGGTTTATCGGCTTTTTTATAACTGAGTCTTGTAAAATGTTACAAGGACACTCTGCTTACTTTGACCGTTTAGTTTATGCCTGAAAATCAATCATCCTCTTCCAAATCGACGTTGCTACAACTGTCATCGAGCGATGCGTACCAACGCTGGCGGCTTTTGAAAGATAAAATCGTTGCACATGCGGTCGTATTTGGCGGCCTCAGTATTATTCTTGCAATTGTTTTGATCTTTTTTTATCTACTTTACGTGGTTTTTCCCTTGCTACTACCGGCGCATGCCGAAGCTGTCAACCAATATAGTGCGCCCGAGCAGGCGTTGGGCAAGACAGTGTTTTTGTCTATGGAAGAACAAAACGAAGTTGGGGTGCGTTTTACTGATCAGGCTAAGGTCATATTTTTTAATGTTGCCGATGGCGCAACCATTCGCATTGATCCGCTGCCAATTCCGGAAGGCGTTCAAATTACCAGCTATGCCCATGGTGGTGTTGATAAAGGTGTGATTGCTTATGGCTTATCTGATGGACGTGCCTTGGTTGTTAAACACGCCTACAAATTGTCGTATCCGAATGACAAACGCGTCATTACGCCATCAATCCAATATCCGTTAGGCCAAGAGCCGGTAGTGGTGGATAACTTGGGTCAGCCCTTAATTAAACTGGCAGTAAAGTTGGGGGATAAAAGCAATACCCTGTTTGCGAAAACGGCAGATAATCGTTTGGTGTTGACTAACCTAAGCAAAAAAGAATCCCTGTTTGATGATGAAGTCAGCTGGGAGCGTATCGATTCTGACATTGATTTACCCAGCGAAAACATCGAATTTGTATTGATGGATAAAGAGCAGCGCAACCTTTATCTGGCCTCTCGTAGTGGTGAACTAAGTGTTATCGATATTACCGATAAAAGTAAACCGACTGCTGCCTATAAACTGAATGTCACCAGTCAAGGGATACAAATTACCAGTATGGAATTTCTGAATGGGGATATTTCAGTATTGATTGGTGATAGCACAGGCTTGCTTTCGCAATGGACTATCGTACGCGATAAGCAAAATCATTACAGTGTGCAGAAATTACGCTCATTTAAGGTTTCTGATTCGCCGCTGGTCACTATCAACCCGGAGCAACGTCGAAAGGGGATGTTAGTGGCTGATACACAAGGTGTGATAGGTATTTACAATTCAACTTCAGAGCGTGAGGCTATCAAGGAAAAGGCTTTTAATGGCAAACCAATAGCGGTTACTTTGTCGCCACGCGCCAATGCCATGTTGTTGGAAACAGAGGACGCTAAAATTCATTTCTGGACAGTTGAAAACGAGCATCCGGAAGTGTCCTGGTCCTCTTTGTGGGAAAAAGTCTGGTACGAGAGTTATCCGGAACCGGACTACATCTGGCAGTCTTCTGCCGCTAGCAACGATTTCGAACCTAAAATGAGTTTGACCCCGTTAGTGTTCGGTACCTTGAAAGCAGCTTTTTACTCCATGTTGGTGGCTATTCCATTAGCACTGTTCGGGGCAATTTATACGGGTTATTTCATGGCAACCGGCATGCGTCAGTATGTTAAACCAGGCATCGAAATCATGGGTGCATTACCCACGGTGATTTTGGGGTTCTTGGCGGGTTTGTGGTTGGCGCCGTTTGTGGAGAAAAATCTGACCGGCATCTTTGCCATGTTATTCGTCGTGCCGGTAGTTGTGATGCTGTTTGCCTATTGCTGGCAGTTTATGCCGAAAACTATTCGCAATAAATTGCCGGAAGGTTGGGATGCCATCTTGCTGTTACCCGTTATCGTTTTAAGCTGCTGGCTGGCGTTTGTAATAAGTCCGGGTATTGATGCGTTGTTCTTTAATGGCGATTTACGCATCTGGATGCTAAAGGAGTTAGATATCGGCTACGATCAACGTAATACTTTGGTGGTTGGTTTAGCCATGGGCTTTGCCGTCATTCCGATGGTATTCTCGATTGCCGAAGATGCCATTTTCAGTGTACCTAAACACTTAACTACCGGTTCTTTGGCGTTGGGTGCTACACCTTGGCAGACTTTGGCCAAGGTTGTGATACTCACTGCTAGCCCTGGCATTTTCTCGGCTGTGATGATCGGACTTGGGCGTGCTGTTGGCGAAACCATGATCGTATTGATGGCAACCGGTAATACCCCTGTGATGGATTTAAGTATCTTCCAGGGTTTACGCACCCTATCTGCCAATATCGCCGTCGAAATGCCGGAAGCAGAAGTTAATAGCACACACTATCGGGTATTGTTTTTAGCGGCTTTGGTGCTGTTTATGTTTACCTTCGTCGTCAATTCGGTTGCTGAATTGATTCGTCAGAATCTAAGACAAAAATATAGTTCGTTATGATAAAAGCATGGTTTAA
Source organism: Methylomonas lenta (assembly GCF_001644015.1). Classification (GTDB taxonomy): domain Bacteria; phylum Pseudomonadota; class Gammaproteobacteria; order Methylococcales; family Methylomonadaceae; genus Methylomonas; species Methylomonas lenta. The sequence continues at coordinate 104,662 of NZ_LUUI01000102.1, forward strand.
AAGCGGTTTACCGTGGATATGGATGACTGCCGGTGCAGTGAGTATCAACTTGTTGCTGGTGTTGGGATTATTGATGTTGATTGCTGTGCGCGGCCTAGGACATTTTTGGCCGGCGGATGTTGTGGAATATCATTATAAGGATAGGCAAGGCCAAAGCTCAGTTATCATAGGTGAGGAAGTCGATGAGTCCTTGTTGCATAAAGCGCAAGCCATTTCGGCGGGGCTGGAGGTTTTGAATGGTGCTGACTATTTACAACAATACCTGATTAAAACCGGTAATCGTGACATCCTGGGCACGGATTTTCGTTGGATACAGGATCAATACATTCAAGACAAAACTACCCCGGAGGATTTGATTGCCGTTGAACGACGAGAATGGGGTAATTTTTACGGACGACTACTGGCAGTTAAACAGAATGGTCAAGTGATTGCCGAGGGCGCAAAAGCGTGGCCGGTAGCGCAGGAACAGATAGAAAAAAACTTGCAGTTGTTCGATGAAATCGACCATCTGCAAAAAAAGGAAATGGGGTCGATTAATTACAATCTAGAGCGTTTACGTTTGAAACAACGGGCGTTGGAGCTGAAAAACGAGTGGGATGACAGCAAGAAACAGGCGTTTGCCAAGCAGAAATTGGCCTATGAAGAGGAATACAAAGTCATTCAAGCAGAGTTGCTTAAACTGAATATTGCTAATAAATGCTGCAGTATCGTGGTTTCAGAAGCTGGCGGCCGTGAAATTAGCATTCCTTTGAACAGGGTCATCAAGCTGACTAGACCCAACGCAATGAGTGCGCTGGATAAATCTATCGAATACATTAAAAACGTTATTGCCTTTATCAGCGACGATCCACGCGAAGCCAATACTGAAGGTGGTATTTTTCCGGCCATATTTGGCACCGTATTAATGGTTATGCTGATGGCGGTTCTGGTAACGCCTCTGGGTGTAATTGCCGCAGTTTATCTGCGTGAGTATGCCAAACAGGGCTTTATTACCCGACTGATTCGGATAGCGGTCAACAATTTAGCCGGGGTGCCGTCTATTGTTTACGGGGTATTCGGTTTAGGGTTTTTTGTTTATATCCTGGGTGGCAATATAGACCGTTTATTTTTTCCTGAAGCAGCACCTGCGCCGGTTTTCGGCACACCGGGTTTGCTATGGGCTTCGCTGACCTTGGCTTTATTGACGTTACCTGTGGTGATTGTGGCGACTGAAGAAGGTTTATCGCGTATTCCCAAATCGATTCGAGAAGGCAGTTTGGCATTGGGGGCAACCAAAGCAGAAACGTTATGGCGTACTGTGTTGCCTATGGCTAGCCCGGCTATCATGACCGGTTTGATTTTAGCCGTTGCGCGTGCAGCGGGCGAGGTGGCGCCATTAATGTTGGTGGGTGTGGTCAAGCTGGCTCCAACCTTGCCGTTGGATGGAAACTTTCCCTATTTGCATTTGGACAGAAAATTTATGCATTTAGGGTTTCATATTTATGATGTAGGCTTCCAAAGCCCTAATGTCGAGGCAGCACGGCCTTTGGTGTACGCGACGTCCTTGTTATTAGTGGTTGTGATTATTGGCTTGAATATGTTTGCTATCACGATACGAAATAACCTCCGAGAAAAATACCGCGCATTAGAAAATTAACGTTGTTCGTCAACAAGACACGTTTGGAAAATTAAAATGACCACAGAAGCAATAAAAACTCACGCTATTGATATTAGTGCGCTAAATCGAGGCAGTAAAACGACTAACGATAAATTTGACCCTTGCATTACGGTACAGAATCTAAATTTATTTTACGGCAGCAAACAGGCATTACATGGCGTAAATATGGAAATGCCGCGGAAAAAAGTCACCGCGTATATTGGCCCCAGTGGTTGCGGCAAATCGACTTTATTGCGTTGTATCAACCGTATGAACGATCTGGTCGATGGCGTCACCATCCAGGGTAAACTATTACTGGATGGCGAAGATATATACGATAAAAATGTTAATGTCGCAGCCTTGCGGCGGCGGGTGGGTATGGTATTTCAAAAACCCAATCCGTTTCCGAAGAGTATTTATGAAAACGTAGCTTACGGCCTACGAATTCAGGGGGTCAATGATAGACGTGTGCTGGATGAAATCGTGGAAAAATCTCTGCGTGGAGCGGCATTGTGGGATGAGGCAAAAGATCGATTAAACGATAACGCTTTGGGTTTATCGGGTGGTCAGCAACAGCGTTTGGTGATTGCCAGAGCCATTGCCATAGAACCAGAAGTGATTTTGTTGGATGAACCGGCCTCTGCCCTGGATCCGATCTCTACTTTGAAAATCGAAGAACTGATCGATGAACTCAAGGAAAAATATACTATCGTCATTGTTACGCATAACATGCAGCAGGCGGCGCGAGTTTCTGATTTTACGGCATTTATGTACATGGGTGAATTGATTGAATTTGGTGAGACCAGTGAGCTGTTCACCAACCCTGCAAAAAAACAAACTGAAGATTACATTACCGGACGTTACGGTTAGGAGAAAAGCTATGGATAACATGATTATCAAACAACACATATCCCGGCAATTCAACAATGAGATGGAACAAATCCGTAACAAGGTGCTGGCGATGGGCGGCTTGGTTGAAGAGCAGGTCGAATTAGCCACTAAAGCGTTTATGTCTTCTGACGCCGAGAGTGCGGAAAAAGTCATAGAGCAAGATCAATTGATCAATGCACTGGAAAAAGATATCGATCATGAATGCACTGAAATCATGGCCAAGCGTCAACCGGCCGCATTTGATTTAAGGATGTTGATCGCTACCCTGAAGATAATTACTGATCTGGAACGTATCGGCGATGAAGCTACGCGTATCGCCAAAATGGCTATGCGCCTCGAGGGTGGGGAGTTTTATCAGGATAAATATTTCGAAATCGAGCATTTGCTGGATATGGTTAAAGAAATGCTGAATGGTGCGCTGGATTCTTATGCCCGTACCGATACTGAAGAACTCGTCGCCATTACCGCGCAAGATAGCAAAGTTGATCGTGAATATGGCAGCATTACTCGACAACTGATTACGCAGATGATGGAAGACCCGCGTAATATCACGCGTGCTTTAGACGTGCTGTGGACTGCTCGTGCCTTAGAGCGTATTGGTGATCATGCCTGTAATGTCTGTGAACATGTGATTTACATGGTTAAAGGTAAAGATGTACGTCATCTTTCGCACGAAGAGTTGACCAGAACCGTCAATGAAACGAGCAAAATCGGGCGTTGAGCTTAAAAGCCGACATTTAAGTCATATAGACTATCAGTGCCGGCTATTTTCATACCTAAGTAACAAAGCAGGATTTAGCAAAATTAGGCTGAATGTAAATAACTTCCTCTTATTGCTTTTGGAAGATTTGATTTTTGATTAACGTTGAGTTGTGAAGACTCAGTCTGTGGCGTATTTTCGACCACATTGGATGTAACCTTATCTGCCGGCAAAAAAAAGTACAGTGCGGCAAAAGCCGCTAACGTCAAAACAGTATTGAAAGATTTAATTTTCATCATTGGCCCACCGTGTTTATTATTTTTGATGTATTTTGACTTTATTACCTGTTCACCAATATTGGGTAAACAGGTAGTCAATTAATACAAAGATTAAAGCGATTAGCGTGCCAATTAATTCTACTATTTAGACCATAATTAAAAAATCCTACCACTCAATGAGTGAAATGGTTAGTAAGATACTGTTATTAAATGTTATTTTTTCATGTAATTTATTTTTTATCAGTGCTCAATGGAACTTAAAAAGAGTCATTTCAAATTTAATCAGGACTAATTTCTATAGCAAAAGCCCTGACATTTTTGCTTTCAACTGACAAATATGTCAGTTCTGCCAGCGCCAAATCCGGTGATGGAATTTCACCGGACCCAGATTTATAGATCAAGCAAACGCTTTTTTGAAAAACTCCGGCATGGCCAGACTGGCTTTATGGATATCGTTATTGTAATAAACGGTATCAAACCCTTTATTAGCAGCATCCGCTTCGCGGAATTTGGATAAATCTTGTTTGCTGGCCATGGTGGCGCTCCACCAGCCGGATGGATAAATACATTGTGGGAAAAATACGGTTTGCAGATGGGTAAAACCGCCGGCCTGCATTTCGTCGCGCATTTCTTTTAAGATTTTCATATGCAGTAAAGCGGATTCGCTTTGCTGCACCACGATACCGTTTTCGCTCAAGGCGTTGAAGCAATCTTTGTAAAAATCGGCACAGAACAAACCTTCCGCCGGGCCAACCGGATCAGTGCTGTCGACAATGATAATGTCGACGCTGTTAGGTGCCGCATCTTTCACCCATTTAATGCCGTCGATAAATTTCAAATCGGCACGCGGGTCGTTGTTGGACTCGCACAATTCAGGAAAATAAATTTCCGCCAATCGGGTAACTCGTTCGTCGATATCGATCTGCACGGCTTGCTCGACACCCGGATGTTTTAAGACTTCCCGCAAAGTACCGCAATCACCGCCGCCGATGATCCAGACTCTCTTTGGATTGGGATGTGTGAATAACACAGGATGACTCATCATCTCGTGATAGAAAAAATTATCCCGGGTAGACACCATGGTGCAGCCGTCGATCACCATCAAATTGCCGAATTGTTCGGTTTCGTAAATTTCCAGAAACTGAAACTCGGATTGCTCTTCGTGCAGCTTGCGGGTGATTTTTAATGAAAAAGCGGTACCGGAGGAAGTTTGCGCTTCACTGAACCATTGTGCGTCGAGCATGATGAAAGTCCTAAAAAGTCATATAAGCTTCATCATTATACTTTAGAATTTGTCACACTTTATGACAGTCCTTTTAGGAGCGTGCGTGCAGACACAACCATGGTCGATTGAACAATCCAAGCAGCTTTATGCCATCCAGCAATGGGGCAACGGTTATTTTTCCATTAACGCGCAGGGACATGTCTGTGTCAAACCGCAAACCGATTGCGCCACCGAGATCGATTTATACGAGATTGCCCTGGCTTTACAAGCCAAAGGCCTTAATTTTCCGGTACTGGTGCGTTTTACCGATATTTTGGGCGACCGTATCCGCAAGCTGCAACAGGCTTTCGACCTGGCTCGCCAAACGCATGCTTACAGCGGCCATTACACACCGGTGTATCCGATTAAAGTCAATCAGCAGGGCAATGTGGTGGAAAGCATTGTTTCTGCAGATCACATTGGTTTGGAAGCCGGTAGCAAACCGGAGCTATTAGCGATACTGGGCCTGGCTAAATCCGGCGGCACCATAGTTTGTAATGGCTATAAAGACAGACTCTATATACGCATGGCACTGATGGGGCAGTTGATGGGCTTGTCGGTGTTTATTGTGATCGAAAAACCCTCCGAGCTTGAATTGATCATTGAAGAAGCGGCTAAATTAAAGGTACGCCCTCTGATTGGTTTGCGCGTGCGTTTATCGACTATCAGCGCCGGCAAATGGCAAAACAGCGGCGGCGAAAAATCCAAATTTGGTTTGCATGCCAGCGAGGTGCTGCAGTTGATCGCGCGTTTGCAGGAAAAATCCATGCTGGATTGTTTGCAACTGATGCACTTTCATATGGGTTCGCAGATCGCCAATATCCACGATATAAAATTAGCCCTGAAAGAAGCCGGCCAGTTTTATCTGCAACTGCATCAACTCGGCGCTAATATCACCACCGTCGATGCCGGCGGCGGATTGGGAGTGGACTATGACGGCAGCGGCTCCCGGCGCGAATGTTCAATTAATTACAGCATGACCGAATACGCAGAAAATATCGTGCGCAGTTTTGCTGAAATCAGTCGGGAGCATAATCTGCCACACCCCAACATCATCACCGAATCCGGCCGGGCCATTACCGCCCACCACGCGGTGTTGATTACCAATGTTACGGAAGTGGAAAGCCTGCAGGCGGCCGATAATTTACCGCCGCCCATGCTTAATAACATCAGCGAGTCCTACCATAATGCCCAATTCGACATGGCGGAAGCGCGCGCCCGCTTTGTGCAAGGCGATTTAGCCTTAACTGAACTGGCTGAAGCGGAAAAAAACTACGTTAGTTTGTGCCAACATATTCAACACAAACTCAATCTAAATAATCATCAGCATCGGGAAATTTTGCAGGAGCTGGATGAAAAATTGGCGGATAAAGTATTTTGCAATTTCTCGCTATTCCAGTCCATGCCGGATATCTGGGGTATTGAGCAAATTTTTCCGATTATGCCTATCCATCAACTGGAGCAGCAACCAACCCGCCGCGCAGTGCTGCAGGATTTAACCTGCGATTCAGATGGCCGGATTGATCACTATGTCGATCATCAAAACATCAGCAACACTCTGCCGCTGCATCAGATCAACGAAGATGCCAGTTATTTAATCGGTTTTTTCATGGTGGGAGCTTATCAGGAGATTTTAGGCGATATGCATAACCTGTTTGGCGACACCCATTCCATTAATATTGAATTAGATGACAATGGCTACCGATTTGGCGAGTTCATGGCCGGCGAGAACGTCAGTGAATTGCTGGATTATGTGCACATCAATACCAATACCTTAAAAGCCGCCTATCGGCAAAAGCTGGATAACACTTTGCTCAGCGACACAGAAAAAAAGGCTTTCGAGCAAGAGTTGTTGGCTGGATTGGATTCCTATACTTATCTGGAAAAATAAATATAAGGCGAAAGGCGAAAGG
>NZ_LUUI01000103.1 GCF_001644015.1 Methylomonas lenta
CACCGCATCCTACCGGGCTATCGAACAAGGCATGGGCATCTTTGAGGACAAACTCAAATACATGCGGTGGGAACGACAAGTTAGGCTAATGCAAAGAGCGGAGCAGCTCCTGACCGAAGCAGGTCTGACACACCCAACTCGACCAATACCTTTGAAGCTCGCAGTGCCTCTCTTGGAGGCGGCATCCCTTGAAGACGACGACTCGCTGCAAGACCTTTGGGTGCGCCTCCTCGTTAACGCAGCCAACGTGCAAAGTCGCACAACGTTGCAACGCGCCTACATTTCTATCCTGGAGCAGCTCACGCCGCTTGAGGCTTCAATTCTGCTGAATATCTATTCGCTCCCATATGAGCAGACCCGACACGACGGCGTCAAGGTTGGACTACTCCCAGCCGAAGTGGTCGTGGGCAAAGATGACGGGAAAGGTGATAGTCTGCCTGAGCCGAGCAAGGAGGTAAAGCTCGCTCTAGCGAACTTGGCGCGCCTGGGTTGTATCATCATTCAGAAGTCCTGGGGAGGCGGGGAGCTATTCCAGTCAGTCAACCCAACGCTCCTCGGCAAGAGCTTCGTCGAAGCTTGTACTCTACAAACTGGGTAGGTTACATTGCCGCGATAGCCCAGTAGGAGGAGTCCATGTCCTGAGCGCGATGGGGTTTGTAACCCCGTTGCTTACGTTTGATTTCTGGAACCGGGTATGGTCACGCAAAACGTGACGGACGGGTTTACAAAACCCGTCCGGCTTTCGTTGATGTGGTTATCACCGCATCCTACCGGGCTATGCGGCGTAATTAGGATGGAAGCCCGGTCCACATAGGGCGCACTAGAGAAAGCGTAATGCGTCGAATGATTGAAAGCTAACTTGCGGCGCAATACGGCTATCGCCTATTGACGCCATACGGATTGCGGCTTACCGCGTTCAAAGCTCTTCAAGACACAGGCCAAATTTCACGCGAAGAATTTAAAAAGCGTAAGGCGAAAATATTTTTGTAACAGTTGGTGCAAATAGTTGCATTATATACATTGGATAACAGGGGAAGAAATGGAGGTTTTAGTCTATCTTGGACTTTTTGTTTTCGTTATCGGCGGTATAGGAACATTGATTGCCGCATTCAAAACAAGCGTTTGGTGGGGGCTTGGCTGCGTAGTTATTGCGCCAGTGTCCCTGCTTTTTCTAATCATGAATTGGGGTGTTGCCAAAAACCCATTCTTTCTGCAACTGGTTGGCGTTGGAATCATGCTCTTTGGCCGCTATGCCTAATCTATCGCTCGAGGACTCGGCGCGACGGGGTTTATAATCCCGTTGCTTACGTTTCATTTCTGGGAGCGGGGTATGGTACGCAAAACGTTACGGACGGGTTTACAAAACTCGTCCGGCTTTCGTAGTCCACGTGGAGCGCATTAGCGATAGCTTAATGCGCCGAATGATTGGGCCGACATGCGGCGCAATACGGCTATCGTCTATTGACACCCTACGGGACGCATTTAATGATTTTCACAGGGCTAAAACCGCTTGAAAAACGGTATGCCAGATAATGAAACCTATCGCATCAGCGTAAAAGTTTGGTAAATTGTAATAAGGATGGGGTTGGATTAGCGTTAAATTAATCGATTCCTATCCTATTGATTCTTAACTAATGAGGTAGTTATGTTACATATCAAAGCAAAAATAATTAGATTGTCGTTAAGTGCTTGCGTTATGTCCGCGTTGTTAATGCCGGCAATAAGCGTTGCCGATACAGCCATGGTATTGGCCGAAGCGGAAACCGGTTCGGTAGCCGCAAGACAGGCGGCAGACCAAAAGGCTGCGCTGGCAAAAAAGGCTGAAGAAAGAGCGGCGAAAAAAGCCCAAAAAGCTGCCGAGGCAGAAAAAGCGGCTGCAGCTAAAAAGCCCAAACCCGCTGAGACGCAAGTGCCTGTTGTAGAGCCAATAGAAGATTAATGGCTGTGTAGGCTGCACTGAAACTGGAGTATAAAAGCAGCCAAACAGATTATGTTATTGCGAGATGACTGCATGGATGCAGCAGTTAAGGCGTTAACAATAGACGCTTTAGGCGATGCAGGAGCACACGCCGAGCGCTCCCTGATATTACTCAACTATCAGGGAGCGCTCTCGTACCAGCCGATTACGCAGGGTAATTCCCTAAAACAACATGCCCTCCAAGCGTTTAGCCCTCAAATCGATGTGCGATACTCTGCATCACTAAAATCAATGCCACCCCAGCCAGAATAAAACCGATCTGTTGTAAGGAGGTTTTGATGTCGGTTTTTTGATGCAAGGACGGAATCAAATCAGCCACAGCAATATAAATAAAGCTGGAGGCGGCCAAGGTTAGAAAATACGGCAGGATGTGGTGCAAGTCGCCTAAGCTGAAATAAGCTAATACACCGCCAATCACGGTGGTCAGGCTAGCCAGCATATTGTATATCAAGGCTTTTTTACGAGTGTAGCCGCTGTGCAGCAGGATGGCGAAGTCGCCCACTTCCTGCGGAATTTCGTGCGCGGCAACCGCTAAACTGGTTACGATGCCCAATTGTGGGTCGGTTAAAAATGCCGCACCAATCAAGACGCCGTCGACAAAATTATGGATGCTGTCACCCAGAATAATAAACATGCCGGTTGCACGGCGGCTATTATCATGCGAGTGGTTGTGAGCATGAGCATGATCGTGCTCATCATGAGAATCTTCACCATGAGCTTCGCAGGCATGAGAATGGCAGTGGCGCCAGACCAGTAGTTTTTCCAGGATAAAAAACAACAGAATGCCGATCAGTATGGTGGCTGACAACATGGGCATGTCTGCCACCGCGACTTCTTCAAAAGCATGCGGAATCAAGCCGCAAAATGCGCCGGTTAGCAGTGCGCCGGTAGCGAAACTGATGCCGTGCGGTAAGACATTTTGTCTTTGCTGCTCGGGCAGCAATAAAAACACGCCGGCCGCCATGACGCTAAGAATGCCGCCAATGGCTGTAAACAGGACGATCAATAACAAAGTACTCAATTAATCTCTCCAGATCAGGCTGGCCATGCGGCCTGTAGTGGCTCCATCGCGGCGGTAGGAATAAAAGCGCTGTTCATCGGCAACCGTGCAATAGCCACCGCCATAGATTTGTTTTATGCCCAATTCCTTGAGTTGCAGTTTTGCCAACTGATAAATATCAGCCAACCATTTGCCGGGGCCATGGGTTTTAAAGGCTGCTTGTGTTTTTGAATTGTCTGCTATAAAAGCATCGCGCACGTCATCACCTACTTCAAAGTTGTCTGGCCCTATCGCCGGGCCCAGCCAGATAGACACGTCACGGCAGTGCATCGCCAATAATGTTTGCTCAATCACGCCCGCCTGTAAGCCTCGCCAGCCGGCATGTGCGGCGGCTATAACCGCGCCATCGTCGCCACAGAATAAAACCGGCAGACAATCAGCCGTCAACACGGCGCATACGGTGCCGGTTTGATCGCTAAAGCTGGCATCGGCTTCCGGCAAGCCTTGCACTTGGTCGGCTTTGACCACCTGCACGCCATGTACTTGTTGTAACCATACCGGTTCGGCCGGCAGTTGCAGCATCTGTTTGATAATGTCGCGATTGGCCTGCACATGGGCAGGCTGGTCGTTAACGTGGCTGGCCGGATTTAGGCTGGCATAGCTGCCGCTACTGACGCCGCCGTTACGCAAGGTGACTGCGGCATGTACGTGCGCCGGCAGCGGCCAATCAGGTTTGATCCAGTTCATTTTCTGTTAGTAGCTTAATCAGGTTTTGCATGTCTTCCGGCATAGGTAGTTCCCATTCCATGTATTCGCCGGTTTCCGGATGCTCCAGTCCCAGCTTGGTGGCATGTAGTGCTTGGCGCTTGAAACTGCGCAAGGCTTCAGCCAGCGCCGGGTTACATTCGGCCGGCATTTGAAAACGGCCGCCGTATACTTGGTCGCCTATCAAAGGGTAATTGATATGCGTCATATGTACCCGAATCTGATGTGTGCGACCGGTTTCCAGCTTGACCCGAATCAGGGTGTGGCGTTTGAAGCGTTGTTCCAGGCGATAATGGGTGACGGCTTCTTTGCCATCGCGCCGCACCGCATTACGTTTGCGGTCTACCGGGTGGCGACCAATAGGCTGGTCGACAGTGCCGCCGGCAGTCATCCAGCCTTTCACTAAGGCCAAATACTCACGGTGTATGCTGCGTTCCTGCAATTGCTCGACCAGGCTGTTATGCGCTTGCAAGGTTTTAGCGACCATTAACAAACCGCTGGTTTCTTTGTCTATCCTGTGCACAATGCCGGCACGCGGCAGGATATCAAGGTGCGGAGCGTGATTTAGCAAAGCATTGACCAGGGTACCTGTCCAGTTGCCAACTGCCGGATGCACCACCAGTCCGGCCGGTTTGTTGACGATCAATATGGACTCGTCTTCGTAAATAATGTCCAACGGAATGTCTTCAGCGTCGTATTCCACCACCTGTTCGGCTTCGGCATCCAGTTCAATTTCTTCGCCGCCATCTAATTTCTCGCGGCCTTTGCGTTGTTCACCATCGACCAGCACGCGGCCGTCTTTAACCCAGGTTTGCAGCTTGCTGCGGGAATAGTCGGGAAACATTTCAGCCAGACACTGATCCAGTCTCATGCCTGCCAGTTCGTCAGGAACCCTTGCCGTTAATATCGTCATAGTCGTTTTTAAGATATACTCGCGGTTTTGGTGTTGCCTTTAACCGCAAAAAACCCGCAATATTACAACGTGTTGTCTTTTCTATGCGATTACTTTTAGTAAAAACTCTTTTTATTGTCAGTTTAGCTGGCATCTTGCCGGGTTGTGAGACCTTGAATATGTTCGGCGGCAAGGATAATTCTGCTAAAGAAGATGAATATGTCGGCTGGGACGATGCCAGGTTTCATCAAGAAGCCAAAGCCGCATTGGAAGACAAAAACTACCAAAAAGCCATCAAGCTTTACGAAGCTCTGGAGGCGAGGTATCCGTTTGGCGATTATGCCGCTCAGACTCAGTTAAACGTGGCTTATGCCTATTATAAAAATGATGATCCGGAAGCGGCGTTGGCGGCGACTGATCGATTTATCAAAGTTCACCCCCGCAATCCCAATGTTGACTATGCCTATTATTTAAAGGGTTTGATCAACTACAATCGCGGCATTGGTTTTATTGACCGTTTTTTACCTACAGACTCTTCGCAACGCGATCCCGGCAATGCCAAAGATGCTTATGACAATTTTCAGGAATTGATCCAACGCTTCCCGCAAAGTAAATACGTGCCCGATGCTCGTTTACGCATGGTGGCATTACGCAACAATATGGCGATGTATGAATTACATGTGGCTGATTTTTACATGCGCCGCAAAGCCTATGTGGCGGCGGTAAGTCGTGCCAACAATATCATCAAAGAATATGACCGTACGCCAGCGGTGCCGCATGCACTGCAAATTATGCAAGAAGGTTATCGTAAGTTGGGCATGGAAAATTTGGCCGCCGATGCCGAGCGGGTATTCAACTTAAATTATCCAAGCGGCATGCCAGTGGCTGATTATAAAGATCTCACCATCATGGAAGAAGCTTGGAATGCCTTGGGTATGGATAAATAACGCTTGAGACGTTTGCAATGTTTGTCGACGGCGGGTTTGCTGTTATGTAGTCTTGCGACGCTGGCAGCCGCAGCTTATGAGCCGCTGTTTCAAAACCGCTTTTTTACCTTGTCACAAAACGCTGAATTGCTGTGCGCCACTAGCGAACAGCAATTCATGTCTGTCGAACAACTTAGCGAAATCATTCGATTTTACGAGAAAAATCACCCCAATTTACGTCAGCAAGCGGTGGCGGTTTTAACCGACCATACCACGCAAGAGTATCTGGATGATTTAACCGACTACCGGGAAGATTGCAAAACAAATGCATTAGCCGATTTATGTGTGCTGGAGAAATACTGGGACGATCGCGACGCTGCCTGGCGAGTGCTGGCGCTATTTTACGATACCAAAACCGTCATCAAGCGCAGCGAGGATCAAAACTATCTGATAAAGCAGTTTGATGCCGATCATGTGCGGCTATTTGAAAAAGCCATACGCAAAATTCCGGCTTTTTTGCGGCAAAGCATCAGCAAGGCCAAGCCGGTAGACAATCTTAATCAAGAAATTGCCGACAAACCGACTGCGATTCAAGAGCTTATCCTCGACGCTTTTCAGGAAGATTACAAAACCAGCATCTGGCAAGATCATACCCATCCGTTGACTTTGGTGCCGGGAGTGGGTTTCCGCTCGCAGACCGTGGCTCAGGTGTTTAGCGGCCAGAATTTGATCGTGTTTACCGTCAAAGAGTTTGATAAGGCCAAGGAGGGTAGTACTTACCGGGATATTGATGTGCAATATCTGGTGGATTTTCGTTTGCCTATTGTGGTGCATGAAATTGCCCATACCGTGGATAATTTTCATTTCTGGAACGGTACCGACGACCTATATTTTTTCTATAAGTACCACAAGATTTCCAATGACGAACAAATCATGAAAATTATCGCCGACGCCAAGCTGGCGCTGTGGCCATCGAAATGGTTTGAGGCGTTTGAATATCTGCACGAAGTGAATGATGGTCGTTATGACGGCAACACGCAGGAAAAACTGGCCGAGTTGCTGGCGCAATATATTCTAATTCCGGAGCGACTACAGCAAAGTGCACCTGTCGCCTATCAATGGCTGCGTAACCAGGTGTTTCGCGGTATCGAATATCAAGGTTATGACCGCTGTTCTACGCCGATTACCCAGCCGCTGACCTGGTGGCAGAAGCATGCCAGCGGCAAATTATTGGGTCGCTAGAGCCATGTGTTATGCTTGGCGACATGATGACCTTGGAGATTGAGCCATGGCTTTTGCATTAGAAAACGACAAACACTATACCTATAAAGATTATCTAACCTGGCCGGATGATATGCGTTGCGAGATCATCGACGGACAGGTGTATATGATGACGCCAGCGCCTATCCTGGCTCACCAGAACGTTGCTGGCGAAATATTTAGGCAAGTGGCCAATGCATTAGTCGGCAAGACTTGCCGTGCCTTGATTGCGCCGCTAGATGTGCGCCTGCCACGGCATAATGAAGCCGATGAAGACAGTGACATTGTCGTGCAACCCGATGTTATGGTGGTGTGTGATCCAAGCAAGCTGGATCGTCGTGGGGTGCGAGGCGCGCCGGATTGGGTGGTGGAAGTGTTGTCGCCCAAATCGGCTAGCCGGGATCAGATCGAAAAACGTCGTATCTACGAACGTCACGGCGTGTTGGAATACTGGCTAGTACATCCAACGGATCGGGTGCTGACTATCTATCGACTAGAGAACGGCGAATACGGCAAGCCGGATATATTTGTATTGCAAGGCAGTACGCCTGTATCGGTACTGCCGGACATCAGCATAGATTGGGAGGCATTGGTGCCTTATTTAAACGACGACGAAAACCTATGAAAAAACCGCAACTCAATCCGTTACAAGCCCAACTGCTGAAATCCGGCCTGACTAACGAAACCAAAGTCAAACAAGTGAAAGCCGAAAAGCGCAAACAGGACAAACTACAACGCAATAATGGTGTTGAGATTGTTGACGAGGTTAAGCTGAGTGCCGAACAAGCCCGTCAGCAGCAAATAGAGCGCGATCGGGAACTGAATCGGCAGCGTAAATTGGCGGAAGAACAAAAAGCTCTGGTGGCACAAATCAAGCAAATCACTTTGCTTAATCGCATCGCACAAGAGGCAGATGGCTTGCTGTATCAATTTAATCACCAAAATAAAGTCAAAACTGTTTATGTCGGCGATAAGGTGCGCGAGGCTTTGATTAATGGCCGCGCCGGCATTATCGGTCTGGAATCCGGTTATGAAATCGTCCCGGCGGAAGTCGCCCGTAAAATCCAGGATAGAGATCCGCATGCCGTTATCGTGTTAAATCAGGTTACCCAAGATGTGGCGGTCGAAGATGATCCGTACGCAGACTTTCAGATTCCGGATGATTTGATGTGGTGAGTCTATACCTGCGCGCTTGATCTTTTCCGGTTATCCCACCCACTGGTGCAACCGGGTTAAAAGCCCTCGCCATGGAATTGCAACGCCAAGAAACTTATTTTTTTGGCAGGATCGCATTGAACCAAACCATGCTTAATCCCATATAAAAATGCAGCAATACTTAAACTTACTCCAGACATTACTCGACACGGGCCACAAAAAAGGCGATCGTACCGGCAGCGGCACCTTGTCTGTATTCGGCCACCAGATGCGCTTCAATCTGGCGGATGGTTTTCCATTGGTCACTAGCAAGAAAGTGCATGTCAAATCCATCATTCACGAGCTATTATGGTTTCTTAAGGGCGACACCAATGTTCGTTACCTGCAGGAAAGCGGCGTGACGATTTGGAATGAATGGGCAGACACCAATGGTAACTTAGGCCCGGTTTACGGCGCGCAATGGCGTAACTGGCCAGCAGGGCATGGCGAAACCATCGATCAGATCGCTCAAGTCGTCGAGCAGATTAAAAATACCCCTAATAGCCGACGTATGTTGGTATCGGCCTGGAATGTGGCGGATTTGCCTGATGAATCGCAAACGCCGCAAACCAATGTTGCGAATGGCAAAATGGCGTTGGCGGCTTGCCATGCGTTGTTTCAGTTTTATGTGGTAGACGGCAAGCTGTCTTGTCAGCTTTATCAGCGCAGCTGCGATACCTTTTTGGGCCTGCCCTTCAATATCGCCAGTTACGCATTATTGACCCACATGCTGGCCCAGCAATCCGATTTGCAAGTGGGTGATTTTGTCTGGACCGGCGGCGACGTACACCTGTACCTGAACCATCTGGAGCAGGCCAAGCTGCAATTAAGCCGGCAACCGTTTCCGTTACCGCGTCTAAATATCAAACGCAAACCGGCGTCTATTTTTGATTATCAATTTGAGGATTTTGACATCGTGGATTATCAATCTCACGCTGCCATCAAAGCGCCGATATCGATTTGAGGTATTGGCTTTATTTTTAAAACCCATTTGCATGACTGATCGGGAATATGCTGAAAGCGGCTTTCCTGGGGCAATAAGCTGGTTTCTGTTTATTAAACCGAGGTAAAAAAGTGTTGGGCTGTTTACAAAAAATGACTACACAACTGACAGAACCGGTGAGCTACCGTTTGCCGGTTGGCGATGCCGAGCTGGATTTGAATCCACTGATAGGCCAACCGATTAAGTTGCGTTATAGCGGCAAAATTTTTTGTGTACATTGCCATAAAAAGACCAGCAAAAGTTTTAATCAGGGCTACTGCTACTCTTGCTTCATCAAATTGGCGCAATGCGATATGTGCATCATGAAGCCGGAAACTTGCCATTACGCCGCCGGCACCTGTCGTGAGCCTAGTTGGGGCGAAGAATTTTGTTTTCAGCCGCACATTGTTTATCTAGCCAATTCATCAGGTATCAAAGTCGGCATTACTCGTCAGTCACAAATCCCTACCCGCTGGATCGATCAAGGGGCCGTACAGGCCATACCTGTGTTTCAGGTTGCATCCCGACAGGTATCCGGTTTAGTGGAAGTGGCGTTGGCCAAACATGTCAGTGATAAAACCAGCTGGCAGCAGATGCTTAAAAACAACGTGCAGCCACTGGACTTACCAACCCTACGTGATGAATTGCTGGCAAAGTGCACTGACGAACTGTCTGCCATCAGTGATCGATTCGGTGCTGACGCCGTGCATTTTCTAGCCGATGCCGAGGTGGTGGATATTCATTATCCAGTATTGCAATATCCTACCAAGGTCAAATCCTTTAATTTGGATAAAGACCCGGAAGTGTCGGGTGTGCTGCAAGGTATCAAAGGTCAGTATCTGCTGCTGGACACTGGGGTGATCAATATCCGCAAGTTTACTGGCTATGAAGTAGATATAGCCGGCTAATTGCAAGCCTGTTGCCGCTCTAAGGATTTCGCCAAAATTAACTTCCTCCTATGGTTCCCATGCTCCGCGTCACTGCCATTAAGTTAAGAAAAAGCTCCCTCTCCTGCTGGAGAGGGTTGGGGAGAGGAGATTTATAATAAGGCAAAAAAGCTTTATTTAATCCCCTCATCCTAACCTTCTCCCGGAGGGAGAAGGGATTGTTCTTCCTTAACTTAATGGCAGTGATGCTCCGCGTGGGAACCCTGTTGGGGATGCTCCAGCGTCCCGAGCCGCAGAGCGGTTCAGGTTGTGTTCTCACGCGAAGCGTAGGAACGATGCGCTTGGATTTCGGGATGTTATTTCCAACCATATCCTAAGGTGATCGATGTCTTAATCCTTGGCTCTATGGCTGGATACATTTTAGATCGTTACTATGCTTTCCAGATTTCTTTTGCATGCCACTGGTTAACCCAGTCAGGCATTTCAGCTGCGGGCATTGGGCGGGCAATGCCATAGCCTTGTGCCAGGTCGCAGCCTATCGAGAGCAGCATTTTGGCGTGATTTTTGGATTCCACCCCTTCTGCAATCACCTCACGGGAAAAGTTATTGGCCAAGCCAATAACTCCCTTAACGATGGAGAGGTCATCAGGATCGTCCAGCATGTCGCGCACAAAACTTTGATCGATTTTTACCATATCCACTGGCAAATGCCGCAGATAGGTCAGTGAGGAAAACCCAGTACCAAAATCATCCAGGGCAAATCTTAGCCCCATTTCACGACAGGTTTTGATTTTGTCAGAAACGGCGGCCAAATCTTCCATTGCGCTGGTTTCCAACACTTCAAACTCTAAAAAGCGGGTCTGAATATCGGCATGCAACGCTAAGATGGCCGATACCCGCTCGACAAAATTGGCTTGCTGGAATTGTTTGGCAGCAATATTGACGCTAATCAGCAAATTTAATCCAACAGACTGCCATTGTCTGATCTGTTCCAGAGCGGTATCTATCACCCATTCCCCAAGCAGAATTTCTAGCGGATGATTTTCAATGATAGGTAAAAACTCGGCCGGTGAGAGCAAGCCCCGTTCTCTATGTTGCCAACGAATCAACGCTTCAACACCGATGACTTGGCCGCTCCTTATATTAACCTTGGGCTGATAATATAGGACGAAATCGCCATTAGCCAGTGCGGAATGTATGTCCTCTAATTTAGCTTGCTGGGTCTTGATGGCGGCATCTTGAAAAATATCGAAGACATGGAAGCGGTTTTTGCCTTCCTGTTTGGCGATATACATAGCTTGGTCAGCGTGACGTATCAATTGGTCTGCATCCACATTATCCTGCGGATAAAACGTCACACCGATGCTTGCAGAAAGTTGTAATTCGAGATTTTCGATGGTAATCGGCGTGGAAGCGGCTAGTAAAAGGCGTTCCAGTACCGGATCGCAATCACTGATGCGTTCTAAATCTACCAATATTGCAATAAACTCATCACCACCAATACGTGCCAGCGTATCGCCTTCGCGTAAAGCCTCTTTCATCGCTTGCGAAATTGCTATCAGTAATTCATCGCCCATTTGATGGTCATATTCATCATTGACCGCCTTAAATCCATCCAGGTCCAGATAAACCAGTGCCAGTACTTCATGACGCCGTTCACTGTGCATCATGGCTTGATTTAGGCGATCAGTCAGCAGCACCCGATTGGGCAAGCAGGTCAAGGCGTCATAATGCGCAATATGCTCCAATTCTTGTTGGTGCTGTTTGAGTTGCGTGATGTCGGTAAATAGGGCCACATAGTTTTGCGTTTGCCCTAGGTCATCTGTCACAGCGCTGATGGTGATCATTTCAGCGTATATATTGCCACTTTTATGGCGATTCCAAATTTCACCATACCAATGTCCTTTTTCAAGCAAGGCTTTCCACATGGCAGAATAGAATTCAGGCGGCTGTCTGCCTGATTTGAATAGGCTAGGGTTTTGCCCTACGGCTTCATCGTAACTATATCCTGTGATACTGGTAAAGGTTTCGTTGACTTCTATAATAGTACCGGCTGCATCGGTAATCATGATGCCTTCGCGAGCATGGCTAAAGACTTTAGCGGCCAATTGTAGTTTTTTATCTGCCAGCTTGCGTTCGGTAATGTTTCGGCCGACGCCTATCAATCCACGCGTCTTTTGTTGATCGTCTTTGAACGGGATTTTGAGGGTTTCCAGGTAAAACTGTTGACCATCCGGATGCGTGATCAGTTCTTCATGGCGACATATACAATCAGAAGCCAAGGTTTCACGGTCTTGTTGTTGGAACTGTTCTGCAGTGGTGGCATCGACAAATGCAAAATCGGTTTTGCCTATAATTTCACTCTCTGAGAGGCCAAAATAGTCTTCCACCGCTTTGTTACAAGCCTGATAAACACTGTTTGTATCTTTGATGAAAATATAATCAGGAATGTTGTCAATTAACCCCCGTAATTGTGCCCTTTCCGTCTCCAGTAGTTTATTGGATTCCGCTAAGGCTACCGTTCTTGCTTGTACGCGTTGTTCCAGTTCTGCATTTATGGATTCAAGTTCTGCTTTGGCTTGTTTTAGCTGTTGCACCGAAGGTGCCTTTAGAGCGTCCGGCATGACGCGCCAGATTATGACCGCAGTGACAACGGAAAATGCCGCTGTGGCAACTTTTGCAAAGGCTGCAATCCAGTAATCAGGGTGCCAAATCGTCACAACATCCAGCAAATGGGTAATGCCACAGGTTACAATGAATAGACCGAATAGTACGAATAAGCCGCGATTTCGAACATCAGGCCTTTTGTGGGCAAAAAACCAAATGGCAAACGGAATTGAAAAATAACTGATGGCGATGAGTGAGTCAGAACCGACCAATGTCCAAAGTAATACCGGGTTCCATTGTAGGCAGAAACCATGAGGGGCCAGTCCGGATAGGTTGAAAGCTTCAGTGAATAACTGCCACAATTTTAAATTCCTTTGAGATTAACAACGGCCTTAGAAAAGATACTGTTAGTTATGTGTAACCATAAACCCCCTAAGATTTTGCGTTATTCAAACCAAAGCAGCTGGTTATATAGTGTTTTAAGCTGTGCCTTATCAACAAAAAGAGTATCTGCAGGGAGGGAATAAAAGCAGTCCAAATCAGATTGTTGATTCTAAGTTTTATGCTGGAAAATTAACAGCATCAAATGAACTTTCCTGAAACAGGAGTCTGGCGAACTACAAGTGTAGCTGGAATCCTAATTATTCACTCTATTTACCTAACGCTAAAGGCCTGCTAAATTTTTGCATGTTTTTGTTTCTAGTCATTGTCACTGCCAAACATAATGAATGCTCCACATTTGATGGGTTTGAGGTATACGCTCTATTCAGCTTAGGTTCAATTCCTTGGTTATCACGTCCCAGCAATTAAGCTTTTGTTGATAAGACATGGCTGCATGGGCAGGACTGGTTGAAGGCAGGCGTTGTAAATGAAGCATGGGTATAGCTAATTCAGGTAATACCCGACGACGGAAAGCTTGCTCGGCAGTGACGCCGTTGAAGAAAATGTGGCTAATGTAGGGATGATGCGCTAAAAAACCTTTGAAATCGTTGGTGACAATCGAACTTTTATCGATAGCAGAGTCCAGGCTGCCGGCACGAATACAGGATTGCATGACATCCCACAGCGCGATATGCGCATCGAGCAAGCTTTGTGTTTTTCTAGGGTAGTCGATGAGTGGATCGGTATTCAGTAATTCGGCGATGATGCGCCAGAATTGATTGCGTGGATGGGCGTAATATTCGCCGGCTTCCAACGATGCCTTGCCGGGGATGCTGCCCAAAATCAATATCGTGGCATTTTTATCGGCAATGGGAGGGAAGCTAAGAATGTCCGACATCAATATCTAATGCTATGCCAACTCTTCATCGGTTAAGCCAAATTTATCGGATAGTTTTAATAGTACATACAATGCGCCAGTGCCGCCGGCTTTGGGTGGCGTAGAGCAGAACGCCAGCACGTCTTGGTGTTGACGTAGCCAGAGGTTGATGTCGTTTTTCAGTACCGGTTGGTTGTCTGGCGAGTTATAGCCTTTGCCATGGATAATTTGCACGCAGCGACTGCCGTCTTCCACGCAGAAATGCAAAAATCGCAGTAGTTGCTGCTGGGCTTCGCGACTGGTCAGGCCGTGCAAATCAATGGTGGCATCTAAACCGTAATAACCTTTGCGAAGCTTTTTAAGTACATTTTTTTGTAAACCAGGGGCGATAAAGCCCACTTTGTCCTCTTGGAATAAGGTTTCCAGCTCGGATGCTACTGCGTTTTGTAGCGGATCGACTTGTTCTAATGGTTTAAAAGTCGGCACAGGGCGTGGTTTTTTATCCGGTTTCAGTACCACCGTGTTGGTGTTTATAGGCCTGACTTGGCCGACGCTGCTGCGGAATAGGGCGCTGTCATCTGAAAGTGTGGGTTTTTTTGTCACGTAAGCTGCTGGTTTTGCGGTTTTTTTGCTAAGATGCTGCAATTTTAATGCGTTTTATAGCAGTATGCACATTCTGATTAGTAATGACGATGGATATTTGGCTCAGGGCATCAATGCACTGGCGGCCGCTTTACAGCCTTACGCGCAGGTATCTGTGGTCGCGCCGGATAAAAACCGCAGTGCCGCCAGTAATTCTTTGACACTGGATATGCCGCTTAGGGCAACAACCTGTGAAAATGGTTTTGTTCGTGTCGATGGCACACCCACCGATTGTGTGCACCTGGCTATCACCGGTTTGCTTGAAAATGAGCCGGATATGGTGTTTGCCGGCATCAATCACGGCGCCAATTTGGGCGATGACGTGCTTTATTCTGGCACTGTGGCTGCGGCGACAGAAGGCCGCTTCCTGGGCTTGCCAGCGGTAGCCATTTCTTTGACAGGTAGCGATCCCAAACATTTCGATACTGCTGCGCATGTTGCGGTGAACTTGCTGCGCAAGATTCAGGCACATCCGTTGCCGGAAGATACCTTGTTAAATGTGAATGTGCCCGATGTACCACTCGACGAGCTGAAAGGCTATCAATCTACCCGCTTGGGGCAACGGCATAAAGCCGAAGCTGTAATACGTAGTAGTGATCCACGGGGGCATGTCATTTATTGGGTGGGGCCGCCAGGTAGCGAACAGGACGCAGGTCCGGGTACCGATTTTGATGCCATACGCAATGGCTATGTTTCCGTTACACCTTTGCAATTGGATTTGACGCGTTACGATAGACTGGACAGTTTACGCGATTGGTTGGCTATGGAGACAATGCCATGAAACAACGATTACAAGGAGCCGGCATGACTTCGCGGCGCACACGCGAACGTATGGTTTCCAGGCTTAGAAGTCAAGGTATTTTGAATGCCAAAGTGCTCGCCGTGATGGCGGAAATACCCCGACATGTTTTCGTCGACGAGGCGTTGGAAAGTCGGGCTTATGAAGACACCGCATTGCCAATCGGCCATAACCAAACCATATCCCAGCCTTACATTGTTGCCAAAATGACGGAGCTGTTATTGGAAAAAGGTCCGTTGACCAAGGTACTGGAAATCGGTACGGGCTGTGGCTATCAAACTGCGATATTAGCCAAGTTAGTCGATCAGGTTTATTCCGTGGAACGGATTGCGCCTTTGATGAAAAAAGCCCGTGATTTGTTATGGGAGTTGGATATCAAATCTGTAGGCTTCAAGCACAGTGATGGTGGTTGGGGGTGGCCCGATCATGCGCCTTTTGATGGCATATTAGCGGCTGCGGCGCCGACTGAGATTCCGGAAGCGCTGCTACAACAAATGGCCATAGGCTGCGTCATGGTCATTCCAGTCGGTCATGAAGGTAGGCAGGAATTGCATCGGATTATCCGTACCGAAAACGGCTTTGAAGATGAAGTTGTTGAGCGGGTGACTTTTGTGCCGTTTTTAACCGGTGTTGGTTAGGAATATGCATGGAATATCA
>NZ_LUUI01000104.1 GCF_001644015.1 Methylomonas lenta
TTGTCAGTACAACTACATTCCTAATTTTTAATGGCTTGATTTGAGGAGCAACATGATTATCAAACCTCGTGTACGCGGATTTATGTGCGTTACTACCCATCCTGTCGGCTGTGAAGCCAATGTCAAACAGCAAATCGATTATGTCAAAAGCTTTGGCACTATCGCCGACGGCCCGAAAAACGTGCTGGTTTTGGGCGCTTCCACCGGCTATGGACTGGCTTCGCGTATCGTCGCCGCATTCGGCTCGGGCGCTAAAACCTTGGGGGTTTTTTTCGAGCGTGAAGGCACAGCCGATAAAGCCGGTACGCCAGGTTGGTACAACTCTGCGGCTTTTCATAAATTCGCCGAAGCAGAAGGCCTTTACGCCAAAAGCATCAACGGCGACGCCTTTTCTGACGAAATCAAGCAAAAAACCATAGCTGCCATCAAGCAGGATTTTGGCAAAATCGATTTGGTGATTTATAGCTTGGCTTCGCCTCGCCGTACCCATCCAAAAACCGGTGTTACTCACAATTCGACCTTGAAACCGATCGGCAAGGATTTAGTACAAACGGGTATCGATACTGACAAAGAGATCATCAAATCCTTTACCTTACCGGCGGCGACTCAGGAAGAAATCGACAATACCGTGGCTGTTATGGGCGGTGAAGATTGGCAAATGTGGATCGATGCCTTGGCCGAAGCCGGTGTATTGGCGGATGGCGCTAAAACCTCGGCATTTACCTATCTGGGCGAAAAAATAACTCAGGATATTTACTGGGACGGCACCATAGGCGCCGCCAAAAAAGATTTGGATAAACGCGTTATCGATATTCGCAGCAAATTGGCGACCATCGGCGGCGATGCACGGGTTTCGGTATTGAAAGCCGTAGTCACGCAAGCCAGCGCAGCAATTCCGGTGATGCCGCTGTATTTGGCGCTGCTGTTTAAAGTCATGAAGCAAGCAGGCACACACGAAGGCTGCATCGAACAGGTTAACGGCCTGTTCCGTGACAGTCTTTACAACGCCAACCCGCTACTCGACGACGAAGGTCGTTTGCGTGCCGATTTAAAGGAATTGCAACCGCAAGTGCAAGACCAGGTCAATGCTTTATGGCAGCAAGTGAATAGCGACAATATCAACGAACTGACCGATTTTGCCGGTTATAAACACGAGTTTCTCAAGCTGTTCGGCTTTGAAATAGACGGTGTGAATTATGAGGCCGATGTGAATCCGGAGGCACCGATAGCCAATATGGCTTAATTAGCCGGCTGTCTGTTGTCGGTAGAGACGTAAAATTTTACGTCTCTACATCCCAATAGACCCATGGTTGTCTAATGCCTGTTACCCCGGCACTGATGTAGAATGCCGACAAGTTTTTCCTGTTTCTGTCGCCTAATTGTCAACACTTTGTCGTTCCCCAAAATCAGCAATTTTCTTCTGGCGCTGTTGATGTTTTCGCAAACCGCTTGCGAACTGTCCCAGTTGAACAACCCCTACCCCGAGTCCGATCGCGGGCAGTCCATCTTGTACTCGTCGTTTTCCGAACGACCCAAGCATTTGGATCCTGCAGTAGCCTACAGCAGCGATGAGTATGGTTTTATCGGTCAAATTTACGAACCGCCGCTGCAATATCATTATTTAAAACGTCCCTATCAACTGCAACCTTTGACGGCGACGCAAATGCCAAACGTGCGTTATTTGAACAGCCAAGGCCAGCCGTTACCGGAAACGGCCAGTGAGCAAGAGATTGCTTACAGTGAATATGTAATCGATATCAAGCCAGGTATTCGTTATCAGCCACACCCAGCGTTTAGCCAGGATGCACAGGGACAGTTTCTATATCACAACTTAACTGATGAGCAATTAGCGAACATCAATACCTTGGCAGATTTTTCGGTACAGCAAAGCCGTGAATTACTGGCTGAGGATTATGTGTATCAGATCAAACGCCTGGCCTATCCAAAAATCCAGTCGCCGATTGCGGAATTGATGGCCGGTTATATCGACGGTTTTACCGAGTTTGCCCAGCAAACTGCCAGCGTACCCATAGCCGAGTTAAAAGATCAAAAGCTGCGTGGTGTGGAAGCCCTGAGCGACTATCAATACCGTATCCGCATCAAGGGTAAATATCCGCAATTTCAATATTGGCTGGCGATGCCGTTTTTTGCCCCCATGCCGTGGGAAGCCGATGTTTTGTATGCTCAGCCTGGATTGAAAAACAAAAATATCACGCTGGACTGGTTTCCGGTCGGTACCGGGCCGTATTGGCTGGCAGAAAACAATCCGAATCGACGCATGGTGCTGGCAAAAAACCCCAATTATCACCCCGATTTTTATCCCAGCGAAGGCGATGCGGGCGACAAAGAAGCTGGCTGGTTAAACGATGCCGGCAAGCCGCTGCCGTTTGTTGATCAGGTGGTGTATACCCTGGAAAAAGAAACCATTCCGTATTGGGCTAAATTTTTGCAAGGCTATTACGACGCCTCCGGCATTGCCTCGGATAGTTTCGATCAGGCCGTGCAGTTCTCCGGCAGCGGCGATCCGCAATTGACACCACTGATGCAGGAAAAGCAGATTCAGTTACAAACATCGGTAGCTACTTCGGTGTTTTACATGGGCTTTAACATGCTGGACCCACTAGTCGGTGGCGACTCGGAACAGGCGCGCAAACTGCGGCAAGCCATTTCTATTGCTGTCGATTACGAAGAATTTATCGCCATCTTTGTCAATGGTCGCGGCGTGGCGGCAGAAGGGGCATTGCCTCCTGGAATATTTGGTTATCAGGATGGCGAAGCAGGTATCAATCCCATCGTCTACGACTGGAAAAACGACAGGCCGCAACGTAAATCCATCGAAAAAGCCAAGCAATTACTGACAGAGGCCGGCTATCCGAACGGCGTCGACCCGAAAACCGGCGAAGCTTTATTACTGTATTTCGATACGACGGCAACTGGCGCCGACGACAAAGCCTTGATGAACTGGTATCGTAAACAGTTCGAAAAACTGGGTATACAACTCGTCATACGCGGCACAGACTACAATCGCTTTCAGGAAAAAATGCGTAGCGGCGCAGCGCAGATTTTCGTCTGGGGTTGGAACGCCGATTACCCCGATCCGGAAAACTTCTTTTTCTTGCTGTACGGCCCCAATTCCAAAGTAAAGCAGGGCGGCGAAAACGCCGGCAACTACGCCAATCCGGAGTTTGATAGTTTATTCGAGCAAATGCGCAACATGGATAACGGCCCTGAACGTCAGATCATCATCGACCGTATGCAAAGCATCTTGCGCCGAGATGCGCCGTGGCTGTTCGGCTATTTTCCCAAGGATTTCGCCCTGCTGCACAGCTGGTACAAAAACCTCAAGCCGGCGCGCATGATCAACAACCGCTTGAAATACAGCCGTATCGATACCGGCTTGCGCGAACAAAAACGCCGGGAATGGAATCATGCCGAATTCTGGCCGTTATTGTTGGGCTTTGTCGTGCTGGGTGTGGCGATTTATCCTGCGATTAGGGCTTATCGACGTCGGCAGCAGGGAACTTAGGGCAGTTGAATGAGGGTTTATGCATATCGCCAGGTTTGGAAGCAAGGCTTTTAAAAAGTCTATGACAACTTTTTTGAATAGAATGGCTTTTTTGTTTGAGGTAAATTGCTTAGTGGTTCAGCTTAATTTTCGATCCGAGTCGCCTTGGCAAGGTGGTGACATTAGGCACACACTTAAGTAAACTCGCCATATGAAACCATTTCGTTGGAATCACGATAAAAATGAACTAATCAAACGAGAGCGTAGTATTTCATTCGAGGAAATCGTACTTGCTATTGAAGCGGATGGTCTGCTGGATGAATTGGTTCACCACAATACAGAAAAATATCCTAATCAACGCATTCTAGTTGTGGCGCTTAACGCTTATGTTTACTTGGTGCCGTATGTCGAAGAGACTGATTATTTTTTTCTGAAAACAGTCATTCCAAGCAGAAATGCTACCCGAGATTACTTGCTGAGGAGCAACCCAAATGAACAAGTTTGACACTGACGAAGAAGAGATTTTGGAGGCTTATGAAAAAGGTGAGCTTCGGTCAACGTCTCCCTCAAAGGAAAATCTGGATAAATTTAAGGCGGCGGCTAGTGCTACTTTTATCAAGGACAAGCGTATTAACATACGGATTTCCTCGGTCGATCTAATGGATATTCAGGTGCGCGCGCTTGAAGAAGGCATTCCCTATCAAACATTTATTGCCAGTGTATTGCACAAATACGCTTCTGGTCGGTTAATCGAGAAGTCTTCCAGTCTCAAGGCACGCACCAATGGAATGGCCCAAAGGCGTGGCAGTAGTTCAAGTCATAAGGCGTCAAACCGGTAAGTTATTTCTGATGAGCCAATCTGCTTAACGTGATATTAACAACGTCCTCAGAATAATCCCAACCAAACATGATCACTTATATCATTCGCCGCTTTCTATACGCCTTGCCGCTGCTGATGGCGGTCAACGTGCTGACCTTTGTGCTGTTTTTTGTGGTCAACAGCCCGGACGACATGGCCCGCATGCAACTGGGACAAAAGCATGTCACCGAACAGGCTATTCAAAACTGGAAGCATCAACACGGCTACGATTTGCCCTTGTTGTGGAATGATGAGCAACAGGGTAGCAAATGCTTAAGCGAAACCATTTTTTACCAAAAATCGGTGAATCTGTTTTTGTTCGACTTTGGTATTTCCGACAGTGGCCGCAACATCGGCACCGACATTCGCCAGCGTATGTGGCCTAGTCTAGCGCTGGCCTTGCCATCATTGATTGTCGGCTTGTTGGTGAATATCACGCTGGCCTTGTTGATGGTGTTGTTCCGCAATACCTACGTCGAACTGAGCAGCAGCGTGTTGTGCGTGATGCTGATGTCGGTGTCGTCGCTGTTTTACATCATCGGTGGCCAGTTTGTCGTCGGCAAAGTGCTGATGCTGGTGCCGATTTCCGGATACGACTACGGCTGGTCGGCGATCAAGTTTTTGATTTTGCCGGTGCTTATCAGCGTGGTGGCAGGCATCGGTTCCGGCGCGCGCTGGTACCGCACCTTGTTTTTGGAAGAGGTCGAAAAAGACTATGTGCGTACCGCCCGCGCGAAGGGGCTTACCGAGACTCAGGTGTTATTCAAACACGTGCTGAAAAACGCCATGATCCCGATTCTGACCGGCGTAGTAGTGGTATTGCCGTTGTTGTTTATGGGCAGCTTGATTATGGAATCGTTTTTCAGCATCCCAGGCTTGGGTAGTTACACCATCGATGCTATCAATCGGCAGGATTTTGCTATCGTTCGCTCCATGGTGTTTCTGGGTTCCGCGCTGTACATCGCCGGTTTGCTGCTGACCGATATTTCCTACACCCTGGTAGATCCACGCGTGAGGTTGAGCTGATGATCGTGTTATGGACTGACGGGTTGATTTACTTTTTGGTCGTGGCCGCTGCGGTGTTGGCGGTTTACATGTCCCGGCAGGCGCATATGCGAAGGCCTTTGCATAAAATCGCCGCCAGTCCGGTGGCGATGGCTTCGTTGACGTTGTTGCTATGTTTTGTGATGATCGGTCTGGCCGATTCGGTGCATTTTAAAGACGGCGACAGCCGTGGCAATGAAGCCATCAGCCTGCTGGATGTGGCTTGCACCACCATGCGCAAACACACGGAAAAAACCTATTCCGCGCCATTTTCCACCCATTTGTATGCCAAGGAAACCATCGCTTTAGATGACGGTACCACGCGTTGGGATTATCCGCGTTTGCAATACGGTGGCGCGTATTTGCAAAACCCTGAAGCGGAATGGGCTGGCGATGTTTTCAAAAAAACGCTAAGTGCGTTTAGTAAAGGCGCAGGTTTATTGCTGATGATTTTGTTGTTGGCCTGGGGCGACAAACATGAACAACGTAGGCGCTTGTCGCGTAGTCGTAGCGCCATTGCGGTGTGGGTTGTAATGTTTGTGATGGTCAGCGGCTGCTATACCTTGTTTTCCCTGTCGGCTTATTATCATGTGCTCGGTACCGACAAGGTTGGCGAAGACGTGTTTTATCAAGCCCTAAAAAGCATACGCACCGGTTTGGTGATCGGCTCGTTGACCACTATGGTCATGCTGCCTATGGCCATCGTATTTGGCATCATGGCCGGCTTTTTCAAAGGCTGGGTGGATGATGTGATTCAATTTGTCTACACCACTCTCAATTCCATCCCCAGCGTGCTATTGATTGCCGCCTCGATTCTGATGGTGCAGGTCTACATGAGCAATCACGCCGAGGACTTTAACAACCTGCTGGTACGGGCCGACATGCGGCTGCTGTTCTTGTGTCTGATT
The DNA here is from genome assembly GCF_001644015.1 of Methylomonas lenta. GTDB lineage: Bacteria > Pseudomonadota > Gammaproteobacteria > Methylococcales > Methylomonadaceae > Methylomonas > Methylomonas lenta. The sequence continues at coordinate 6,317 of NZ_LUUI01000104.1, forward strand.
TTGGGCGTCACCAGTTGGACTGGCTTATGCCGCTTGCTGCGAGCGGAAACCTTGAAATTGCGCGAGATGGAATACGTGCTGGCCGCGCAGGCACTGGGCGTAAAACCGGCCATGATATTGTTTCGTCACATATTGCCCAATGTCATGCATATCGTGCTGATTTCGGTGGTACTGGATTTCAGTTCGCTGGTACTGGCCGAGGCGGTGCTGTCCTACATCAACATCGGCGTCGATCCCACCACCCACAGCTGGGGCAATATGATCAACAGCGCCCGCCTGGAAATGGCTAGAGAACCGATAGTCTGGTGGTCGCTGGCAGCCGCGTTTGTGTTTATGTTCGCACTGGTGCTGGCGGCGAATTTGTTTGCCGATAGCGTGCGGGATGCGTTTGATCCTAGAAGAGCGAATGTATAATAAAAAGACAAACTTATAATCAATTAAGTAATGAAACTTTGGAATTCCATTTATGGCTAGAGCTGATGTATTAGTTAGCCTAATTCGCTCGGGTAGCAGAGGAGATCAAATAGCGTTTCGCAAAGCAGCGGAATCTTTGATTGCTGACGAGCGAGATAAAGGTCATCGCATTCTGGCTGATAGACTGCAAAACTCTTTCAGTAACGAATTAGTTCCACAGCGTTCTATTTCTGCGCAAAAACAAAATGACTTGGTTTATGAAATAACGCCGAAACGTTTGTTATCGACAGTCTTTGTTCCAGAGCTGGCTCTGGAACAAATTAAAGATTTGATCGAAGAACAGCACCGATCCGAATTGCTGCATGCCTATAGTTTGTCTGCCAGAAATAGAATTTTGTTGGTTGGCCCGCCCGGTAACGGTAAAACTAGTTTGGCAGAAGCGATAGCGACCGAATTGATGTATCCCTTTGTTTCTATTCGCTACGATACATTAATCGGTAGTTACTTGGGTGAAACCGCCAGTCGATTGAAACAAATCATCGATTATGTGAAAACTCAGCGCTGTGTTTTGTTTTTAGATGAGTTTGAAACGATAGGCAAAGAGCGCGGCGATACACATGAAACCGGTGAAATTAAGCGTGTGGTGAGTTCTTTGCTGTTGCAATTGGATGATTTGCCGGATTATGTGGTAGTAATTGCTGCTAGTAATCATCCAGAGTTGTTGGATAAAGCGGTATGGCGGCGCTTCCAGGTAAAAGTCGAATTACCGCTTCCTTCACGCGATAAAATTGCTCTATTTATCGCCGCGATGGAGCAAAAGACATCGGTCAAATTCGGCTTTGCCACAGAAACGATGGCTAAAAAGATGCTAGGGACAAACTTTTCCGAAATTGAAGAACTCTGTCTGGCTATAGTTAGACGAGCAATATTGAGTAAACAAACTGATAATGCCAAAAACATCACCACTGCCGTGTTACATCAGTGGCAAAGCCGATATAAGCCTAAACCACAAGGAATGGAGTAATGGCCGAATTACCGTTATTGATTTTTCCCCAAGCAAAGATTATTGATCCTCCAAAGGGAAGGCAGGGCTTCCCGATACCGAATGCACCATCAAAACAAGTACAAATTTCACGGTTAACGCCACAGTTTGAAAACCTGGAAAAACAATTTCTCGCCGATCAAGCGATGTTGTCGGCTTCGATCACAGGCTTGGAGCCGGAAATGGTGTTGGTGATTGAAACGGCTGGACGCATAGAGGATTTTCAACGCGCGATTGCCAACACTCCCGGATTAGAATGGTTGGCCGAATGGGACGAGGAATTCGAGCCGGATGAGTATTTTTTCAACAAAGACAGCAAACAACAGAAAGCCGATAAGCTTGTTGAAGGTCGGTTGTATCTTGCTATGACCAACCAACAAGGTTTGTCCGAATTGCTAGCCCTTTGGAAGCAATGGCAAAAAACAAACGATTTACCTCCGGGTAAAGCTAAATGGAGAGACGTATTCTCCCAAATCAAGGTTATTCGGCGCTGGGGGATACAAGAGCAATTAATAGAAACCGGTGTTCTCGATATTTGGCGCGAAGATTTGGAGTACGAGGACACCGCACACCAACACATCAATTTCCAAGTAGAGTTTTTTTACCGTAAAGACAGACAGACTAGAAAACAAAACGAAGTAATTTTTAAAACTTTACTGGAAGAATTGTCTGGACAGTTAATCAGTCCATTTCTTGAATACTCAGAAATCGGCTTTCATGCGGCAAAAGCCCAATTATCCAGAAATAGTATTCAAACGATAGTCGAAAAGATTGATCGCAACGAGTTGGATATCCATTTACTGAAGCTGCCGTCGATAATGTTTTTTCGCCCAACCGGACAATCGTTGATCAGTTCTCCCGATGAGACGGCGGCAATTGAAACTGCGCCGGAATATCCAGTCAGAGGCGATCCGATAGTTGCAATTTTAGACGGCGTACCGTTCAGCCAACATACATGGTTAAAAGACCGGTTAATTTTGGACGATGCTGACGAACTGGAAAACGAGTATCAGCCCGGCGACAGAAAACATGGCACTGCGATGGCTTCGTTGGTCATACATGGTGAGTTGGATGCTAACGAAGTTCCGTTAACTAGACCAGTTTATTTTCGCCCTATTTTGCAACCAAACCCGCATGCGCCAAATCGGGATGAACATGTGCCGGACGAGGTTTTTTATGAAGACCGCATCGAACGTGCAGTCAGACGCATGTTTGAAGGTGAAGGGGACGTGCCCCCTCAAGCTACAGCCGTCAAAATCGTCAATCTTTCTTTTGGTGACCCAGCCCGACCATTTATTCATGCCTTAAGTCCATGTGCAAAACTGCTGGATTGGCTGTCATGGAAATATAAGGTGTTGTTTTGTGTTAGCGCCGGAAATTTCAGTGAACCTATTAATCTTGGTGTTTCCGAGGATGAGTTTAATCGTTTGAACGATGCGGAAAAAACTCAAACAACTTTGGCTAAAATCAACGAGATGGCCCATCTTCGGCGGATTATCTCTCCGGCAGAATCATTAAATGCTATTACAGTGGGAGCCAGCCATAGTGATAGCTCCAGCATTTCATATTTAGGTAAACGCGTAGATATTCTTCCGACAACGAAATTATTTAGCCCTACAAACCGCTTAGGCCAAGGCTTTCGACGTTCAATAAAACCGGATATTTTACTGCCTGGTGGCAGGCAGCTATTTAACTTACCACCAATAGGGCATATTTTTAGTGCGTCTTTACCCGGTTCCCCACCAGGACAAAAAGTTGCTGTTGAAGACAATGCAGGAGCTCAGTCGGCTTCGAGTTACACGCGGGGTAGCAGCAACGCTACTGCATTGGCTTCCCGGGCCGGTGCCAAGATTTACGACGTCATCGACAGCCTTAGACATCAAATGCCCGATGGCATACATGAGGATCAAGTTGCCGTTCTGATCAAGGCATTGTTAGTGCATGGCGCATCTAAAGAAGGTGCTGATGACGCACTGGAGCAACACCTAAAAACACCAACTAACTCTCGGCAGTTTAAAAGTTATTCCAGCAAATTTATCGGCTACGGCCATGTGAATGTATCCAGAGTATTGGCTTGTACGGAACAACGAGCAACAGTGATCGGCTATGGGCATATAGGCGAGAAACAAGTCCACGAATACCGTTTTCCGCTACCTCCTTCCTTGGCAAACTCCAAACAGTGGCGGCGTTTAACTATTACTCTTGCGTGGTTCACACCAATAAATCCTAATCATCGCTATTTACGTCAAGCCAAACTGTTTTTTGAAGCCCCTAAAAAAACGGAGGCTCTTAATTTGGAACGGAATGAATCAGACTGGAATCAAGTTAGGCGAGGCACAGTTCAGCACGAAATATTGGAAAGCATCAAAGTTTCCGATTATCAGGAAGGCGATGAATTGGTTATCCCTGTGCAATGCAATGCCGACGCCATCGATAAGCTTGACGAACAAATCCCTTATGCGCTCGCGGTTACCTTGGAAGTCAAAGAAGGTATTAATATCCCAATTTATCAGGAAATTCGCAGTCGTATTCAAACCCAAATCAAGATTGAGCAACGCTAATGCCGCAATCGCTGTTAACAGTCAATAAGCTCACTGTCACATTCGGCCAAAGCAAGGTTGTCGACAACATCAGCTTCGAAATCCGACCCGGCGAAACCTTTGCTTTGGTCGGCGAATCCGGTTCCGGCAAGTCGATTACCGCGCTGTCGGTGCTGCGGCTGTTGCCGAATAATGCACAGATGCGGGCAACAAGCATAGTCCTGCAAGAGCAGGATTTACTGAATATCCCGGAAATCGATTTTTGCCAGTTACGTGGTCGGCGGATTGGTTTGATTTTTCAGGACCCGATGTCGTCACTGAATCCGGTGATGACGATAGGTCAGCAGATTGCCGAAGTGTTGCACATCCATTTTCAGCTATCCAAATCAGAGACTAATCAGCGGGTGCTGGAGTTGTTGCAACAGGTTGAAATTCCCGAACCCGAGCGCCGCATCCACGAGTATCCGCATCAATTGTCCGGTGGTCAGCGCCAGCGGGTGATGATTGCGATTGCGCTAGCCGGCAAGCCGGATTTGTTGATTGCCGACGAGCCAACTACGGCACTGGATGTGACCATACAGGCGCAGATTTTGGATTTACTGAAAAATCTGCAACAGCAGACCGGCATGGCGTTATGGTTGATTAGTCATGATTTGGCGTTGGTATCCAATATTGCCGACCGGATTGCGGTGATGCAAAAAGGCAAGATTGTCGAAACCGCCAGCATCGCAGAGTTTTTCCATCAGGCTCAGCATCCCTACAGCTTGAAATTACTGGCAGCGCTGCCCAAGATGGAAAGTTGTATGGGCCGACCAGAGCAAGCCAAATCGGCTTTGTTGAGCGTAGAAAAATTTAAAGTCTATTACCCGATTCGTAAAGGTATTTTCAAGCGGGTGGTCGGGCATATCAAGGCGGTGGACGGGGTCGATTTTGAATTACATAGCGGCAGCACATTGGCCTTGGTAGGCGAATCCGGTTGCGGCAAAACTAGTTTGGGCAAAGGTTTGTTGAATTTAATCCCGGCGGAAGCGGGACGAGTGTTGTTTGCTGGTGTCGATATGACCCAGCTAAGCGGCGAAACCTTACGTCGTCAACGTGCCGAGATGCAAATCGTGTTTCAGGACCCGTTTGCGGCCATGAATCCCAGAATGTTGGTGGGCGATATCATTGCCGAAGGTTTACGAGCCTTGCGAGCCGAGATTTCCAAACAGGCGATGCAAAATCGAGTTGCGGAGTTGTTATTGCAGGTGGATTTGCCGGTAGAGGCGGCATTGCGTTATCCGCATGAATTTTCCGGCGGTCAGCGCCAGCGGATTTGCATCGCAAGGGCTTTGGCAGTAGAGCCTAAATTAATCATATGTGACGAGCCAACTAGCGCGCTGGATGTGTCGGTGCAAGCGCAAATTATTGAGCTACTTAAAAACCTGCAAAAACAACAGGGCTTGAGTTATTTGCTGATTACTCACAATCTGGGCGTAGTGGCGGAAATGGCTGACGAAGTAGCGGTGATGTATCAAGGCAAGATCGTCGAGCGTGGTGCGGTCGAACAAGTGTTGCTGCGGCCGCAGCATGAGTACACCAAGACTTTACTGGCCGCTGTTCCACAATTGCAAACGACCTAGCCCCTGCGATGGACTTTCTGTTCCGGCCAATTCTTGCTGGCAAGGCTGGCCGGGAGCGTCAAATAATGGATAAGCGGAGAATATCACTGAAGCAAAACCTGCTCGCATAGCGCAGGTAATGGCGGTTTAGGTGGGGCAGGCTTAGTTGGTTTACTCGGAGTTTTGGCTTCGGCAGAAAACCACCAAGCCAAGCTGGCATCGCAACCATCGCCTGCAGGCAAAGCCGCTTGAGCTTGACAGTTGGGGTTATTGTCAGGGCATTTCAGCCGCACATGATAATGATCATCATGCTTCCACCATGGGCGAATTTTTCGCAGCCATACAGCGGATTCTGCGGTTTTATGATCGCATAGTTCACGCTTAATACTTGGATTAACAAAAATCCTGTCGACTTCAGGCTGGCTAGCTGCGATCTGCAGCATTTCTTCATGCTCCTGGGTCCATTGCTGATAATCCACATCATCTGTTCGCATATTCACTACCGAGGTCGCACTCCACGTTTCACGCTCGTTGGCGGTCAGCAATCGATTATCTAATTGTTTTGGCAGCAAAAACCATATATCCACATCCAGACCGGTTTGATGACTGCGATGACCACTAATCGTTGGCCCTCCTCGCGCCTGTCCAAGATCACCCACTAATACGGTACCCAATTTTTCAGCGGCTGCGACTTGGCCTAATTTCTGGATATAGTTAATCAGTGCAGCATGCCCATAAAAACGATTACGCGATAAACGCATGACTTGGTAACCGTTTCCTGATGTAGGCAAAGTCACTGCACCACTGATGCAGCCATTGGTATAGTCACCTATGCTTTGTGAGACTGAATTAAAAGTGGGTGTGGTAATCTTAGCCCAATCCTGAGCTGTTGAACCGGCAAAGCTACTGATGCTATAAAGATAGCTAGCAATGAAAAATAAAATTTTGAACATGGTGTGTTTTTTCTAGCAGGCAGATGAAGAAATCATTAAGCCTTAATGATACACCCTGTAGTTGACTCTGTTAATCTTGATGCCTGAGTGGCTTGACATGATTGAATGAACAGCTGGGAACCAAATGCTTGGCTAAAATCAGCAAACATTCCGATAGAGAGTTTAAATCATCCTTGCCCGAATAAAAGCAGATTCCTTCTGCAATTATCCGGGTTATTCCTTGGCATCTATATTATCCATGTTCACGGGGGAGAGAACTTAAAAATCCCTGACACCTGACATATTAATAGCAATGAGTGTGCCAAAATATAAAATACCTATATTTCATTTACTTACAAAAATAAAAGCTTATTTACTCTAAACACTATGTTATTTGCCGCACCTCAATATGGGATATGCCAATATCCTATTTCAGGTAAATCTAGCATTCGGTTTTCGGCCTTAAATAAGCGATACTAAGTCATATTTTTTAACAAAATCCGCAACTTGAAGACTCATCGACACCCAAAGCGTTATCGCCAATCTGACAGGCATCACCGAGCTATATCCTCATTATCCAAGCGTTTAGTGCGTGTTATGACCTATTCCGTCCTGACGCTGTTGATTATTTCAATCTTGCTTGTGATCGCATTACGCTTTCTGCCTGCCCCAACTTCTGCATTTATGATGCACACACATATCGATGACTTAGTAGAAGGTAAAGCCTTTCAACCTATCAAGCAAGACTGGGTTGATAGCCGAGGCATTTCAAAATACGCTTATTCGGCGGTGATTGCTTCTGAAGACCAGCGTTTTTATCAACATCACGGCTTTGACATAGACGCCATATACAAAGCTTACCAGCAATACCAACACGGCGGTAAGCTTCGCGGGGCCAGCACTATCAGCCAGCAGGTGGCCAAAAATTTGTTTTTGAGTCCTGCACGAAATTTTGGCCGTAAGGCTTTAGAAATCTGGTTTACATTTTTGATAGAAAGCCTGTGGACTAAGGCAAGAATTTTGGAAATGTATTTGAATATTGCAGAATTCGGTGATCATTTATTTGGCATCGAAGCCGCCAGCCAACATTATTTCGGCATATCCGCCAAACGACTTTCAGCTAGCCAGGCAGCATTACTAGCCGCCACACTGCCTAATCCGATCCGCCTTAAAGCGGCACACCCCAGCGCATACTTATTACAGCGTCAACGCTGGATTTTACGGCAAATGCATAATTTGGCTAACTAATGTAACCCGCTACTATACTTCGTCCTCATCATCGGCTTCCGGCTCAATCACTTCATAATCCGTTTGATAAGATGGATCGGCAATCAAATCTTTCAAGTATTTGTAAAGCAATCGCGCAGATTTTGGTGGCTTTTCTTCTTTGAGCTCTTTTTGCGCATTGCGCTGTAATTGTCGTATATGCTGGCTTTCAGCATCGGGATATTCGTTTAAGAATGCTGTTAATTGTTGATTACTGGTATCAGCCAACAATTGATCGCGCCAACGCTCGGCTTGATGGTGCTCTCTAACCGCATGCACACTTTTGTTTTTCATGCGGGCCAACTTTTCCTGCACCGCCTCGGTATCCAGGTTTCTAAGTTGCGAGGTAATGTATTTCAGCAGCCGCTTACGGGCAGAATTGTTGCCCATTTTTCCGGCATCCAGTAAGGCTGCTTCAATGTTGTCCGGCAGATTCAATTCAGCTATTAGCGGCGGTGCCAATTCGCAAATCTCTTCCGCCATGGCTAAAACGACTCCAATTTGCTTTTTTATCTGCGTTTTATTCGGACGGATAGCGTAATGCTCTGCCTCGTCGTCCACATCTTCTTCAAAGTAGTCTTCTTCTCTCATGTCAAACCATTGCAATTAAAAAAAGTACAAACAAAATAACCAGTCCAATAGGTAACACAACGCTTTGCCAATCCGCTGGCGATTGTTTACTCCTAGCCATGGTGGCTTTTATGCCAGGCCTCATCCAAAACAGTAGCAGAACAACCAGAATACCGAGCAGGATATTTTCCATGGTGGACATGATCACTCCAATTTGTGGTGGATATAGAAATAGTTGGTTATTTTCAAACCTGGCAGCATTCTAACAAACCTAGCACGATAGCATGTGGGTTAGCTTAGCGGCAGAAATTAAACACAATCTCCGTATAGAACGATAAGCACCTATTTTAATTAAGAAATTCAGTTATACACAAAATCTGTGGATAACTCTGTGCATAAAATGTCAAAAGTTGAGCTAACCTCCCGGTTTTACTGAGCTTACCTTAAAATGTACAATCATTAATCATGAATTTTAAGCCATACAAATCATGCACTTAAAAATATTACACTCATATCAAGCAGTTAACATGTCAAGCTAAATTTCATTTTTAAATTCAGTTAGTAAAATGTGCATAAGCCAAAAATAAAAAATATGAATGTAGCGCATGTGAAAACTAATATGCGCTGGTTTTGGCTGTAATGTTCTATGCCATCGATAAATTTGCGATAATTCTCTGTTTTGATTGAGTTGACGCATGTGGTTTAAAAATCTCGCCATTTATCGGTTTACCGAGCCTTTTACATTAACCTCCGAAAGTTTGGAGCAAAAACTGCAACAACAGCCATTTCGGCCCTGCGGCGCTCAGGATGAATTCAGTTTCGGCTGGGCATCACCACTCGGAAAATCATCCGATACCTTAGTGCATGCCAATAATGGCTTTTTTATGATCTGCGCCAAAAAGGAAGAAAAAGTAATTCCTGCCTCGGTGATCAACGAAATGCTGCAGGAACGCATCAGTGAAATCGAAGAGCGTGAAGCTCGAAAATTGCCCAGCAAAGAGCGCAACAGCATTAAAGATGAACTCATTTTTGAATTACTGCCCAGGGCTTTTTCATTTTCACGCAAAACCTATGCCTATATAGATAGCCAAGGCGGCTGGATAGTCGTTGATGCCGCCTCAGCAAAAAAAGCAGAAGATTTACTCAGCAATTTGCGTAAAGCCTTAGGCTCATTACCTGTCGTCCCCATTGGCGCATCAATAAAACCCGCTAACACTATGACGCATTGGTTATTGCATCATGATGCACCCAAAGATATTCTGATTGAAGACGAATGTGAATTGCGCTCACCTGAAGAAGAGGGCTCTATTATCCGCTGCAAACGCCACGACTTGGCTTTGCCTGAAATAAAGAATCACCTCGATACTGGCAAACAGGTTATTAAACTGGCATTGAGCTGGGCAGACAGATTATCGTTTGTATTGGATGAAAGCCTGTTCGTCAAACGTTTGAAATTTCTGGATTTAATTCAAGATCAAGCCGCCGATATCGACGCCATCGACGAGGTGGAGCAATTTGATGCCGACTTTTCCATTATGAGCGCGGAACTCGCCCAATTTTTTCCGCGTCTAATCGAATTATTTACTGCCGAGGACCCTGCCCAATGAAACATTTATTGCTAACCAGTCTGCTGGTGCTTGCCAGTATCTCCAATGTTTCGGCATTAACATTACCTATGCCCGACCGGCCGACTGATGGTGTGGTCGGTAGCCCACCACATCAAGCCAAATATGTGAATGCCCGCTACGAAGACACGCTAATTGATATTGCTGTGGCACACCATTTGGGGCAAGATGAAATTGTGCTGGCAAATCCTACGGTAGATCGCTGGCTACCAGGTGCCGGCACACCTGTGCGTATTCCTACCAGCTTTGTCCTGCCTAATGCGCCACGCAAAGGGATTGTGGTCAATTTGCCGGAAATGCGAATTTATTATTATCCAAATGCCAGTCAAGTTGTCACTTATGCTGTCGGTATTGGCCGTGTCGACTGGAAAACACCGCTGGGCGTAACTAAAATTGCCGGCAAAATGGAAAATCCTTCCTGGACACCGCCAAAATCGATTATTGCCGAACATTTAGCCGAAGGCGATGTGCTCGACCCCTACTATCCGCCAGGCCCTGACAACCCTTTAGGTTTATTTGCCTTTCGCTTAAGCATACCTGGCTATTTAATTCACAGCACCCAAAAAACTCTCGGGATTGGCATGCGTGTTAGTCATGGCTGCATGCGGATGTATCCTGCTGATATCGAGCAGTTCTTCCCGACGGTTCCCACTGGTACTACGGTTAATCTGGTCAATCAGTCAATCAAATTAGGTTGGTACCACGATACTCTTTACATGGAAGTGTATCCTGAAATGGAGGAATCACCGGCTACTTATGAACAACGTCTACATATCGCATTGAATTTGATTGAACAAGCAAACGGCGGTCAAATGCCGGTCATAAAAGGCTCAGTTCTCAAGTTGGCGCTAGAAAAACCCACTGGAATTCCTGTTGCCGTATATGAACGCCCTGCCTCTAGCACTAGCACTGCTCAGACAACACAAAACTGACAGACATTAAAAAGCCCGTGTACCTTTCGGCACACGGGCTTTTAAATCAACAACAGCAAATAAGCTTATTTGTGTTGTGATCTTTTGAACATGCGATCCAATTTGCTGTTTGTATCTTGAGCATATTGAGCAGCACGGTTAGCAGCTGATTCAGCAGCAGATGCTTTAGCAGAAGCTTCAGCAGCAGCAGCTTTAGCAGAAGCAGCGTCAGCAGCAGCAGCAGAAACTTGTGGTTTCAGTGAATCAACATCAGCTTTAAGTTTGTCGAAGTCTGATTGGCTAGCGCAGCCAGTGGCCAGAGCAGCAACAGCAACAAGTGCAGATAATTTTACAGCTTTCATCATGGTTTTCCCCTTGATTGTGGTTTAAAAAAATACATACGATTACAATTTTCCAACATTTATTTGGATTTTACCAACATTATTTTACAGTGACTAAGGTTCCCTTCTCTACCCAAAGACTTAAACGATCGATTTGTTCGTTTGTTAAAGCAATACAGCCATGCGTCCAATCGAATACCTCATGTACACTTAAGCTACCGCTACCCAATCCATGTATGCCAATTTGACCGCCCAAATCAGTATTCTGCGGCGGAATTTGCCCGGTTAACTGCGCTCTGGCAATGCTGTCGTAAGTATAGGAACCAATTTGACCCCGTTTTAAAGCCTTTTCAGCATGCTCGATATTAGGATAGGTCAGGCCAAAGAACTTACGAAAAGCACTTTTTTCATTGATCCAGCCGATCCGGTAATCACCTAACGGGGTTATATCATCACCCCGATGCTCTTTAGCCCCAGCTCCTTTTCGACCAATCACCACATGCTCCAATACTTCCAGAGTTTCTTCGCCTTTCTTAATCTCCAGATTTCTGGTTTGGGTATCGATGACCACCCTAACATCAGGATCAGCCGCACTCAAGCCCGGAACAAGATAAAAACATAACAAAAAATTGCGTAACAATAATTTCTGTCTCATACCAATCAGTCTGCCTGTAAGTCTATTAAAGATTAAGATTTTGGTGTAAGTTAAAGGCTTTCAATTGCCGCATTAAGGGTAGATCATGCAAATAAAAATAAAAACCCACAACACTACACCCTATGATGATCAAAAACCGGGCACCTCGGGTTTACGCAAAAAAGTTAAAGTTTTTCAACAAACCCACTACCTGGAAAATTTCGTTCAGTCTATTTTCAATAGTTTAGACGATTTTCAGGGAAAAATTCTAGTTTTAGGCGGTGATGGACGATATTTTAATCGTCAGGCAATTCAAACCATTATCAAGATGGCGGCTGCCAATGGATTTGGCGAGTTGATCATTGGTCAAGGCGGCTTATTATCCACACCTGCAGCCTCTAATATTATCCGTAAATACCACGCTTTCGGCGGCATAGTGCTTTCTGCCAGCCATAACCCGGGCGGCCCGGACGAAGATTTCGGCATTAAATATAACGTCAGTAATGGCGGCCCTGCTCCGGAAAAATTCACTGATGCACTTTATCAAAACACCAAAACCATCAACAGCTATCCTATCGCTGAAATCGACGACATTGACCTGGATAACGTCGGCGAAATGCAAATTGGCGGCGTAAACATACGCGTGATTGATCCTGTAGCCGATTATGCCGAGTTAATGGCAAAAATTTTCGATTTCGACTTGATTAAGCAAAGCATTGCCGCCGGACTGATCACACTAAAATTTGACGCCATGCATGCCATCACAGGCCCTTATGCTACCCATATTCTTGAGGACGTACTTGGCGCGACACCAGGTTCGGTATTCAACGCCATCCCACTGGAAGATTTCGGCGGCGGCCACCCTGACCCCAACATGGCGCATGCGCACGAATTAACTGAAATTATGCTGGGTAACAATCCGCCTACCTTTGGAGCGGCATCCGATGGAGATGGCGATCGCAATATGGTTATGGGTGCTCATATTTTTGTCACGCCTAGCGACAGCCTGGCCATCATGGCTGCCAATGCTCGCACCATCCCGGCTTATGCCAAAGGCATCAGTGGTGTGGCCCGCTCAATGCCTACCAGCCAAGCGGTGGATCGCGTAGCCGACAAACTCGGCCTGCCTTGTTACGAAACCCCTACCGGATGGAAATTTTTCGGGAATTTACTGGATGCCGGCAAAATCACTCTATGCGGCGAAGAAAGTTTTGGTTCCGGCTCCAACCATGTGCGGGAAAAAGACGGCTTGTGGGCGGTATTGTTTTGGTTGAATTTGATCGCCAGAAAACGCCAGTCTGTCGAAGATATTGTGCACGAGCACTGGCAAACATACGGTCGCGACATTTACTGCCGGCATGATTATGAAGCCGTAGATTCGGACATTGCCAATGGTATCGTCGAGCATTTACGCAACCAACTTAGCAGTTTGCCAGGTAACAGCTGGGGCGATTACACCGTCAAATATGCTGATGAGTTCAGTTACACCGATCCTGTCGATAACAGTGTCAGCAACAACCAAGGCATTCGCATTGGCTTTACTAACGGCTCACGTATCGTGTTTCGATTATCCGGCACCGGTACCGTAGGCGCCACCTTACGTATTTATGTCGAACGCTACGAACGCGATACCAGCAAACTCAAGCAAGACGCGCAAATCGCATTGACTGAATTGGTCGATATTGCCGAACTACTGTGCGAAGTAAAAAAACGCACAGGCAGAACTGAACCCACAGTCATTACCTGATTCAAAGCCTCTAACAGCGTTAACACTCAATCTATAAACCGCTAGCAGGCTTTTAGCGTGCTAGCGGTTTTTGGCAATTACACGTTAGCTAGCATTAGTTTCAGATTAACTCACAAACCGCCATTGTTCGGCTAGCGTTTCGGCACACTCACTTATCTTGGGTCGCGTATAATAGATCAACAACATGTTGCTTGGCTGCTCAAAGCACACTCTTCATCCGTAAGGCTATGCAGGCAGCACTTATTCCGTCTGAACAATTTTGAATGCCTCCCAAACTTAACCCACAACAACAAGCTGCTGTAAAAATCATAGATCATCCTTTACTGGTGCTTGCCGGCGCTGGTAGCGGCAAAACCCGGGTGATTACTGAAAAAATCGCTTATCTTGTGCAACAAGGCTTGCCAGCCCGGCATATTGCAGCGGTAACGTTTACCAACAAAGCCGCGCGGGAAATGAAAAGCCGGGTGAGTCGCTTGCTGGATGACAAGCAAAGTCGCGGCCTCAGAGTATCGACTTTTCACTCGCTGGGATTGGACATAATACGTACTGAACATAAAACGCTGGGCTATAAATCGGCAATCACTCTATTTGACGAACAAGACAGACTGACCTTGTTACGCAACTTGATCAGCCATGGCATCAAGGACTGCGACATTGATCTGGTCGATAACTACAACCGACAAATCGGCCAATGGAAAAATGCCTTTGTTACGCCGGAACAGGCAACTAAACAAGCCGAAGCTGATAATTTAGCGGCGGCCATTTTGTACGATGCTTATAACCGTAGCCTAAAAGCCTACAATGCCGCCGATTTCGATGATCTGATTCTGCTCCCGGTTTTACTATTTCAACAGCATCCTGCCGTGTTGGAAAAATGGCAAAACAAAATCCGCTATCTGCTGGTTGACGAATATCAAGACACCAACATCACGCAATATCAGCTAGTACGCCTGCTGGCAGGCAACCTGGGACGGTTCACCGTGGTAGGTGACGACGACCAGTCAATTTACGCCTGGCGCGGCGCACAGCCGGAAAACCTCAGTCAGCTGCAAAAAGATTACAGTCGGCTACAGGTCATCAAACTCGAACAGAACTATCGTTCTGCCGGTCGTATTTTAAAGGTAGCCAATCAGCTTATTGCCAACAACCCACACACGTTTGAAAAAAGACTCTGGAGCGACCTTGGTTACGGCGACCCTTTACGGGTGCTGAGCCACAAAACCGACCAGGCCGAAGCCAAACAGATTGCCGCAGAAATTGTGCACCACCGCTTCAAGCAAGGTGGCAGCTATGGGGATTATGCAATTTTGTATCGCGGCAATCACCAGTCGCGCTTATTCGAACGCGAATTGCGTGAGAACAACGTGCCGTATTTCATCAGCGGCAGCGCTTCGTTTTTTTCTTACGCTGAAATCAAGGATGTGCTGGCGTATTTGCGTTTAATGGTCAATCCGACTGACGATGCCGCGTTTCTGCGTATTATCAACACCCCACGCCGTGAAATTGGTCCTTCCACCCTGGAAAAACTGGGGGACTATGCCAACGAGCGCCACATTAGCCTGTTTGATGCTTGTTCCGAACTAGGCTTACAACAGCGATTGTCGGATAAGTCGGTGCAGCGCTTACGTCAGTTTTGCGACTGGATTAACAATACTGCGCAAAAAATCGAGCAAGAAGATGCATTTAAATCGATTTATCTGATGCTTGAGCAGATCAATTACCAGCAATGGTTGCAAGAAAACAGCAAAACTCCGGCCGCTGCCGAACGCCGTATGAGTAACGTTTACGAACTCGTAGAATGGTTGCAGCGCCTCGCCAGTAATGAGCAAGGAGAAGAAAAATCCTTGGCAGATATAATCGCTAAAGTCATGCTACTGGATATTCTCGAACGCAACCAGGAACAGGAAGTTAACGATCAGGTCAGCTTGATGACACTACATGCCGCCAAAGGACTAGAGTTTCCTCACGTATTTTTAATCGGCATGGAAGAAAACCTACTCCCGCATCAAAACAGCATCGAAACCGACAATATCGAGGAAGAACGCCGACTGGCCTATGTCGGCATTACCCGGGCACAAAAAACCCTGACGTTTAGCTATTGCACCCATCGCAAACGCTATGGCGAGATTAATGAATCCGAACCTAGCCGCTTTCTAAGCGAATTACCGGAAGAGGATTTGGAATGGGCCAATAAAAAACAGCTAGCGCCGGAAGAAATCAAACAACGGGGAAAGGCCAGCTTGGCGCAACTGAAATCCATGCTGGCCTAAACAGTTAATACAGGAAAAAACTGGAGTTCACGAAGAATTTACAAGGTAAAAACTTTAGTCTTCGTGAACTCCGTGACGAAAATCAAGACTATTGCAGCACCACAAAAAATCCTTCGCCACCTCGCTGCACATTGATCAACAAGGCTGTACGTGGATTGATCACCTGTTTCAATTCGTCCAAATTTCTGACTCTATAGCGGTTGGCACTGATGATGATATCCCCTGGCCGTAATCCGGTTTTCCAAGCATAAGAATGAGTTTCGATTTTTTCCAGCAATACGCCTTCTATCTGATTTTGAGGCGTTGCACTCAAGGTAGTGTGCTTCAAGGTTGGGTGTAATTTATCACCGGCAATTTCCGGACGTTTTGGTTTGCCTATGGTAGCTTGCAAGCTTAAACGTTCTTCGCCACGCATAATTTCCAGATTAGCCGTATCACCAACCTGCAATAAGCTGATGGCTGTTCGAATTTGGCTACTGCCGTTTTTAATGGATAGACCATTGACTGCGACTATGATGTCCCCAGGCTCTATACCGGCTTTTTCGGCAGGCGAACCTGCTTCAACCTGACTAACCGCAGCCCCTTGTTGGCTTTTTAAATCAAACGCTTTCACTAGTTCAGGGGTTAAATCCTGCGTAATTACGCCCAATAAACCACGCCTTACTTCACCATGCTCTACCAAGGACTGCATCAATTTGATAGCCATATTAGATGGTATTGCAAAGCCGATACCGACATTACCACCGCTAGGTGCCAAAATTGCAGTATTCATACCAACAAATTCGCCGCGCAAATTCACCAAGGCGCCACCGGAATTACCAGGATTGATAGACGCATCGGTTTGAATAAAGTCCTCGTAACCTTCAATACCGAGACCAGAACGGCCCAAGGCACTGACAATACCCGATGTCACGGTTTGTCCCAATCCGAACGGATTACCAATCGCCACCACAAAATCACCGACTTTTAATTGATTAGAATCGGCAATTTTCAGCGCCATTAAATTATCAGCCGGTATTTGAATCACCGCCACATCGGCTTCAGGATCAGTACCCAGTAATTTGGCATTTAATTGCCGACCATCACTGAGAGTGACGGTAATTTTGTCAGCTTTGTCGATAACATGATTATTGGTCAGGATATAGCCTTCATCTTTATCAATGATCACCCCCGAACCCAGACTGTTTCGTTGTTGCTGACGCTGTTTGTTGGGCATATTAAAAAAATGCCGAAACACCGGGTCGTTCATCAGCGGATTTTCCTGCATACGAATATTGGTGGAGGTCGAAATATTTACCACTGCGGGCATACTGTGTTCCAGCATGGGCGCCAGTGATGGCAAGCTTTCACCGTCAACCTGCATCGGTAATGCAGCTTGGGCTTGTAACTGGGTTATGCCTAATAAGAAAATCAGCAGGATTTGGGTTTTGTTGATCATAATGTTTTTTCCAACAGTTGAGTCATCAGCATGGACAATCCGGTCAAAAAAATGTTTCCAACAAAATATTAAACCATAATCGATTATGATATTCGCTGTTTCTGCCAGCCATCCCACGTACTTAGATTCTGCATAATGTCATGCCCGTCGACACCCATTCCGAACTAGCTCGCACCATCCGGCAATTGATTCCTTTATCAACCTTGCCATCCAATCTATTCGCCCGTTTGTGTGCGCAAATAGATATCGAAAGCGCTGAACAGGGGCAATATCTTTTCAAGCGTGGCGACAAAAATAGCGATTTGTATTATCTGCTAAATGGTTCAATTAACCTGCAAACTGAATCGTTTAAAATACAAAACATTAAGGCCGGCAGTGATTCCGCTCGCTTTGCCATTGCCCACCAAATACCTCGAAAAGTCGACGCAGTATGCGACAGTAGAATTCAGTTTTTGCGTCTAAATACTGCTATGATGAAGATGGTTCAGGAAACATCCTACGAAGAGAATGAAAGCACGATGATGTTCGAAGAAGTAGCAGATAGTGACGACTGGATGACTACATTATTGAAGTCCCCCATATTCAGGGCACTTCCGCCAGCCAATTTGCAAAAAATTCTGATCAGCTTGCAGCAAATTCGCTTTAATGCCGGCGACATTATTATTCGTCAGGACGAACCTGGCGACTATTACTACATTGTTAAAAAAGGCCGCGCAATCATCAGCCGCAGACCGTCCCCGACCGCTAAAGAAATCAAACTGGCGCAAATAAGCGATCTTGATACTTTTGGTGAAGACGCCCTCATTTCCGGTATACCCAGAACTGTTTCAATAACCGCTGTTACAGATATGTGCTTGCTCAGATTAGGTAAAGAGCAATTCATAGAATTGATCAAACAACCAACCTTGAAATACATCAACTTTGACGAACTACACGATCTTCTCAGCGCAGATGCAGAACTAGTCGATGTACGCAGCCCGGATGAATTTAAAAAAAGCCATCTTGCCCGCAGCATTAACGTACCGTTTTTTTCTATGCGCATGTACCTAAAAACCTTAAATAAAAGTCATCCGATTATTTTGGTTTGTAAGGACGGCAGAATCAGCGAATCGGCAGCCTTTATATTGCTACAACACAAATTTAACGCTTTGATTTTGAAGGGCGGTATAGACCGTATGACGCCGGATCAACTCAAAGCCGAACCCGCATCATTTAATATTGATGATGGCACTGAAACAGGCAACTTTTCCGAACCGAGCAAGGAAAATACCAGCCTTCAGCTTGAGACCATGCCACAAACAGAAGATCAAGCAACTGAATTCAGTCAGGTTTTGCAGCAACTGAAAGCAAAATGCAAAAAACTGGAATCTGAAAATATGACTTTGGAGCTTAAATGTTCGTCATTAGCCAGGCAACTCGAATCAGCAAAGCTAGAGCTGGATAAATTGAAAAGTAACTGAAACGGCAGCTGGTTTAAAGCAGAATGCTTAACCAGCTACCGTTTTGAAAGCCTTAAAAACGACTTATTTGATTTTGGCTTCTTTGTACATCACATGTCTGCGTACAACAGGATCAAACTTTTTGATCTCCATTTTTTCAGGCATGGTTTTTTTATTTTTGGTGGTGGTGTAAAAATGACCTGTGCCTTCACTAGACACTAATTTAATTTTGTCACGCATTTTTCAATCTCCTTAAAATTTTTCGCCGCGGCTACGCATGTCAGACAAAACAGCATCAATACCGTTTTTGTCGATAATGCGCATACCTTTGGAAGACACCCTAAGGCGAACCCAACGGTTTTCGCTTTCCACCCAAAATCTGTGATGATGCAGATTTGGAGTGAAACGTCTTTTGGTTCTGTTCATTGCGTGTGAAACGTTGTGCCCGCTGACGGGACGTTTACCTGTTACTTGGCATACTCTGGACATGACTACCTCAATGCGAGCTTTTATTCAAAATAGCCGAGCTTTATACCAAAAATTCTTTTATCGGTAAACCACCACGTGAAAAATAAATTTGGTAGAATTTTGCAATCACGACTCAAATTCACTTAAAAACAGGACTTTAATGACTCTTAAATTCGGCATGGTCATGGACCCCATCGACCAGATCAACATCAAAAAAGATACCAGTTTCGCCATGCTGCTGGAAGCGCAGGCACGCAACTGGGAGCTACATTATATTGAATTGGGCGACCTGTTTTCTAGCAACGGCCAAACCTATGCCCGCACCCGAACACTGGAAGTTGAACGCAATCCACAACAATGGCACCGCTTTATCGGCGAACAACAAATCGCTTTGGCTGAATTGGATGTCGTTATCATGCGTAAGGACCCGCCCTTCAACCAAGAATATATTTACGCCACCTATATGCTGGAGCAAGCTGAGCGCCAAGGGGTTTATGTCATCAACAAACCGCAATCCCTCCGCGACGCCAATGAAAAAATGTACACAGCTTGGTTTCCACAATGTTGTACAGATACCCTGGTTGCCCGCGATCCCCTGAAAATTCGCCACTTTTTAAAACAACATCATGAAATCATACTTAAGCCACTGGACGGCATGGGCGGCGCCTCGATCTTCCATGTGCGAGAAAACGACCCCAACATCAGCGTAATTCTGGAAACCATGACCGAGCACGCCTCGCGTTACATCATGGCGCAAAAATATCTACCCGCTGTCGTAGATGGCGACAAGCGTATTCTGATGGTTAATGGCGAACCTGTTCCCTACTGCCTGGCCAGAATTCCTGCCAGCGGCGAAACTCGCGGCAATTTGGCAGCCGGCGGTCGTGGCGAAGGCCGAGAATTAAGTGAGCGTGATCGCTGGATCGCCGAACAAGTTGGCCCTACCCTGCGCGAAAAAGGCTTGGTATTCGTCGGCTTGGATGTGATTGGCGATTATCTGACAGAAGTCAACGTTACCAGCCCAACCTGCGTGCAAGAACTGGACAAACAATTTGGCATCAACATCAGCGGTCAATTGATGGACCATATCCAGGGCCAGCTGAAATCAAAAGCCAAAAAATAATATGCAAGACACTCCACTGACGGCCTCACCCCTCTCCAACGACGACTCACTGCTATTAGCGGTGTTTCTGGCTGCGGTGGTGCATGTCGCGATTTTACTAGGCATAAATTTCAAAGCGCCGCAGCCACCTAAAATCAATAAATCAATAGAAATAACCTTATCGCATGCACCGCTAAAAAAAGCCCCGAAACAAGCCAAATATTTAGCGCCTGACCACCAACTCGGTGCAGGTGAAGACAATCAAAAGCCCGAACCGTTGAAACAAAGCCTGCCAACACCGCAAACGCCTCCCACGCCGATAGCCAAAGTTGAGCCACAAAAAATTCCCGCACCGCAACAGAAAAAACAAACTCCACAAAAAATCCTGACGCAAACTAATGCGCCGGTAAAAATTGCCACGCCCATAAAACCTGTTGATGAAAACATTGAAGAGGAAAATACAGCCGAAAGACCCAAGCTGACTGCCGAAGACTTGCAACAACAAATCGCCCAGTTAGGCGAAAAAATACGTAATACTCGCCCCAGCACTGAACAAAGCAAAATCAAATTCGTCAAATCCGTCAGCACTCATAAATACTTGGCAGCACAATATGTTAAAGACTGGGAAGATAAAGTCGAACGCACCGGCAATCTAAATTACCCTACCGCCGCCAGCAAAAGTGGCGCCTCGCAAACCTTGACCATGGATGTTGGCATCAACGCCGATGGCAGCATTTACAGCATGCGTATTGTCAGGTCGTCTGGCAATCCGGCATTGGACGAAGCTGCTAAACATATCGTTAAAATGAGCGCACCGTTTGCAGAATTACCGGTAGAATTACTCAAAGAAGTGAACGTTTTAGTCGTTACCCGAGTCTGGAAGTTTTCAGACGAAACCGGCATGACCGCCCGCTAGCCAACTCAGCATAGTTATGACCAACAGCACTTATCTCAATAACCAATTTTTGATCGCCATGCCCGGCCTGTTCGATCCGCATTTTTTCCATACGGTGACTTACTTGTGCCAGCACAATCAAGAAGGTGCTTTAGGTATCGTCATCAACCGACCCTCTGGCATGAAATTGAAAGATATTTTTGAACAAATGGGCATTCAAACCGAATTAGACAATGTTTTGGATACCACCGTTTTTGCCGGTGGCCCTGTACAGCAGGAACGTGGCTTTGTAATTCACAGCCCCTGCGAACAACTGTGGGACTCCAGCATCCCCACAGCGGAAAACATCAACCTGACCAGCTCACGCGATATACTTGAAGCCATTGCCAAAGGCCAGGGACCCGCCCATTACCTGATTGCACTAGGTTATGCCGGCTGGGGCAGCGGCCAACTCGAAAAGGAAATAGTCGAAAACGCCTGGCTGAATACACCGTGCGGTGAAGCTATTTTGTATGAAACCCCAATCAATCAACGCTGGAATGCTGCAGCCGGCCAACTGGGCATCGACATCAACCGCTTGACGACTTCTGCCGGTCATGGCTAAACCTGATCCGCTGGCGGCCAAACTTAGCAGCGACGCTTACTTAGGTTTTGATTTTGGCAACAAAAAAATCGGCGTTGCCGTAGGCTACGCCGACACGGGTATTGCCAGCCCTTTGCAAACCATACGATCCCTTAACCAGGTGCCTGACTGGATTATCATAGGCAAACTCATTACAGAATGGCGTCCAATAGGTTTGGTAGTGGGCATTTCCCGACAACAGGACGGCTCGGACAACATCATTACCCCGCGCATGCAAAAGTTTTGTCGCCAACTCAACGGCCGCTATAACCTGCCGGTGCATCAAATTGATGAAGCCCTAACTACCTTTGCCGCAAAACAATTGTTATATGATGATCTGAAAGTCAGTGCTGGTAAACTATGGGCCGTCCAGGATCAACTTGCAGCCCAGTTGATCCTGCAAAGCTGGTTTGATAGATAGATAGATAAAAGGCAAAAGACGAAAGGCAAAAAGATCAGTCCCGGGCGAGCCTTGAGCCTTGAGCC
>NZ_LUUI01000105.1 GCF_001644015.1 Methylomonas lenta
GGATTTAAGGGCGCTTACACTATATGTCATAGCGCCTTGTTGATTGAGGCTATTCAAAACATCGTTTTGACTGCTGTCACGATCAAACAGGCTATAACGCAAACCAGCCGAAATATGCCAATAGCGATTCAAATCGATGGCGTCATTGCTATAAAAGCCGTACTCGGTTTGTCGAAAGCCGGTATCCAGTCGAGTGGTGCTAGGCAAGGAATGATCAAAGTTTGGCTTAAACACATTCAAGCTAAAGCCGCCAATTCGCCGCTGGCTGTGTAAGCTATCATCCGCATTATTACGTTCCACGCCACTGATCCAATGATGCATGCCCAGCGCCTGAAATTCCCCATGTACTTCGCCGCGCAGGCTGTATTGATCATAATGGTCATGAATGTCGCGGTAATAGCCGCTGACCGTGCCAGGGGTGGCGAAGGTATAAAACCCCAACAACACATCGTCGCGCTCGACATGAAAATAATGACTGGCAAAGTGCAACGACCAGATTTTGGAAAGTTGCTGATCAAGTGCGGTGCTAAAGCGCCAATAATGCCTATCTGATCTTGCCCTGGGATCAACATAGGATTGATCAAATACCACCTGATTTTGTGTGTAGAGATTGTCAAACCGATAGGGTTGATCTTGATAGCCGTATTCAAATCCTAGATTCAACGTGCCGCCGTCGGCATACAGCCAGGTTAAAGACGGCGCAATCGTCGCTCTGTCGTTACTGACATTTTCCATTTGACTATTACTGAGTTGTCCAGTGGCTATTACTCGATACAGCAAGGTTTTATCGGCATTTAGGGGGCCAGTGCTATCGGCCACCAAACGATTGAAATCATAACTGCCGGTGGCGTAAGTAAACTGATGGGTAGCAACAGCTTGCGGCTTTTTGCTGACATAATTAACCGTACCACCGGGTGAGCCGGAGCCATACAGTACAGAGGAATGACCTTTTAAAATATCCACTTGCTCAATCAACGCAATATCTCGCACCTGAAACCGCTGATTATCCAACACGCCATCCAGATAAGCGCTGCCGGCAGTGGTAAAGCCGCGTATGCGTAAATCGGTATTAAAGCCGGAGTCCGCTGAACTGGCTTGCACGCCGCTGACGAACTGGGCAATATCTTCCAATCGGTAACTCAAACTATCCTGCAACAATGCCTGATCGACGATACCGACCGAATAGGGCGTGTCTAGTAAAGGTACAAACATACGGGTAGCGCTATTAGATTCATCGCTGAAATAGGCAGCCGACACTTGTTCGCTGACAACCACGGGTTCCAGTCTGTCATCTACTACGTCACCAGCTATTGCCGATTTAATCAAACAAGCAAAAGCCAGATAGCCGTATCGCATAAATTGAAGCCGCTTACAGAGAAACGACACGCACTAGACACGACAATCCTTCCGTCTCCGGAAAACAAATGTCGCCAGTTTCGTCTGTCATTTTCCAATAGGAGATTACACTGCAAGGATAATTGGGCGCGGTAAATTGTACAGACAGCAATACAGTATCGCCTGGTAAGGTTTCTGGAATATCGATGCATTTTTGATCGGGTATAAGCTGCCGGCAAGCCATCGGCAAGGCTATCCCTTGCGTGATAGCTATCGATTCTATCGGTTCATCAACACAAACCAACTGGCGATTTTGCCAAACCCGATGGCCAATATTTTGAATCTCCCAGGTTTTACAAAAAGATTGGCCAATTAACACGGTGGTATTATCCGGCATAGTTTCGGTGACAAAACCACTGGCATCAAACTGATATTTTGCGCCAGTGGTAGAGAATTTTGGTAACTCAAATTGATGTAGCATATGCCGAAACAACACCACAGGATGTACCTGTAAAGCCCGCGCCAGCGAAATCAACGTGGAAATTTTCGCTTGTCCGGTCGAACCATCCAATACCCCATACAAAGCCTGTCGCGAAATACCCGATTGGCGCGCTAGCTCTGACATACTCATGTCTAGCGCTTCCGCACGCTTACGGACATAATCGGCAAATTTGAATTGAGGCATTAAAGAACAGATAAGAATTTAAAGGATTGGCGCATGGCTGAATAGCAACAGCCATACATACAATAGGAAAAAATTATCAAACTGTAAAGCTAAGTTGACAAATGCTCTGGTAAGGTTGCCTCATCTTCTGCAAAAGTTTTGTTGTTTAATCGCGCTTTGGTAGTGCCCTGAATGGATTTGAATTAAAAAATGAAAACCAGCAAAGACCTCTTCGGCATCGTCATTGCCGACGGCCACCCCGTCACACTTATAGGCATTGAATCCATTCTGGCTGCAGAAACCGCTTTTTGTGTTTTAGAAGCTTGCGACAACGGACACGACACCCTGAGGGCAGTTAAAGAGCATCAGCCGCAGATATTGTTGGTAGACATTGATTTACCCGGCAAAGACACCTTAAGTATCATCAAAGAAATTTCCCAAAACAACTTATCCGTTAGAGTGATTTTATTTGCCATCAGTATTGACGAAGACCAACTGTGCGAAGCCATCCGCTTAGGTGTACGCGGTGTTCTGTTGAAAAGCATGGGGCCACATTTGATTTTGCAATGCCTGCATAAAGTTCAAGCTGGCGGCGACTGGCTGGAAAGGAAATCCGTTAATCTGGCGCTGGAAAAAATACTGCGTCAACAATCTGCAGCCTCATTGATGGCGCAGATGCTGACTACGCGTGAACTTGAATTGGCGGCGTTGATAGCTAAAGGTTTAAACAACAAGGATGCAGGCGAACAATTGTGTTTGAGCGAAGGTACTGTAAAGGTTTATCTCAACCGGATTTACAGCAAACTGAAAGTGGCTAACCGTGTTGAATTAACGCTTGCGTTACAACAGCGCGGGCTAACTTAAAATTAGCTAATAAGATCGCGCGCTATTAACTTTAGTTAACAAAAATCATTTACTTTCGACAACTTACCCGGCGATGAAAATTACTTTATTCTATTTAACATAAACTTAAGATGGGTACTAGGTGAGCAAAACTCAAGACCAACCTACAGCCCAACGCTTTGCTTCAGTTTTCAGCGTGGAGCTTGCTCAAGACACCGGTTTAACCGTTAACCTGAGTACCACCGGCATTTATTTCACCACTCAGGCTGCTATCGAAACCGGATAGTCGTTATGTTTTTGCATTGTGCTGGAGAAAATAGGCGCTTTGGTCAGCCGTTTGCGCTGTGAAGGCCAAATTGTCCGCACTGAAGACTTAACGCAGCATTGGGGTGTCGCCGTGCAGTTTAGTGATTTTGGCTTTGAATATGCAGGATGAGAGTTAGTAGTCGCACAATTAGAAATAACCAAGACACAAAACATCAAATTGACGCTGATACGTTGAGTCTAAAATTTTAATTACTACAAAAAGGAAAAACCATGAAAAAAACCATAGGATTGTTAGCGCTTTGTATGACAACCGTGGGCGCTAATGCAGCAACTACTGTAGATTTATCGCAGTTGTCTCAGACGAATCCGGGAACCGTTCAGATGGATTTGTCGGGAAATTTCAGTAATGTCGCCGGCAGTATTTCATCTGGCGCAGCTTTTACCAGCCGTTTTACTTTTAATTTGATGCAACCGAATGGCTCTATATTAGAAGGGACATATCCCAACAGGGTACTAAAGTTAGATTATTGGCAAAACGCACAAGCGTCCGTTGATGCTAGTAATCAACACGCAGAATCTACCCATGATGAACTTAATTTTTGGGACAATCATCTAGGGGTTACCGAGGCAGAAATCGATAGAAACGGTTTTACTGGGTTGGTTACTGCTGATATTTATGATTTTGTCGCTTTGAGCGGTAGCTCTGCTGACGTTCAGTTTGATTCAGTGACAGATGAGTTAACGCAAGGCACCGAGTTTTCGATGATAGCCCTTTTTGATAAAGACACTTTCGTCATTGATCCAAACACGCCGCTTAACTATGCGGATATTTTTTCGGCTAATCCTATTTTTCTAGGGTTTCAGTTACAAAAAGTCACTAACGGTATTGAGGATTTTCGCGCTGCAGGTGAGTTATCAAGTCTGACTATATCAAGCGTGCCATTACCTGCCTCTGTTTGGTTATTTGGTTCAGCGATTGCCGGTATTGGCTTCCGTTTACGCAAACGCGCTTAAACCAACATACTAACCTGATGCTTGTATGTTGAGGAAGTGCTGGTTAAACCGATTCGTTCTTCTTGCAGAAGATGTGACTGTGAGCGGTTCAGCGCTTCCTTAGTTATGCATCATGCACATGACCTGGATTTTAGGCCGCTTAAAGCTTAGGTAAATAATCCTAGCAAAAACCTGATATTTGTTAATTAATTTAGTGGCTTGTAAAGCTAAGTTGACAATTCATCTGATAAAGTCAATCTAAGGCCTTGCTGATCATTAGTGCTTTGGCGGACCTTTGTAAGTTGACCGCTATATAGGTTTACGCTGCCAGATAACCCTCTTAGGAGATAACTATGTTCGGCTCGAAAATCAAATTAGGAAGCCTGGTCAGGCCTATTTGCGATGATGTACTGCCTGATGTAACCAGGCTTTCGATAGGTCAAATCATCATGCTAAAGACTGTCGGGTTTAATAGTCGAGACTTTTACGTCACCGTGCGCTGGGATAATGGTACGGAAACATTTTTGAACGCAGTGTTTTTTGTAAAAACCGTGGAAATCATTGAAGACCCGTTGGTTGACGTGCGCTAAGGATTTGATCGCATATACTTTGTCCATCGCGCAGTGCTTTGCGGTGCTTTAAAGATTAAACTCTCAAACTAGGCAGTTGAATATTCAGGCAGTAATGTCGTATATATTCAATAACATAAAAGAACATGGCGCAACTGGCGTCCGTAGTCAAAACATGATGTGCGTTATAAAAAACGCGCAACGCAGGTATTTTTTTGGGAAATTGCCCAGGATTTTTTAATCAGCTGGCATCGATAGTGCACGCTGACGAGACTGCTTGGGTCATAAACACTTTAGATTACTCCGCCTTTGTGGTTTCTTCCGCTGGTATAATGTGCGCATAGCCAACTTTCCTTCAGGCAGGCTCAATGTTGCCTGATCACATCATTTAATGCCTATCAAAGTAACTCAACAAGTATTGCCATATTTCGAGGATAGCGCCGTATTATTTGCGGCTTGTGCCAGTCAGCCGTGGGCGATTTTTCTGGATAGCGCCTTTCCGGCAAGTCAGCAGGGGCGGTTTGACATTATGGCTTATGGGCCGGTGTGTACCTTGGAAACCCGGGGTGATATTACTGTCATCAATAATGCACAAGGTCAAACTACAAGTAGGCTTGATCCCTTTTTGTTGCTCAAACAGTATCTGGGGCCCACTTTACCCACTATTGACGATTTGCCGTTTAATGGCGGTGCCATGGGATATTTTGCCTATGACTTAGCGCGCCGTATTGAAAAAATACCGGTAATCGCCAAAGATACTGAAAATCTGCCCGATATGGCTGTGGGTATTTATCGCTGGGCGGTGGTGGTGGATCACAAAAAACAGCAAAGTTTTCTGGTGGGTTACGATATCCCTGAAGGACTTAAAACTAGTTTATTTAAGCAATTTAGTGCTTTGCCCGATAAACAAGCCATCAATAACTTTAGCGTCCAATCTGCTCCGCAATCCAATATGACGCGGCAAAGCTACGGCCAGGCTTTAAAAAAAATTAAGCATTATTTAAAAGAAGGCGACTGTTATCAGGTCAATCTTACTCAACGATTTGTCAGTCCTTGCCAAGGTAATCCCTGGTTTGCTTATCAGGTATTGCGCAAGATTAATGCCGCCCCCTTTAGTAGCTATATGAATTTGCCGGATGTGCAAGTGTTGAGCTCCTCTCCGGAGCGCTTCTTGAAGGTCACACATGGCAAGGTGGAAACCAAGCCGATTAAAGGCACCCGTGCTAGAAAAGCGTTGGCCATTGAAGATCAAAAACAAATCATGGCCTTATCCGCCAGCACTAAAGATAGAGCAGAAAATGTGATGATAGTTGATCTGCTGCGTAACGACATCAGCAAAAGTTGTAAAGAAGGCTCGGTTAGGGTGCCTACATTATTTGCGGTGGAAAGTTACGCAACGGTGCACCATTTAGTCAGCACCGTGACAGGTGAGCTGGCAGATGATCAGCATGCTTTGGATTTGCTTAGAAGTTGCTTTCCCGGTGGCTCGATTACCGGCGCGCCTAAAATTCGTGCCATGGAAGTCATTGAAGAATTAGAGCCTGATAGACGCGGGGTTTATTGTGGCGCCATGGGTTATATCGGTTTTGATGGCAATATGGATACCAATATTGCCATTCGCACTTTGATACATAATCATGGCAGCATTCGCTTTTGGGTGGGGGGCGGTATAGTCAATGATTCCGATGAGGCGGCTGAATACCAGGAATGCTATGATAAAGCCGCTGCATTATTACAATTGCTGGAACAATTTCAGCAGTGATTACCGTGATTAAACTGGGTGGTAGTTTGCTTTCCGCAGGCGTGCTACCGAGATGCCTTGACAGGATTGCGCATTATCCCGGTAAAGTGTTGATCGTACCTGGTGGTGGTGTGTTTGCCGATCAGGTGCGGCATGCGCAAAAAGACTGGGGGTTTGATGATATAGCTGCTCATCGGATGGCTATTTTGGCAATGCAGCAAATGGCGCTGTTGTTTAACAGCCTGAAACCTGATTTTGCCATATTTGATCGAGCATCAAAACCTTGTCAAATCACCAAACCAGCTATTTGGTCGCCCGATATTCAAGAGCTGGATAATGCCGGTATCGCTGCTAATTGGGAGATTACCTCCGATAGTTTAGCGGCTTGGTTAGCAGGGCAGGTGGCTGCCAATGAGCTGTTGTTGGTTAAATCCTGTCCGCTTGACGAAGATAGTTCTTTGCATGATTTACAGCAGCTAAATATTCTGGATGCCGGTTTTTTAAAGATTACTGAATCTGCATGCTTTAAAATAACCCTTATGAATAAAGACCGATTTTTAACTCTGGCATGATCAAATTCATCAAAGCTATACTTAACAAACCCTTGCGCAATGCTTATTACCAAAGCCGAGAGTCTTTGCTGGGTCATCATAAACGCGACATTGTGGTGATTCAGGTCGATCAGGCCTGTGAAAGTTTAAAAGATAGTCGCGATCAATTTATCGATGCGCTGGAAAAATTCAAAAGCGTTGCCAGGCATGACGACAGTCCGTTAGAACTACGTTATCAACAATTAAAAAAACGTTACGATATTTGTCGCAATAAAGCCGACCAGGTCGGACAGCGTATTCAAGCCATTGAAGACGTTAGCAACGCATTGTTTGCCGAGTGGGAAGGCGAGTTGGCGTTGTATAGCAGTCGATCCCTAAAAGCGCGCAGTCAGCAGCAACTGAAAAAATCCCGTCAACAATATGGGCGTTTGTTAAAGGCATTACAGATAGCCGAATCGCGTATGCATCCGGTTTTGGCGGCGTTTCAGGATCAGGTGTTGTTTTTAAAACATAATCTCAATGCGCATGCTATTGCGGCTTTACGGCACGAGTTTATTGAGATGGGGGTGGATATTTCTAGATTGATAGAAGTGATGGAAAAAACCATTGCCGAAGCCAGTCAGTTTGTGTCTGTTCTGGTAGAACAAAAACAACTGCCGGCCCCGGTTTTGAGACGCTAATTACATGGCTTGCATTTTGTAATCGACCCGATGAGGGTTGGTTTTATCGCGGATATCGGGGGTTTTTTTGCGGTTTTGATCAATACGCTCTTGGGTATATTGTGCGATCATTTGGTCCCAATTGGTAAATTTATCATAGTCTTTAAAACCACTGGCTTTGCGTTTTAAAAACAATTCCTTGCCTTTGTTTATGAGTACATCCGGTGTGTTGCCGTCGATTTCGTTTAAAAAGTCTTTGTTATTTCTGATTTCGTCCCTTAAAGTCCAGTAAGACACTTCAAACTCAATACGCTGGTCTAATGGCAATCTTTCTTTGATGGAATTGACTGATCGACTGACTGTTTTTAGACTGCTGCCATTAATCTGGTGGCTTTTATTACAGCCAATCAGCAAGGAACAGACGAGAAAAACAAGAATTGTTGTTACTTTCTTCATAGATAAAGCCTCCCAGTGGCCTAAATAAACACGCCCGGTTATTTATACTTATAATGCGGGTAGTCCGGGTCATTAAACAAACTAATTTACTCGGTAATTATAAACCCAAGCCCATTTATCATGCTGGAATTTATCCAACTTCT
Source organism: Methylomonas lenta (assembly GCF_001644015.1). Classification (GTDB taxonomy): domain Bacteria; phylum Pseudomonadota; class Gammaproteobacteria; order Methylococcales; family Methylomonadaceae; genus Methylomonas; species Methylomonas lenta. The sequence continues at coordinate 8,222 of NZ_LUUI01000105.1, forward strand.
CAAGCAGCGTTACCAGACTGTGCAAGCGCAACTGGATAAAAAAAGCCCGCATTTTTTTGAATATTTGCAACGCATAGAACAATTGCTCTATGCCGAGGCTTTTATTCGAAAAGGTCGGCTAATTGAAGATAAGCCTAATTTTCCGCTACAAATAGCAGTGATAGGGCCGACTCAAGCCGGCAAAAGTTCCATCGTCAATTTGCTATTAAATGCCGATCTAGCCGGCGTTAGCCCCTTGGCTGGTTACACTGTGCATGCACAGGGTTTCTGTCATCAGCTTAATTTAGATGACTGTGACGGCATGCAACATTATTTTGGCCGTTTTCAGGGCTTAACCACGGCTGAACTATCACGCAATCGCTATGATTGTTATGCCATTAGTGCCAGTCCTACGCAATCAAATTTGTTACCGTCTTGCGTGATATGGGATACACCGGATTTTGATTCTATTGATGCCGCAGATTATCGCGAAGGTGTCATCCGCACCCTAGCTTTGGCTGATGTGATTGTGCTGGTTGTCAGCAAGGAAAAGTACGCCGATCAATCGGTCTGGGAGGTGATGCAAACCCTGGCAGACTTTGCTCAGCCTACCTTGATTTGTCTGAATAAATTAGTCGAAGGCAGTGAAGACTTGGTTTTGCAATCACTAAGGCAAAAATGGCAGCAATGCCGCAGCGATGCGATGCCCCCCGTAATACCGATGTTGTTTCAAAAGCCCTCCGCATTACCGGATTGGCCGGCCGCAGAACAGCAGCAATTGTTTGCGTTAGCCAGACAGGTACAACATAAAAAACACGCTCAGCATCAACAGCAGTTTATTCAAAGTTTTTGGCTGCAATGGTTAGAGCCTGTATTTAGCGAGCATCAATCTCAGCGAAATTGGCAAATGCTGGTTGATCAGTGTCTGGAGCAGGCAATAGCCGCTTATCGACGTGATTTTCTCGATCATCCGCATCACTATCATACCTTTCAGGTCGCATTGCTGAATCTGTTGGATCTGCTGGAAATTCCCGGCCTTGCCAATATACTCAGTAAAACCCGACGGGTTATGACGTGGCCAATGCGTAAGCTGATGAGGTTGGGGAGAGGGGGATTTCATGCCAGCCCTGATCTGGAAATCACTACATTGAATCAGATTGGTGAGCACGTCATGATTCAGTTGGCTGACAAGCTATTGGAGAAAACAGAATCGGAAGCTGAAAATGTAAGCTGGTGGCGAGATACCGCTATTGTAATGCGTCAAAAAAGAACAGGTTTATTGCAAGGTTTTCAACAAGCTGTCGTGACTTATCATAGCGGGTTTCAATTAGATGTCGAGGCTGCTGCACATCGCTTGTATTACAAATTAGAAGAGCAGCCGATGGTGTTAAACAGCTTGCGTGCAACGCGATTATCTACTGATGCTGGCGCGATGATTTTAGCGATTCATGCCGGTGGCATCGGGGTACATGACTTATTTATTACACCCTTGATGCTAAGCGTCACCTCATTATTGGCAGAAAGTGCCATTGGCAGTTACATGCAGCGCGTGGAAGCCGAATTAAAACAACATCAGCTGCAGACGGTTAAATACCAGTTGTTTCAGGAAAATTTACGCGATCAGCTTTATCAGTTGCCGCAGCAAAGTCATTCCACCCGTCGTTTTAATATTAGCGAGCAACAATGCCAGCAGGTCGAACTAGCGTTAAAAGAGAAAAAACATGGCTTACGATTACTCTGAACTTTTAGCCCAGGCGCAAAACTGGGCACATACAGCCATAGATCGGGGATTTCTTAAACAAACCAGTGCCAGCGAACTGTTTGAGCTTGATCTCCGTAGTCCTGAACAATTGTTCGCAACCGCTGATAACCAAGCCAGACCTTTGATCGTGGCATTTATTGGCGGCACCGGCGTTGGCAAAAGCTCGTTATTAAATCGACTGGCAGGGCAGGCCATAGCTAAAGCGGGTATAGAAAGACCTACCTCGCGGGAAGTGACGCTTTACCATCATCAAGCTTTACATCTCAACCAATTGCCGGCTAATTTGCCATTGGATAAAACCAGAGTCAGCCAGCATGAAAACTCGCAGAACAGTCATATCGTTTGGATTGATATGCCTGATTTTGATAGTGTAGAACTGGGCAACAAGGCGTTAGTATTGCAGTGGTTACCCCATATTGATGTGTTGCTGTATGTGGTCAGTCCTGAACGTTACCGCGATAACAAAGCCTGGCAATTACTGCAAGCCGAGGGTTGCAAACATGCCTGGCTGTTTGTCATGAATCAATGGGACAGAGCGGTGCCCAGTCAACTGGATGACTTTAAACAGCAGCTGAGTAAAGCAGGATTTACTGATCCGATTGTGCTGTTTACTAGTTGCACCGAACCCGATAACGATAATTTTTCAGAGTTACTCGCACAGCTCAATGCTTTGTCGACCCAGCAAACGATGCTACAAATGACGCAGCATAATAAACGCTTGCGTCTGCAGAGTTTAAGCAATATCTTGCAGTCGTTTTTGCAGCAGCTTAATCAGCAAGACTTTGCCTTTGTGCGCCAACAAATCGATGATCACTGGCAGCAAACAGAAACAACTTTTCATCAAGGCTTAGCATGGATTCTAAAATCGCATGCCGAGACTTTAGCCGGCAGGCAGGATAATAAATCCGAAATCAAAGTATGGGATGATTGGGCGCAAACACGATTGAATGATGTATTGGAAGACACTTTGCAGATAGCCCATCAGTCCAATATTTTAATCAGGGCTTTAAAGCCGGAGCTGGATAACATAAAAAAAAGCAGCGCAAAAAATGCTGCGCAACAAATTGTCTTGTCAGGTCGGCAAGCTTTGTTAAACCCGGGTAGCACTTTGCAGCGTTTTTTGCTGCGATTGACAGCAATTTGTGAAACCCTGCTACCACTGCTGGCCATGTTCATCGTGGGCTATCAAGTTTTTTCCAGATATTACCAGAGTGCCTTTGAATCCATGGCCTATCTAGGCGTGGATTTTGCCGTTCATAGTGTGCTATTGATTGCATTAAGCTGGTTAATCCCTTTTTTCCTGCATAAAAAAATGCAACCCTCTTTAGAAAAGGCAGCTTTTTCAGGCCTAAATAAAGGTTTAACTCAAGTCATGATCAATATACGTGCTGAAATAGAACAGTCATTACTAAATGTTGAGCAGGGGAAACTGAATTGTCAGCAAGAGTTACTGGAAATAATCAATAAAACCCAAGCTGATACGCAGGATTTCGGAACAAATGATGCTTTATTGCAACGGGTTTTATTGCGTTAGAGAATAATTGGAGCAGGCGTCTAAGGACGTTCAGAAGTCAATTACACTACTGCACCGATGACTCCCGATGTACAATTCGAATTTGCACTTTTTATAACTACGACTAATTTATGGCATTTGAACAACTTTCATCCCTCAGAGATGAGCTTGCAAAACAAGCGGCCACTGAGAAAGCATTAAAAAAACAAAAGCAGGCCAGTAATGGAACATCAGCACCGAAGTCCAGCAAAGTTGATCCGCTAGTGCTGGTGATCGGAATGCTGCAGAAAAAATTCCCTCTAGCATTCCCGAAAAAACCTGCCGCCAAAGTTCCGCTTAAAATAGGTATTCATAAAGACATTCTTGAGCAAGCTGAACAATTGGGTATCGATAAAAAAGACATACGCGCGGCGATTAAAACCTGGTGTTGGGGTAATCGTTACTGGGAATGTATGCTGGAAAATGCCGCCAGGGTCGACTTGAATGGCGATACGGTGGGGCAAGTAACCAAAGTAGATGCTGAGCAGGCAGAACTGTTGAAAAAAAGACGGCAAAAAAAGTCCAAACCAGAAGTGCAGCCCAGCGAGAGTGTCTAGCCTTGATCCTGACGGCAATCAGCTGGAGCTGATTCGCAGCCAAATTTAGGAATGCGCATGAAACAAGTTCGCCATCTGTAGGTGCGAATTCATTCGCACTGTGCGGATAAATCCACACCTACACCGGATTTTTGCATAGGATATTTCATGCACATTCCTAAAGTTATTTTATGAGCGTTCCTTAGTTACACGACCAGTATTTCAAATTCACACACCCTATTGACTCTAAATATAGGTATCCAGTTATGTCATTTCCCAAATCCTTGGAATACGGCGGCCATGCCCTGGTTTGGTCCGGCGATTGGACGCCCGACGGGGCGCGAAAAGCTATCAGCGGCGCGGCGCGGGCTGGCTATGATTATATCGAAATCGCCCTGTTAGACCCGTGGCAAGTCGATGTTGCGTTAACCAAAGATCTGCTACAAGAATTTAATCTGCGGGCACATGCTTCGCTGGGTTTATCCGCTACTACCGATGTCACCAGCACCAACCCGTCTATCGTAGCCAAAGGCGACGAATTGCTCCGCAAAGCGACCGATGTGCTTTATGCCCTTGGTGGTACAGAACTGTGTGGGGTGATTTATTGCGCGTTGGGTAAATATGCAGGGCCGGCATCAAAAGAAAACCGAGCCAATTCGGTTGCCGCCATGCAGCGTCTGGCTGACTATGCGGCCGATAAAGGTATTAATATTGACCTGGAAGTTGTCAATCGCTATGAAACCAATATCATGAATACGGGTATTGAAGGACTGGCCTTTCTGGATGAGGTCAATCGCTCCAACGCTTATTTGCACCTGGATACCTATCACATGAATATCGAGGAAGATGGCATGGAAAAATCGGTGCTCGCTGCCCGAGACCGATTGGGTTATGTACACATCGGTGAAAGCCATCGGGGTTATTTAGGGACCGGCAATGTCAACTTCGATGCGTTTTTTAATGCACTGAAAAAAATCAACTACCAAGGCCCGATTACATTTGAATCGTTTTCTGCCGAAGTGGTGGATCCCAAACTGTCCAATACGCTATGTGTATGGCGCAATCTTTGGCATGATTCGGATGATCTGGCACAAAAGGCGCTAATGTTTATGAAACAGCGCTATTAGCTTATGAAGAAAGCAATTATTTACCTGCATGGTTTTAATTCGGCATCAATTGATTTAGACGGCAATTTGCTGACCAAAAAAGAAAAGTTGTTGGTCTTGCAAACATTTTGCGCCGACCATGATGTGCTGTTTTTTACCCCGAATATCGATTACCGCGATTTTCAAAATCTGGTTGAGGACATGCTGTATGAATGGAATCAATTTTTGGATCAGGGTTATGAGGTTATTTTTATGGGCTCATCCATGGGTGGCTTTGCCAGCGAATACCTGGCCATGAAAACCGGCAGCAAGGCTATTATGATTAACCCGGTGATTAGTCCTACTGAGTTGTTACCGCAGTTTATAGGCGTCAGCGAAAATCTCGAAACCGGACAGCCTTATGAGTGGAATCAGCTTTATTGTCAGCAATATCACGCTTATGAACAAGAGCTTGCAAATCACTCGCAGTCTATCGACAGAACCATACTTTTAGATAGGGCCGATGAATTACTGGATGTGGAAAAAACAAGTTTGAAGTATCAATCGATCGCACAAGTCATAGTCTTTGAAGCAGGTTCGCACAGTTTTGAACATATGCGCCAGGCTTTGCCAGTTGTGGAGAAGGTGATTTTTCCCTAAGTCCATCTCCGAACACCCACTCAGTCCAACCCTTAAAACAGCTTCTTAGTATTTAATTTGCCGGTTTGAGCAAAATTAAGTCACAATTGAAAAACGCTGTCCTGCTTTCATTATTTTGAGGGATCAGGTTTAGCACATGGCGTTTCCTTTCTTCTCGACCTTGGTTGTTTGATCAGCCGCTAAATTTATGGATGACGACAAAACCATTATCAAACCCAAACAGGTCGTCAATGTTCCTTTAGATGATGACCGTACAGTATTGGCGAAAATCGCACACCCACAGTTGGTGGTTGATTTGCTTAATACTCAGGGTCAGATTCTCAATCAGTTCAGTTTCTCTGAACGTTTTACCGTGGGTCGGGCGGAGAATAACAATATTGTGGTTGCTCACGATGCTGTGAGTCGAAATCATTTGGAAATCAAGCCGGAAGCTGGCCGCTGGTATTTAGTGAATCTAAAAAGTACCAATGGTATCTATATTGATGGCCGCTTAATACAAAATACCGAAGAACTGCATTTTCCGGTTTTGATTGCTTTAGGCGTAACGGGTGTTTATCTACGAATTCAAATCAAAACGTCTGACAGCATGAATACTGTGTTGCCTTCAGCTCAGTCGTCAGATTCTACGCTTGCTGTAAATCCAACCAGCGCGTCTTCGATACATCGCGATGTATCTCAATCCGCTATCGAGGCTAGACTTTTAGCAGCGGAAGATACTGATGATATGGGTGATTACACCCTAATGGCACGTCGGGTGATACATAAAGACCGCGTGAAGCGTGCAAAAAGCTATAAGAAGGTGATTGGCTGGTTGCTAGGCTTGTGTGGAGTTGCCGTTGGCTTAGTGACTTATCAACATATAGCCTTACAAAACACGCAACAGTTAGCGCTGGATATGTTCTATGACATTAAAACCCTGGAAGTGAGTTTATCGCAAGCCGACCTTAAGCTGGATGAAAATGCTGAGCTGCTGGATAAAACTCTACAGGCCATCAACAGCGAAAAATTGCGTATTTCACAAGAGGATTTGAAATTACAGCAGGAAAAAATTGCAGCCGAAAAATTGCGCATGCGGCAGGAGAGAGTGCGTTTAGCCAATATGAAGGCCAAATACCGAAAATATGTTGAACAGGCGAATAGCCTACGATTAAGGTTTCCCACCGACAAACAATATGAATCTGAATTGATTGCAAAGGTGGCGCGTGAATTAGGTGAGAGCGAATTAGAGTTGCCGGAAGATTTTGTGGCTGAGGTTAGAAAATATATTCAATATTGGCAAAGTACCTCACGATTAAACACGGCCATCAATAATATGGAACAAAATAATTTATTACCCTTGGTGACGTCCGCATTGGAACAACAGGGTTTACCGTTATATTTTATCTATCTGCCTTTGCAAGAAAGTAATTACGATATCAATGCGATAGGACCGGAAACCCGTTATGGTATTGCCAAGGGCGCCTGGCAATTATTGGCAGGTACTGGGCAGGATTTTGGCGTGACCCCAGGGCCACTAGCGGATGTGCGCGAATATGATGAACAAGACGGACGATTTGATTTTGCGCAAGCAACCCGGGCAGCGACCAAGTATCTCAAAAAGATTTACAGTACGGAGGCGCAGGCATCCGGCTTATTAGTCATGGCTAGTTACAATTATGGCGATAACCGGGTGAAAAGCATGATTAAACAGATGCCGGATAACCCACGCGATAGAAATTTTTGGAAGTTTTTACAGAGCTACGAGCTGCCGACGGAAACACGCGATTATGTATTTTTTATTTTTTCTGCCGCTGTGATAGGGGAGGATCCCCAGCATTTTGGATTTAAGTTCAATCCACCGTTGTATAAGCCGGAATCGTAATTCTTAGTAACAAGGCAGGATAGACACGATTTTCGTGCCTAAACTACTTTGTAAATCCAGGGCTGTTTACTAACGCTGACCCAGCTTTACGGTTACTTCCATTGGGATTTATGCACATTAAAGCTACGGCCTTTGATCTTGCCGTTCTTTAAACACGCTAAGGCCTTGTTACTACTTTGGCGTTTTATGGCGACATAAGCTTGATTATCAAATACGTCGATTTTACCCACATCACTACCGGCAATGCCCGCTGTGCCGGTTAAAGCACCTAAAATATCGCCGGGTCGCACTTTTTGTTTGCGACCACCGTCTATCCATAATGTGATCATGGGTGGCTCAAAACGTTGTTCATAAGCAATTTTAAACGGGGCGATGTCATCCCAATGCGCCGACATCGATAGATAATCTTCAAGCGCTTTAACCCGATTCATTTCGGCTTCGCTACATAAACTGAGTGCCAAGCCTTTTTGACCGGCCCGGCCGGTGCGACCAATACGGTGTACGTAAACTTCCGGGTCCCAGGGCAATTCATAGTTAATCACGGCTTGCATGTCTTTGATATCCAGTCCGCGGGCTGCCACATCAGTGGCTACCAGGATAGAACAACTTTTATTGGCAAATCTGACCAACACCTGATCGCGCTCTTTTTGTTCCAGATCGCCATGCAGAGCTTGCACGGAAAAACCGCAAGTCGTTAAAGTGCTCGCTACATCCTGACATTCACGTTTGGTATTACAAAACACCACGGTAGATTCGGGTCGATGATAAGCCAGCAAATAGCCTAGGGCGTTCAGTCTCTTTGATTTTTCTACCTGATGGAAGTGTTGTTCAATCGGATTGTCGTGATGACTGGTTTCGACACTGACCGAGATAGGCTTAAATTGAAATTTTTGACTCATGTCCCGAATCGGATCGGCGTAGGTGGCCGAGAACATCAGAGTCTGACGGTGGTTGGGCGTATAGGAAATAATATCGCTAATGATGTCTGCAAAACCCATATCCAGCATGCGATCGGCTTCATCCAGCACCAGGACTTTTAAATGATCCGGACGTAAACTCTGTTTTTGCAGATGCTCTTGCAAACGCCCCGGCGTGCCAACCACCACATGCGCACCATATTGCAATGAGTCTCGTTGTGGAGCAAAAGGCGTACCGCCACACAAAGCCAATACTTTGATATTTTGGGTAAAGCGGGCAAGTTGCCGAATTTCTTTGCAGACTTGATCGGCCAATTCGCGGGTAGGGCATACCACCATGGCTTGCACTTTAAAACTACTCAAATCCAATCTGGATAACAAGCCAATACCAAAGGCTGCGGTTTTACCACTGCCGGTTTTGGCCTGCGCAATCACGTCGCGGCCTTCAAGGATATGCGGCAGACTTTCAGCTTGTATCGGGGTTAAATGGGTGTAACCCAGTGACTCGATGTTTTCAAGCAGGGCGGTTTTTAAGGGTAATGAAGAAAATTCAACTGTATTCACAAAGGCTCTAATATCAAAGGGATGCGGGCAATCATAACAGAGTTAGCCCTTTCCTTAGTAAGCCGTTGCACGCTACAGCAGTATTATTTCTAGTCGTTAAAAGGCTAGGCTTTTAAATTGGCTATTTTATCCAGTAGTTGTTTGTATTCGCTGGATTGCCATACCGCATAATTCATGTTTTTAAATAAACCGGTCAGACGGGTAAAGTAATCCCTTATCTGGCTCTGATCGCTGAAATGGTATTCAGTAGACAGGAGTTTCATGATTAACAAAAAGGTTGCTTTTTGCCGTTCCAATGGCACGGTCACATCAACACTATCAAATGCATCCTGTTGCAAATACACCATATCTACAAACAGCGATTGATGATAAGTGATGTAATCTTCCAGGGTTACCCCTTCTTCACCGGCTACCTGTATCATTTCGTAAACGCTGTTGCCGTGTGCCAGCAACTCCAAAACCTCCCGCACTTGTTCGGTCCAATTGGGTGCTAGTTCACGTTGATACCAGGGGTTGAGTTGATCCAGGTAACGCGACCAGGATAATAACGGATCTACCGCTGGGTAAAAGCGCTTATAGGCGCGATCTGCACTTAAACCTAAAAAGGCTTTAACCGTGCTGAGAGTGGATTGGGTGACGGGTTCTTCAAAATTGCCGCCAGCAGGGGAGACGGTACCTATCATGGTCAAGCTGCCGTTGTTGCCTTGCAAATCACTAATAACCCCTGCGCGCTCATAAATATTTTTAATCGAGGAATCCAGATAAGCCGGGAAGGCTTCTTCGCCCGGAATTTCCTCCAGACGACCGGAGGTTTCCCGCATGGCTTGTGCCCAGCGTGAAGTCGAATCCGCCAGCAACAGTACATTCAAACCCATTTGCCGATAATACTCGCCCAGAGTAATGCCGGTATAAATCGAAGCCTCGCGAGCGGCGACCGGCATGGATGACGTGTTACAAATGATGATGGTTCTATCCATCAACGAGCCGCCGGTTCTGGGGTCGGTCATCAATGGAAATTCGCTGATGGTTTCCACCACCTCGCCAGCCCGTTCGCCGCAAGCGACTACGATGACAACGTCGACTTCCGAGTTACGCGCTATCAAACTTTGCAACACCGTTTTACCGGCACCAAACGGGCCTGGAATGCAGCCGGTGCCTCCAAGGGCAATCGGAAAAAAGGTATCGACCAGCCGTAAGTGTGTGATTAACGGTTCGCTGGGGTATTGGCGTTGTGACAAGTTATTACGCAATAGCTGTTGCGGCAGTGGTTTACGCACCGGCCAGCGCTGTTTCAAAGTGATGGTCTGTTCTTTGCCATTCGTTAGACGGATTTTAGCGATGGCTTCATCAACCGTCACATTGCCTGCCTGTATCCAGGTGACTTCAACCTCGCCCTTGATATCAAATGGCACCATGATTTTGTGTTTAAAGCGACGTTCTTGTACGCTACCCAAAGACATGCCGGCAAATAATTTTGCGCCCAGCTGTACACAAGGGTTAAACGCCCACTTGCAGTTTCTATCCAGTGGTGGAAAATCCACGCCGCGCGGCAGAAAAAAGCCGAATTCGGTCGCCAACAAATCCAATGGATTTTGCAAACCATCATAGACCTGGCCCAATAAACCCGGCCCCAGTTCAACAGATAACATTTCGTCGCTTTGTATTACCAGATCACCGACGCCTACACCTTGTGTACTTTCGTATACTTGAGCATCAGCTCGATTACCGTAGATACGTAGTACTTCAGCTTTAAGCCGCTCTTGGTGTTTGGCTTCGCTGCGACTGGGCAGAATGTAGATCACTTCGTTTTTGGTCAGAGGCGTATCAGCCAGAGATTCTATGGAAACGATGTCATCCTGTACCGCAATGATGCGCGCGGTGGCGGTTGTTAAAAGTTGTTCGTTCATGGTTTTCCTTCAAACTCTAGCGATACATCGGCCATTCCGGCGCTGATTAATTCATTAAAGCGTAACAAAGCTCTATCTTTATCATAACTAACCCAGCGATTAATTAAATCCCAGCGTAAGACGTACAGGGCTACAGCCGGAAAATCAAAATAATGACCGAGACTCAGGCGGGCGTAATGTTTCCAGTTGAGTTCCAGCATCAGCTTATCTAAGGTTTGAGGCTTGTTTTCTGTGATTAGCTGATTGGCTTGTTTAAGCCAGGGCAGGGTATTACCCAGGCCAAAGTCCGGTTTTTGCCAGTTTCGCCGGATAAATTGCAGATGGTCGCCAAAGCCATAAAAAATATCACTGGGCGTGATGTTTTCGCCGGCATGTCGACGTCTGAGAGCCGTTAACAAAGTCCTTAATTCCAGTCGCCAACTGACGATATCGCGTAAAAAACTACTGCGAATCAAGTTCAGTTCGCTTTGACCTCTATTAATGATGGTCGCATCGTCCCATTCATGCATCTTCGACCAATGCAACAAGCCTTCAATCCGATCTAAATCGGCGGTGTCTTCAGCATCCAGTATAGCCAAACGTTTGTCCAATTGAATTCTGGAAATAACCGGTAACTTAGAAGTAAACAATTCGGCCGGTTGCACCGGCAAACTACTGAGTAGCAGCGTGTATTTAAACCGCTGATTGATCACTTGACGATGCCCTGCAACAAAGCGCGAAAACGCGGTTGTAAGTGCTTTAATAGTAAGATAGCTACGGCTTTATCAGTAAATTCTATCATCATGGCGTTATCTTCCAGACGGATCATCAGGCCGGCTTTGATGTCGTCGCATACCTCAAACTTTACCCCTTTACGCAGTAAATCGCCGGCTATTGCTGCTGATACCTGCGACAGTACACCTTGTTTGAGTTCTTCCGGATTTTTGCGTAATTCTTCGACACCAATAATGCTTTCCGGCAATAACAAAGTGATGTTGGCTTGCTCATCCAGTCCGGTTTTAGCGCGCACTTGACCTGCCAACGCCAAAATCAACTGCTCCATAAAGGCTTGATCGGCCATTTGTTCACCGACTACGCGCTGAACTTCCTGGCTAAAGCTCCCCAGCAAAGTATCTCTGAGCCGCAGCAAGGCATCTCTGGCAGCCAGATTAAGGGCGTCGGTACCTGCATTTTTGATGGCATCGGCTTCAGTCTGAGCTTTATTCAGGATATTTTTGGCTTCCTGTTCGGCTTCATCAATCAGCCAGGCGACCCGCTTTTGCGCGTCAGTGACGATGTCTTCCGCTTTAGCCTGGCCTGCATTGACAGCTTGTTCCCGTAACCGCTCGATGAGCTGCTCAACACCCGAGGATGCGAAATCTACTTTTTCCTCTTTCATGGTTCAACCCTTAGAGTTTAGGAATGCCGCCGCTAATGACCAGCGCGAAAATAAAGGTAAATACAGCAAAGCCTTCCACAATGGCAGCCGGCACAATAGACAAGCCAAAGATTTCCGGCTTGGCTTTAGAGGCGTGAATGGCAGCTGCACAGCATTGGCCCTGGTAAACACCGCTAAACATTAACGCCAACCCGGCCAAAACACCCACTGCAAATAGCCCGGCAGCATTGTCGATATTCACCGGCCGATTGAGGGTAAACATCACCACGATGCCGAAAATAACTTGAGAAGAAGGCATGGCCGATACGCCGATATAACGACCATGGCCCGTTTCGGTATCCAACATGGCACCAATCGCTGCTTGCCCCGCCACAGAACAGCCCATGATACTACCCACAGCACCCAGCGCCATTGGCGCATACAAACCTATCCAGCCTAATACAACCAGTAATTCATTCATTAACGGACTCCTTTTTTGGAAAATGCTTTAAACGGGTAACCTTCATCTGAAACGCTCCAATTATAAAATTCAATAAAATTTAAACGTAGGCCATGCACCAGACCACTCAAAATACACAGCATTAAATTAAGCGTATGACCTAATAATAAAATCAAAATACTAAACAACAAACCAGGGCCAGGCAGATTATGTAATACCTGTTCCGCCAGTTGATTGAAGGTCAAAGCAAGCGATGCGCTGGCCAAGCCTAGCGCAAACAGACGCATGTAACTTAAAACATCGCCGAATAGTTGCGTAATACCAATCAGGCTTTTAAAGCCATCCAGTAAGCGCCAGAACCAGTCACTCCAGCGACGAATACGTCGACGACTAGAGAATAAAATTAATAGCACAGCACCTAAAATTAACAGCCATTTTCCAAAGCTTAATAACATTATGGAGTGGTCACTTTGTGACAACCAAAGGCAAAAGCCGCCGGAGACCATGCCAATCCAGCCAATAGGTGCCAAGGCCTGGCTGCTGCGTCGTAATTGCCAGGCTTTGATAAGGTTTGCCATGGCAATGTGAACTACCCCAATAGCAATAGTCAATTGCATCATGCCGTCAAAGTCATTTAGATCGAACAGCTTTAGTGTTCTGAATGGACTTTCCGCTTCAGGGCCATAACCAAAATAACTGCCGCACAGCACACCCCATATCAGCGACATGCTGATGGTGCTGGCTGCCAACATACGAATACGTCGGCCTTGGATGCTACTGCTTAAAGCCCGCCATTTCCAGGCTAAAAACACAGCAAAAACGGCTGCATATCCGGCATCCGACAAGATAATTGCGAAGAACAGCGAGAAGGAAAAAAACACCATTAGTGAAGGGTCCCAGCCCTGATAACCGGGGGTTTGGTAGAAACCGACCAAATCTTCTCCGCCAGCAAAGGGGGCAGGATTTTCTAATAGTGTTGGTGGATTGTCGTCGACTGCCGGGTCTTCAATCAATAATGCCAAACCTTGTTCGTCGGCAAAATGCCGATATTGTTCGACTTTCTTTTCCGGCAACCAAGCCTGTAAAGCAAATACCCCCGCTTCATCGTGGGTGATGGTTTGGGCTTGTTTTAGATCGTCACTATTTTGGGTTTCTTGGAATCGCAACGTCATCAGGGTAATCCAGCGCGTATAGGATTCATGCTGAGCCTGCAAGTCCTCTATGGCCATTTCCAATTCGCTGGATTGGGCTTGCAATTCCGATAAAGGTAAAGAGCCTGTATGCGTGCGAGGAACCGGCAGCGCATTTTCTGCGGGCTCGGTTTCCGCAATCACAACCACATAACTAAACAGATTATTCTGATAGACAGTTTGCCAGACAAAGTCACAGTCGCAGTCCTTAAGTTTATTCATCATGCGCTTGGGTATGATGTAAAACCACAGCGATTGTGATAATAGCAGACCGGTTTCGGGCAAATTGAAGTCGCCCCAGGGTTCTAATTCTTTAATACGTTTTTGTAAGCTGTCATAGCGATCATGCAGTTCACGGGTTTTATTTTTTAGCTTTAAAACCTGCTCAACGATATGAGTAATATTGAAATTTTTGTCGGTTTTAACTTGATGCCGCTTGCGGGGGCAACGGTTGAGATATCGCAATGCCTCAATCACATGTTCAGCTTGCTGCATGTCGCCACTTTCTTGCGTCAGTGCAAGCGATGTCAACGGGATCAAATGCAATTCACCCAGAGCATGCAATTGTTCCAGGATGCTTTTTTTGTCTGCCAATAGCCCACAAAAAGTTATTTTTTTCAGTCTGACGATAGCCATTTAATCCTCCGTTTTGACGCGGAGCTGTTTAGTCATTTTGGCGCGCACCACGCCGGCTCGCTCTGCATCGGACAGAAAAATTCGAATTTTCCGAATATTTTGCTGTGTTTTAGGAATCAGAACTTTATCGAACAAATTGACTTTTTGGGTAACCTTTCTGACAGCCAAATTCAACAACTGTAAGCGCTGTTCTTCCACACGATGCTGACATTGCAATTCCAGCATGATGCGTAATTGCACCACTACGCCATCAATCCAGTGCGGCGTTAAGTAGGGTGAATAGGCTTTGCAGTGGAGCTCGACATTTTTTAATACGGGTAGATTTATGCCGACGATATTTTCCTTATCCAGCTCTACCCCTTTCACACTCACCAAATTACTGAGATTAATATCTCGATGAGACATCATCGGTAAATTCTCAGTCACTGCATGCTGACACTCGGCAATCCGTTGCTTGGTTTTTTCAATCTGGTTCCAGCCTTTAGCACGCTCGACCACCAATTTTTGCCGCTTCAGTTCCAATGAAGGCAAAAAATGCTGGTAACGTTTTAGCTTGCCAGTTTCTTTATGTAATGCAGCTTTGTTAAGCGATAGCCTGGCCATGATCTACCTTGGGAAAGTATTTATCGATCAGATTTTGCTTCATTAACAATTCGCTTTCGGAAAAACATTCTGCCAAGGTTTGCCAGCTCAAATCCAGCGCTTGTTCCAGTGAGATGGATACATTAATGTCCATAAAACGCTTGCGAAATAATTTGCCGAACTTCAGTAGTTTTTGGTCATAATCAGATAGATCAAACGCCATAGCCTGTTTTTGCTCGGCATCATTAGCAGCGGCGAAAAAACGAATCATGGTGTTCATGATTTGAGAATGATCTTCACGGGTCACTTTACCTATCACATGCTGCTTTAATCGAGATAAAGAGCCAAAAGGATCCAGCATGCCGTCATGCAAATAAAACTGGCCCTCTGTAATGTAGCCGGTGTTGTCCGGTACCGGATGAGTAATGTCGTTGCCGGGCATGGTGGTGACCGTCAAGATAGTTACTGAGCCTGCGCCCTTGTAGTCGCAGGCTTTTTCGTAACGTTTGGCTAATTGGGAATATAAATCTCCCATATAGCCGCGATTGGAGGGTACGTGCTCCATCGAAATGCCGACTTCTTTCATGGCATCTGCATAAGCTGTCATGTCTGTCATCAAAACCAAAACCCGTTTGCCTTCTTCTACTGCAAAACGCTCGGCAACGGCCAGCGCCATATCGGGGACCAAAAGTCGTTCCACAATGGGGTCGGAAGCCAGGTTGCAATACATCACGGTTCTGGCGAAAACGCCGGCCAATTCGAACTGCGAGCGAAAATAATGAAAGTCGTCAAAGATTAAGCCTAAGCCACCAAACACTACAATATCGGCATCGGCCTGTATGCCCACTCGTGCCAAAAAGGCGTTAAATGGCTCGCCGGCAATAGAGAAAATCGGGATTTTCTGACTTTCCACCAGACAATTGAATAAATCAATCATTGGTACATCGGTGCGGATCATTTTAGAGGCTAGCACCCGTTTCATCGGGTTAACGGAGGCGCCGGTGATAGTGACTTTAGGATCAGGTTCTAAATCAGAACCACCATCCATAGGTTCGCCGATCCCGTTAAAAATACGTCCGAGGATATTGTTGGAATAGGTTACTTGTAGGGCATGGCCCAAAAACCGCACCGAAGCGGCAGTGGAAATGCCGCGGGTGCCGGAAAAAACTTGCAACGACACCTTGCTGCCGTCGATTTTTATCACTTGAGCCAATGACTCACTGCCATTGGGATCTTCGACTTGCGCCAAGTCGCCAAAACGCGTGGTGATGTCCTGATGAATGGACGCAGTGCCAACATTTACCGTGATGATATTACCGACTATAGACAAAATTTTGCCATGTCTAACCATGTGTTCGATCATGCTGCACTCCGTTGAACCTCTAAGTTTATTAGAGCATTCTAACTTGTCACTGATAAAAGAAAAATTAAAGCCACCTCACGATTGATCTACACGCTGAGCCAAAGCCGATACTTTTGCCAATGTTTGAGTAAATACCTCGGCATCGTCCGTTCTCAGGGTGGCGTGGGCAACTTTGCGACCTTTGCGTGGTGCTTTGTCATATAAATGACAATGCACATGGCTTAAGTTTAGCAGTTCTTGCGTTTGGGGTAGTCCGCCGATGAAATTAATCATGGCTGCAAAGCCGCGCGTTTGTGTGGAACCCAACGGCAAATCTAAAATAGCCCGTAAATGATTTTCGAATTGACTGGTTTCAGAGCCTTCGATAGTCCAGTGTCCGGAATTGTGTACGCGAGGAGCAAATTCATTGGCGAGTAACTGTCCATCCACATCAAACAGTTCCAGCGCTATGACGCCGACATAGTCCAGTTTTTCCAGCAAACGACGAACATAATCTTCCGCCATAGCTTGTTCAGCATCGTTGGTGCAGGCTGTAGCCAGCCTTAAAATACCGCCACTATGCTGGTTTTCAGACAAAGGATAAAACACAATATCGCCAGATGGTCGGCGGGCAGCGATGATGGAGACCTCACGTTGAAACGACACAAAACCTTCCACGATAGACGGTGCACCTTGCATGGCCTGCCAGGCCGCAGCCAAATCATCAGTCGATTTTAAAACCATTTGCCCCTTGCCATCGTAACCCATACGCCGACTTTTTAAGATCGCTGGAAAGCCGATGTTCGGCATAGCGTCTTGTAAATCATGCAGATTATCCACTGCCGCATACGGTGCAGTGCCTATACCCAAATCGTTGAAAAAGTTTTTTTCCACTAAACGGTCCTGCGCGACGGCTAATGCATTGGCCGGCGGGTAAACCGTGGTATGACTGGATAAAAACTCGGCTACATGCGCCGGCACGTTTTCAAATTCATAGGTCACCACATCGGCTTTTTCAGCCAATTGGGCCAGCAAATCAGGGTCATCGTAAGCACCATGCAAATGTTCGCTTAAACCACCAGCACCGGCATGTTCATCAGGGTCTAATACGACAAACTGTAATCCCAACGGGTAACCCGCCAAAGCAATCATTCTGGCGAGTTGGCCGCCACCCAAAATACCGACTTTCATGATTGCACCTGACGAGGATCGGAGTTGGCATTAACATTATCGGTTTGTTGCTGCCGATAAGCGTCCAGGGCAGGGCGGTATTGTGGGTGTTTGTTGCTGACGATGGCAGCCGCCAGTAAAGCCGCGTTAATCGCACCCGCTTTGCCGATTGCCAGCGTACCAACCGGAATTCCGGCGGGCATTTGCACGATGGACAACAAAGAATCCATGCCATTTAAAGTTTTGGATTGTACGGGGACACCCAATACTGGAATGGCGGTTTTCGCCGCAGTCATGCCAGGCAAATGCGCAGCACCGCCAGCACCGGCAATAATGACTTCCAGACCTTTGCTTTCTGCGGTTTCGGCATAGTGAAACAGCTTATCGGGGGTTCGGTGCGCCGATACCACTTCCACATCGTGCGGAATATCAAGCTGTTTTAACGTTTGCGCAGCATGTTGCATGGTTTCCCAGTCGGACGTAGAACCCATGATGATGCCTATCAGTGCATTCATGCAAAATCTCCGGTTTTACCCATTAATTAAAAAAGGCGTGGATTATCGCATAAAGGGAATTTTTTCTGGGCATGCAAGATGTCATCTATTTAAATTCTGAACTATTTTGCAACCTATGCCCACCCTTTGCAGACAAGATAAGCCTTGTGTCGGACTGCGCGACGAATCCGGCTGGGTGCGCTCTAACCGGTCGTCATGTTACGCCTCAGCGTATTCATCGGCATCAGCCAGCAGACGACAATACACACCAAGCAATATATCCATTTGCAGCCGGCCACAACCAAATTATTGGTTAATTAAACCTGGTTTAGGATTTAGTTTGGCATAACTTCACGAATTGGAACCGACATGCAAAACATCGTCGTTCCGGAGAACGACCGAAAAAATTCGTAGTCAATACCGTTGCATGCTGATACACAAAACGACAGATGACTGAATGATTCGGCATGATACCGCCACTCAGTCATCAGAAGTCCAGATTGCCTCGGGCCAATCTTTCCATATCCTATAAACTGCTCAGACCCTGCAGAATATGGGTTCGGCGATAGTATTGAGTGCGCCCTCCGTCACGATTTCATCGAATAGAGAATATTGTCGGTTGCTACAGAATGTTGTGCCGGGTCTTGTGGTCAATTTGGCAGGCACAAATTCTTTGCTACGCATTGCGGCGTATATTTTATTGCATCCAGAGGTGGGAATGCATTTATGACCGCCTCTCCCGCAGGGGAAAGATATATTTAGACACACTGAATAGTTACCCAGTGTATTGTTTTTTATCTGGTGCGGCCAAATAACTTAAAAAAATCAACAGTTTAATATATGCCTTACGCAAGGTGACGTATTTTTAAAAGCAATATAAGAATATAGGACTATGCTGTAATTTTATATCCGATGGATAAGTATTTATACGTATATTATTTAAGATCATTTTGCGCTCTAATTAAAAAGCCAAATGACTGGACATTGATGGCGAAAATTAGTATTCAACAATATTGACTATAAAAAATAAAAGGATTATTTGTTTTTTATTCTACAGGGGTTAATAACATGAACATAACAAAATCCATTAAAACATTTATATTTTCAGGCATCATGGGGTTACTTATGAGCAGCGTTTGTTATGCGGATGCTCCGCATTCCGTCACAGCGCTCGAGCACGCTGTGACGGCAGAGGCGCACAATAAATTAGGCCACACAAATGATGTTAAAAATCATATTGACCAGGCTATTAAACATGCTACTGAAAGTGAAAAAGCCCATGCCACTGCGCATACGCATGTCACCGAAGCCGTTAAGCATCTACAGGAAACAACCAAACAAAAAGATATGCAGCATACGATGTCGGGCGTTTATACCCAAGTCGCGTTAACCCAGGCTGAAAATTCTGAAAAAGCGCATGCAGATGCACACAAACATATAACTGAAGCGCTTAAGCATCTAAAAGAAGCTGAAAAACACAATACGGCTGGGCATAAAGATTTGGTTACCGAGCATTTAAATCAATCGATTGAGCATATAGAAAGCATGCTCTAAAAATGTCAAAGCGGCAGGGGTTTAGTCTTGAAAATCATCAACGTAGTCCATAGATACCTTCAATGCATGGCGAATACGGTGACATGACCGTCATAGACATTCTGGACCCAATCTAGGTGCCATCGGCTGCTTGATACTGAGCTCTGAAGTTATGCTTGCTGAATTGTCCAAACCGGACAAACCTGCTATACCGTTAACGGCCACGGATGATTACTAAGAATAGTTTTGCACACCTACCTTGTGCGCTTTTTAGCCCCGCTTTTGCGGGGTTTTTTTGCCCTTATGGGAATGCGAAGTAGGCGTCACGTAACCACTAGTGTGGCAACGTGACCTGGCGTGTGCTTTCTAAATCAAAGGCGTTTGCCGATGTTGATCATTCTTGTAATCGATACAAATATTCTGTAAGCGCCAGAATGCGGCTTAGAATAGCCGATCCGTATGCTCGTTTTCCAACACCCACTTTGTCCGCAACTTAACCATGAACAGCTGATGCAAACTTCGCAAAACTGCCGTATCGGAAATTGAACATATGAGCGGATTTAGTCGTTGTTTCCGCACTGGCAGTAAACCAAAAAAACCGAATTCAGGCTTCGCTGGTTAAGTTTAAAGATGAAACTGTCCATGTTGATGCCGATCAAAAGGTTTGATTTTTAAAGTGCTATTTAAAAATGCCTGGACGGTTTGGTTCGGATCGGTTTCTTTGGTGATCAAAGGCCGGATGTTTTTCTGAGGTAAACGCCTGATTAATCCGGTCCCCATGTCACCGGTGATCTGTTTACGATTTTGACTGGCGACAGCAATTTTCATGACATTCTCGTAGTAGAGCTTGATCCGATCAATTTAGAGATAATTGGGCGGCAACTGCGGCTCAATACCTTCGAATTCAACACTAGGATGATGTTTAGTCACCAATTGACGGATGGCCTCAATACGTTCTTTGGGCACATCAATCAAGACTAATAATTCCCCGCGTTCAATGGCATCCGCGTATTCGTTGACTCTGGAATTACCCACTTGAAGGCCGAACAAGCCGTTCATCATGGCGGCGATAGTGGCGCCATATAACAAAATACCCAGTACCGGGCCGCCGGCAATGGCAAATCCCGCTAAACGTAAAGCCACCAGTCCTGCCAGTAAACCGGTGGCAGCACCCAAAGCCGTAGCGCGTTCCACCGCGGGTATAAAATCGGTTTTCTGAAAAATTGATGCTTCAGGCATATCCTCTAACGGTGTGTCGCGATTTGCCAACACATGAATATGCCGATCTTCTATGCCTACGATGTGTAATTGATCGACAATTTTATGTGTTGTTTCAATGTTCGGCGTTAAAAAATAAATTCTCCTCATGTCCATATCCTCTAATTCAATTTTTTAAACGACAGACTTATTCATTAAGTACCGTCGCGCCAAGAGACTAGATAATGCCGTTGCTCTGGGCTTAAGGCATCAATACGTAAGCCCATTACTGCCAACTTCATTTGCGCAACCTGCCGATCGATATTAACAGGGACCTGATGAACGCTGTGTGTCAGCTTAGTGCCGTTTCGCCACAAATATGCCATACTCAAGGCCTGATTAGCAAAACTCATGTCCATGACAGCCGCTGGATGACCTTCGGCAGCGGCTAGATTGACTAATCGACCTTCAGTCAACAATCGAATGCATCGACCACCTTTTAATCGATAAGATTGAACATGCGTCCGTGGGCGCTGTTTTACAACGGCCAAGGCTTCCAGCGCTGGAATGTTGATCTCAACATTGAAATGTCCGGCATTGGCGATCACACAGCCGTCTTTCATGATTTCAAAATGTGCTGTATCCAATACATGTTTGTCGCCGGTAGCCGTGACAATAAAGTCGGAACAGGCGGCGGCTTCAAACATCGGCATTACCCGAAAACCATCCATTGCCGCTTCCAGAGCCTTTAGCGGTTCAACTTCGGTAACGATCACTTGCGCACCATGGCCCTTGGCGCGCATGGCGATACCACGCCCACACCAACCATAGCCTGCGACCGTGAATATTTTACCAGCCAGCAGAATATTAGTAGCGCGGATAATTCCATCCAAAGCACTTTGTCCGGTGCCATATCGGTTATCGAATAGATGCTTGGTCATGGCGTCGTTCACCGCAATCACCGGATATTTGAGCGCACCCTCTTCGGCCATGGCACGTAAGCGAAGTACGCCAGTAGTGGTTTCTTCGCTACCTCCCCGTATAGTGGCTAATAATTCGGTCCGATGCTGATGTAATTCGCTAATGAGGTCGGCGCCATCATCCATGGTCAATTGTGGCCTGTGATCCAGCGCTTTACTGATGTGATGGTAATACGTAGTGGTATCTTCGCCGCGAATGGCAAACGTGGGGATTTGTTCATGTCGCACAAGTGCCGCCGCCACATCATCCTGAGTACTGAGTGGATTACTGGCGCATAGCACCAACTCTGCGCCACCCATGCGTAGGGTGCGGGCCAGATTGGCCGTTTCGGTGGTGATATGCAAGCAGCCGCTAATACGTGCGCCGGCCAAGGGTTGCTCACGAGTAAATCGTTTATAAATGGCTCGCAACACCGGCATTTCGGAAAAGGCCCAATCTATACGTTCACGTCCGGCGTCCGCTAAGGTAATATCTTTGATATCGTGATCGGTCGTCATCATAAGGGGCTCATTTAATTATCGTCTTTGTTGTGGATGCCGGTCAGCGGCACAAAGTTCACACCCAATACAACGCAGCTATCGACTTGATTGTCAGCATTTTTTTTCAACACCATCAGCTCTTGATAGCAATAGGCTAAACCGACAGGTATCACCAAACTGGCACCGATTGCGAGTTGATCAATTAAGGCTGGCGGAATATGTGGAACGGCTGCGGTAACAATAATGCCGTCAAAAGGCGCATATTCAGGCCAGCCGTGATAACCATTAGCCTGGCGAACCACTACATTGTGATAACCAAGATCATTTAGCCGGTTTCGAGCCGATTTGGCCAATTTTTCAATAATTTCCATCGAATAAACCAGTTTGACCAGCTTGGATAGCACAGCGGCTTGATAATCCGAGCCAGTACCAATTTCCAAAATCACATCGCCGGACTCAGTATTTAACAAGTCAGTCATCAGCGCCACGATATAGGGCTGAGAAATAGTTTGTCCTGAACCTATGGGCGCTGGGCCATTTTCGTAGGCAAGGTAGCGTAAGTCATCTGGCAAAAATTCATGCCGGGGTACTTGTTTCAAAACCTGAATAACCCGAGCATCCAACGAATCTATGCCGGTGTATTGCCGGCTCAGTTCGACCTCATTCTCAATATCCTTCAACATGCGATCCGGATTTTTCATGATTGCTCGGTGGTTAATTGTCTGGCATAGGGTGTTGTGAACCAAGATTACCCTGGGTACTGCTTCGTTTGAGTAGCAGTTTCAATACTTCAAAAAACAAACAGTGATTTCAACAAGATTGCAGTTATATTTCAATTCGTAGTGTTACTAATTGTTTTAATCAAGCTAATGGTGTACCGCCTTAACTGAAAATGGCAAACAGATCAATTTTGACCAAGTGAATACTCATGGAAGCAATGGTTCAAGCTCGTTTTTAACTAACATTTCTTCAAAAATGTTCAACTGCACGAAATCGAAACCGACCCTGCATAATCGCCGGGTTGGGTGATGGTTCATTCATGACTGATATCAGTGCTTGGCAGGGGCGTGCTTTCGCTCAATAACCAAGGATTTCCGCCAATTGCAGCAATGTTGTTGGTCACAGTTTGTTCTGTGACGAATCGATGTAAATAATTTGGACCACCTGCTTTAGGCCCGGTACCGGATAATTTCATGCCGCCGAATGGCTGTACGCCAACCACCGCCCCGATCATATTGCGATTAATATAGATATTGCCGACTTGCGCATGTTGTTGCACATATTGCATGGTTGCTTTGATGCGGCTATGCACGCCCAAGGTTAAACCGTAACCGGTTGCATTCACTGCTGTAACTACATTCGCCAAGTCATTCGAGGCATAGCGGACGACATGCAGGATAGGGCCGAAAATTTCTTGTTCCAGCAAAGATAAGTTGGGGATTTCCAGCAATGTGGGTGGAAAGAAATGCCCTTTATTCAACTCAGCGGCTAAAGGTAGTTGATAGATTAGCTTGGCATAAGGTTGTAGTTTTTCGATGTGTGCAGATAAGGCTGCTACAGCATGTTGATCGATGACGGGGCCGATATCGTTACTGATGTTTGCAGGTGAGCCGACCCGCAACAGTTGCATGGCTCCGATTATACGAGCAATGATTTTATCCGCGATTTCTTCAGGCAGAAATAACACCCTCAGTGCAGAACAGCGCTGTCCGGCACTGTTGAATGCCGAATGCAATGCATCTGAGACCAATTGTTCTTCATGCGCCGAGCTATCGGCAATCATCACATTTTGTCCGCCAGTTTCGGCAATCAACGCCGCGATAGCACCCGAACGATTAGCCAGTTGCCGGTTAATCAGCTGTGCAGTTGTGCTGGAGCCAGTAAATGCAACACCGGCAACCCTGGTATCGCCGAGCAATTGGCGACCAATGTCAACACCTTCGCCCGGTAAAAAATGCAACACCTCATGTGGAATGCCGGCTTGATGAAGTAATTGCATGCACAACATGGCCGTCAGTGATGTCTGTAGTGCCGGTTTGGCAATCACGGTATTGCCTGTGACTAATGCGGCGATTATTTGGCCCAGGTAAATCGCAACCGGGAAGTTCCACGGGCTAATACAGACGAAGACCCCACGACCGTAATGTAATAACTGATTGTTCTCGCCGGTGGGGCCCGGCAATAGTTGTGGCTGGCCGCATAACTCAAGCGCGCTGGCGGCATAATAGCGGCACAGATCAACCGCTTCGCGTATTTCCGCCAGCGCATCGGATACTGTGCGACCACCCTCGCGGACAATCAGCGACAAAAGTTCAGATCTATGTTGTTCCAACAAGTCGGCAGCATTACAACAATAAGCGGCTCGAGTTTCAACCGGACATAAACGCCAATTGGCAAAGGCCGCAGACGCTTGCTGCAACGCTCGTTCAATGGTTTCCGAGTTGCTGATAGTCAGATGGCCGACCAAGCAATCCCGATCATATGGACTGAATAATGGGCGTGATTCGCCAGTATTGGTTTGACCCGCGACTAAGGGATAAGCCTGCCAGGTACGTTCGGCCATTTGATCCAAATCCTGTTGCAATTTCTCCAGCATTGCCAAATCATTTAAATTTAGCCCTTGAGAATTCTTGCGCTGCTGGCCAAACAAGTCAGGTGGGCGAGGGATGGTCTGCAGGCAAGGGGAGTGTAATTCGCTGATTGGATCTCGGCTCAAAGTTTCAAGACTGATACGCGGATTTTCGATTTGATGAATGAACGAAGTATTGGCGCCATTTTCCATTAGGCGTCGAACCAGATAGGGTAATAAGTCCCGATAGCGGCCAACCGGCGCGTACACTCTGCAGCTCAGTGTCTGTGGATGACGTGCTAGCAATTCGTCATACAAGGCTACGCCCATGCCGTGCAGTCGCTGAAATTCAAAGCCGGGATGCTGCTGTCCTAACCAACAAATGGCTGCAATGCTATGAGCATTATGGGTGGCAAATTGCGGATAGATCTGATTCGGATGTGACATGATTAAACGTGCACAAGCCAGGTAGGATAGGTCGGTGGCAGCTTTGCGGGTAAAAACCGGATAATCGTCCCAGCCGTTTTCCTGTGCGCGTTTGATCTCACTGTCCCAATAGGCTCCTTTGACCAAACGTAGAGGAATTAATCGATTTTGCTGTTCAGCTAAAGCAACCAGCCATTGGATAACCGGCATAGCCCGCTTTTGATAGGCTTGTACCGCTAAACCTAAACCTTGCCAGCCCATCAAGGCCGGATCGCTAGATATCTTGCTAAAAATATCCAGTGACATATCCAGCCGCTCAACTTCCTCAGCATCGATGGTGACGCTGATATTGGCAGCGCGGGCGTGTTTGGCCAACGCCAACAGTTTCTTGCTCAGCGAGTCTATCGCATCGCGATGCTGTAGAACTTCATATCGCGGGTATAAGGCAGACAATTTAATGGAAATGCCGGGATTGGCAAACAAATCACTCCCTGCGGCTTGGGCCAGGATGTCAATGGCTTCAAAATAAGCTTGGTAATAGCGATCAGCGTCGTCTTCCGTTAGCGCCGACTCTCCCAGCATATCGAAGGAATAACGATAAGCGGAGTGCCGAGCTGCTTGAGTCAGGGCAGTGTCTAAGTTCTCCGCCATCACAAAGTGATGCGCCAGTTGTTGAATCGCCTGGGTTATAACTGTACATAGTAGCGGTTGGCCTAACCGAAGCAATAAACCGTCCAGAATGCTTTGTCCATTGCGTTGGGCATGACGAATGCTATCTTCAATTTTGGCACCCAACAGCAAGGCGCTACTAGCCATATTGACCAGCAATGAATCGCTATGAAGCCAATGACTCTGCCATTTGCCGGCAAGCAATTTGTCCTGCAAAAACCGGTTTTGGGTCTGGCTATCCGGTATTCTTAATAGTGCTTCGGCGATACCCATCAGCAGAATACCTTCATCACTGTTAAGGCTATATTCCTGCAAAAATGCTGCAAAGGGTCTGTTTGCCGGGCGTTGAGTGCGTATGGCCGAGATCAATTGGCTGGAAAACTCAGCAATCCATTGCTGATCAATATTTCCCAGGCTTTGTTCCAGATGGATCAGAAGCTCAGGTTCAGGTTGGATAAATGCCTGGTTAATATGATTGCGTAGGTCGCACAAGCGGTTTACGTTGACCATTTTTTCCACCTGTATGCAGTTTAGAATAACGCACTACTAAAGCTGCGTTTGCCGACATTTTTAGGCGATAAACAGAATCAATACAAGCATCAAGTTCATGAAGCAGAATCAGGTAAATCGTTATTCCTTGAGCAGACTGCTTAGGACAGTAGTTTTCCTTTAAGGCCAGCAGGAGTTCGCGTGCCGAATACAGTAAGGGAAGTTGCTTTTGTCGATAGCTTAAGCAAGCCGCAGTTGTGTCAAAGAAGCTATCACCGGTGCGCCGGTGATATCAGGAATAATATTCAATTCAAGCAGGTTGATTGCCGGTAGATCAACCTGATGCTCTTCAATTTCGGAGGTTGCGCCAGTGGGGCTGAAGTTCCATTGTTGTCTGACGATTTCGTGAAAAGTTACTCCGTTATCTGCCGACCAGCGTAAGTCGTAAATTTGTGTGCGTTCGGTTTGGTTTTCTTCAAATTTCAGCTTGATCAACCGAATTTGTTGTGGGTTGTTAAAGCGTAGGCGAATAGTTTGTTTTCCCGCTTCAGCTGCGCGCCATCCGCAGGTCAAGCCTGGAAGTAGCGCTGATTCTATCGGATATGAAGCGTCCTCAGAACTAATCTCTACTTCTGCCAGTAATTCAAGATTTAACCAATCTGTATCAATCGATGCAGTTTCTGTTATGTCCTGGTTGATAAGTCTTTTACGCATGGGTAATACCTTCTGATGTTAAGCCAGAGCAATGCCCTAGTTATGTAGTTTATGAGTCTATCAGGCAACTCATAACAAATTGACATCTTATTATCAGAGTTGGGCGTGTTTGTTGTTGCTTACAGTGGCTTTCGCGCGGTAAAAATCAAATATTCGGTTAGTTTTTCGGTGAATAACTGATGTTGCGCCAGGCCGACTAAGTAGTTTGCGGTTTGGGCTTGAGTGCGCAAGCCCAGCCATTGGCTAATCTTTTGCACAGGTTGTAGGCGCTTGGCGACTTTGTACATATAATCGGCGGAGGCTATCGTTTGAGCAGTGATGTCATGGCATTGAAGGGTTTCAAAGCCTTGTTGCTGCATAAGTTGCTCGAATTCATCCCGTGCGCACAGGTTAGGCACCGCCCAGCCGTTCAAACAGGTTACTACAGCTTGCCATTGTTGTTCATTAAATTGACGTTGCAGCAAAAATCCGTCACATACGACCACTCGGCCGCCAGGTTTTAAGACTCGCCAGGCTTCCGCTAAAAAGTCGGCTTTATTTAAGGCATGGCAAGAACTTTCCAGTGCCCAGACTACATCAAATGTGGCTGCTGCGAAGGGCATCTGGCAAAAATCGGCAACTTGAAAGTCGACTAATTCTGCTACAGCATGTCGGCGTGCATGTTGGCGAGCATAGTCAGCTTGTTTGGCGCTGATGGTGATGCCTGTAACAGAATTTCCCTGTTGTTTGGCCATCCAGATGCTACTGCCGCCAATGCCGCAGCCGGCATCCAGTACTTTATAGCCAGGCTGAATGCCGGCTTTTTCATATAGTATCTGGTTTTTATTCAGCAGCGCCTGATGTTGTTTATAAGGTGTACTTTCATCCCAATAGCCATAATGCAGGGCTAGGTTGTCGCTGTTGCACCAGGCGAACAGATAATCGCGATAACATTCGTCATAATGTTTGGTGGCGTCGGCTTTTAGTGCATCACCGGTTAGCTCGCTGGTATGACCCTGATTTTGGTCGCGGTAATCTTGATTAGGTTCTAAGGTGTACATCGATAGTCTGGGTTGGGTGGGCAGAAATAGGAGGTTTTTACAAGGTTTGCTGACCATTATAAGTCAGTTTCAGGATATTCTTCATGGCACCGCCTGGCGATAACAGCTGCGGATGTCTGATTTTTAGCAGCTTAACGATGTGATGTATAGGCTGTTGCTTCAGGGCGTCCAAATCCATCCCATAGCGAATTTTGAACAAGCTTTGCTGTTTACCTACGGGTAAACCAGCCAAAATTTCCGCTAACTGTTGATTAATCAATTGTTGAGCCAGCAGTAATTCAGGCTGAATTTGGTCTTTAAGATTTGCTGGGGCAGTTTTTTGGTCGTTTGTGATAGCGGGAGCCGAAAGATTTAAATTTTTATTACGCATCTCCCGTAAACGACTGCTTTTGCCATTGGCCAATAAGGTCGAGCTGGTTTCTGTCGGTTTAAAATCAGTCATGTTTGGATTCTGCGTGAGCGGCTTCGTGAATGAGGTTGCGGATCACCACAGAGGCGCAAACGCCGCCGAAGGCTGCCGGTAAATAGGAGATAGTGCCATAGGCAGATTTTTTGTAATTGCTGCCGTCAGTCAACATCAGCGAATCTTTGTTGACGACTTCCGGTGAAAAAACTACTTTCAGTCCACGACTGATGCCGTGTTTGCGTAAGCGTATGCGAATAAATTGCGCAAATGGGCAGTTATAGGTTTTGGAAATATCCACCACTTTTAAGTGAGTGGGGTCCAGTTTGCCCCCGGCGCCCATGGAGCTGATAATTTTCATCTTATTGGTTTTGGCGGCACGAATCAGATGGATTTTTGGGGTCAGGCTGTCGATGGCGTCCACCACATAATCGTAATGGTCGGCTAACAATTCGGCAGCGGTGTCGGGGGTAATAAATTCGTGTTTGATGGTTAACTTTAGATCAGGATTTATCGCCAGTAAACGTTCGCCCATTACATCGGCTTTCGAAAGTCCGTGGGTGGTTGCCAAAGCGGGTAATTGACGATTGCGGTTGCTGGGGTCGATAGTGTCACCATCGACTATGGTCATTGCGCCTACACCCGCCCGACAGATGAATTCGGCTGCAAAAGACCCAACGCCACCCATGCCTACTACCAGCACATGCGAGTTTTGTAATCTGTCGACTTTAGGTTTGCCGATTAGTAATTCGGTGCGCGAAAGCCAGCTTGTATCAGTCATGCATAAATACTCTTTTGAAATTGTTCAGGATTTGTTGTTGCAAGCATGCGATGTCAACGTCGCGTATTTTAGCCGCTGCTGTGTAGATTGTATCAATTGCAGCATCGGCTGCATCAGTTTCCAAAAACAGCCTATCGTTAGGTGTGGTCAGTAAGGCCATACTTGCCTGGCTACCGGATTGCAATAAAGCCTTGCCAAAGGACAAATAACAGCCATGTTTGAGTAATTGTTCAGCCAGTGGGGGTTTGCCGGTAAAGCCATGAATAATCCAGGCCTGGCTTGGGGCGAGGTGTTTTTTTAGCTGCAATAGTTCAGAAAATGCCCGTACGCAATGCACAATCATGGGCTTGCCAAACTGTTGCGCCAATTTAATTTGCTGGGTAAATATATCGATTTGTTTGTCCAGCGCGGTGTCTATGCACTTATCCAGGCCGCATTCGCCGATAGCGAGTAGCCGGGGGTGATGCATAAAGGATGCTATCGTTTGGAAAGCGGTATCGGTATTCTGCAGTTCGATAAACCAGGGATGAATGCCCAAGCTGAAATAGCCAGCAGAAAGCAGTAAATCAGCTTCGGTTTGATGCTTTGAAGCCTGGGGCTTAGGCAAGATGCCATCAGCCTTGTTGGAAAGTTCATGCGCATCCCGACTAAGAATTTGCATATGGCCAACCTGGCTATATTGATGGCAATGTATGTCAATCAGGGTTTGGTATGACAAAAATAGTTGGGTTTCCTGCCGCAGTTAAGCCAAAAAGCCAATTTCACTAGCGTGAAATAATCGTAACTATCAGCATGGCTAATGCAGCATGCAATCAAACGCCAAGCACTAAAAAGATGTTGTTGCTGACGACCCAGCTGTAAAAAGCGTCGGCACTGAATAAAGTGGCTGTACCCCAGCAGCTACCAATATTTCGACGGGTAACATACAGCAGAGCGATAAATTCAACGCAAAGCAGTTTGAGGGCAAAAATCGCCAGTCCCAAGCCCATGGTACCGGCAAAAAACAACAGTACCGGGTTGACTTCAGTCGCATAATTAAATTTAAGGCCAAAATAGGTGACGATGCCGTCGGCAGTATGTAGCAAGCCAAACAGTAGTATCAATGATGAATTGATAAGGTATTTAAGCTGTGCAGGATCGATGCCTCTGATTGTGGCATGAGATGGACGTGTGCAAAGGCAAAGACATCGCAGAGACAATACTAAGTCATTGATATAATTGATTAAAAAGTAACCAGAAATTTTGCCTGAGCGGCGTGTATCTGTTTTCATGGATAGTCTCCTGAAACTAGCGATTTCAAGCTCAACTTATACCAAAATGTTAGTTTTGCCTAATTTTCTAATCGAATTTTGGGGTTCTTGTATCAAAATATTGATCTGGGTCAAGTTTTTAGCTGATTATTCTGGTAGTGATTGAGCGCCAAAGGCAGTTGACAGGTTGATTGCTGGTGGGGATCACTGGTACACCCAAAAATGCTCGGGCAGATTGGCTTGCTACAGTCTCGTTATTCAACAATTAGACATCGCTGAGCATGTTGGTATCATCCAACAAAGCAAATTTGAGTTTCGGTATGGCTGATGCTCTATGAACGTTATTGCCTAACCGGTTGAAATAGCTTGGCTTGGGTGCCATTAAATCTAATGCCTAAGAGCTTTCTGGCAGTGACGATAAAACCTTGTTTAATATGTTAGGTATGTATAAATGGCATCAATCAAATCATTGCACGGTATAATGACAGTTTCGTTTCTTCAACAGAAAAACAATGGCGCAATACATATTTTCGATGAATCGGGTTGGCAAGATCGTGCCGCCCAAGAAATACATTCTTAAAGACATTTCCTTATCCTTTTTTCCTGGTGCCAAAATTGGCGTATTGGGTCTGAATGGTTCCGGTAAATCGACCCTGCTGCGCATCATGGCCGGGATTGATAAAGAAATCGAAGGCGAGGCCATTCCGCTAAAAGGCATCAATATCGGTTATTTGCCTCAAGAACCACAGCTAGACCCAAACAAGACTGTTCGCGGCAATATCGAAGAGGCTGTGCAGCCCATTAAAGATGCCTTGGCCCAATTAGATGCGGTTTATGCTGCCTACGCCGAGCCGGAGGCGGATTTTGATAAACTGGCGGCGGAACAAGCCAAGCTGGAAGATATTATCAATGCCTGCGACGGGCATAATTTAGACCGGACGCTGGAAATTGCTGCCGATGCATTACGTATACCGGATTGGGATGCTGACATTACTAAGTTGTCCGGTGGCGAAAAACGTCGAGTGGCCTTATGTCGTTTATTGTTGTCCAAGCCAGATATGTTGCTGCTTGACGAGCCGACTAACCATCTGGATGCGGAGTCAGTCGCCTGGCTGGAACGCTTCCTGCATGATTATGCCGGTACTGTGGTGGCGGTGACGCATGATAGATATTTCCTGGATAATGTGGCGGGTTGGATTCTGGAGCTGGATCGTGGGATGGGAATTCCCTGGGAAGGTAATTATTCATCCTGGCTAGAACAGAAAGAGCAGCGCCTGGAGTTAGAAGATAAGCAAGAGTCTTCCCGGCAAAAAGCCATGAAAGCTGAACTGGAGTGGGTACGCTCTAACCAAAAAGGTCGCCATGCCAAGGGTAAAGCCCGTTTGGCCCGCTTTGAAGAATTATCTTCAGTAGAAGTACAAAAACGTAACGAAACCCAGGAAATTTATATTCCACCTGGGCCGCGTCTAGGCGATGTGGTGATTGATGCTGAAGCGATCAGTAAAGGTTTTGCTGAACGTTTGTTAATTGATAAACTGAGTTTTAAGTTGCCGCCTGGTGGCATAGTCGGGATTATTGGACCGAACGGTGCAGGTAAAACCACCTTGTTTCGCATGATGGCAGGCTTTGAAAAACCGGATTCCGGTGCTATCAATATCGGTCAGACTGTGCAATTGTCTTATGTCGATCAATTACGTGATGACATGAGCGACAATAAAACTGTTTGGGAAGAAGTTTCCGATGGTCTGGATATGATTACTGTGGGTAAGTATGAAACTCCGTCACGGGCGTATTTGGGACGTTTTAATTTCAAAGGTGGTGATCAACAAAAACGCATTGGTGAGTTATCCGGTGGTGAACGCAATCGGGTGCATTTAGCTAAGTTATTAAAAAGTGGTGGCAACGTATTGTTGCTTGACGAACCGACCAATGATTTGGATGTGGAAACCTTGCGGGCATTGGAAGAGGCTTTACTGGCATTTCCGGGTTGTGCCGTGGTTATTTCGCATGATCGCTGGTTCCTGGATCGAATTGCCACTCATATTTTAGCGTTTGAAGGTGATAGCGAGGTGGTTTGGTTTGAAGGTAACTATGCCGACTACGAGGAAGATAGACATCGTCGTCTGGGAACTGATGCCGATAATCCACATCGTATCAAGTACAAGAAAATCGTTTAAGGCAATTTACTTGTCAGGCAGTGCTAGAAAATTATTTTTACGTAAAACCTATATAAACTTGAAAATGGTTTTGTCCGCCCCAAGTTTATTTATGTTTTTTAGGGGAAACCCTGATTGACGTATGTTGAAATTAGTAGGTTTAGCAGGTAAGGTATTACCGCAGCCTGAACAATAATAAGGAGAAAGAGGATGTCAAAGACCCAAAACTTGCAGGATAATTTTTTGAATGCGCTTAGAAAAGAGCATACCCCTGTGTCGATTTTTTTGGTTAACGGCATTAAATTGCAAGGTCGGGTTGATTCCTTTGATCAATATGTGGTGATGTTGAAAAACACTGTTAATCAGATGGTTTACAAGCATGCCATATCGACTATTGTCCCCAGTAAAAACGTTTCCATGCACCGTGAGTCCGAACCTACCGATGCGAGCTAAGAGGTAATTATTTGTTTGAGCGTCCTGACGCAGGTGAACGAGCAATTCTCGTTCACCTGAATTTGCAAGTCGGCCAAGAAGATCTAGATGAGCTAAAAGAGCTTACCAAGTCGGCTGGTGCCCAACCTATTCACGTGGTTACTGGAAGCAGGCAGCGGCCTGATCCCAAATATTTTGTCGGCAAAGGCAAGCTTGAGGAGCTAAAAGCGGCTCTTGCTGAATATGAGGCTGATATTGTGATTGTCAATCATCCTTTATCGCCCAGTCAGGAACGTAACTTAGAAAAAGCATTGGAAGCGCGGGTGGTGGATCGTAACGGTCTTATTCTGGATATCTTTGCCCAGCGAGCGCAAACATTCGAAGGCAAGCTGCAAGTTGAACTGGCTCAGCTTAAGCATTTGTCGACCCGGTTGATTCGCGGTTGGACGCATTTGGAGCGGCAAAAAGGCGGCATTGGTTTACGTGGGCCGGGTGAAACTCAATTAGAAACAGACCGCCGATTGCTGGCTGTGCGTATCAAACAAATTCAGCAGCGCTTGGCTAAGGTTGAAAAACAGCGGCATCAAGGTCGCACCAAACGCAAGAAAGCCGAAATTCCAACGGTGTCCCTGGTAGGCTATACCAATGCGGGTAAATCCACTTTATTTAATACTTTAACTGGCGCCGATATTTATGTTGCTGATCAATTGTTTGCAACTTTGGATCCTACATTAAGGCATTTGGCACTGGGTAACAGTGGGGAGGTCGTGCTGGCTGATACGGTAGGCTTTATCCGACATTTGCCGCATGAGTTGGTGGCAGCCTTTCGTTCAACATTGCAAGAAGCCAGCGAAGCTGATTTGTTGTTGCATGTAATTGATGCCAATGCTGCAGATAGAGACGATACGATACTTGAAGTCAATCGGGTATTAGACGATATCGATGCAGGCAAGATACAACAATTGAGTGTGTTTAATAAAATCGATTTGTTAGACGGCGTAAGCCCACATATTGATTACGATTCTGATGGTAAGCCGGTTAATGTCTGGTTATGTGCTCAAACTGGAGAAGGCTGCGAATTATTGCAACAGGCGTTGACTGAATGCTTTGCAGCGACCAAGGTGTTTAAAAAGTGTTTCCTGACCGCCGAACAGGTGGGTTTGAAAGCTAAATGGTTTGGTTTGGTTAGATTTGTTGATGAAACGATTAATGATCAAGGTGATTGCGAGTTGACGATAGAAATCGACAAGAAGAACCTCGGATTGTTGAAGGGTATTAGAGTTGAAGAGGTCGCGTGATGCTGATAATTCGGTATCGAGCTAGCCAGTTACTTGCCATGGAAATGGGAAATTACGATAGAATGCTCGGTCTTTGTGTGACTTAAAAGCAAGGTTGCTTTAAGTCGGAAAATAAAGGTTAAAAGTTTACAATCCAATTGGAGTGTTTAGTATGTCTTGGAATGAACCCGGTGGCGATAAAAAAGACCCCTGGAGTGGCCGTAATGATAAAAATAGCCCACCTGATCTGGACGAAGTTATTCGTTCCTTGCAGGATAAACTAGGTGGTATTTTCGGTGGTGGCTCCGCTGGTGGTAGTTCCGAAGGTCCTGGCTTTAAAAGCATAGGTTATCTGGCAGCAGGTGCTTTAGTTCTTTGGAGTTTGAGCGGATTTTACATTGTTGATGAGGGTACCCGCGGCGTTGTTACTCGCTTTGGTGCTTATGTTGATACGACCACTCCCGGTCTTAACTGGCATATTCCAGGTCCGATCGAAAGTGCCGAAGTCATTAATGTTGAACAACAACGCTTCATAGAAGTAGGCTATCGTTCAGGCAGCACTACGGCTGTTGGCTCAGTACCGAAAGAAGCCATGATGCTGACCAAAGATGAAAACATTGTCGACGTACGACTCGCAGTGCAATACCAGGTCAAGGATGCTAAAGATTACGCTTTTAATGTTCTGGATCCCAATTCCACCTTGAAACAAGTGACCGAGAGTGTCGAGCGGGGCGTGATTGGTGCCAGCAATATGGATTTTGTGCTGACCGAAGGTCGTAGCGAAATCGTCATGGCGATCAAGTCTGAAATTCAAACGGTGATGGACTCCTATAAAGCCGGTATTCTGGTAACCAGTGTTAACTTGCAGGATGCCCAGCCACCTGAGCAGGTTCAGGGTGCATTCGAAGACGCGATTAGAGCTCGAGAAGACAAACAACGCCTGATCAACGAAGCAGAAGCTTATTCCAATGATGTTGTACCTAAAGCACGCGGTGGTGCTTCTCGTATTGTGCAGGAATCAGAAGGTTATAAAGTGAAAGTGATTGCCGAAGCCAATGGTGATGTCAGTCGTTTCGGACAGTTATTGGTCGAGTATAAAAAAGCCCCTGCGGTCACTAAAGAACGTATGTACATCGAGTCTATGGAAACGGTGTTAGAACGATCTAATAATATTTTGGTTGATGTTAAAGGCGGTAACAACATTATGTATCTGCCTTTGGATAAATTAACCAACAAAGCCAGTGATGAAGTTATTTCCACCCCTGACCATCATGAGCAGGCGCCTGTGGCAACTCCGGTCGCCAAACAATATAGTAGCGATAGTCGGGCTTCAAGCCGTGAACGCGATGTGAGAGGACGTTAAGATGGGAAATAAAATTGTAGTTGCCATTGGTGCGCTGCTGGTTGTGTTGTCTATGTCAGTGTTTACTGTTTCCGAAACTGAGCGCGCCATTAAATTTCAGTTGGGTGAAATTGTTGAATATGATTTTAAACCGGGCTTACATTTAAAATTGCCGTTTATTAATAACGTCAAAAAATTTGATGCCCGAATTTTAACAATGGATTCGACGCCTGAGCGATTTTTAACGGCAGAAAAGAAAAATGTCATCGTGGATTCGTTTGTTAAATGGCGGATAGGGGATGTCAAAACGTTTTATACCTCTGTAGGCGGCGATGCGAATCAGGCTAATATTCGGCTGGATCAGATTATCAAAGATTCATTCCGTAGCGAATTTAGTAAACGGGATATTAAACAGTTGGTTTCCACCGACCGTAGCATTATTCGAGAGGCATTAATTACCAATGTTTCACCGCATGCGCAGAAATTAGGTATTAATATTGTTGATGTGCAAGTCAAACGAATTGATTTGCCGAACGAAGTCAGTAGTTCGGTTTATCAGCGGATGGAAGCCGAACGTGCCAGGGTTGCGCGTGAGTTTCGTTCGCAAGGCTCTGAGGCGGCAGAACGTATTCGTGCCGATGCCGATAAACAGCGCGAGATTATTTTAGCCAATGCCTATCGGGATTCTGAGATTTTACGTGGTGAAGGCGATGCTAAAGCGGCGGAAATTTTTGCCAAAACTTATAGTGAAGATATAGAATTCTATGGATTTTACCGTAGCATGATTGCTTACAAACAAAGTTTGGGTAAAGCCGGCAACATTATGGTTCTTGAGCCGGATTCGGATTACTTCAAATACTTCAAACACCAAAAATAAGCCATATCATTCGATACACAGCAGAAAACGCTCCGCAGTGTGGGGCGTTTTCTGCGATTGGGACAAAGAAAATGCCAAAAAAAGACTCCTGGTTATTGCCAGAAGGTATTTCCGAGTTGTTGCCGGAACAGGCAGCGCATTTGGAAAGCCTGCGTACTGACTTGCTTAAAACTTTTGCTTGTTGGGGATACCAACTGGTTATTCCACCTTTTGTAGATTATCTGGATTCCTTGTTGACAGGTTCCGGTCATGATCTGGATTTGCAAACGTTCAAGCTAACCGATCAATTGAGCGGTGAAATGCTGGGCGTACGTGCCGATATGACGCCGCAAGTAGCGCGTATCGATGCACATAATCTGAAACATGAATGGCCGACACGTCTTTGTTATGTCGGTACTACCTTGCAAACCTTGGGTGATGCGCTAGAAAAATCCCGTAGCCCGATGCAAATTGGCGCTGAGCTTTATGGCCACGCCGGTATCGAAAGCGATTATGAAGTCATCCAGCTGATGTTGGAAATGTTAGCCATCACAGGCTTGCAAAACGTTCATCTGGATATGGGACATGTTGGCATCTATCGTGCTTTGGTGGAAGCGGCTGGCTTGAATCAGCAACAAGAAGCTGAGTTGTTCGATGTTTTGCAGCGTAAAGCCCGGACAGAGTTGGCCGAACTGGTCGATCAATTTGGTATCGCTGACCAATACATTAATATTTTTAATGCCTTGCCAAAATTGAATGGTGGCGTTGAAATATTGGCTAGAGCAGCTGCTTTACTCAATATCGGTAATGATGCTATTACAACTGCATTGCAAGATTTACAAGTCATTGCAACTAAACTACAGCGCGATTACCCGGCCTTGACTGTCAGTTTTGATTTGGCTGAATTGCGTGGCTACCACTATCATACCGGCATGGTGTTTGCCGCTTTCGTGCCCTCAGTGGGTAAGGAAATCGCCCGCGGCGGACGTTATGACAATATTGGTGCTGTATTCGGTCGTGCAAGGCCTGCAACCGGATTTAGTGCGGATTTAAAAGTACTGGCTGCCTTGCTTGATGGCGAAAATCAGCCGCAAGCACAATGTGTTTTTGCCCCAGCATTTGATGATGAAGGCTTGTCGCAAACAATTAGAGACTTACGCGCATCCGGTACCCAGATCATCAGTCAATTACCCGGTCAGCAGGGTACTGCTGAACAAATGGGTTGTAATGCCGTATTAGAAAAACAAGATCAGCAGTGGGTCGTCAGACCATTGGGTAATCAATAAAGTATTCATTCAGGGTTAGAAAAGTCATGGGAAAAAATGTTGTTGTGATTGGCACACAATGGGGCGACGAAGGTAAAGGCAAGCTGGTCGATTTATTGACCGAGCAAGCGGCTGCGGTAGTTCGTTTTCAAGGTGGCCATAACGCTGGTCACACATTGGTGATCGACGGTAAAAAAACTGTATTACACCTGATTCCATCAGGTGTGTTGCATGAGAATGTGCAATGTCTGATCGGTAATGGTGTGGTGTTGTGTCCTGAAGCCTTGCTGAAAGAAATTAATATTCTGGAAGCCTCTGGTGTGCCGGTCAGAAATCGTTTAAAAATTAGCGAAGCCTGCGCATTAATTTTACCGGTTCATGTTGCTATTGATCAGGCGAGGGAAATAGCCCGTGGCGCCAAAGCAATTGGTACGACGGGTCGCGGGATAGGTCCAGCTTATGAAGATAAAGTGGCCAGACGTGGTTTGCGTGCCGGTGACTTATTAAATAGCGAAGAATTTGCTAAACGCCTGAAAGATTTGGTTGAATACCATAATTTCATGCTGGTGAATTATTACCAGGTCGAAGCCGTCGATTATGACGAGATTTTGAAAAATACTTTGGCATTGGCTGAGCAGATCAAGCCTATGCTGACCGATGTGGGTGAAGAATTACAAGCCCTCCAGCTACAAGGCAGCAATATCATGTTCGAGGGTGCGCAAGGCGCATTGCTTGATATTGATCACGGCACCTATCCCTACGTCACTTCTTCCAATACCACGGCAGGCGGCGCAGCCACGGGTACGGGTATCGGGCCATTGGCTATTGATTATGTGCTTGGCATCACAAAAGCCTATTCTACTCGCGTTGGCAACGGGCCTTTCCCGACTGAATTAGACGATAGTTATGGCGAACATTTAGGCGTAAAAGGTCATGAGTTTGGAGCTACCACCGGGCGTAAACGACGCTGCGGATGGTTCGATGCGGTATCCATGCGTAAATCCGCTCAACTCAATAGTCTCAGCGGGATTTGTCTGACCAAGCTGGATGTATTGGATGGTTTGGATAAAATCGGAATTTGTACCGCTTATAAAATCAACGGCAAGATCACCGAAATTGCCCCATTGGGTGCTGATCAATACTCGGCTTGCGAGGCGATTATCGAAGAAATGCCAGGTTGGGAGGGTGTGACTGCAGGGATAACTGATTTTGATCGGTTACCAGAAAACGCGAAGGCTTATATTGCGCGCATAGAAGCATTAGTAGGTGTTAAAGTCAGTATTTTATCCACCGGACCGGACCGGAACGAAACCATTATTCTGGAAAGTCCGTTTGCTTGAGATTTGGCTGATACAAGAGGCGTAATCCAATGCGTCTCTATAGCTCTTGCCATAATTGACATTTATCTGTAACAACAGTACCTTAGCAAGTTTTTCTCACACGTCAACTTCAAACCTGAATCTCAAGAGTCATTAATGGAAGAATTTCATCGCATCAGTCGCTTACCGCCTTATGTTTTTAACATCGTTAATGAGCTAAAAGCCAAGGCGCGAGCCGAAGGTGAAGATATTATCGATTTTGGCATGGGAAATCCCGATCAGCCGACGCCGCCTCATATTGTTAAAAAAATGATAGAAGTGGCGAGCCGTGATGATACGCATCGATATTCGGTTTCCAAAGGTATTCCTCGCTTACGTAAAGCCATTTGTGGCTGGTATAAAAATCGCTTTGATGTTGATCTGGATTTTAATACCGAGGCTATTGTCACTATAGGTTCTAAGGAAGGTTTGTCGCATTTGGCCTTGGCTACCTTAGGTCCGGGTGATGTCGTATTAGTGCCGAATCCTGCTTACCCGATTCATCCTTATGGCGTAGTCATTGCCGGTGCAGATATCCGACACGTGCCTTTGACGCCGGGTACCGATTTCTTTGAAGAACTGAACAAGGCAATTGCCGAATCCTGGCCCAAGCCAAAAATGCTGATTTTAAACTTTCCGGGCAATCCAACCAGCGAATGTGTGGAACTGGATTTCTTTGAGAAAGTGGTGGCGATTTGCAAGCAACATAACATCTGGATCGTGCATGATATTGCCTATGCCGACATTGTGTTTGATGGCTATGTGGCGCCTTCCATTTTGCAAGTTGCCGGCGCCAAAGATATTGCCGTCGAATTTTTCTCGCTGTCAAAAAGCTACAATATGCCGGGTTGGCGGGTCGGCTTTATGTGCGGCAACCCAACTTTAGTGGCAGCCTTGACGCGGATTAAATCGTATATGGATTACGGTACCTTTACCCCGATCCAAGTGGCAGCGATTACTGCGCTGGAGGGGCCACAAGACTGCGTCAAAGAAATTTGCGAAATGTATCGTGTGCGTCGCGACGTACTTTGTGATGGTTTGAATGCCATGGGTTGGCATGTGGAAAAGCCTAAGGCCACCATGTTTGTCTGGGTACCGATTCCAGAAGCTTACAAAGCGATGGGCTCCATCGAGTTTTGCAAAAAATTGATCATCGATGCCAGGGTGGCCGTTTCACCTGGCGTTGGTTTTGGTCAGTACGGCGACGATCATATTCGTTTCAGCTTGATAGAAAACGAGCATAGAACCCGTCAAGCCTTACGCAGCATCCGTAATATGCTGAAAAAAGACAACGTAGTATAATGCTGCCATTTTTGGTTTAACCCTAGGAGTCAGGTTTGATACCGGTAAAAGTAGGTGTTTTGGGTTTGGGGACTGTTGGTGGCGGCACGGTCAACGTACTAAAAAGAAATGCTGCAGAAATTGCTCGTCGGGCTGGACGGGAAATCGTTGTCAGCCGGGCCTCGGCACGCAGTCTGACGCAAAAGCGTATCTGCGATACTCAGGGCATTGCTCTGACAGTCGATCCTTTTGAGGTGGTTAACGATCCTGAGATCGATATAGTCGTGGAGCTGATCGGCGGTTACGATATGGCCAAGCAATTGGTGTTAACCGCTATTGCCAATGGTAAACACGTAGTAACCGCCAATAAAGCCTTGATTGCTCTGCATGGTAACGAAATCTTTGCCGAAGCCAGCAAAAAAGGCGTGATGGTGATGTTCGAAGCGGCCGTCGCCGGTGGTATTCCTATCATCAAGGCAATTCGCGAGGGTCTTAGTGGCAACCGCATCAATTGGCTGGCTGGTATCATCAATGGCACCGGCAACTTCATTCTTACTGAAATGCGCGATAAAGGTCGCGATTTTTCCGATGTGCTAAGCGAAGCGCAAGCTTTGGGATACGCAGAAGCAGATCCAACCTTCGATGTCGAAGGTATTGATGCTGCACATAAGTTGACTATTCTGGCTTCGATTGCTTTTGGTATTCCTTTGCAATTCGATAAAGTGTTCACCGAGGGTATTAGCCAAATTACCCGTGCCGATGTCGGCTATGCCGAAGAACTAGGCTATCGCATCAAACATTTGGGTATAGCACGTAAAACCGAGCAAGGCATAGAATTACGCGTGCATCCTACCTTGATTCCAAAACGCCGCTTGATTGCCAATGTCGATGGTGTCATGAATGCGGTGCTGGTCAGTGGAGACGCTGTTGGTCCGACGCTGTATTATGGTGCCGGCGCAGGCGCTGAGCCGACTGCTTCAGCCGTGGTTGCCGACTTAGTAGACGTGGTGCGTGCCATGACTAGCGACCCTGAAAACCGCGTGCCGCATCTGGCATTTCAAGCCGATGCCCTTATAGATACCCCGGTTTTAGCTGCAGACAACATACATACGGCCTATTATCTGCGTCTGACAGCCGAAGATAAGCCGGGTGTATTGGCGGACGTTTCTCGAATACTGGCATCACATCAGATTAGTATCGAAGCGCTGATTCAAAAAGAACCGATGGTTGGTGAATCTTCAGTGCCTATCATCATGCTAACGCAGTTGACGCTGGAAAAAGAAATGAATGCGGCGATTGTTGAAATCGAAGCCTTGGCAACCGTAAGCGGAAAGGTTAGTCGCATTCGTCTGGAAACTTTAGGATAAACAATGGCAATACAACAACGTTACACAGGTTTAATTGAACAATATCGCGACCGTCTGCCGGTTTCGGGCACCACTCGTCTGATTAGTTTGGGAGAAGGTAAAACGCCGCTAATTCAATTACTCAATATCCCACGTTTAATTGGTAAAAACGTGGATATTTACGTTAAATTCGAAGGTTTGAACCCGACCGGCTCTTTTAAAGATCGCGGTATGACCATGGCGGTGACCAAGGCGGTGGAAGAGGGCAGTCAAGCTATCATCTGCGCATCAACCGGTAATACCTCTGCATCGGCGGCGGCTTACGCCGTTCGGGCCGGCATTAAAGCTTTTGTTTTGATTCCAGAAGGCAAAATTGCCTTGGGTAAATTAGCCCAAACCCTGATGTATGGCGCACAAATCATCCAAATCAACGGTAACTTTGATGCCGGCATGAATATTGTCAAACAAATTTCTGACCATGCGCCGGTGACTATCGTCAACTCCATCAATCCGTTCAGATTACAAGGGCAGAAAACTGCTGCGTTCGAAATCGTTGATGAATTGGGCGACGCTCCGGATTATCATTGTTTGCCGGTCGGCAATGCCGGCAATATTTCAGCCTATTGGATGGGATACACCGAATATGCACAAGACCTGCCTGGCCTAAAAGCCGTGGCCAGTAAACGCCCAATCATGTGCGGCTATCAGGCTGCAGGTGCTGCACCGTTCGTGGCCGGCAAGATGATCGATCACCCGGAAACAGTGGCTACAGCCATTCGTATCGGCCACCCGCAATCGTGGGATTTAGCCTGGAATGCGCAAAAAGAATCAGGCGGTTGGTTCGATTCGAAAACCGATGAACAAATTTTGGCTGCACAAAAAATGTTATCGCAGTACGAAGGTATTTTCTGTGAGCCAGCCTCAGCCGCATCATTGGCCGGTGCTTTGCAGGATATTGGGGCCGGTAAAATTCCTGAGGGGAGTCGTATTGTTTGCACCTTGACCGGTAACGGCATTAAAGATCCGGATATTGCTATCAGCCAATGTAAGGATGCTCATCCGGTAACAATCGATGCGACACTGGATGCAGTTAAAAAAGCAATTTTGGATAATATGTAAAATCTATTGGAAGCAAATAAAAAAGCCGGCTAACGCCGGCTTTTTTATTTGCAAACCTTTGGGCCTCGTTTAAACATCTAACTGTATAGAAAGTAAATAGAGCCTTCTGATGGCAAGTAAATATGGATGCGAGGAGCTCGAATTAATCGTTTGATTGTTTCCGCAAAGCTGTCTATTTTTAATGCTTAAAAAGGTTTCCCGCTAATGCGAGAAACCTTTTACATTTGGGCGATGCTTGGTTAAAAATTTAGCCGCCCTGTTTAGCTTTTTCCAGAGTTTCTTTAGCCTGTTGCATACCATCAAAGTTAACTTTGGAATCCAAAGCCTTTTGCAAATGCAACTCGGCTTTTGCAAAATCTTTCTGTTTAAAATAAAGCATGCCAATGTGGTAGTTGGTGATAGGAGAATTAGTATCAATTTCCAATGCTTTAGTCAGCATTGTGTTGGCTAGTTCTAGCTTATCTTGTTTATAGGCTATCCATCCAACAGTATCCAGGAAACTGGTATTTTTGGATTTTTCCAGCGGCTCTGCTATGGTCGCCGCACGTGCCAAATTTTCCGGGGTATCAGCATAATCAGACAAATAGCTGGCCAGATTATTTACAGCGATGGCAGATTTTGGATACCGTTTGTAAGAATCTTCATATAAAGCCAAGACTTTATCATGCTCGCCTGCGCTGTGGTAAAGCCGAGCCAGATCTTCCACTAACTCCATCGCGCCGTTGGTTTTTTCAATACCTTTGATGTAGATTTTGATGGCTGCCGCTTTGTTTTTTTGTACCAACTCGGCCAGCGCCAAATTACGATAAGGGCTAAACCAATCCGGCTTGATGTCCAACGCTTTATTAAAGGCCTTGTTAGCCTCAGCATATTTTTGCTGGCTTAGATAGACGCCACCCAACAGATTGTCAGCAATAAAATGATCAGGATGACGTTTTAGTACCTCCTGTAACTCTGCAATGGCTTTATCAGGCTGTTTTTGCGCCATGTAAGTCTTGACCAACTCAGTCAGTGGCTCGATTGCATCGGGCTTTTTAGCCAGTGCTTGCTTAAAGGCGTCTGCAGCAGCAGTTAAGTTGCCTTCTGCTTGATAGCCCAAGGCTGACATATAAAAACCGGCTGCATCTTCTGGGAAGGTATCCTGAACTTGCTTGGCCACCTGCTGTGCTTTATCCCATTGTTTCTTTGCAACTTCCAGCTTGAACAAGCTCTCAAGACCTTTTTGGCTTTTTGGATTGGCTTTTATCAATTCAGCAATTTGTTGTCTGGCCTGATCTTCCTTGCCTGCTTTTAATAACAAACTGGCTAAATCCAGTCGCGCTGTTTCATCAGTAGGAGCTAGCGCCACTACT
The DNA here is from genome assembly GCF_001644015.1 of Methylomonas lenta. GTDB lineage: Bacteria > Pseudomonadota > Gammaproteobacteria > Methylococcales > Methylomonadaceae > Methylomonas > Methylomonas lenta. The sequence continues at coordinate 52,591 of NZ_LUUI01000105.1, forward strand.
TTTTCCATATTTTCTTTAGCAAGTTCCGGTTCATTGTTGCGTAAATGCGTTGCAGCCAACAGCTTTAATACGTTGGTATTGTTAGGTTGATCGACTAAAACCGAACGAAAGTCACCAATTGCATCGGGTATTTTGTTTTCAGCCAAAGCAAATTGACCACGTAAGGTCAGCGCCTCGCCGTCTCGAGGATTTTCTTTCAGCACCTCTGTGATCAGTACCTTGGCTTCGTCACCGCGTTTATTGGCTGCATAGTAAGAAGCCAATTTATTACGAGCAGAGATACCGTTTGGGCCTAATTTATCTTCTGCGACTATTTGCTTGATAGTTTCCTCAGCCTTGTCCGCTTGTTTATTGGCGAATTGCAAAGAGGCCAATTTAAATTTCAGTGCATAGGCATCAGGTTGCTGTTCGATAATCGGTAATAATTCGGCAATAGCGACTTCCAAACTGCGCTTTTCCACTAAGAAATCAATCAGATTACTCTTCGCCACATCGCTATCAGGCATTTTTTGCACGGCTTCACGTAAAGTGGCTTCGGCTTTGTCCAGTTGATCGGTACCTACTTGAAACAACGCCAGATTTTTGTAGTGTTGCGCTTCTTGTGGCTGTATTTGGATGATGGATGCTAAAAGCGCTTCGGCTTCCGGAAGTTGCTTGTTTCTGGCATAAATACCCACCAACATAGTGCGCAAAGGCACGCTGTCAGAATTTTTATCTACAGCCTGCTTCAACAGTGAAATGGCATCTTCCGTTTTGTTGTTTTTAACCAGGATAGATGACATCATCAACTTGGCCGATACATCATCCGGGCTTTTTTGTAAGGCTTTCTCAACTGAAGCAATCGCAGCATCGGAATTGTTTTTGGACATATTAATCCCGGCCATCAAGACCAGGGCTTCCACATTGTCCGCTTCCTTGGCTAATGCTTCTTGTGCCATTTTTTCAGCATCATCTGCAGCGCGATTCAATAATAACAATTGCCCGACTCGGACCCGTGCCATGACATGATTTTCATCATTCTGCACAATGGTATTGTATTCTTTAAAGGCTTTCTCAATTTTGCCTTGCTTGCTCAAGGTTTCAGCCATTTGATAACGGCCTTCCCAGTTTTTTGGATCTATCTGTAATACGTTTTTAAAAGCAAGCTCAGCTTTTTCATAATCACCGGCCTGAAATAACTGACTGCCTTCCTCCATGTATTTAGCTTTACGTTCTTCTGCGCCACCGCAAGCAACCAAACTGGCGCTTACTATGGCTATACCTAGATTTCTCAGAATTGTTTTTTTACTGGTCATGTAAATCTCGATTCCATTTGCTTTGAATTAGTGGATTAAATCCGGGGTGATTTTATCTAGTCGTTAATTTTAACGTATTTAGCTAATCGGAGATTCGCGTATTTTTCATATACCCACAGGATTAGATGCGGCAAGTTGCCGCAGTAACTGAATATTTACCAAGCACTCTTTAAAAATTATTACATTACAGTGCTATCTGGACACATAAAGCAGCAGGCGCTATGCTCTAAAAATTATCACTATTTTCATGGAGCCTTAAAATGTCAATTACGCCTAGAATAATCCCGGACTTGATCAAAGCCATTTCCAGCACAATTAATCAACACGCAGATGCCATTACCGAGCTGGACCAGGCGATTGGAGATGGTGATCATGTGTTTAATTTGCAGCGTGGAATAGAAGCCTTACAGGCTCACAGCAGCGAGATTGCAGAACTGGATTGGTCAGCAGCCTGGCAGAAAATTGGCATGACGGTCATGGCAGCCATTGGTGGCGCATCGGGTTCTTTATACGCCACACTATTTATTAGCTTAAGCAAACAGACAAAAGATAAGCCTGAAAACTTGGAAAGCTTTGCAGAAGCGTTTGTACTGGCTGTCGAGGCGGTTAAACAACGCGGCAAAGCCGATGTTGGCGAGAAAACCATGTTGGACGTCTGGGTGCCGGTAGCCATTGCCTTTAAGCAAGACGTTGAAGCAGGTAAACATTTGGCTGATATTTTGCAGCATGTTTGTACGGTTGCCGATGCCGGTGTCGAAGCAACCCGAGATATGTTGGCCACTAAAGGCAGAGCATCCTTTTTGGGCGAGCGCAGCAAAGGTCATATCGATGCCGGCGCACAAACAGCGCAATTGATGATTGCCGCAATTACCAGCGTGATTAAAGATGCATCAAAATGACCTTAAAACTTGATCGCCTCATATCCCCCAGCGCAAGGCTGCCGTATTGACTGGGGCGTCCCACAAGCGCAGCATTTCTTCATCCAACAAGGTTAGGGTTAACGAGCAACCCGCCATATCCAATGAGGTTGTAAAATTACCCACCAAACAGCGTTCAATCAACAAACCGCGTTTTTGCCAATATTGCCAAGCCAGTTCGTAAATCAAATGCAATTCCACTAGTGGAGTGCCACCAAACCCGTTGACGTGCAATAACACCTTTTGGCCGGATTGCGGATTCAGCTCATCTTGAATATGAGTGGCCAATTGTTCGACGATCTCGCTAGCAGACACTAGTTTGGTGGTTTCTCGGCCGCGTTCACCATGAATTCCGACACCCATTTCAATTTCATCATCAGCAAGGGTGAATGTTGGATGCCCTAGAGCCGGAACCGTACAGCTTGTTAAGGCTACCCCCATGGAAGCCGTGGCCTGAACCACCTTATCACCAAGGGTTTTGCAAGCCGCTAAATCGTAGCCAGCTTCTGCAGCTGCTCCAACGATTTTTTCCACCAGCGTGGTACCTGCCACGCCTCGGCGACCAATAGGATGATCTTTGGGTAACGATACATCATCATTAACAAGTACAGTGGCATTTGGGCCTTCCAGCATTTCGGCAGCCATTTCAAAATTCATCACGTCGCCAGCGTAATTTTTGACGATAAATAGCACACCCGACCCACCATCAACCGCTTGCGCCGCCATTAACATTTGATCCGGCGTCGGCGATGTGAAAATTTGGCCAGGGCAGGCAGCATCCAGCATACCGACACCCACAAACCCGCTATGCAAAGGTTCATGCCCCGAGCCGCCGCCCGAAATCAGTGCTACTTTGCCTTGTCTGCTCTGTTTACGATAAATAAAATTTGGCTGGGTGTTCAATTGCACAATATCAGCATGTGCTTTGGCAAAGCCTTGCAGACTGGTATCTAGCAAGCTGGCGGGACTATCGATAAACTTTTTCATAGTGAACTCCAAAAATTAATGCAACAAAGCCTGAGTCAGTTCTTGAATATCCTGCATAACCCAGGTCGGGGCATAATCAAGATCAGCAATCTCGCTAGCGCTTGAAATACCGGAAAGTAGTAATACACTGCGAATCCCGGTATTCACCGCTCCAAGTATGTCGGTATTCAACCTGTCACCAATGGCTATTACTCCATCAGGCTCAACAGCCAATAAAGCCAAAGCTTGTTGATAAATAATAGGCTCAGGCTTGCCAATAACGAGTGGTTTAACCCCGGTTGCCGCCGTCAAAGCTGCCAGTGTTGCGCCATTACCCGGCAGAAAACCACGTTCGGTTGGCAATGTCACATCGCCATTGGTTGCATAAAAATCAGCACCCGCTTGAATTGCGATTGCTGCAGCACACAATTTGTCCCAGCTTAGTTTCTTATCCAAGCCGCATACCACAAGCTGTGCGGGCAAGTCTGAACTATCATTTTCCAGGTTGGTAACCCTAAAACCTTTATCCAATAATGGTTGCCAAGCACCCACGGCACCAATTACATAGACATTAGTGGTGTTAGGCTCATAACGCTCAGCCAGAAACAGTGCGGTAGCCATACCCGAAGTTAACACTTCCTTTATATCAATACTGACATGTAACTTTGTCAGTTTAGCCACATATTGTTCAGCGGTCAGGCTCGCGTTATTAGTTGCTAGAACAAAAGGTATTTTTAATGTACGTAAAGTCTGAAAAAAAAGAGCTAATCCTGCTTGCGGCTGATCGCCATGCCAGAGCACGCCGTCCATATCGATGATCAGGCCGCGAATATTATTAAAATCTTGCATATTGATATTCAAATTAGATTGGGTGAAAGCTGAGCATGTTTTATAAACGTTTAACAGAGAATTGCATAATCAAACTTCACTGTCCAGCCGTGGATGACTACTTTAATTATTTTATACTTGACTAAAGTCGAATAACCCTGTTTAATGCGCGGCTCTTGACGAGCCCAGGTAGCTCAGTCGGTAGAGCAGAGGACTGAAAATCCTCGTGTCGACAGTTCGATTCTGTCCCTGGGCACCACAAGTTTTTTCAAAAGCCGACCAATGTGTCGGTTTTTTTATGTCCGAAGCTTTTTGGGCTGGGGTCCTGGTTATTTCCGGTACCTGACAAGCCAAGTTCTGCCATTCAAATGCATAGAAAAAATCACGTTCAGTTTTTAGCCGCCTAATTAAAATAAGCCTGAAAACTGGTTTTTATTTTTACTGCATGCAAATCTGTATAGCTCTATTGTGATTTAGCCCTAAGAGACGGTTTGGACAGCCACGCTAACTGAGCAGGGCAGGTTCGACTCATCTGGAAATCGGCAGTTTGCTGCAAAGCCAAACCGCAAATGGAGTTCACTTTAGTGGCAGGCTGAACAAAACGTATAGATAGATTCTATTGCTTCATGCAGGATGCCATTGCTGAGTTATTTATTTGTTGTGTTCTTTGGTGAATAAAAATTACTTTTCATCATTCTGAGCTCCCGAAAAAAAAACACGCCTAATAGGGTAACCCTGTGATTTTGTTAGTAGCCCATGGAGACACTTGTATTCTGCGCTTATTGAAGATTCTTAACGCGTCTTACAAAGGAAAGCGTCGTCGCCAATGCACCGATCCATAACCAAAATGCGGCTGGAATCGGTACTGCCACTGTTGATACTAAAAAGCCAATGACGCCTTTGGCTTGACCTTGCCAATTGTTGTTGAAGCTGTTGTTAAAGGGCGTGTTGTAGGCTGAGCTGACCTCGCTTATGACTAATGAGGCCAGGCTTTGACCTCCATACAAATACGCTAACGCTCCGCTGATGGCATCCAGTTGTAAATCAAAAGTATCATCTCCACCTGAGGTGCCGTTTTGATAGCCAAACTGCATCACCTTGGCAGTCAATAGGGTGCCGCTATAGTCCGTGATATTGTCAAAATCAGTGTCGACGGCGCCGATAATAATCAGATCGGGTTGGTTGGTGTTGTTTGGAATAAGGTTGCCGTTGCTATCGACGCGGAAGGTGATACTGAGACCGCGGGTCGTGTTTTCGTCAGTATCCAGAATATTGCTGAATATAAATGGGTCGATCGAGAATAATGTGGATGGTTGGCTGGTAATCGTGACGATGCCGCTGCTGGCGTTATAGTCAATCATGCCGGAGCCACTAAAATCGATAGTAGGTAAGTTGGGTGATAATCCTACTAAAGTTGCGCTAGCTGAATGAGGCATTATGCTCAGTGCTGCCAAGATAAGTGTTGTCAGTAGTGGTTGCGGTTTCATATTAAGCGCTCCGATAAGCAGTTATGGTCTTGACTCGTTTTATCGTGGGTAAAATTGAGGCGAGTGCTCCAGTCCATAACCAAAATGCCGCTGGGATAGGTGTGGCAAATACATCAGTTGTGACCGTTGAATGAATGAAGCTTTTGCAGTCGGTTTGTTCGTTCGAGCTGCAGGTGACGGTTGAAAGCCCAGTCAAGTAAGTAGCTAAAACGCTCTGGATGCCGACTGTGTTTGCATTGGCGCCGAACACCCAATCCCGTTGAAACGCAGTTGGGTAGGATGTGGTGCCGAAACCTGCACTATTGAAAATTTTGATGCCGCCATTATTGTTTGCCAGTGTGCCATCAGTAAATTGGTTCATGTTAGCAGGCATATCTTCGTAGTCGTCCTGGGTGAGCTTCCAGGTGCCGTCGAAGAAGCTGCCAAATTCATAAGGCGGGTTGTTGTCGATATTTTGTTGCCAGCCAAAGTCAGTAATTTCACCCTGCCAGCTGAAGCCTGGTGTGTTTCCGGCGCCATTGGCAATTACCGAATTGCCAAAATTGATGGAGACTTTGTTGACAGCAGGCATGTTTACCCAGTTACCCGTTAATCTATCGATAGCAATGCTTAATATTAAATCAGGTTTTGAATCTCCAGGGCCGGTATAGGTTTGCGTCAGTGTCGAGTTACCTGCATTCGGGCCTTCGTTTAAGGTTGCAGCATATGACACAAGCTTTAGCAGACCGGTATTGCTGTCGACGCCATTATTGTCATAAATCAAATAATTCTGATTTAGGGTGATGTCGGGGTAGGTTTGGGTAACGCCAACGAGAACGGCTTCGGCGTGTTCAATAAAAAACGCCGACATAACAAAGCCAATTAGCTGTTTAGCTCTTATTTTTTTCATGTTTTAAGTGTTGGTGAGTGTTGTTATGCCTTCATGCTTTCGGTCAAACCGTTAATAAGGCGATTATATAATTAAGCAAAATGTGAGCCGTCAATAAATATCAGTATAAATGGTTGTATTGGCTTACCCTAGAGTTGGGCAGGATAGGGTGGCATGCTCTAAAAATAGGGCATATAACCCATTATGTGTGGCATATGCCGCAGTGATGGCATTCAGCTAGTCCTTGTATTGCTGCTTCCGAATCAATTACGTACTCGCCTGTATTAACTTGACGAATAATTTCTTTATGATTTTTAACTGTCTAGGTAGATTGTAGATTGCGCTGAATAAAACACATCATTCGCGATTGCCATGCAGTCTTTGCGGGCATAGTCCTTGCTTATATAAAACTCCGTATCAATACTTAAGGCATTTGCCTTGTAGCTTATGAAGGCGAGGTAAGCACCTCTGCAATAAATAAAACGGCTAAGTAATGATTTGAAAGCTGGTGCGCGGCGAGATAATCAGTTGGGCGAGCTATAAAATAAAAAAAACAGATAAAACTTTGCATGCAAAATAATTTAATACCACAACCTCTTTCCCATCAGATGTCGTTAACGCTTCGTAGTGGCTATGCAGATGGAAAATGACATGAGTGTCTCCACAGATAAAGCACCCAACTCACAATACACTGAACATCTGACTTATTGGCGCTTTAGTGTAACCAGTTGGCTATTGTTGGCTTCCGCATTGGTCTTGATGATTTGGGCCTATTACGGCGGCTTGGAAAACCTGGTTCATCGTTGGGAGGTGGAAGAAGAATACAACCATGGTTATTTTCTACCGCTGGTGACTTTGACTTTTTTGTGGCAATTAGGTCCAACTTTTGCGCGGCAGGAATTTCCGCCAAGTTGGTCTGCATTAGTTGTGGCTGGCTTGGCGCTAGTCATGTTTGTAGTGGGTGAATTGAGCGCAATTTACCTGCTGATCCATTACTCTTTTATTCTGCTGTTATTTGCCTTGTCATTGGCGCTGGTTGGCTGGTCGGGTACTCGTTTAACATTCGCACCCATCGGTATTTTGGTGTTTTCAATTCCAATTCCGTACTTTTTGGAATCGACGATTACCTCAAAATTACAGTTGCTTTCTTCTAAGTTTGGCGTCAATTTGATTCGGCTCTGCGATATTCCGGTATTTCGCGAAGGTAACCTAATCGACTTGGGTGTATTCAAGCTGGAAGTGGTCGAGGCTTGCAGTGGTTTGACCTATTTATATCCCTTGCTCGGTTTCGGAGCGATTTGTGCTTACCTATATCACACGAGCGCTTGGAAACGTGCTGCTCTAATGGTTTCGACGATTCCCATCGCCATATTGCTGAATAGCTTTCGCATCGGCATGATCGGTTTTTTAGTCAAATATTTCGGCAGCGAACAGGCTGAAGGCTTTTTGCACGATTTTGAAGGCTTTGCGGTATTCATGGTCTGCGTGGCGATTTTATTCCTGGAAATGTGGGCTTTGACTTTTGTAGGGCAAGATCGGCGCCCCTTTAGCGAGGTGTTCGGTTTGACTTTTGATGTTGTCGAATTGTCGCCACAGGACCAAATTAAAGTGCGTTCCTTGTCGAAACCATTGATTGCTTGTGTGGGCTTGATTGCTGCCGCTGGAATTCTGACAGCTTCTATAGCAAACCGTTCGGAGATCAAGCCTGAGCGCGCCTATTTCTCGGCTTTTCCCAGATCGATCGGCGAATGGCAGAGTAAGCCTGATACTTTGGGTGATGAAGTCTTAAAGACCTTGGATCTTACCGATTATCTTTTGGCAGATTTCACCAAGCCTGCAACAGGAGCGCCTGTTAATTTTTATGTAGCTTATTACGAATCCCAGCGCAAAGGCTCTTCGCCACATTCGCCCACGGTCTGCTTGCCAGGTGGCGGTTGGCAAATCGTAAATATGTCAAGACAGACTTTTCCAGGCACAGATACCCGGCAGCCGTTTCAGTTTAACCGCGTCCTTATCCGCAAGGGTAATTCCAGCCAATTGGTGTATTACTGGTTTGAAGAACGCGGCAGGGTAATGGCAGATGAATACCAGGTAAAGTGGTATTTGTTCCGAGATGCACTTATAGACAACAGGACCGATGGCGCCTTGGTGCGGGTAATCTCACCTATTGTTAATGGTGAGCCCGTAGAAGTTGCCGATCAACGCATCAATGCATTTTTGGCAGGTGCATTGCCATTGCTGCCAAGTTATGTGCCTAACTGAGGTGGCTTGGCAATATCGCCCTTCTTATCGAGGCTGTCGTAAAAGGTAAAGCAGTGCCTTCGCCCTCCGTATCCGCAGGGCATAAAGGAGAAGGTTCTAGGCTTGTGATTGGATGCGCACATAATTTTGCAGTGCTATTTTGGTAACCCAATATGCAGGGTAATAGATTTAGGAGCGCGCACAAAATAACTTTAACAAGGCATTCCCACTCCCATCGGGAGAGGGGTGGGGTGAGGGGATTAAATACCAAAGTTATTTGGCATTCATTCCTTATCTGGTTCATTGGAGCGCCCATCCTAGCCATCAACGATTTTTAATCACTATATTTAATCAAGGAATCCAATTGTGACTGACAGATTGAAAACCCTTTCATCCCCCCGTGTATCAAAAATGTTGGCTATTTGTCTACTGGTTATGCTGACGGCCTGCGCTGAAGAAGACCCGCAGCAATTCATTCAGGCAGGGAAATCTCTTTATGACAAGGGTGATATGGAGAGTGCGCGAGTTCAATTCAAAAATGCCTTGCAGATCAATCCAAAATTGGCTGATGCCTACTACGGTCTAGCGCTACTGGAAGAAAAGAAACAGGATTGGAAGGCTATGTTTGGGGCTTTGCAGGAGACTGTGACACTCGATCCCAATCATCTAGATGCACAGGTGAAACTAGGTCAGCTCTATATGCTTCAGGGGCAGCTTGATAAGGCAAAAGAAGCTGCAGCCACTGCGCTAAAGCTTAATCCGGAGGATACTAATGCGCTCATTTTTCAAAGCGCGCTGTTGTTTCGCGACGGTAAAAATGCCGAGGCGCTGCAGCAAATCCAACAGGTGCTTGCAAAAGACCCTAGCAATAGCGATGCGATAGTCTCGTTGGTGAGTATTTTGGCAGCCGACAAACGTTATGATGAATCTTTGGCCGCTTTGAATCGTGGTATTGAAAGCAATCCAGATAACATAGCACTATGGTTGATGAAAATTCGCATTAAGACGGAGCTTAAACAGTTTGACGAGGTGACTGCTGATTTTGAAAAATTGATCGCGCTTCATCCCGATAACAAAACCCTGCGTAATTCACAAATCGACTTATTGGTTGGTGTGGGTAAGGTTGATCAGGCGGAAAAGGCCTTAAGCGATGCTATAGCTAAGAATCCTGAGGATGTAGACTTCAAGCTCAAGTTGGTCAGTTTGATCGAGCGTCGTGATGCGGCGCAAGCTGAAGCCAAACTAAAAGAATTTGTGACTGCGCGGCCAGATGATATCCAATTAAAAACGCGTTTTGCGCGTTTTTATGCGGAGCGTGGACGCCCGGAAGATGAGTTACTTATCTTAAATGACATTGTGTCAGCCGATGCGACCGGCAAAGACGGATTGGCGGCCAAGGTGCGACTGGCCGAACTGGCTTGGGCAAAGAATGACAAACCGGCTGCGGAAAAATTAGTCGATGAAGTGTTGACTATAGACGCAGGAAATAGTACAGGCTTGCTATTGCGGGCAGGTTTACGCATTGATAACAAGGATGCCGATGGAGCGATTTCCGATCTGCGTATCGTATTGCGCGACCAGCCCAACTCAGATCGTGCCATGGTGATGATGGCGCAAGCCTATATGATTAAAGGCGAAACCGAGGTTGCCGAAAGTCATTGGCGCAAAGCGCTGGAAGTGAATCCTGCCAATCTATCGGCTCTGGCGCCGATGGCTGGGCAGTTGATTAAAAGAAACGATATAACGCGCGCCGAAGAGTTATTGGATAAAGCCATGAAAGCCAGTCCCAACAATCCGGCATTGCTGGAGCTTTTGGTGCAGGTTAAGGCAGCGAAGAAGGATTGGGCAGGTGCAGATGCGGCGGTCGCCGAGTTACAGAAACTACCACAAAGCCAAGTTGCAGCGGGGTTATGGAGTGGTTTGTTGGCAGCGCAGCGTGGAAATTATGACGAGGCGATTGCTCATTACAAAGCTGTGTTGGCAGCTCAGCCAAACCAGACTCGGGCGCTGGGTGCGCTTGCAAACGCCTATCAGGCTGCCGGCAAAAACAAGGATTTTATAGTCTATTTGAAAGGTTTTATGCAGAAAAACCCCGACAGTCTCCCCGCTTATTCGCTGTTAGCATCGGCCTATGTAGAAGAAAAACAGTGGGGTGACGCCGAAAAAGTCTTACGTGAGGCTGTCCAGAAAGCCCCGGATAATCTTGAGTTCAAACTCCGTCTGGTTGGCATTGTTGAGCGTAGCGATGAGGCGAATGCTGAAGCAATGTTAAAAGAATATGCTAATGCCAGTCCCAAAGAGCTTAGGCTGAAAGCGCGTCTGGCAGGTTTCTATATTTCTCACAAACGTATTCCCGATGCAGAAGTTGTGTTGAAAGAAGTTGTAATAGCTGATCCGTCCGGCAATGAAGGTCAGGCAGCGCGCTTACAACTGGCTCAGATTGCTTTGCGGCAAAAAAATGATGCGTCGACGGCAAGCGTTTTGGTTGATGAGGTGTTGAAAATCGATGCCGACAACGCCGAAGCATTGTTGCTGCGCGCGGGGTTGAGAATGGATGCAAAAGATCTCGATGGCGCTATAGCCGATTTACAGCATTTGCTGGAAAAACGCCCCGAGGCTGATCGAGCAATGCTAATGCTGGCACAGGCCTTTGTGCAAAAAGGCGATCAAACAGCGGCTGAAGCACAATGGCAAAAAGCCCTGGACATAAACTCCGGCAATATACAGGCCTTACAGCCTTTAGTGGCGAACATGCGTCAGCGTGGCGAAGACGGCCTCGCACAAACCCGCGTAGAAAAAGCATTCAAAGCCAATCCGGCCAATCCGCAAATCGCCGAGCTTTTAGTGCAATTTCGCGTGACTAAAAAAGATTGGTCGGGTGCGCAAGCCGTGGTCGATGAATTGAAAAAACAACCTCAAAGCGCCATCAGTGCAGAAATGCTGAATGGCCTTTTGGCAAGTGCACAAGGGCATCACGCGGATGCGATTAAGTCTTATAAAGAGGTGCTCGCTAAACAACCCAAGGCCGAGCAAGCAATTTCGGGATTGATTGGCGCCTACGAAGCCGCTGGACAGCGTAAAGAGGCCATTAGTTATTTAAAATCCTTTATTGATAAGAATCCTAACAGTATCGCAGCGCATAATGCATTGGGTTTAGTGTATGCTACTGAAAAACAATGGGCTGATGCCGATAAGATATTGCGGGAAGCGCTGAAACGTGATCCAAAATCCGTATCGACCTACCGAGTGTTGGCTAGCGTACTGCAGTTACAGGGCAAATCCGCCGAGATTGAAACCCTGTATCGAAATGCATTGGCAGAATCGCCTGAAGTACCGGAGTTTCAGATGGATCTTGCCAAGTATTATGAGCAAAACCAAAAAACGCCTGAGGCGATCGTCATATATAAAGAGTTGACCCAAAAATACCCCGGTAATGATGAGGTAGCCAATAATCTGGCCGATTTATTGGTCAATGCAAGTGACGAACCGGCTGCTATCCAACAAGCCGTGGCGCTGGTTGAGCGGTTTAAGGATACATCCAATCCTTATTTTCTGGATACCTACGGTTGGGTGATGTTTAAATCGGGTGATACGGAAAAAGCAGTTGCAGCGCTGAAAAAGTCAGCTGCTGCTGCGCCGAATCTTGCGGCAATACGCTACCATTTGGCCGAAGCCTACCACAAGTCTGGTGATGCAAATGCTGCTTTACCAGAGCTGAAAAAAGCACTTGAGTTGGCACAGCAGCAGGGTGACTTTAACGGCATAGAACAAGCCAAACAGCTGTTGAAAAAACTGGGCGGCTAACTCTAACAGGTAGTCAAAAGCTCATCATCCTAACCTTCTCCCGAGGGGAGAAGATATAGTGTTGCCTTTTGCGATAGTCTACTGAGTGTGAAATGTGCGAAATACGGGGCGTCATAACCACCCCGGGTTTAGCCTTCGTGTTATCCGGGCTACTTGCTACGAGTTTTCCGTCGATTTTCGGCAACAAAAAAATCCCCTGGCAACCATTGATTGCCAGGGGATTCTCAACTTTCCTGTTCTGGTGCTCTTTGCACCTTGTCCTTTAAATCATCCCTATATAAACGCTCAATTACGCTGGTAGAACTTTTTTGCGACGGTTGGCGCCGACCAAGCTAATCAAGGCGCCGCCGAACAGCCAGGCAGCGGCTGGGACAGGTACCGGAGAGCTACTAACGTTCAGTTGGTAATTGGAGACATTTGCATTCCATTTGCCAACGCCAGCCCCACCCAAGTAGATCGAGTAGATTTGACCTGCCAATGCTTCAAATGTAATGCCATTGACAGCATCAACAGTGCCGTCACGCATCACATAGTTTACGCCTGTGGTGCCAAATGGATTGCTGGTAGTAGAAGGTTTGGATGGGTTGTTCCAGCCGCCGTGGTGGCTATAAGATCCCGTTTTGGTATCCATCCCGCTGAAGATAGTTACGCCGAAGTTGTCGTTTGGAGCCAATGGACTAGAAAGAGCATCCAGGCGTGTCAAGTTAATCGTGATCATTTGATTGACGTCGGACTTGATCAAACCGATATCGGTTTGGTGTTTCCAGCCCGTTCCGGTGTTGTCTAGCCAAGCGCCGGCGCCGGTGTCGATTTCAGCGCCTGAACCATTCCAATTAGAAGCAGTGTTGTATTGCAGTGAATCAGCCTTGGAAATAACCGCGGTGTCACCCGCTGCACCTAGTTGCAAGGCCCAGTTTAAATGCGAGGTGCCGCTATAGCCAAAGGGTGTGGATGTGGCGCTAGCAGTGCCTACGAAATTGGCTGTAAGAGTTCCATAAGTTGGGTTGCTCAGCCCGCCCCAGACCCAGCCATCAGTGCCAGTCGTTTGATTTGCAGCTAAGTTCATGTTGTACATGGTGGTGGATGTCGCCGAAGCAGTGGATACTGCACCCAGGGACAATGCGCCGCCAGCAAGAGTCATCGCAATGGCACGAGCAAGTTTAGTTTTCATCATAGGTTTTGCCTCAATTATTAATATTGTTTATAAGCAGTCGATCCGATAACAGCATGCTATGGATGTTAACGGAGTCGGGTTTAGTTTCTCGAAAGAGGCGGCGTGACCGTCTTGAGGCAAGGCCTCACGCTTTCCGAACCCATCTCACGATGAGAGTGGCTTTTTCTCTTTCTTGAGCAGCTGACAAAATAGTCGTTGCCAAGCTGCTTATTGATAAGCATTTTACGTGCCATGTATGACTCTAAGTGTAATCGATGGTTTACTCTGCTTAATATCAAAATTACTGTGTGATAAGCCGCACTTTTTTAAAAAATAAGGTATATGCCGCATTAATTGAGTTTTGGTGTTCTATTTAACCCGGATTCCGCAGCTTCATCCAGGCTTCATTTTGCTGTTGGCGGCTGGTTCCTGCATTTCGTGCGCTTGCTGAATTTACGCTTATCAAGTTTTGAGAATATTTGTATGCTGCATTAAAATAAAGGCAAATAACACGCCAAAAATCAATTTTTTGGATTCAGCTTACTGGATAAGTCCGTTATCAACGGGTAAAAAAAAGAAATTTAAATGTCTGAATAACCAAAAGCATCGATAAAAGACTGCAATTGCGGCTCGATTGTCTGAATGTGCGTTTGATAGTTTTGCCAGCGCTTGACGGCTGTGGTGTAGAGGGGTTGGGAGACCGCGGAGAAACTGGGTGTGGAGATATAACGGTTTTGTGCGCGTTGATGAAATTTAAGCGCGTTGGCATGCCAATCCACCCCTAAAAACGCGAACACTTGGCGAAAGGTGGCTTCGAAATCGTTTACGGTATCTTCGTAGCGTAAGGCCAGATAGTTTGGCTGGATAAGGTCTTTGATCGCTAACCAATAATCCATCACGGCTTGATATTGTCTGGCGATATTGGGTAACGAGGTTAAATTAGCGGTGGCCGGCGCTGTGCCGAAGGCTTGCATGAAACAACTTAAACAAATGTCACGCGGATCGCGCAGGGCAAACAGAATTTTCGCCTCCGGAAAAATCACGTTGATCAGCCCGAGTTCAATCGTGTGTAAGGCGTTTTTGTCGATCAGTTGTTTCCGCATGACCTCATCACCGTACTCTTCGCGCATCCGTTGCCAATAAAACTGCCGCAGATGTTTTATTTCCGGTACGCGCAATAAGGCCAGGGCTCGGCTGTGGTCGCCGCTAATTCCGGTCATGCGTTCCAGTTCCTGCGACATTTCGTGGATTACCGTACTTTCGTCGGTGGCGATCAGTTGCGGATGGGAGCCGATGACTTGTTCGCTCAAGGTGGTGCCGGAGCGCAAGAATCCCATTAAAAACGCCGGTGCGGGCAAGCCGTCATCGATCAGCGTCTGTTTTGACCAGCGTTGTAACAGCGATTGATTAAAGCCTTCACGATTGAGCTCCAGCGTGTCGTAAATCATTTCTCGTTGTTGCGGGCTGTAGGGCGATAAGGCCGCGTGCATTTCGCCGGCCTTGTTCATCGCTAAAAAAGCCTCGTCGTAACGGCCGGTTTTATCCAGAATGCCGGCTTTTTCCAGCCAGGCGCGAGCTGTTTGATCGGGCTCCGCATTTTGCGCGATGATGCGCTCCAGACGGGCCGGGGCTTGTTCCGGGTCTAACAGTTTGGCTTCTAAAATAGCCAGCATGATGTTGCAGCCCGGATGTTCGGGCAGCAATTGGCAAACCTGTTGCGAAAGCGGTAGTGCTTCCTTAGTACGATTCAAACGGCTTAGGCATAGCACTAAATTGTTCAGCGTTACCGGCGATTTGGGCAGCAAGGCCACGGCTTGTCGGGCCAAGCGCTCGGCCGTTGCCATTTCGCCCCAATGCGCCAATTGTCCGGATAGCTGCACCAAAAAGTGCGGATCGCGGGTTTTACTGGCTTGGCGCCCCAATATGCGAGCGGCTTTGAGTAAATGTTCTATACCTTGTTTGCGCCGGTGCAAGCAGCACAGCGCCTGCCCCAAGCTGGCTTGAAAATAAGCATCATTGGGTTTTGCTTCAACCAGTTGGCGGAAATACGTTTCGGCAGCAGCAAAATCCGAGCGCGCTATGGCTTGTTGCGCCTGTTGCTGCAGGCTTTCTAGATTGATAATTGAAGGTTTCATAATTTTTGCTGTTGTCGCAATGGGCCTTACCCGTCTTTTGCTGTTGAGATGGGCGTGATTATACTTGGCTTATAGCGTGGATTTCCCCTGGATTCCGCAGGCTGCATCCGGGCTACGTTTTGGTTTGGTGGTTTTGGGGGTGTTGATTCCTGTATGCAGTTTACGGCATCCGGGATGACAAAGCATGAACCAAAAAAAATCCCTCGGGCCAAAAGGTGAGGCGCCGGGGGGGATTTAAGTCATTTACCTATGATGGCGCAAAACGCCTGTCCTTGCGGTTGCTCATTGCGAGCAACATTTAAGAATGCGGCGCACCAGCGTTCTCTGGAGGCTAGTTCGGAGAACGCAGGTGGTCGTTGCAGATGACGGATTATGCCATTAAGCCGGCATCACGCGTTTGCGGCGGTTGGCGCCGATTAAGCTGGCGATAGCGCCACCGAACAACCAGGCAGCAGCGGGCACAGGCACGGGGGACGCTTGGGAAATGGTTAATTTATAACCGTCGGTGCTGTCGTACTGGCCGCCATTCTGATACCCGCCTAATGCAACCGTATAAACCTGCCCGGCCACGGCGTTAAAAGTGATGGTGTTTAATCGCAGCGGATCGTTTTCGGCCGTCAATGGATTATCGCCGACGCTGTAAGCGACGATATCCGCGATAGTAAAACCGGTTAGACCGGGTATGGAGCGGGTTGACAACTGCTCGGCGCCGGTGGAGGGGTTGCGGTTCACATTGTCATTCCAGGCGCCATGATGGGTGTAAAATCCGTTCGCATTCGGGCTCATGCCCTGGAAGATGGTGAAACCGTAGTTGGCGGTTTCGTTAACCCCTGTGATGCTGAGGGTGATGAGGCCGGTGGCATCCGATTTGATCAAGCCCCAATCCAGGTCGTATTTCCAGCCCATGTCTCTTGCGTTGGCTGCATTGCTCCAGGCACCTCTGGCGGTGTCTATGTTTGCTGATTGGCTGTAGCGGGATATGGCATCGGCATTGGAAATTTCCCCGGAACCGCCGCCTTGCAATTCCATTGCCCAATTCAATGTGCCGGAGCTGCTGTAGCCAAAGGGCGTGCTCAATGCGGGGGTTGACGAGCCGCCGATGCCTACCCAGCCGGGGCGATTGGGATCGGCGTTGGCGGCTTTATGACCATATTCCACGGGTTGCTTGAGTGGATCAGCATTTGGATTATTTGGGTCATCGAAGTAGCCATTAGGGTTGGCGTCCCAGACAAAGCCGTCGGTATCATTGCCTGTACCGTTATCAGCGCCGCCATAGGGGGTGCTAAAGTAAGTGTCGCAGGGGGCGCAGGGCGTGGTGCTGGTGGCTGTGTAGATCGCCGGGTTGACGTTCGGTTGACCACCCGGGCCGTAACCGGCAAAGTTGGCCCGATACAGGTTGTACATGGTGGTGGATGCTGCAGATGCCTCAGTAACGGCGCCCATTGACAGAGCTGCGCCAGTCAGTGCGAAAGCAATCGCTTTAGAAAGTTGAGTTTTTTTCATTTTATGCCTCAAAAATTTTACAAAAGATGTAGATCGACCGGATGTGATTTTGGAAAATCCGGGCCCATCCGTTTGCATATCCAAAGAGGTGGTGCGACGCTCTTGAGGTAAGATCTCGCACTTTCCGGCCCCATTTCACAATGGGTGTGGCTTTTTCTCTTCCTTAAGTAAATGACAAAAGTACCTGTCAAATTTCTAATATAAGGCATTAAACATGCTAAAAGTAATCTGGCTTGTGCTCTATGGCTTACAGAGAGTAACTGCTCTCCGGTGTGTGATATGACTCAGTTCTTGGAAAATTAAGGCATTTCACACAATTTATTAACAAAAGGAATGTGACTGGTTTTGGATAACGCGTCATGAATGCTTCGCAATGTATGTCACAGCTTGGCGATGTGTAAGTTGTTAATGGCAAGTCGGTAGGCTGACTTGCTTGAAGCATGCTGAAAGAGTAGAGGGCTAATCCAAAAAGTTTTACTTCTGAGACGGTTTTTCCTAAACTGCATTTTGTTGTTACTTTATATAGTTGTAACAAAATATTATGGAGTTAGCTCAATGAAGGTATTTTTAAGTTTGGTGGCCAATATGGCTGTCTTTGACCACGCAGGTTAAACAATGACAGGTATTTTAATTCGCTTTTTAGCAGCGCTGATTTTGGTGTTTGCTACCTGGAACCCTTCTGGCTGGTCTTTTGTACAATGGGGATTAAATACGTTGCCAAACGTAACGGCCGGGCTGGTTTTTGTGGGTGTGGTTTTGCTGATTGGCTGGTTTTTGTTTCTGCACGCGACACTGGAATCGCTGGGCATGTTGGGTATTATCATGGCTTTGGCTTTTTTCGGTTCTCTGACTTGGCTGATATTTGATTTGGGCTGGTTAACGGCGAGTGAAGGGGTGCTGAACTATGTGGTCTTGGTGGTTGTTTCGGCTATCCTCACAGTCGGCATGGCCTGGTCGCACATCTGGCGTCGACTCTCAGGGCGGGTTGAGGTGGAAGATGATCACGATCGCGATTGATAAATATTCAAAATATTAATCGCCGATAAACATCAGCTAGCAGGAAAATCGACCCTTGAATGGCACGGTCTTACTTTAAATTCAGACTGATTAGGGTCTTGAGTACAGCCTTTTATCAAATCTCCCAAACAACATCCCAATGATTTCTATCACTTATGGCTAAAAAACAAAAATCCGCTTACGTCTGCACCGATTGCGGGGCCGATTATGCGGGCTGGTCCGGCCAGTGCAATCAATGCGGGGCATGGAATACCATCAAGGAAGTGCGGCTTGGCAATAACGCCAAGCCTGGCCGGGACAACTCGGGTTATGCCGGCACTCGTAGTGAAGTGCATTTGTTATCGGAAGTCAATCTGGCCCAGGCTGAACGTATTTCCACTGGCCTGGCCGAGTTCGATCGCGTGTTAGGCGGCGGTATAGTGACCGGTAGCGTGGCCTTAATCGGTGGTGCGCCGGGGGCGGGCAAGAGTACGATACTTTTACAAGCCATTGCACATATTGCCCAAAAGCTGCCGGTGTTGTATGTATCCGGCGAAGAATCCTTGCAACAAATTGCTGAGCGCGCGCACCGGTTGGGCTTACAAACTGCCGGTATCAAAATGCTGGCCGAAACTTCGGTAGAGCAGATTTGCCAGATTTTGGACGAAGAACAACCACGAGTGGTGATCATAGATTCGATTCAGGTCATGTATACCACTGCTTCTGAATCCGCTCCGGGTTCGGTCTCGCAGGTGCGAGAATCAGCCAGTTATCTGACTCAATATGCCAAACGCACCGGTGTATCGTTTTTCATGGTTGGCCATGTCACTAAGGATCAATCGTTGGCCGGCCCGATGACATTGAGTCATATCGTCGATGCGCAGGTGGTTTTATCCTCTACCGACGACGCGCGGTTTCGGGTATTGCGGGCCGACAAAAATCGCTTCGGCAGTGTCGGCGAATTAGGTTTTTTTGCCATGGAAAGCAGCGGTTTGAAGGAAGTTAAAAACCCGTCGGCTATGTTTTTATCGCGGGCGGAAAAACCCTCGCCCGGCAGCGTAGTAACGGTGTTGTGGGAAGGCACAAGACCTTTGTTAGTGGAAATTCAGGCGCTAGTCACGGAAAGCCAGTATGGTAATCCAAGGCGATTGGCGGTGGGACTGGATCAAAATCGACTGGCGATGCTATTGGCGGTGTTATCGCGCCACGGCGGCATTTTTACCGGCAACGATGAGATTTACGCCAACGTGGTCGGCGGCATCAAGGTATCGGAAACCAGTACTGACCTCGCCATCATGGTTGGCGTGGTTTCCAGCCTACGCGACCGCATCATTCCTTACGACACGGTGTTTTTTGGCGAGGTGGGCTTAAATGGCGAAATTCGCCCGGTCGCCAATGGTCATGCCCGCCTGAATGAAGCCGCCAAGCATGGTTTTAAACGCGCCATTATTCCTAAGAGCAATAAGCCCAAAGAGCCGATCAAAAATCTGCAGATTCATGCGGTAACTAATATTCAGGAAGCGCTGACTGCATTGACTGAATTATAGTGCTGCTGGTTGGTGGAAAGAAAAAGTGAGGCAGTAACATGAGGTTTTTTTGAAATGTTGAATCTGGTAATCAGTCATACTTGTTTTATTGGATACTAGCTACGTCTGCATTTTCAAACCCTGAAATTACTGAGTTTGTCGATAAGCGCATCACCAACGTTTTTTAAATTCCTACCCATCAGATTCAAATTGACTGAGTGCTAAGCTGATATGTATTTACAAGGTGTCAAAAAGATTATTGCTCAGCGGCCACAAACCATGGCTAATCTGCAGTTAGGCGAGATCGATCCGGTATTGCAGCGGATTTTCGCCAGTCGCGGGATTCAACATGCCGATGAGCTGGAGCGTAGCTTGTCACATTTACCCTCACCTTGGTTGTTGCATGGCATGCAGACCATGGTTGAGCATTTGATTAGCGTTATTAAAGAACAGAAAGCCTTAACCGTTGTAGCCGATTTTGATGCTGATGGTGCCACTAGCTGTGCATTGGCGATCAAGGGCTTGGCTTTATTCGGGGTTAAACAGTTAAATTTTGTTGTGCCCAATCGGTTTGAGTATGGATATGGCTTGACCCCGGAAATTGTCGAGCTAGTCAAGCAACAAAATCCCGATGTTATCCTGACGGTTGATAATGGTATTTCCAGCATCGAAGGCGTAAATGCCGCTAAAGCCGCTGGTATACAAGTGTTAATTACCGATCATCATTTGCCGGGACAAGAATTGCCGGCTGCCGATGCTATCGTCAATCCCAATCAGCCGGAAGACAAATTTCCCAGCACCCATATTGCCGGTGTTGGCGTGATGTTCTATGTGTTGATGGCCTTGCGCATACGCTTACGGGAATTGCATTGGTTTGAGAAAGCCGGCATCGGCGAACCAAATCTGGCGCAATTGCTGGATTACGTGGCCTTGGGTACGGTGGCCGATGTGGTGGCATTGGATCAGGTTAACCGGATTTTGGTCCATCAAGGTTTGCTGCGTATTCGCTCCGGTCGCTGTCAGTGTGGCATTAAGGCTTTAGTGGAAAAGTCAGGTCGGCAATTAAATAATATACAGGCTGCTGATTTAGGCTTTGCCATTGCGCCGCGTTTAAATGCTGCCGGGCGGATGGACGATATGACTTTGGGTATCCAATGTCTGTTGACGGAAGATGCAGAATTAGCTGGCGATATTGCCGAACAGTTGGATGCCTTGAATCAAGACCGTAAAGAGGTCGAAGGTCAGATGAAAACTGAGGCCATGGCCTTGTTGGCTGAAATGAAGGCGCTGGATGAGAAGAAAGTGCCGGCAGGCGTGTGTTTATACGATGCTAATTGGCATCAGGGTGTGATTGGGATTTTAGCTTCACGCATCAAGGATAGATTACATCGACCGGTGATTGCCTTTGCACCAGCCGATGAAGGCATTATCAAAGGCTCGGCCAGATCTATCAATGGTGTGCATATTAGAGACGTTTTAAGTGATATTGCTGCCGCACATCCACAGTTGCTCAATAAATTTGGTGGGCACGCCATGGCGGCTGGATTAAGTATTAAATTACATGATTATCCGCATTTTGCCTTACTGTTTGCCGATGCAGTGGCTGCTAAATTGCATCAAGTCGATCTGGAGCAAAAAGCCTGGTCAGACGGGCAACTAGATACAGAATATTTAACCTTGGAGTTTGCCGAACAATTGCAGCAGGCTGCTATTTGGGGTCAGGCCTTTCCGGAACCGGCATTTGATGGCGTGTTTGATGTATTTCAGTGTCGTATCGTTGGTAAACAGCATCTTAAGTTCGTGTTAAAACTACCCTTTAGCAATTTATTAATCGATGCGATTGCTTTTTTTGCCGATAAGCCGGAAAACTGGCTGGGTTGTCGTAAAGTAATCGGCGTGTATAAGTTGGATATTAACGAATACCGCGGTCAGCGTAGCCTGCAATTGCAATTGCAATATCTGGAAAAACTAGGATAGATCAAGCCATGTTTGAAAGAGTCTTGAGCTGGACGGATGCTCATATTTTTAGTCTGCTGATGGCATTATTGGTCTTGCGTGGTGGGTTTTTATACTTCAATGGCATGGATTTAATCGGCGACGAGAGTTATTACTGGGATTGGTCGCGGCAACCGGATTGGTGTTATTTCAGCAAACCACCGATGGTTGCCTGGTTGATTGCGGCTGTTACCGGCTTGTTCGGTGATTATACTGTGGTGGTGCGATTACCAACCTTGTTGTTGGGTACGCTGTTTTTGTTTTATTTTCATGCCACAGCCAAAGCATTTTATGGGCCACGCGCAGCGGCGCTAGCTTTGCTATTGATATTGGTCACCCCCATCAATTTGTTGGCTAATTTTCTGATGACGATTGATCCGCCGTTATATTGTTTCTGGATCATGTCTCTGTATTACCTTAGAAAAGCATTGTTTGAACAGCAGTCGATTGCTTGGTTCTGGGCTGGCCTGGCTAGTGCGGCAGCTTTGCTTAGCAAGCAGGCTGCACTTGTCATGCCGGTGATGTTGCTGGTTTTTTTGTTGATCGATCGGCAAAGACGATGCTATCTAAAACGCGAATATTGGTGGTATTTATTACCCATGGTAGGCGTGTCTATACCCATTTTGCTTTGGAACCAACAACACGATTGGGTGATGTTTGGGCACAGTCAAGGTCATTTTGGCAATCCTGAAGTCGTCAGCCTGGCAACCCATCTGCAATATGCCGTAGATTTTTTCGTCTACCAGTTGTTATTGATATCGCCGATTACATTTGTGTTGGTGATGATAGTCAGCGTACAGTCAGCGTTTAAATTCAGACATTTGACTGCTGAACAACAGTTTTTATGGTTGATGGGGCCGCTGCTGGTGCTGGCTATTTTGCTATTGAGCTTGTTGCAAAAAGTGCAGGGTAATTGGCCGATGCCGTTTTACATTAGCGGTTTGATTCTATTGGCTGGCAAGTGGGCGGCCGGCAGCTGGAAAAAGTCAGTTAAATTTGCCTTGGCGCTTGGTTATCTGCTGGTGTTGATGACTTACATGCTGCCGTTGCTATTACATGGCTTCAATTTAAAAGACACTGCTTTCGATCCCACCAAGCGTTTTAAAAATTGGCAGGAATTGGCCGTCAATATTCATTTTGATCGTTTGATGAGTTCGGATAGTCTGGATCAAAGCTTCGTTGTTGCACTGGGACATCGCTATCTGGCCAGTCAGCTTGCGTTTTATTTGCCCGATCACCCTCAAGTCTATCGTTATGAGGAGTCCGGCCAAGTGATGAGTCAATATGAGGTGTGGCCAGGGCCAGATAAATTTACCGGTAAAAATGCCTTTATCATTGGCGAAACTCCGGAAGAAAATCTACCGATCACATTGAAAAATGCCTTTTCCAGGGTTAGTTTTGTGGCGCAGATTGCCAATCCCGATAACGCGAACTCACCGTATTATGTTTATTTAGCCGAAAACCTGATTGCCTGGCCCAACTTGGCTGCAAGAGCCGTCAATCAATAACATGGCTGAGCAAATAAATAAACGCGCCCGGGTTGAATTCTTATCGTTGTTGATTCTAATGATTTCCTCCACAGCCGTTTTTTGGTTGACTGATCTGGATTTTGAAATAGCGGCATGGTTTTATCAGCCTGATAAATCTGGCCAAGTCTGGCCGTATCAATATTGGTGGCCGTTTAAGCTGCTATATGACTATGTTTTTGCGTCGTGCTTGGCAGTCGGTTTGGCGGCATTGACTGTTTACATAGCTGGATACTTTTATGATTTTTGTCGACGGTTGCAGAGGAAAGCCTTGTATATCTTATTGATTATTCTGATTGGGCCGCTATTGATGGTGAATTTTGTTTTTAAGGATCATTGGGGTCGGCCGAGACCTGTGCATATTCAGCAGTTTGGTGGCGAATATGCTTATGCCCCACCTTTGAAGTTGGCGCATAGTCCGGATAAGTCTTTTGTTTGCGGTCATTGTTCGGTGGCCTATTTGTTTTTTGTATTTTACTTTCTGTCGCAAAAGCATAAGAGATTCTATTTTTTGCTGACCATCAGTCTGGCTAGCTTCATGGGTTTTAGCCGCATGAGTGCCGGTGGGCATTTTATGTCCGATGTTTTATGGTCCGGCTATCTAATGTTTTTTGTGGGCTATGCGCTATATTACGGCTGGTTCTTAAGCGCGAAACCTGACCATGCTAAGCCTGAGAACCCATCATGAGTCTGACTATCTGGGTAGATGCTGATGCATGCCCCAATCTAATTAAAACCGTGCTGTTTAAAGTTGTACAAAAAAAACAGTTAAGCTTGTTGCTGGTTGCCAATCAATTTATTGCTGCACCGCCGTCAAAATATATCCGGGCGATACGTGTCAGCGGCGGTTTTGATGTGGCGGATGATTATATTGTTCAGCATCTGCAGAGCGGAGATTTAGTGATTACCGGTGACATTCTGTTGGCGGCCAACATTATCGAGAAGCAAGGTTTTGTCATCAATCCACGCGGTGAAGTGTATGGCAAGCATAATATCGGCGAAAAGTTAGCCATGCGTAATTTTATGGAAGAAATGCGTAATAATGGGCTGGTTTCCGGGGGCGCTGCGGCCATGGCGGCAAAGGATGTGCAGAATTTTGCCAATGCTCTGGATAGATTTCTGACTAGCCAGCGAATTTAACAGGCTGGTTTTGCTGTTTAGCTTGTTATAATGCCGACTGTTTTTGAAAAAATTCTGACGAGAGATTTGCATGATTCAAGGTAGTATCGTTGCTTTGGTAACCCCGATGACTGAAGACGGCGCATTAGATGACGTTAGTCTGAAAAAGCTGGTGGAGTTTCATATCGAGCAAGGCACAGATGCGCTGGTTGCTGTCGGCACCACAGGCGAATCGGCAACACTGGATGAAGACGAGCATTGTCATGTCATCAAAACCATCGTTCGCTGTGTGGACGGACGGATTCCAGTCATTGCAGGAACCGGCGCCAATTGCACCCGTGAAGCCATTCATTTAACGCAAAGAGCCAAACTAGCGGGCGCCGATGCCTGTTTGTTGGTTACACCGTATTACAATAAACCAACTCAAGAAGGTCTGTTTCTTCACTACAAAGCCATTGCCGAAGCGGTCGATATTCCGCAGATTTTGTACAACGTGCCGGGCCGAACCGCTTGCGATATGTTGCCGGAAACAGTCGGCAGACTGGCCGCAATCGATAATATCGTAGGTGTCAAAGAGGCGACTGGCAAGTTGGAACGAGTTAAACAAATTCGTGATTTAACCGGTGATGACTTTGCGATTTACACCGGCGATGACGCTACCAGCCTTGAATTTTGTTTGTTGGGTGGCAACGGCAGCATCACGGTAACCGGTAACGTAGCCCCCAAACTGATACGAGAAATGCTGGCTGCGGCCATGCGTGGTGACCGGGCAACGGCTGAAGCGTTGGATGCCAAACTAACTGGCTTACACAACAGCTTGTTTATTCAATCAAACCCAATTCCGGTTAAATGGGCGGTGGTGGAAATGGGCTTGATGGGTAAGGGCATACGGTTGCCTTTGACCTGGTTGACTGATGATTGTATAGCTCCGGTTCGCACTGCCATGCAACAGGCCGGTGTTTTATCAATATGACGATTAAATGCAGTGCGCGTTTGATAGTCGGTGTTTTGCTTGTTTCCGGGCTTTCTGCTTGCGGCGTGATTAAAAGCTGGTTTCCGGACAAGGAAAGAGACTATCAGTTTACTACCGAAATACCCGAACTCATCATACCGGATGATTTAAAAAATAAAGCTTCTGCCAGTCTTCCTTCGCGTCCTGTCGAGAAAGCACTGCCTGAACCTGATCCGGTAACCGGGTCGCGCTATACAGCTGAATCCGAGGATGCAACTACTGAGTCCGCGGATACCAATACAGCGGAAGAAAGTGCCAGCGATCAAACCCCAGAGTCTGCGCCTGCTGCATCTACTTCAACTGCCAGTACATTGCAGATTGACCAAGCTAAAAATGCTGCCACCCGCACGGTCGGCAAAGCTTTGACTCGGCAAAAACTGGAAGTGGTCGAGCGCAATATTGATAAAGGTTATTTTTATGTCAAATACGACCCCAAAGCAGAGAAAGTCAGCGACGATAGTATTTGGGATGAAATCAATTTCTTATTTGGTGACGATCCCAGTCAGGAGCAAGAGTATCGAGTTACTGTTCAGTCCCTCGGTGCAGAAATGAGTGAAGTGACCGTTCAGAACAGTAAGGGCGAATCGCTTTCCAATCAGACGGCGAATTCTTTGCTTGGATTGATTGCCGAAGGTATCAATATTGGCCAACAGAATGGTGATCCTGTTAAAGCAGAAGAAACCACTAATGAGCAGCCTGCGCCGGAAACCAATGCTGAGCAATCTGCTGACGAGCAACCCGCATCTGAACAGCAATAGCGGGCGCTTTTAATCATCATTTTTATGCCCAGTTTCCTGATCGCGGGTTGCTATTGTTCCCGCGTTCTTTAGCCCCCTATGTCCTAATCCGTTTTTTGCCTTATCAAATCATCATGTTGACACTATCCGGTACCCCCGCACTTTCCACATTTCGTATTGAAAAATTGCTCAGCCAGTTGCAAGCTCTGGATAGCCGTATTCAGACAGTCACCGCGCATTTTGTACATTTTGTAGCGACGCATGATGCTCGATCTCTAGCCGATGAAGAAACTGAAATTTTGCTGCGCTTGCTGGATTACGGTTATCCCAGTGTGGAGGCAGTTTCTGGCGGCACTGAAACCAAGCTTTGGGTGGTGCCACGTTTAGGCACTATTTCACCTTGGTCAAGTAAAGCGTCTGAAATTGCCGAGCGCTGCGGATTGTCTGCAGTCAAACGGTTAGAACGCGGTATCGAATATCGCTTTACCAGCTCTGCTGAGTTAAGCGCCGCAGCCGTGCAGAAATTAGCTGCCGTACTGCATGACCGCATGACACAGCAAATTGTCACGGATGCCGCCCAGCTTGATCTATTTGCCGAACATGAACCCAAGCCTTTGCAAACAGTAGCCATTATTGAGCAAGGTCGTGCCGCACTACTGACAGCCAATACAGCCTTGGGTCTGGCTTTGTCCGCAGATGAAATCGATTATTTGACCGACAGTTTTACCAAATTGGGCCGCAACCCGACCGACGTCGAGTTGATGATGTTCGCCCAGGCCAATTCGGAACATTGCCGGCATAAAATTTTCAACGCCAGCTGGACGATAGATGGCGAGGAACAGGCCAAGTCCCTGTTTGCGATGATACGCAATACCCATAGCCACAATCCGCACGGTGTGTTGTCGGCATACAGCGACAACGCTTCTGTGATGGCCGGGCCGACTGCGCAAGTGTTTATCCGCGATGCCAATACTCACAGCTATGCTTATGTAGAAGAGCAGGCGCATATTCTGATGAAAGTGGAAACCCACAATCATCCGACGGCGATTTCGCCGCATCCGGGCGCAGCCACAGGTTCCGGCGGCGAAATTCGTGACGAAGGTGCCACCGGGCGCGGTTCGGCGACCAAAGCTGGTCTGACCGGCTTTAGCGTCTCGCATTTAAAAATCCCCGGCTTGGCACAACCCTGGGAAAGCGATAACGGCAAGCCGGAGCGCATTGCCTCGGCGTTGGATATCATGCTGGAAGGCCCGATAGGTGGCGCGGCGTTTAACAACGAATTCGGCCGCCCGAATATTGCCGGTTATTTCCGCAGTTTCGAACAACCGGCAGAAACCGGCGCGGCCAATGAATTTCGTGGCTATCACAAACCCATCATGATCGCCGGCGGCATGGGCAATATTCGGCCAATGTTGGTGGATAAACACCCGATTCCAGCTGGTTCGTTGATCATTATCTTGGGTGGTCCGGCCATGTTGATTGGTTTGGGCGGCGGCGCGGCTTCCTCGCAAACCTCGGGCGAAAGTGCAGCCGAACTGGATTTTGCCTCCGTACAACGGGAAAACCCGGAAATGGAGCGCCGCTGTCAGGAAGTGATCAACCACTGTAATTCCTTGGGCCACAACACACCGATTATTTCCATTCATGACATCGGCGCTGGTGGCTTGTCCAATGCGGTGCCGGAGATTATCCACGACTGTGATCGCGGCGGTCGCTTTGAATTGCGCAAGGTGCAGAATGCCGACAAAGGCATGTCGCCGATGCAAATCTGGTGTAACGAAGCCCAGGAACGCTATGTGGTGGCGATTAAACCCGAATCGCTGGAACTGTTTCAATCCTTCTGCGAACGCGAACATTGTTTATACGCCGTGATAGGCGAAGCCACCGACGAAGAGCACCTGAGTTTAAGTGATGCGTGGCTCGACGGTAAAGATCCAGTAAATCTACCGATGTCGGTATTATTCGGCAAGCCGCCAAAAATCCATAAAGATATACAGCGCCTGCCAAAAACCTTACCTGACCTCCAACTCGACCAAGTCGAACTGGCAGAAGCTATCAAACGGGTGCTGGCGTTTCCGGCCGTGGCCGACAAAAGCTTTTTGATTCATATTGGTGACCGCTCGGTAACCGGTTTAGTGGCGCGTGACCAAATGGTTGGGCCCTGGCAAGTACCGGTGGCCGATGTGGCCGTTACGGCCTCCGGTTTTTATGCCTATACCGGCGAAGCCATGGCCCTGGGCGAACGCACACCGCTAGCGTTGATCGATGGCCCTGCATCCGGTCGCATGGCGATTGGTGAAGCCTTGACCAATCTGGCTGCGGCACGTATCGGCAAACTCAATGACGTCAAATTGTCGGCCAACTGGATGGCGGCATGTGGGACCCCAGGCGAAGATGCCGTGCTGTTCGATACTGTCAAAGCGATCGGTATGGAATTATGTCCGGAATTGGGTATTGCGATTCCAGTCGGTAAAGACTCGCTGTCGATGAAAACGGTCTGGAAAGACCAGCAGACTGATAGAACCATGACATCGCCTGTGTCATTGATCATTACCGCCTTTGCCCCGGTGCAGGATGTGCGTCTTACCTTGACCCCGCAGTTACAGGATGCCGCAATCTGTGGGTCGGAAGATAGCGTATTACTATTGATAGATCTGGGACAGGGCAAGAATCGGCTGGGTGGTTCGGTGCTGGCCCAGGTTTACAACCAACTGGGCAATCAAGCACCGGATCTGGATGATGCCGATTTGTTCAAACGATTTTTCGATACTATTCAGAACTTAAATGAACAAGGCTTGCTGTTAGCTTATCACGACCGCGCGGACGGCGGTTTGTTAGCCACCGTGACGGAAATGCTGTTTGCCGGTCGCCAGGGCGTTGAGCTGGAGTTATCGGTATTGGGTGATGATGTCTTGGCTGCGTTGTTCAATGAAGAATTAGGTGCAGTTATACAAGTTAAAACTGCTGAATCCAATCAAGTTTTGCATATTCTGGATCAAGTCGGTTTGAGTCATTGCAGTTATCCGGTCGGTAAAATCGTTGCCGGGCAGCAATTGATCATCAAGCATGGCGACAATACGCTCTACACGGCCAGTCGGGCAGCGTTACAGCAAATTTGGTCGGAAGTCAGCTATCGCATGCAAGCCCTGCGAGATAATCCTGATTGCGCGCGCCAACAATTCGAACGCATTGCAGACGATAACGATCCCGGCTTGACTGCATCATTGAGTTTTGATGTGAATGATAATGTTGTGGCAAAGTTTGCTAATGCTGCAAGGCCGAAAGTGGCTATTTTGCGTGAACAGGGCGTAAATGGTCATGTGGAAATGGCGGCAGCATTTGATAGAGCCGGATTCGCAGCCTTCGACGTGCATATGACCGATATCATTTCCGGTCGGGTCAGTCTGGCCGATTTTAGCGGGCTAGTAGCCTGTGGCGGCTTTTCCTACGGTGACGTGTTAGGTGCTGGCGGCGGCTGGGCCAAGTCTATCTTATTCAATCCCAAAGCCCGTGATGAATTTGCCGCCTTTTTCGCCAGACCTGACACCTTTGGTTTGGGGGTTTGTAATGGTTGCCAAATGATGTCCGGCTTGAAAGATATCATTCCGGGTGCCGAACAGTGGCCGCAGTTCAAACGCAATCTGTCCGAGCAATTTGAAGCACGCGTGGCAATGGTTAAAGTGCAAACATCACCCTCGATTTTCTTCACTGATATGACAGGCTCCCTGTTGCCGGTGGTCGTGGCGCACGGCGAAGGGCGGGCCGAATTCGGCAACCTCAACCCTGCCAATGCCTCAGTGGCATTGAGTTATGTCGATAACTACGGCCAAGAAACCACGGCATTCCCGGCAAATCCAAATGGATCGCCTTTGGGTATTACCGGTTTAACAACTAGCGATGGCCGCTTTACTATCATGATGCCGCATCCGGAACGCTGCTTTAGAACCGTGCAAAATTCCTGGCACCCATCTGATTGGCTCGAAGATGCTGCCTGGTTGAAGATGTTCAGAAATGCTCGGGTTTGGCTGGGGTAAGTCGGGGCTTAAATCGTTATGAACGGCTAATTCCAGCTACAGCCTTTTGGCTATACTGGAATTGCTTAGGCTGAACTGAGAATCCCGCCAGCTTGATGCTGGCGGTTTCTGTTTATCGGTTTATTGCTTATCGAGTAATTGAGCGTGTGCTGCAGCCAGACGCGCCACCGGAATCCGCGGAGCGGAGCAGGAGACATAATTCAAGCCCAAACTATGCACGAATTGTATGGAGCGCGGATGACCGCCGTGTTCACCACAAATACCGACTTTCAAATCAGGACGTTCTTGGCGTCCCCACTCCACTGCCATTTTCATCAACTTGCCTAAGCCTTGAATATCCAAGGTTTCGAACGGGTTGTCTTGTAACAAGCCGGAATCTTCATAAAGCGGCAAGAATTTATTTTCTGCATCCTCCCGTGAAAACGAGAAAGTGGCCTGAGTCAGGTCATTGGTACCGAACGAGAAGAATGCCGCAATAGTGGCCAGTTGGTCGGCCCGAGTGCAGGCACGTACGGTTTCTATCATGGTGCCAAATTTGAAACTAAGGCTGATTTTGTATTCTGCTTCCACTTCGGCCTGAATTTCATCGACAAATTCTTTAACTTTTTTCAATTCCTGCGCAGTAATCACCTGTGGCACCATGATTTCAGGTTCCACCGGGATGCGGTTTTTCATACAACGTGCCGCAGCTTCCAAGATGGATCTGATTTGCATTTTGTAGATTTCAGGATAGCTCATGCCCAAACGTACACCGCGATGACCCAACATGGGATTGACTTCGTATAGCTCCAAAACTTTGTCCAGCATCATTTGTTTTTTGGCGATGGCTTCCAAAATAACTTCTTCATTCAATAAATTGAATGGCGCCGGTAGTTCAGGATGACCGGCCAGCGTATCCAAGGTGACTCGTTGGCCTTTGACGATGGTCAGATAATGCTTGAGTGAATTAATTTCATCCAGCAATTGATGCTCATTAGGTAAGAATTCGTGCATCGGTGGATCAAGCAAACGCACGGTCACCGGATAGGGCGACATGGCTTCGAATAATTGTTCGAAATCGTCGCGCTGAATCGGGAATAATTTAGCCAAGGCCAGTTCACGTTCTTCGGTGTTATTGGCCAGAATCATATCAATCACCAGCGGTAAACGATCGATCGCGTTGAACATACGTTCGGTACGGCATAAACCTATGCCTTTGGCACCGTATTCTGCCGCCAACTTTGCCATCGCCGGAGTATCCGCATTGGCATGCACTCGCAGACGCGCATTGTCATCAGCCCAACTCAGCAAGGTTTTTAAGTCCTGAGAGAAGCTGGGTTTGATGGTCGGAATCCGGCCTAAATAGATATTGCCGGTGCTGCCGTCGATGGTGATCAGGTCACCTTCTTTGATATGAATGTCGCCAACAATGGCCACGCGCGCCCGTACATCGACACGAATATCTTCCGCGCCGGCGACACAAGCCTTGCCCATGCCACGCGCAACCACGGCTGCGTGTGAGGTTTTGCCGCCACGGCTGGTCAATATGCCCTGAGCGGCAAAAAAGCCATGTATGTCTTCCGGTTTGGTTTCTTCCCGCAGCAAGATCAGGTCTTCGCCGGTTTTGCCCAAACGGACTGCAGTATCGGCATCGAACACGCACTTGCCGCAAGCCGCACCCGGTGAAGCCGGCAGGCCTTGCGCCAAGGATTGTTGGCCATGGTCGGCTGTCAATTGTGGATGCAGCAACTGTTCCAGCAATTCCGGATTAATACGCAACAGCGCGCGTTCTTTGCTGATTAAACCTTCCGCTACCATGTCGATCGAGGTTTTAACCATCGCTGCAGCGTTCATTTTACCGTTGCGGGTTTGCAGGCAGTACAGCACACCGCGTTCTATGGTGTACTCGTAATCCTGAACTTCTTGGTAATGGGTTTCCAATTTATTGCGCAGTTCTACCAATTGACGGTATTGCTCCGGCATTTCTTTAGCCATTTCATGCACAGGCTTGGGGGTGCGGATACCGGCCACCACGTCTTCGCCTTGAGCGTTTACCAGATATTCACCGTACATTTCATTCACGCCGGTGCCGGGGTTGCGGGTAAATCCCACGCCGGTAGCGCAATCGTCACCCATGTTGCCGAACACCATGGTGACAATATTGACTGCAGTGCCGCTGGCGACAGCAGGAGTGATATGAAATTCGCGGCGATAATCTATCGCACGTTTACCCAGCCAGGAGTTGAATACGGCTTTAATGGCGATTTCCAGTTGTTCGTAAACATCTTCCGGGAAGGGATGGCCGGTTTCGTCTTTGACCACTTGCAAAAAGAGTTCGCTAATTTCTTGCAACTGATCGGCGCTTAAAGCCACATCGGCTTTGATGCCGGCGTTTCGTTTAACAGCATGAAAATGCACATCAAATTTTTCATCATCAATGCCTAATGCTACTTTGCCGAATAGTTGAATGAAGCGGCGATAGGCATCGTAGGCAAAGCGGGCATCGTCGGTCATTTCAATCAGACCGGTCAGGGTTTGTTTGTTCAAGCCCAGATTAAGTATGGTATCCATCATGCCCGGCATGGAAATCGCCGAACCGGAACGTACCGAGACTAACAAAGGATCGTTAGCGCCGCCAAACTGTTTGCCGGTGGCTTGCTCGATATCGGTAATTTGCTGACGGACTTCTTCCATCAAGTCGCTGGGTAACTGTTTGTTTTCCAGATACAAAGAACAGGTGTCGGTGGTGATTACAAAACCTGGTGGTACGTTAAGGCCCATTTGCGTCATTTCGCACAAATTTGCGCCCTTGCCGCCTAGTAATGCTTTATTTTTGCCATCGCCTTTGTCAAATGAGAAGCTGTATTTTGGGTTCATTACGTACCTTATGAAAGTTATTGGAAAGGTAGGTTGATTATAATGGTTGTCGTTAGAAAAGTTAGGCTTCTTTGGATTAAACTGCTTCCAAACATCG
Organism: Methylomonas lenta; assembly: GCF_001644015.1. GTDB lineage: Bacteria > Pseudomonadota > Gammaproteobacteria > Methylococcales > Methylomonadaceae > Methylomonas > Methylomonas lenta. Next base: position 85,686 of record NZ_LUUI01000105.1, read on the forward strand.
ATATTTATACTCCGGATGCAGCTTAAGTTGCTGTGCCTACCCATCCCGCCCCAATGTTTTCAAGCTGGAATAGCTATAACATCTCAAATCAGTGACATAACCATGCTTGACTGGATTAATCGGCAAATAATACAAGCGAATGAAAAAAGTTTTTTCATCGCAAGGGCAATAAACCCAATAATCCCAGTAAACGGGATATACGCCAGAGCCTTGAGTCCGCATAAAGCGTGCTGATTAGCCATGGATTTTGCGAGAAATTTTCGGCATCTGCTCGTCCTTGTCACCGCTAATAACATAACTCAAGTTATCGACCAACAAATGCGCGGGGGTATGTCTACTTCTTTTCAGTATAAAAAGTCGCCGGAGTACAAACCTAGGTTTGTACTCCGGGCCAAATAAGCCAATGCGCGTTTGGCAGCAAAGCTGCTGCTTAGGGATTACCTAATTTACCGAAGAGTCAATGCCATTAAGTTAAGAAAAAGCTCCCTCTCCTGCTGGAGAGGGTTGGGGAGAGGAGATTTATAATAAGGCAAAAAAGC
>NZ_LUUI01000106.1 GCF_001644015.1 Methylomonas lenta
GCATTGACGCGAAGCGTAGGAACGATGCGCTTGGATTTCAGGATGTTATTTCCAACCATATCCTTAAGAGCATCTGTCTTGTTGGTAAAAGTCTTGCTTATGTTTTTACCTTCTTTACGAACTTGTACCTGAAACTTGTTTAGTCTTTTACGAATAGCAGCCATTTCTAACCCCAACTGTGACACCAGTGTGACAAAGGAACTTTAAATCGGCTGTATAGCTTGACGCTACTGACTGTAGCTATGTGAAAAATCGACTAACACCTGCTGTTAATAGATTTAAAAAAGACTATTAGTTACATAATTAGTTAATTTATAATGGTCATTAACTTACTTAGTAAGTGATGGTGCCGAGGAGAGGACTTGACTCTCCTCGTTTTAGCACAACAATTATTAAACCATTGATTTTAGTAATAAACTCCAATCAAACAGCCCAGAAACGCACTTTCAGTGCATTACAAACTGTGTCACACCGTGCAACGAGATGCAGAAAAACGTTTACCATTTCCAGGTTAATTACACAAGATTCTCACCGTCAAATATCAAACCTTTGATCTTGGCAAAATAAAGGAAGGCTCTCAATTTAATTTAAGAACAAATTAAGAACGATATCCTTTTTTGGTGTACCATCACTTCCCCACTCACGGCCACCATAAATCCCCATGACAAGCCCATCCCAAATTTCACAAATTCGGGCCACCAGCCATAAGCCCATCCCCCATTTCACAAATTCAGACAACCTTGAATTACCAATACTAGAGCTATCCCAGCATCCAACGATGCTTGATTTGCCATTATTTGGATCAAAAATTCCGGCCGGCTTTCCCTCTCCTGCTGACGATCATCTTGAAGCTACGATTGACCTAAACCTGCAATACATCCGGCACCCTGCGGCTACGTTTTTCGTGCGCGTGCAAGGCCACTCGATGATCAATGCCGGCATCCATAATGGCGATATGCTTGTCGTTGACCGATCGCTGGAAGCCATATCAGGCTCGATTGTCATAGCGGTGGTAAATGGAGAGCTGACCGTGAAACGACTTATCAGGAATGACAGCGGAATTTGGTTAATGCCGGAAAATCCAGACTTTCAGCCTCTACTGATCAGGGATGGCATGGAATTGCATATCTGGGGTGTCGTTGCACATGTAATCCACTCTTTGCAGCCCTAAAATGTTTGCCATTGCAGACTGCAATACGTTTTACGCTTCTTGCGAGCGCGTCTTTCAGCCACATTTAAACGGCAAGCCTGTTGTTGTCTTGTCGAATAATGATGGCTGCGTGATTGCATTGACCGCCGAGGCAAAAGCATTGGGGATAAAAATAGGCGCCCCCTACTTCAAAATTGAAAAGTATGCCAAACAAGAAGGGATTGCGGTCTTTTCCTCAAACTATGCGCTATACGGCGATATGTCACAGCGGGTCATGCATGTACTTTCTAGGTATGCACCAAAAGTTGAGGTGTATTCGATTGACGAGTGTTTCCTTGATTTTTCTGGGCTACCGATCGACTTAACCGCTTATTGCCTGAATATCTGTCAAACTGTAAAACAATGGACCGGCATACCCATTTCAATTGGCATTGCGCCCACCAAGACGTTGTCGAAATTAGCTAATCGATTAGCGAAGAAAGGTTGTTCACCAAGTGGTCCAGTTTTGGATTGGCGAACCTTGCCTTCGGCAGAAACAGTATTGGAATCCGTACCGCTTGATGATCTATGGGGTATCTCGCGGCGCTGGTCAGAAAAGCTGAATGCCATAGGCATCCATAATGCTTTGGCTCTCAGAAATTCGAATCCCAAAGAGATGCGCCAACATTTTGGTGTGGTATTGGAACGCATTGTGATGGAATTGCGCGGTATCTCATGCATTCCGCTTGAAGAAATGCCACCTGCGAAGAAGCAAATCCTTACTTCCCGCAGTTTCGGTGAAAAACTTACGGGTTTTGATGATTTACGCTCGGCGGTCACACACTTTGCTGCTCGTGCCGCTGAAAAGCTACGTCGGCAAAATCTAGCAACCCAAGCATTGACGGTGTTTATCCAAACCAGTCCGTTTGATAGCAGCCGGCCCCAATATAGCAATAGTGCAACGACCGAATTTGATATTCCAACGAATGATACGGCACAGCTGATCAATTCTGCCCATCATGGCTTACAGCGCATCTTTAGAAAAGGTTTTAGTTACCAGCGAGCTGGAATTTTATTGCCTGATTTATTACCAGCCGGCGTTGTGCAGGCAACCCTGTTTGATTCCGCTGATGACTTAGACCGATCAGAACAATTGATGGCGGCGTTGGATACTATCAATCGGCGCCATGGCAAAAAGTCGATTCGCTATGCCAGTGAAATCATCAGTAATAAATGGCATATGCGGCAGCAGTTCAAATCGCCATCATTCACGACTAACTGGCAGGAGTTGTTAACGGTTCGGATATAACTTCTGTTTCAGTAAGCGATATGTTCTTAAACTCCAACAGACTAATAACATTGAGTTTGATGGCCAATCGAGTCAGTTCAATATCACTGGTAACACCTAATTTTCGTTTAATCAAATAGTGACAATTACACACTGTCTTAGGGCTAATGTTGAGCGTTTGCGCAATATCATCAGACGACTTCGCTTCAACTAGCAAGCGTAAAATTTCAAACTCTCGAGTCGTCAATGTGTCCAGGGCAATGGCTTCGCTGCCAAGTTGTTCTAATGCTAACGCCTGAGCAATATCAGTACTAAACGTGTGTCGGCCGGCATAGACTTCGTGGATAGCCTGTAACAATATTTCCGGCGAACTACTTTTGGTGACATAACCTAAAGCCCCTGCACGGCATCCTTGCAGTGCAAAACTGGGGTTCAGATGCATGCTGAATACTAAAATTTTGGCATTTCTGTTGCGCTGTTTAATACGACCGATAACTTCCAATCCGCTCATACCCGGCATGGTTAAATCGGTTATGACCACATCCGGTTCATATTCTTTAAACAACTGATAGGCATCAACGCTATTACTGGCCTCAGCCACTACTCTCATGTTAGGTTGCTTACTCAGCAATGAACAATAACCTTCACGGACAATGGCATGATCGTCCACCAATAAAATGCTGATTAAGGGCTGTGTTGTATTCATAATGCTAATTTTTAGGCAGCCATAGGTTTATAAGTAATCCATGTGGTTGGGCAATGGCTAAAGCAAATTTGCCATTTAACGCGGTCACACGCTCTCGCATACCAAGCAAACCTATGCCGGGACTATCGGCAAAGGGTAAAGCATCGACCTTGCCATCATCTTGAATGGTCAGCGATATGTCCTCTGCGCTAATCAGTAATGAAATGTCGGCGTTGGTGGCCATGGCATGCTTGGCAATATTGCTTATTCCTTCCTGAATCACCCGGAATATGGTGAGTGCCAATGATTTCTGTAAATGAGTGCAATCACCCTGGATGTGTAAGTGGTAGCCTACTTTGCCATCTCCTAACTGATTCCACCGACTCACCAAACTGGTTAAACTGGCCTCAAGCCCGAGCTCTTCCAACTCGGGCGGGCGTAAGCGGGTTAATAAATTACGCACACTTTCCTGCATGGAATGGGTAAAGCGACTGATCTGCTCGACTTCTGGCATCAGCACCGGGTATTGCTGCACGGCCGTTCGCTTGATTGATGTCACCACCGCATTGATAGCCGCCAGACATTGACCCAGTTCGTCGTGAAGTTCCCGTGCCAGATAGCGCCGATCCTCTTCTTGAACATTCATTAACATGACTGCCAACTTTTGCCGCTCACTGAGCAATAGCTGCTGATTTTCGGCTAGATGATTGATAGCCGCAGCAGTTTGCTGCCATTCAATCAATTTAAAATCGGGGAGTCTATAGGATAACTCGCCTAGATCCATACGTTTTAAGCCGGCAACGATCACTTGGGCGGGGCGTAATGCGCGGCTTACTACCAGATAAACCAATAAACACACCGCCAGAATAGTAATGATGGAAAGCGTTAATAAATGACAAATGTTGTTCCAAGCATGTCCAATCGCCATTTCGATACTGGTTGTTACGGTCAGCATCCCATAATCATGCCCATTGAAGGCAATTGGGTGTTGCCATTCAAAACCCTTTTCGAAAAGTTGTCGATACCCTTTTTCAAAACTAAGCGGCCAATGTTGCGCCGATAGATCAATCCCGTTACATAAACTACGGGTTGTGCGATCATCATACGATGCATATTGAACACATATACCAGGGGTATTGTTGGTTTGTTTCCATAAATCCAAATCTGGAAATGGATTTGTAGATGGGTAACCGGCATTGATCATCAACAGCTGATATTCCAATTGCTTGGCTAGCGAATTCATCGTGCGTTGCGCAACGGCTTTGGATTGCGCTTCGCTGTCTTTCAGCACATACACCACGCTGGCCAACAAACAAATCAAGGCCACCGCCGCAATACGAGACATCAAGTGCAATTGTAGATTCATGACTAGCCTATACGAATTTAAGCTTACCGGTTAATCCGGTGCTTGTCGCATTGTAGGAATCTTCAGGACAACTGCATAGTTCACACCGCACCACCGGGCAAATTGCCCGTGGTTTCTGGGCAATTATCGGCTTACAGATAGAAATTGAAAACTTAAGATAAGGCCCTACCAAACAAGACTATCCAAGAGAGCCGATCATGATCGAAACAGTGAATGTTAATAAAACTATTGTGTTACCCGTCGAAATGGCATAGATAGCCATTTCACAAATTGATGGCCTTGATCGCTGGTTTCCGATGATTAGTGCCTGCAAGGTAATTGGTAATGGCGAAGGTGCCACTCGCATCTTAACCTTGGCAACGGGTGAGAAAATAACCGATAAAATCGAATCAATCGATCATAAGCGAAGACGGTTTCAGTACAACCGAATCGAATCGCCGTTTCCGGTTAGTCATTATTTTGGAACCGTCGATGCCCATGATTTGGGTAATGGCAACACTCAGATTTCTTGGAAAGTCGAAATTGATGTATCCGCAGACCAGCGTGATGAGTTGGCGAGTTTCTTAAAAAAGGCTTTAGCAGAAGGCATTACTGGCCTAGAGCAAGATTTACAGCCATCCATAGCTTCGACTTCAGCCCAGGAAGTATCGCCATGAACATCATTAAATTGAGTGGATTTTTGTTTATAGTGAGCATGTTGTCAACCACCATCGCCCATGCTAGAACCCGAATTGCTGTCTTGAATTTCGAGCTAAACGACATCACCTCGCTCCCGAATACAGCAACAGAACTTAAACGCACCGCATCAATGGCGCCCTTGCTATCAGAAACATTGAGCCAGATTGACGATTATGAATTAGTGCCTATCGATAACAATACACAAAAGTCATCTAACGCCAGCTTTGGTTATTTATTTCATTTTCACGATTTAGCTGCTCAATTGGGCCAGAAATATGCTGCGGATTGGATTATTGTCAGTCAGCACAGCAAGCCCAGCTTCTTATTTTCCTATTTGTGGGTCTATCTTATCGATGTGAAAAAACAGAAGGCTATTGCGCGTTACGACATTGAACTAAAAGGCAATCATGACAGTGTGACGAAACATGCTATTGCTGCGTTAACCAAAAAATTACACCTCACCATTAACAAGACTAGCCATCCGTAAAATCTGGTAGATGATATACGTTTTCATACATCGCATAATCGATTGAAGGACCAAGCTTTACTACGAAATTTTTTACCGCTGTACCGAATGCCAACAAATCTACTCGAAAGGCTCGCACATTGAGAATATGCAGCGGCATTTCAAAGAATTGCTAGAATGATCCAGTGGAAAAATGCGCCTTATGCCAACTATTGCCACCCAAGAGAAGAACATTTATTGCCATTGCTTGTCTGTCTAGGATTATCGAATTCTGCTGCTCGACTGGTGTTCGATGGCGAAGTCATGGGGAAAAAGACTTGCGCTTTTCTCTGGTGAGGTATGCCTCGTGGAAAACAATTAGTTATGGTCATCGCACAACATAAAGCCTTGGGTATGGCTGTCAGAAATCAAAAGCCGAAAAAGCCTGGCCGTCAGGACTGGGCTGAACTGATGCCCTATCGCCCCCTTGTTTCAATCATGCAGTGGTTATTGGTGTTTCGGATAGACTGCCACTTCAGAATAACTTCATGACTCAGCTATGACAATCCGAGGCAGCACATTTACGCTCATGATGAAGTCGCTCTACGTCGGAATCCTTTTACTGCTATTACCAATCTTGGCTTGGTCTGATGAAACCTATTCTGTCGCTTTACCGGAATGCACTGCGAAACTCGAACGTCGAACTGTAGAAGAAGGCATAGTGATCGTACGTAGCGATTGCACACTATCCTTATCATCCTTGGTTCAATTGCTAAACGATGGCCTTCGCGGTTTATTTCCAGATCATACATTGCCGGTGCATGGGATTTACCTTGGACGCTTGATGACGTATCCAGAACTGTCGACAGCTTTGGCGATAGTCGCAGCGAAGTCGCCGAAATGGAACACAAAGCGCGGACGTCCTAGCGAAGCCGGTGAAAGCGACAATCATCGTATTGGCTTATTGCTGAACGGCGAAGTCTATCCGCACGATCTAAAAACGGTGTTTGCCCCGTATGGGCTAACGGCCTGTATTGCTGATGTCGAAAAGGTTCTTGTGTTCAAAGCCAAGGATATTTTTACTTCACAAGACGAGATGTCGAAGTTAATTTCTCCGAACGCTCTCTTGCCCGTCGATGCCCAAATCTGGTTGAGACTTCAGTCCGGATTAGTCGATTGCTCCAAACAGAATTAGGTCACATTATCGCGCGGAATTGTTCATTCAAAAGTCGCACGGCTTGGCCAACACCGTCATGGGTTTGCATCTGCTGGCTAATCCGCTGAGCGTTTTCTCTATAATTCGGATTGGTCAGGACATGATTAATGGTCTGAGCCAAGCTTTTTGCCGTCACAGTTTTAGCGAGCAATGGTTTGTAGGCCAA
>NZ_LUUI01000107.1 GCF_001644015.1 Methylomonas lenta
TTGGCCTACAAACCATTGCCCGCTAAAACTGTGACGGCAAAAAGCTTGGCTCAGACCATTAACCATGTCCTGACCAATCCGAATTACAGAGAAAATGCTCAGCGGATTAGCCAGCAGATGCAAACCCATGACGGTGTTGGCCAAGCTGTGCGACTTTTGAACAAACAAATCAATACGATAATGTGACCTAATTCTGGCCAGAGCAATCAATTAATCCAGGCTGAAGTCTCAACCAGATTTGGGCATCGACGGGCAATAGGGCGTTCGGAGAAATCAACTTTGGCATTTCGGCTGATGAAGTAAAAATATCCTTGGCTTTGAACACAAGCACTTTTTCGACGTCAGCAATACAGGCCGTTAGCCCATAGGGGGCAAACACCGTTTTTAGATCGTGTGGATAGACTTCGCCGTTCAGCAATAAGCCTATACGATGATTGTCGCTTTCACCGGCTTCGCTAGGACGTCCGCGCTTTGTGTTCCATTTCAGCGACTTCGCTGCGGCTTTCGCCAAAGCTTTCGATAGATCTGGATACGTCATCAATCGCCCAAGGTAAATCTCATACACTGGCAATGTATGATCTGGAAATAAACCGTGAAGGCCATCGTTTAGCAATTGAACCAAGGATGGTAAGGATAGTGTGCAATCGCTACGTACGATCACTATGCCTTCTTCTACAGTTCGACGTTCGAGTTTCGCAGTGCATTCCGGTAAAGCGACGGAATAGGTTTCATCAGACCAAGCCAAGATTGGTAATAGCAGTAAAAGGATTCCGACGTAGAGCGACTTCATCACCAGAGAAAAGCGCAAGTCTTTTTCCCCATGACTTCGCCATCGAACACCAGTCGAGCAGTAAAATTCGATAATCCTAGACAGACAAGCAATGGCAATAAATGTTCTTCTCTTGGGTGACAATAGTTAGCATAAGGCGCATTTTTCCACTGGATCATTCTAGCTTCACGTTCGTCGGTCGACAGGTTCGTACAGGTATCGATCAACCAATCTTCAAAAGCTTGGTTTTTATCATCGAGTTCATGGCAATTGGGCGCAAAGAAGGCTTTTAAGTTATGAAATGAAAATCCAGAACCGATGAATAGGATATTCTCGTTGCGTAAGTCTGCCAGCGCATTGCCGATCTGGATATGAGTTTTGGCGTCCAAGCTATGAACTAACGATAACTGTACGCAAGGTATATGGGCATCGGGGAACATGATCTTTAATGGTACGAATAAGCCATGGTCAAATCCCCGCTCATTGTCTAATCGCGCATCAATGCCACTTTGTTTCAACAACTCAAATATTCTCGCCGCAAGATTGGGTGAACCGGATGCTGGATATTGAATATCGTAGGCTTCATTGGGAAAACCGTAATAGTCGTAAATCAGCGAGGGTGAGTTAGCACTGGTGATGGTAGGAATATTTTCTTCCCAATGCGCGCTGATCAGGCATATTGCCGAAGGTTTACCCAGCGAAGGCACGATGTCTTGCAGAAAGTTAACCAATTGCTGATGGCCTTGATCTCCCAGTAACGGTAATGGGCCGCCCCCATGGGGGATAAACAACACTCGGCTAAGTTGATCATTAAGCTCTGTCATCATGGTGATTGTTCTCGAAAATAGCCTGTATTAAACGTCATCCAGTAAGCAATTCTTTGAAATGCCGCTGCATATTCTCAATGTGCGAGCCATTCCAGTAGATTTGTTGGCATTCGGTACAGCGGTAAAAAATTTCGTAGTAAAGCTTGGTCTTGGGTTCCAATAGTTCTAGTACATCCTGCTTGTCGACCAGTGCTAGCTTGCCATTACAGAGTATGCAGCGAGCAAAAGGAGCTATCAGGCCATATAAATTAAACCGGGATAGAACCTCAATGACCTGCTGATCAGATTTTACTGCTCGCACCCAATAGCCATGGTCAATCCGCTTGGCAAACAAAAGCCGGCGATCTCGGGTAAGCACGATACGCTGATTATCCGCTGCGATAGCCACAATCTCCCTATCATGATAATCGTTCCGGTAAAGGCAATCAAAACCCAACAGGCGCAAATGTTTGGCCAGTTTTCCCAAATTAACATCTATCACAAAGCGGGGCGCAGGGGCTGCGCGGAGTTGTATTTCAGGGGTGATATTCAGGGTCTTGAAAATGGGGTAAACGGAAACGCGATCGCCTGGGCGTAGCTGATAATCGAATCTGACTGTCAGCCCATTCACAATAATCAACTCCACTTCGGTATGTGGCACGCCAAATACTTCAATGGGATCTTTAATACCCGGATGTCCGGCAAATCGGTAGGGTAGGGAATGATGGTGTTGTGGTGGTGCTAAAAAATCATTCAGTTCCGCATAAAAGCGAAACTCGGCTTCAAATATAGGTTTCACGGATACGGATTGATGATTATCATGTTCACGGTTTGCCTCTTCGGAAAGCCTAGCGATTTTTAAGTCGGAATCGTTGGCTAGTTTTGGGCTGAATTTGCAGCCTAATGCGCTCAGTCTCCAATTAGCATTTTTACTGCCTCGCTTTAACCAATATCACCCAAGAAATCCATCCTACCAAGTCTCTACGCTGTTTTCCGAAGGATTACATCGGCAATAGCGATATTTTGTGAAGTTCAAAATCGGTTAAATAGGCTAAACCGGTAAATGTAGGCATTCTCTCTTACCGAGGTAATGGAATAGTTTCCATTAATTTGATTGGGAAGTAACTAGTCAGTCAACTTGAACTCAAGAATCAAGGTACAACATGGATTTAGATAACGCCTTGCGGTCGTAATTGATTTACCCTCGTTGTTTACCTCGAACAACACAGCCCTCAGTTTGCTCGAACCAAGGGTTTTTTATATTTGAATGGTCAACAGTTCCCGCCAGTTAGTCGTATACGACGGTGACTTAAATTGCTGCCGCATATGCCATTTATTACTGATGATTTCACTGGCATAGCGAATCGACTTTTTGCCATGGCGCCGATTGATAGTATCCAACGCCGCCATCAATTGTTCTGATCGGTCTAAGTTATTAGCGGAATCAAACAGGGTTGCCTGCACAACGCTGGCAGGTAATAAATCAGGCAATAAAACCCCCGCGCGCTGGTAACTAAAACCTTTTCTAAAGATGCGCTGTAAGCCATGATGGGCAGAATTAATCAGCTGCGCTGAATCATTCGTTGGAATATCGAATTCCGTCGTTGCACTATTGCTATATTGGGGCCGGCTGCTATCAAACGGACTGGTTTGGATAAACACAGTCAATGCCTGGGTTGCTAGATTTTGCCGACGTAGCTTTTCAGCGGCACGCGCAGCAAAGTGTGTGACCGCCGAGCGTAAATCATCAAAAACCGTAAGTTTTTCACCGAAACTGCGGGAAGTAAGGATTTGTTTCTTCGCGGGTGGCATTTCTTCAAGCGGAATGCAGGATATCCCGCGCAATTCCATCACAATGCGTTCCATTACCACACCAAAATGTTGGCGCATCTCTTTTGGGTTAGAATCTCTGAGTGCCAATGCATTATGGATTCCAATGGTATTCAATTTTTCACTCCAGCGCCGCGAGATACCCCATAGATCATCAAGCGGTACGGATTCCAAAACTGTTTCTGCCGAAGGCAAGGTTCGCCAATCCAAAACAGGACCAGAAGGTGAGCATCCTTTTTTGGCTAGTCGATTGGCTAATTTTGCTAATGTCTTGGTCGGCGCAATTCCTATTGAAATCGGGATGCCGGTACATTGCTTAACGATTGTGCAGATATCCAGACAATAATCGGTGAGGTTATACGGCATCCCAGAAAAATCCAAAAAACACTCGTCAATCGAATACACCTCAACATTTGGGGCATACCTAGAAAGCACATGCATGACCCGCTGTGACATATCGCCGTATAGCGCATAGTTTGAAGAAAAGACCGCAACCCCTTCTTGTTTGGCATACTTTTCAATTTTGAAGTAGGGGGCGCCCATTTTGATGCCTAGTGTTTTTGCCTCATTACTTCGGGCAATCACACATCCATCGTTATTCGACAGGACAACAACCGGCTTACCGTTTAAATGTGGCTGAAAGACACGCTCACATGAAGCATAAAAATTGTTGCAGTCTGCAATGGCAAACATTTTAGGGCTGCAAAGAGTGGATTACATGCGCTATGACACCCCATACATGTAACTCCATGCTATCCCTAATCTGTAGAGGCTGAAAGTCTGGATTCTCCGGCATTAACCAAACACCCTCGAGATTCTTGATAAGCCGCTTCACGGTCAGCTCACCATTTACCACTGCTATGACAATCGAGCCTGATTTGGCTTCCAGCGATCGGTCAACGACAAGCATATCGCCATTATGGATGCCGGCATTGATCATCGAGTGGCATTGCACGCGCACAAAAAACGTGGCGGCAGGGTGGCGGACATATTGTTGGTTCAGGTCGATCGTGGCTTCAAGATGATCGTCAGCAGGAGAGGGAAAGCCGGCCGGAATTTTTGATCCAAATAATGGCAAATCAAGCATCGTTGGATGCTCGGATAGCTCTAGTATTGGTAATTCAAGGTTGTCTGAATTTGTGAAATGGGGGATGGGCTTATGGTTGGTGGCCTTATATGACGGAAGTTGAGATGCTCTTGTCATGAGGGAATTTGGTGGTCGTTGGTGGGGATGTGATGGTACACCATAAATTGGGAATTGTTCTGTGTTTGTTCTGATCGCCGCTTTTTGGATATATTATTAAGCTTGGTGAAGAACTAAAACTTAATGAGATTGAGCCGCGCTTATTAACTAGGCGTAGAGCCATCCGAAGGGTATTGGTTTGGTATAGCTCGTAATGAGTGGAGCTCTTCAACAACAGACTGATAATTCTGAAAATACTTTGCCCATTTAGTGAAACCACCCATTTCACCCACTGCGCGTATCAAAGCAATGTGAGAAGCAGTAAGAATTTCTACTTGGTGCTCTAATTCTGCAATCCGTAGGTCTTTTTCCGTTAATTTTTTAGCTGTATTGTCGAGCGATAATTTACCTAAACGTTTAAGCCAACATCTTAATTCGTTTTGCTTGTTTTGATATTCGTTCAAAAGTAGTATTCGGTCTTTATTTCTTGTAATAGAAGAGGCCGCTTTTAGAACAGAATGCCGACGTATAACTGCACGAGCAGTAATATCAACATTATCCTGAAGCATTTTTTCTAAAATCAATACAAATTCGGGATCGTTAGGGCAGGGCGAATGTGTGTTTGAATCAGTCATCTAAGACACTTTTTGAATTATTTATTTTTGAAAAATCGGCTCCGTCAGGGAATACATGTTCACCGGTAGGAGTCTTAAGAAGTTTACGAATATTGTCCAATCTAATTGTTGCATGTAAAATCTGGTTGTTATAACCCATAGTCTCATTCGGGCGGGCAGCTAAATCACTAAGAGCAATCTCATATTTATTCTCTAAAACTTTAAGATTTTTGATATGTTCAGGTAAGTTAGTAGCAGTCAGATGGCGGCATCCAGCGAAGCATTCTAGATTTTTAGGGCAGGGATCTACTGTAAAACTATTTATACAATGCCCATAGGGTGTTGCGTGAAACCCGTCTGCCTCAATACGTAAGAATTCAAATGCGGCTTGATCACCTTGATTAGATTGAATTTTTTTAAAATTATCAACAATAGGTCCACTTGCTTTTCCAAGTTTAATTAATTTAGCAACAGTTGCAGACTTTTCTCCAAGTTCTGCTTCAACATCTATAGGTAATTCTATTGCGCTGAGCAATTCTGATAAGCTACGATGATCATATTCATAACTTTGAACAACACTACGTCGATTGAATCGTTTGGATAAAATAGTATCAGCTAGACCTAAGCGAAATAATTCTGAATTTTGTAAATGTCTTAATGACTTGGTTATTAAGATTATTTTTTATCAGCGTCAGTTTCTCCATAACGTTGAAATATACTTTCTCCGTTTTTTTTCTCACCTAAAGCAACTAAGATAAATGAAGTGTCTGGAATGCTAACTGCATGATAACGAGTTAAATCCATAATTCCATTATTTCGCTCTTCAGGTAACGATCGTTTTGGGATAAGAAACAGTAAGTCCCAGGGATTAATGACGCCAGAAGTGAGTTTAATTGTAGTTTTGTCTGATAACTTTGTCGGTACGCTTTTATGTAAAAAATCCTCTAATTCATTAATATTAACGTATACCTCATTCCATTTGTAGTGCTTGGTATCACTCTGATATAAGCTTCCATTCTTATTAAAAAACCTCAAATGTTTCCCATTAAAATTCTGGGTGAGCCTGTTAAAAAAGGTATACATTGAATGGCTAAGTTTTTTGATATTACCAGATTTATATTTATTTCTTAAAAACAGATCAATCTCATTTAAAACATTTGAGTCATAATTCTCATGATATCGGTCAATAAATAGATCTCTTTGTTTGGAGTCAATGTTTAACCAAAAGGGATTTCCTGTTAGCTTGGTATAAATTTCACTCACAGAAACAATATCTGATAAAGAATACCAAGGAAGAACACGATCTGTCTCGCATTGTAACTTCAGTGTGGTGCGCAAAGGCATCGTAATTCGTGCAACTTCATCCAAAGTTTCGCTAAGTATTTCTTCAAATATTTTCGGAACAAATTGTAAATTTTCGAATAGTTCCTCACTATTACCATCCTTGGTTTGCTGTTTTTCTGCAAAATGTCTAAGCAACATTGCTGACGAAAACCCACCAATTTCACCGGCAGACTTGCCTGTGATATCGAGAAACTCGCGCTCTCGCTTCCAATCGTATGGTAACCTGGCTACTTCTCCAACTCGAAGCCCCGTAAGTAATAATACTTTTAATGCTGCGAATCTAAGTACATCCGTATATGACCTTGGTCTTTCAGTAAAAATAATTCTTGTTAATTCCCAGAAAGCTCGCTGCTCTGGCAGCTTCGATTGATTCTTTCGTTGATTTAAATTTTCCAGTAATTCTTCCTTGGACTTTACTAACCTCGATCTGGAGTCTGATCCTTTTGGAATTAATCTTTCTATTGGTAGTTTAGGGTAGATAGGGCAGTGGATTGATATATTATTAGTGTCAAATAAATTTTTAGTAACACCGACAACTGTATCCGAGAGCTTGCCGCATTGTTGGATAGACTTAGCAATCATAGCTGCTTTATTTACTATATCTGAAGTTAAACTCCAGGGCTTAACATTTTCTTCCAAACAACATGTTGCAATAACTATTAAAGCAGGAATAATATTGCTACAAAGATTTGATAAAGTATTCCGTTTATAAAATAATTGTTCGCATGTGACGGCTTTGATTAGATTCTGCCAGTCTACATCAATAGGCTGATAATGGATCACAAGTTTGTCTTGATTTATGATATCAATAACTTTTGAATTGGCAGCGAAGTTCCTTAAATAAAAGTTTTTAGGTGGTAATCCACCAACAAGTTTTGTTAAATTCCATCCTATGTCTGCTTTTCCGTGCTTATCAAGTTCAAAGTCCCAATTAATGTTTCTTTCATTTGCTAAGCGTTTACCAAAATTAATATAGGTTTGAAAACTTTCTAACATTGTAATTTACTTTCAATTTGATAGATAATTTCTTGTACATTAGCTATAGTTCGCTGTAATTGCAGGTATGCAGGTGAATTAAATTCTCCTCTAGATGAATCATAAAACGTTCTAACAATACCTCTCAAATTATTAAGCACCTCTTGATGTATTTCAATGTCAAACATCGGCATAAACTTTGTACAACCATAGCAAGAGGTAACTGGATTAAATGGACAGGCTGGTTGTCCGCTAGAACAGCCACCAATTCCAGAAATCGGAATTCCATGCGGAACACCGGCAACCTGTTGATCGCCTTTGAGTTGAGAAAGCTCTTCCTTGTTGATGTAACCGTTGTGATGTATTTCTATGACTTTTCGGTATACTTCTGATATTACGAGAGCTTTATTAACACGTTCGACTTGATTAACAGAATTATGAAAATATACTTGACCTGTTCTTTTATCGTAATGTCCCAAGAACTCGGCCAATTCTTCATGACTTGCCCCTGAATCGACTAAGCGCTGTGCCGCAGTATGGCGTAAATTGTTTGCACTGACTTCTCTGCCAACAATTTTAGTTGCGATTTCTATCAAGGCTGTACCGACAGCATTCGATGAGTCGAGCATAAACAATCTAGTAGAACCATTTCCATGTGAATCTTTTAATGTAAAATATAATTTTCTAATTATAGGCGCCCAATCTTGCTTAATTTTTCTTGTTAATGGGCGAGATTTTGACTTTGGTTTTTGTTTCACCATTTTAAAAGTTAAGTGAATTGTTTCGCAAAGAGTATTATCTGATTCATTCCAGATTCGAACATCTCGCATTCTTAACAATGCCAGTTGAATTGGACGCATACCGTACTGATAGGAACAAAGTAATAAAGACGCATCTCTAACAGATTTTATGCTAATTGGCTTAGTTTCATCATTAAGTAACGTTACAAACTCGTCTAAATATTGTACAATTCTAGATTGTTCTATGGTCGACAGGAATACATCACCTGTGCGAACTGATGCATATTTATCAACGTCAGGTAATGGTAATGACGTTGATATAAAATCAAGATAAAAAGGTGACCAGCCACATAGATTCTTTAATGCAAGGAAACGAAGCAACTGTTTTATTGTTTGATAGGTGTGTTTATCCCAGCCATCTCTCGCTCGCAAGACACTCCAAAGTGATTTTATATTTAACGGACCAGCGTCAATAATTTCTACAAGATCTTCTCTTGTGACTCTATATATTGATAATAATAGTGTTTTTATTGTTGGGATATACATGCCTTCAGACACCATAAAATATAACAGATGTTTTATCAGTATATCTACGTCTTTATCATATCTTGTAAAATTAATTTTATATTTTCGACCAACGCAATATAATATAATGCTATCAGCATCATTAATATCACTAATTATTCTAATTTCCTCATCGAAGTCATCATAGTATCTTATAACACATGGCAAACTATGCAAGCCTTCCAAAATAGTACTTAGAGAATCATTGTTAATTATATTTTCTGAGATTTTTATGCGCACTTAAATACCCTCAGGAATTTTTCTAATAAGCTCAATATGATCATCAAAAATATCCATCCATACGCTTGCTAATCTATCCTCGAATACAGCTCTAGCATATTTTAATGGCATATCTGATTCTCTTGACCAACCAAAAAACGCACGCATTTGTTGCAATGATTCATCCATTGAATGCTTTTCTAAAAGACGATTTAGCATAACAACTGCACATGTGTGCCGAAGGTCGTGTGGATCAACAGTCTCTTTTCTTAATCCATTTGAAAGAGTCAATTTTACTTCAAATGGTAACATATAGTTAATTATGTCAAAATAATAAGAAATTGCTTCATGTGAAAGTGGTGTATTTTTCTGGGTATTCAATAAAAATGGATGATTTGGTTTCCCCCTAATATTTTCTACATATGATTGAATTAAAATAGCAGTAATTTCACTTATGGGAACTGATCTATATGAGCTTGAGGTTTTTATCCCTGGTTTATTATGCCTTTTATCTAGGTCTGCATACTCATCAATCTTTGTTACATTAATCCAATATCTAATCTTTCCTAAATTGTTGTCAAACTCAGACTTTACTGCATTAACAGGCAACAATAGCATTTCACCTCTTCTTAAGCCGCAATGAAGCGCAAATCTGAAAATTATAAATGTATTCCAGCGAGAAATTGGTCGCTTGAATGGATTGATATCTGAATCGACATCAAGTAAATTATATAATTCTTTCACTACGGAAGAAGGTAGTGATCGTAGTGGTTCTGGAATTTTTGACTCTTGTATTTTTAACTGTCCATACTTTTCATACAGATAATTAATATGTGATAAACCTTGTTTGTTGTTATATTCATCAATAATATTTCCGCTTAAGTACTTTACAATATCTTGCACAAATGCAACACAATAATCCCATTTATTGCTTATAGAAGAATTTATTTCATCTAAATTCTGCAAGCTTATAAAATACGCTTCAAGTAACTCGCCAATTTTACTAATGTCAAGGTTTGCTAGTATCTTATCAAGATAACCAAGTCCGCATAATTCTTCAGAAAATACATAAAATGCATCAATATATCTTAAAGTTTTTGTTTCTGATGAATGCGCCAAATTATGTATTGCAAAAGAACTCCAAACAACCACCCAATACCGAGGCAATCCGACTGAATCTGTCAGGATTGGTTTTTTTAAAATATCACTAAATCTTTCAGATTCAAATCTTTTGTATGCCATAAATCTAATCTCTGTAGTTTGTCGTTGAAACTATTTCTACCAACTTAGAATTAAGATGTCAATAGAAAAACTCAAAGTTATAATAACGTGTGATAATGTATATATAAAAAACCAATATATTTTTTTTATATATGTGAAAATGCAATGGTGCTGTCACACATTCTTGTATTTAACAGATACTTTTTTACCTGCATTTACTAATTATTTTTCTAAAAAAATTTTCACTTATTTTAAATTTATATAAATCAATGATTTACGATTTTGTGAATTAAAATTAGCTATTCTGAAAAAATGTGATCGTTTGTACTCGTAACGAACGGAACCATAAGGGCTGATGTATTAAATTTTTGTGATTGACTACGGTAGGAAAAGGATAGGGCGCCTCGATCAATCCGGCATCATCAACCAATCAAGCCTAAGCAGTAATAATCTAAAACGGCATAATTAAGGACAGTCTATTTGACGTTGAAGAACGTGAAGCCAAGGTGGTTTGGGTGATGGGGAGAATGTATTTGAAAACCACGTTTACTCCAGCGCCTTGTTGCAGATCGTCGCCACCTGGACCAAGAAACACGGTAAGTCATAGTATGCCTACCAGTGCCCACAAGTGCGACGAGTTAATTCTAAAACTCAAAGTCAGTACAGCCAGCGAAAACCTCTCGCTGATTGAGGCATTTTTTCACGGTGATCAATATTTACTTGCATGTGATGTTTTGGCAGCTCAAAAAAGTCACGCAACAACTAAAACTGCAACCTATACGGATTGGTGTTGCCTTAGAAACCAAATTTTTGATCTGAAAGAGCAACACTCTAAAAACTACAATGAATACGCATAATGTATATTATGTTAAATAATACCACTTGGATAAGATAGGACTACTTACATTTCCAGCTTATGGCAAGGCATCTAAAGGCAAATCTATTTGAATGGCAAATTTATGATGAAATGCAATAAAGTCTACAGCTGAGATTGGTTGCGAAAAGTAAAATCCCTGTACCTCCTGGATGTTGGCCATGTGGAGCGCATGAATCTGTTGCTCCGTCTCAACACCCTCAGCGATGACGATCATTTGTGACATTTGTCGCAAGGCTGTAATACCTGTGAGCCATTCCGGTGATGGGTTCTGTGGGTTGATTTGAGCCACCAGGGATTTGTCTAATTTAGCGATGTGGAAATTACAGCGTACCAAAACTGCAAAGTTAGAGCCGCCGTCGAGTGTCAGATCATCCAAGGCAACCCGTAATCCCATCTTATGAGCATTGTTGATTGCCTCGACGCCCAATAAATCTGGTATGCCACGTTCTGTAATCTCTAAAATTAATTGGGAAGCCAGTTCTAGTAGACCGCATTTACCGGCCACGTACTCCATGCCGCCACGACCAAGGATTTCCGGTGGGACATTGATGCTAAGGTTGGCCGTAGGATTAGCTCTTAACCAATCGCCCATTTCGACCGCCACGGTATCGATGACCCAGTAAGTGAGTAGCCCAGACAGCGGTGTGTTTTCCACTAACGGAATAAAGTCATCTGGCGCTACTACACCTGTCGAGCGCCGCCAACGAATGAGCGCTTCTGCGCCAGTACATCGCCCATCAGAGAGTGAAATGGTTGGCATGTATTCCAAGAAAAACTCACCCTTAGTCAACCCTTCTCGTATAGTGTCAAGATTAATCATTTTTTATCGGTAATTAATTTATTGTGGAAGTGTTCTCGGGCTTTTATCTTGGCTAGCAAGCAGGATTATGCGACACGATGAGTGCAAGTCTATCACTTTGGGTGATGTTCGATATCTGACCTAACCTGCCTGATTGTATAGTATCGAATTGTCAAATCCAAGCCGTGTCCAATGACACATGAGTCTGAGCGAAGCATCGTGAGACGAGTGAGGTGCTACCGTCGAAATAGACTAATAATTTTTCATATCATAGTTTCCTGATGTGCTATATTAATAACTAATGAGAACGATTATTAATAACCTTTTGGCTATGCACAACTTATGATGACTTCATTAAAAATGCTGGTTACCGGCGATTCTGCACGTATTATTGGTTTTGATAAATCCGGCAGTGCTTATCGCAAAAAATTGTTAGCTATGGGATTAACACCCGGCACAACATTCACCATTACCCGTTATGCGCCTATGGGTGATCCTGTTGAAATCAAGCTTCGCGGCTTTTCATTATCATTACGCAAAAACGAAGCTTCGGTGTTAATGATAGAAAAACTATGAGCATCGATTTTACAGTCGGCATCGTTGGGAATCCCAATTGCGGGAAAACCACACTATTCAATGCTTTAACTGGCTCCAGGCAGCATGTTGGTAATTGGCCGGGCGTGACGGTTGAAAAAAAGACGGGTGAATACCTGTTTAATGCTAAACGCATTGCCGTTGTTGATTTGCCGGGTACTTACTCGTTAGAAGCTGAAGACGATAATATCTCTCTGGATGAAAAAGTTGCCCGAGATTATGTGGCGAATCGCCAGGCTGATCTCATCGTCAATATCATTGACGCCTCCAATATCGAGCGCAATCTCTACCTGACCTCGCAATTGCTTGAGATGCGGGTACCGATGATTGTTGTGCTTAATATGATGGATGCGGTAAAAAAGCGCGGTATTAAAATTGACCTTGACGAATTTTCCAGGCAATTGGCTTGTCCTGTTGTTTCAGTTATTGCCACCAGCGGTCAAGGATTAAAAGAATTACGCGAAACCATACTTCATGCCTGTCACAATCCAGCTTCACCTAATCTACAAGTTTCATATCATCCCAGCATAGAAACAGCTGTTTCGCTATTGCTACCTCAGCTGCAAGCTCATCAACACCTTTGTGACTTACGCTGGCTGGCATTACGTTTATTAGAAAACGATACGCTAGCGAAAAAATTGGCCGGTCCGCAATTACAGGCTACGGCCGCAATAATGCGCAAGGACATCGAGACGCAAACAAACGATGAAATTGACATACTGGCAGCCGATGCTCGCTATGGATTAGTCAATCAATTGGTGCAAGCCACAGTTTGCAAGCTTAACGAGGTATCTCGCAATACTACCGATAAAATCGACGCGGTGGTTTTAAATCGCTTTCTAGGCATACCGGTTTTTTTACTAGTGATGTACGCCATGTTTATGTTCACTATTAATATTGGCAGTGCTTTTGTCGATTTTTTCGATCAAGCCGTCGGCGCATTACTGGTTGATGGCATGAGCACCCTACTCTCTTCTATGAATTGGCCGGATTGGTTGGTGGTGTTAATCAGCAACGGTATCGGCGGCGGCATTCAGGTAGTTGCCACCTTTATTCCAATTGTGGGTTTTTTGTTTATCTTTTTGTCCATGCTGGAAGATTCCGGATACATGTCCAGAGCTGCATTTGTGATGGATAGATTTATGTGCGTGATTGGCTTGCCAGGCAAATCCTTTGTGCCAATGATTGTTGGTTTTGGTTGTAATGTGCCCGCGATTATCGCTACACGCACTTTAGATAACCCGCGTGATCGGATTTTAACCAACATGATGAATCCCTTCATGTCCTGCGGTGCCCGTTTGCCGGTTTATGCCTTATTCGCAGCGGCATTTTTTCCAGTGGGTGGCCAAAATCTGGTGTTTGGCTTGTATCTCTTCGGTATTCTGGTGGCAGTTGTGACAGGTTTAATCATGCGCTACACCCTGCTACAAGGCGATGCGACACCATTTTTAATGGAATTGCCCGCATATCACTTACCGACCTTACGTGGTGTTTACATCAAAACCTGGGATAGATTAAAAACTTTTATTTTCAATGCCGGTAAATTGATTGTACCTATGGTGTTAGTGTTAAACATCCTCAATTCTCTGGGAACCGATGGCAGCTTTGGTCGTGAAAATAGTGACCAATCAGTTTTAAGCCAAATTGGGCGTGTGCTAACACCTTTGTTCAAGCCGATGGGCGTTAGCGAAGATAACTGGCCTGCCACCGTTGGTATTTTTACCGGTGTATTAGCTAAAGAAGCCGTGGTCGGCACCCTGGATGCACTGTATAGCCAAATGGCATCCACTGCTACAACGCCAGATGACCAACCCTTTGATTTGCCGCAAGCTATGCTGGCTGCCTTTCAAACCATTCCGGACAACTTGAAAGCGGTAGCCGACAATCTGCTGGATCCATTAGGTATCGGCATAGCCAATATTACAGATACTGCGGCCGCCGCTGAACAACAGGAAGTTAAAGTCGCTACGTTTGGGGTGATGCAAAATCAGTTTGCAGGTCAAGTAGGTGCTTTCGCCTACTTGCTGTTTATTTTGCTCTATGCACCCTGTGTAGCGGCTACTGCTGCGATTTATAAAGAAACCAGCGCCGGTTGGGCGTTGTTTGTGGTGTTCTGGACAACTTTTGTCGCCTATATGACCGCAACGCTGTTTTATCAAGGTATGACTTTTGTTCAGCACCCTGCTGCTGCGGTTTTTTGGTTTGCTTTATTCGCGTTGCTGTTTATAGCAATTTTGTCGCTACTGCGTTTTTACGGTACCCGGCAACATACTAGCGGAGCGTTATTATGATTTTGTCAGATTTACGTAACTATCTGAAAGATAAGCATCGTGTCACATTGAACGAACTGGTTTTACATTTTCATGTCGACGCCAATGCCCTGCGCGGTATGCTGGCTAAATGGATCAGCAAAGGTAAAGTCCGTTTGTCGCCAGTAACATCCAGTTGCGGCACCAGTTGTTGTAAATGCGACCCGCTGTTGACGGAAATTTATGAATGGATCGATGACGCGGGGTAATTTTGATTAAGACAGAATCACCCCGGCTGATAACGGTTATTTGTCGGCTATCCAACCCTGCAAAGCCTCAATTAACTCTAAAGCCTGCTTCTCGCTGGAAATATTGAATTTGGATTTTTGCTGATATTCACCATTGCGTTTTTGATAGCGGCGTATGCTAAATCTGTCCTGGCTATATTGTTCTTTACTAGGCTCCCAATCCTGATAGCGATAAATCACCGTCGACCATGCACCTTTACTTAATACTTTTTTATCCAGTTCCTTGACGGTTTCAATCCCGCCATCTTCGTAGCGAATGGTTAATTCTTCAACGGTTTCTGCCATGGTTTTCTCTAGTATGTTAAAACGGACTGCAGTGTAGCAGGAAATTATGGACTGATAAACTCACCAAAAGCACGACTGCCCTCCCCTGTATTGATGGTGCTCACCACTTCCAGGGTTTTGGCATCGATCAAGGATACATTGTTGTCGAACCAATTGGCAACGTAGACAAATCGACCGTCGGGATGCGTGCTAATACCCTCAGGCTTATCGCCGACTTCAATCACTGCCAGGGTTTTCAAGGTTTTGGTATCAATGGCTGATACTGTGTTGTCATCCTGGTTGGTGATAAACAACAAACTATCATTCATTGCCAAGGCTACCGCGTAGGGTCGTGAACCAACTTTTAGGGTGGCTACCCGCTTCATCTTGTGGGCATCCAGCACTGTCACGTTGTCAGATTCGACATTGGCCGTGTACAAACGCTTACCTTTGCTATCGACCACAATTCCAAAAGGATGCGCACCGACCTTGGTGGTGTTTCGTATGGTCAATTTTTTTAAATCAATTTGAGAAATTGAATCATCAACTCGATTAGCTACATAAAGCCATTTATTATCCGGACTGACAGTCATGCCGGAGGGTGATTTGCCGACCGTAATATTAGCGATTTTTTCAAAATTCTGCGTATCAAAAACAGCAACCGAATTTTCATACCAGTCGGCTACAAAAACGCGTTCTCCAGCCTTGTCGACAGCAATACCCAGTGATGCGCCACCCACTTTTACCGTTCTTAACACTTTAAATGATTGGCTATCAATCACTGCAAAACCGCCGCCTTCCGGCGTACTGATGTAAATGTGTTTACGCTTAGGATTAACAGCAACACCTGCTGGTTTGCCGGTGAC
The DNA here is from genome assembly GCF_001644015.1 of Methylomonas lenta. Lineage (GTDB taxonomy): Bacteria > Pseudomonadota > Gammaproteobacteria > Methylococcales > Methylomonadaceae > Methylomonas > Methylomonas lenta. The sequence continues at coordinate 16,223 of NZ_LUUI01000107.1, forward strand.
TTTAATCGTGTTAATGACTTGTTGGCGTGCGGTGTCAATAACAGAAACCGTATTATCCAACTGGTTGGTAATAAACGCATTAGGTTGAGCACTAACGATGTTCGCAAATGCCGACAAAAACGTTAAAGCAGCAATCGATTTTTTAAGCATGGTGACAACTCAGGAACAGGCAGGAAGGCGGTTTCCATCGTTTGATGGAAACCGTAACAGCGGATAGTTTAGCGTTTGATTTCGATTTTAACTTCAGCGTTACTACCTGAATCAACTTTTTTGGCTAATGCTTCTAAGCCACTGGTCAATACTTCACTCACCGCTTTATCAGCCGCTTCTTCATTCAATTCTGCTGGTGGATTGTTATTCACGTAAGCGCGGTAGTAAGTAGCCACCCATTCCACTTCGGCTTTACCACCTTTATCTTCAACTGAAATTTCTGCTGCATAGTTACCTACAGGTAATACGGGTAGTTCTTCGTCTTGACCGGCATGTTTGATAGTGCCAGTGGAACTCATTTCAGTGATTTTATACTTGTAGGCCATTTTTTTGTCGTCATGCGACTTCAACTCTTCGGTGATAGTGCCACCATTAGCTAAAGTAAGGGTCCGCATTGCACCTTTATTATTACTACTGTCGCCTTTAACGCTTTTGATGGCTGGGTGCCACGACATATCATCATAATCTTTAATGACTTCCCATACTTTCGCTGCAGGAGCATCAATAGTGATAGTTGCGGTCATTTTTGCTCTGACCGGGCCATGAGCATTGGCAATGCCAGCAAACATCAACAAAGCAGCCGAAACGAGTAGCGAGGATTTTTTCATAACACTTTCCTATGGTGATCACATAAAATTGAACCGATGATTATAAAATAAAATCCAGGCTCGGGTAGCCGCAAAAATCTAATCATGACAAATTCCCCTTCCCTTTCATTGAAAATGTGGCCTTAGAAATGACGACAGCAAGCTATTACTGGCACGATTACGAAACTTTCGGCACTGATCCGCAACGCGACCGTGCTTGTCAATTTGCCGGTATTCGTACTGACCTGGATTTTAATGTGATTGGCGATCCATTGATGCTTTATTGCAAAACAGCTGATGATTACTTGCCTAACCCGGAAGCCTGTCTGATAACCGGCATCACCCCACAATTGGCGACTGAAAAAGGTGTTTGTGAAGCCGAATTTATCAATGCCATTCATGAACAATTGTCACAACCAGGCACTTGCAGCCTAGGCTATAACAGCATTCGGTTTGATGATGAAGTGACCCGCAACTTGCTGTATCGCAACTTTTTTGATCCCTATGCGCGCGAATGGCAAAACGGTAATTCACGCTGGGATTTAATTGACATCGCCCGCGCTGCCCGCGCCTTGCGACCAGATGGCATTAACTGGCCGCTGACAGATGAAGGTGTCGCCAGCTTTCGGCTGGAAGCACTCACCCAAGCCAACGATATTGCCCATCAGGCTGCCCATGATGCACTTTCCGATGTTTATGCCACCATTGCCTTGGCAGGTCTGATCAAGCAACAACAAACCAAACTCTACGATTACCTGTTTGCCAATCGACTGAAACCGGCTGTTTCTGAATTAATAAAATTAGGTAGTTTTACACCCTTAGTGCATATCTCAGGGCGTTTTTCAGCCAAGAAAAATTGTCTGGCCGTCATAGTACCTATCTATGCACATCCAAAAAACAGCAATGAAATCATCGTCTACGATTTATCTGTCGACCCATCAGAGCTGCTGGCACTCAGTGCTAGCGAAATACAACAACGGTTGTTTGTCGCCACTGCAGATTTAGCTGAAGGCGTGGAGCGCATCGCCTTAAAAACCATACATATCAATAAAAGCCCGGTTCTGGCACCATTATCGGTCATACGCCCAGCAGACGCCCAACGCCTGGAACTGGATTTAGCCCAATGCAAACGCCATCTACAACAAATCAAGTCTGCGGCCGGGCCAGCCTTGGAACAAAAATTGGCTACCGTTTTTACCCGTGACTATACTGATACACCGTGCGACCCTGATCTAATGATTTATAGTGGCGGTTTTTTTAGTCACAAAGACAAAGCTACCCAGCAAAAAATCAGGCAGCTGCCGCCAGCACAATTGGCAGGTTTTACAACACAATTCGACGATACTCGCTTGCCGGAAATGTTATTTCGTTATCGTGCCCGGAATTATCCTGAAACATTGAATACTGAAGAACAACAGCGTTGGCGCGAGTTTTGTCAACACAAGTTTTTCGATGCCGATACTGCCGGTAACTTGCAGGACTTTTTGGATAGGTTGCAAACCCTCAAAAACACACATGGGGCTAATAACGAAATACTTAAACAGCTAGAAGCATATGCTACGAGTAAACAATAATCAGTAGAACACTTGTATCCATTTTCCATGGCGCGCTAACTGCATTGCAGCCTAAATCTGTCCCCATTGATGTTTTTTGCGCTTAACAGCAATTGAACAGTT
>NZ_LUUI01000108.1 GCF_001644015.1 Methylomonas lenta
TTGCCCGTATTGAAGGTGGGCATATCCCGACTATCCGCACCTTGGAAAAAATCGCCAAGGCGACAAACTCCCGTCTCAAAATCAGCTTTGAGCCGGATACAGCGCGCCACGCCCCTTAGGGGATAGTTACCACATAATGGCCTGCTGAGGCGACTTGGCAGGTCTACTCACCCAGCCCCCCATTAAAGCAGATAACTCATTCCAACGAAGATGGCGGTTTTTGCAGCTATGTGGTAACTACCTCGATTACGCCAGTAGTGAATGACGGCTTTTCGGCAAGCAACCTTATGTCCTCTCTGGCTGGACCCGACCCATTCTTGCCACTCGCGCTTCTCCAAAGCCGCCAGTCGGCCGAAGCCAGATTCTGGAACTGGAGGGCTAGAAAGCAGACATTGGCGACCTCACACAATCGGCCACTTCCAAAAGCCGTCATTCACTACTGACATAATCGTATCGGAATGGGTGGTTTGGGTTGGAATATGCAAGTGCCGTCAAATAACGGCATGGTCACAGCTCGGCTCTACTATTGCTGTTCGCCAAGCCAGCATACCCAAGTTTGGGCAAAGTCCTCGATCTTATTGATAACCACGTCTTCCTGTCGTTCTATTCCCGATAGAATTAAGCGTTCACACGTCAATTCAACCAACTGAGCGTCTCGCAAGGCCGGTCATAGCTCGTTACTATTTTCTATCGACCCGAGCCTGGCGACTCTTGCGTGTCGGTTTAATAAGTTGTCACGCTCTTCATGCACTGCGAGCCAACCGACCAGCGCTGGCTTAAATGCGAACTGATGTTTTGGGAGTGGCCTGCCACGTTCACGTAAGCAATGTATTCGGACGCGTATTGAATTTGGTTATACCTTATTTATATAAAACATGCGTTGACAGTTGCAACCACTTCCTCAAATATTGCCTTTTTCTTTTTTGCAATAGCGGATTCCGGGGTTTCCTGTCCTACGTATAGATCGGCCTGCATCAACATTTCTTGTTCACCGGCCTTGATCATTACAATCCTCCCCAGCTCCCCCAATTTCTTATGATCGAAGACATAACAAAGCCCTCTATGGTCATAGCCACTGGATGCGGTGACATCAGGCGGTAAATCCTCAGGCCGCAACTGCCTTAACCCTGGCCGTATTGGCACGCCCTCTGCAAGCCATTGCAATTTTGCCTGTTGGTGTTTTGTTTCCCCCAGTTTCTCAAGCCCTTTTTTTATCTTATTGGGATTTGACGTATGTGCTATAGAGGGTAGGCTCCGATGTATTCCGTTTTTCTCTTCTTGAGTTCCCCTGTCCATAACCTCCGACAGAAAATCGGCAATACTTTTGGCATCCTGGAATAACCGCTGCTTTTCATCATGCGCAAAGTATTGTCCTAGCCCCTTACTCAGCATGACCTCAAATTCTCCCGTAACCAGAAAATTGCCATCCATAATGGTATTACTCACACTTAGGTGTCTGTATCGCAAAAGTGTTTCGCAACAGGCGTGGACGAGCGGTTTCATTTTCTCATCGATATCGGGATACATATCTTCGGCAATCGCCTCATTCAAAACAAAGTCGATGGCATTACCGCGTAATTCAAAGCGGAATAAAAAAATGGATACGTCATTCCCAGCTATATTTTTCAAAATTGCCTCATCTTTACGCGGTTTGTGATGATAGGGCGATTTTAAGCCAGAACCCCAGAAATGTCGTTCTTCTCAATGCAGAATACTGGTTCTATAAAACAACGTTCGATTTGCTAATTTTTTTTGGGTATGACGAACCGGTTAAAAAATGACTTACCGCTACTCTTCAAGCCAGTGGGTATGGGCATTTCTACCACCAATTCGCCGAGCAAGCCGTTTAATATCATCGATACCGAACTGGCGCAAGGAAGGTCGCCGCCTTCCATTCGCATCGGCAGCATCACAGGCCAGATTCCACGCCTGACCACGCTCCCGACGCAACGCTGTCAATCCTTCAATCAGCAGTTTGCGCTCATCGTCGCTTAAATCGGCAATAGGCTCAGGTTTACCCATAACATATACCTCCACGGCAGGCAGTACCGACATGTTTCCGCCGCTCTCAATTAATTCGGTTCCTGGCCAATGTTATCGGGCAACGCCATAGTAAAAAACTCAGAAAATCAATTGAAAATTTTAGCGGCTAAAAAAAGCAACGTCCATCATATAACTGGATTTCTTCTCGCCAGCAGTTTTCACTGGCTGATGGCTGCAAGCTATAACCTAAATAATTGCAACCGCGTTGCGCGACGCTAATTTCTGCTGCTGTTGCAGCTTTAATCCCTGAGCATTATCTTGCTGCTGTCTCGTTTCAATTCGTTCACGATGATCGGATACGATTTTATTCACGACATTAGTTATCTGGCGTTCAACACCTTCCCGGCCTAATTCACTTTTTGTCGCAAGATCGTTGAAATCCGTGAAGGACTTCATCTGCGAGATAGCCTCTTTCTGGGCGCCTGATAAACCCTCCGCTTTTGCCAATGCTGGCGTAACCAGAGCAAGATCGGCGGGATAAGCCTGTTCCCCAGGGGCAAAAATCGGAAACAACGCTACTCCGCCAACCGCTTTTGCCGCCGCCTCTGCCTTTTCTTTACCAGGATTGCGGCCCTCGGTCAGTTCTTGATGTAAATCATTATCCCCGGCAATGATGAAAGGTTTACCTGGGAACTGGTCGTGCAATAACTTCGCAACGTGTGGCAAATTACCAGAATCAAAGGCCGCGACTGTTGGATAGCCAAGGGACTGGGATAATGTATCAGCCGTAGCATACCCCTCGCCTATCACTATGGCCGGCGCTCTCGCTAACGCTTCCACACCCTTGCCGCCGACAACATGAAACATGTCTTGCTTAGCGCCACCCGCCGCAAATCGCTTCATGCCGTTTTCCTGGATAGATTGAACTGACCGGATTACGCCGCCCACATCTTGTGCCGCCAATAATAAATCCCCAGCAGTGAACACCAGTTTATCCGGGTGTGCGTCACGTAATTCCTTCGACTCTTTCCATGTCTTGCCAATCATTACAGCCGAATCGGGAGGCAACATGGTTGAATCGCTCGGCACAACCCGAAGATCGCCTGGCCGGGCTTCTTTCGATTGCAAATATTTATGATCGGCAGAAGCAAGCGGAGCGACTGCCAGTAACTGTCTTATGGACGCCGCCACGGCATCCTGCTTGGCTTTTAGTTCGTTTTCCCTGGCTTGCAATTTGGATGCGCTTTGCGCTTGCAATGCCGCCTTTTCTCCGTCGCTGAGCGAATAGCCCTTTGACTTCCACTTTTGAGCTTCACCGGTACGATTATTTTGAGCAAAACCGGCAGGATGCCCATCTAGGTGCGCAACATAAAATCCAGCCTTCTCGCCCGCCTTATCACCAACCGTTTCAAGCCGATGTCGCTGTCCATCCATGACAGGATGATTACCCGAAAGCACAAAGCCCATATCTTTGAGCAGCGATGAGAATTCTTCGCGCGGCGTCATTGCCGGTGCCTGTTGTGGCTTATGGTTATCAGGCAACCAACGCTGTAACGTTTCCATATTGGCATTGTGACCAACATACCAGGATTTTGCGCTGGCATCCCACTTAGCGCCGGCCTGTTTCGCGGCAAACCTCTCCGCGTAAGGGACGGCAAGGTACAATTTATCGGAGGTGGTTGATTCAGCTGCCTCTGAACTAACGGCTGGCGTTACCTTTACTTCGCCGGCCGGTTGCAACCATTTAGAAAACGCCGACTGATCAACTCCGGCAGGTATATACCACGACGTTTGTTGCCTATCCCATTTGGCGCCCAATGCCTTAGCGTCCTCTTTTTCGCGGAAGGGTACAGTAATAAAGGTCTTATCATTCCCACCTTGTTCAGCCAAATTAGCCGCCACTTGTTTCTGTTCAAACTCCACGACTTTGTTTTGAAAGTCCGAATCATTGACGGTCGCCAACAGGTCGGCGGATTTTCTCTTCTCCCTCGCTGCCGATATATCTTCATCAGTACTATCAGGATTATTCTTTACGGCGTCCTCTTCTAATCTGGCGGCCTCTGCCGCCTTTTGGTACTCTTCGAACGTCGCACTGGATAACTGGCTCAGATCGCGCGGCAAAGCATCGAAGTCCTTCTTCATGGCCGGTGTGATGGCTGGACCAACGCCATTATCCACCTGCCATTTCCGCCAGCCTTCTTCTACCGTCTTTATGCTGTCACGAAATACATCACTATCTTCACCACCATACCGGTGCTCTAGCTCAACGTTTAACCACAGTGCATCAATGGCTTTATCGAGTTCACCTTTTTCGATTAAATCAATAGCAAGCCGAACATTCCCATTGCCCTGCTCCTGAGCATAAGTCCCACTCCATTCGGGTATAACGTCCTGCGCGTACTCAATATTCCGCACCAAGTCTTCCAAAAGTTGTTCAGTTGAATTAACGGCAGGATCGCGCATAACGCCTCCTTCGATTTGAGCTGTTTCTGTTTGTTTGACGGAGGATTCCGGTAATACCACCGTTTTTATAAATCCACGTTCGAAATAGTCGGCAATATCTTGATGTGTCACCCCGGTTTCTGATCTTGACGCTGTTTCAGCGACTAATGGCATTTTGCTATCACTATCGATAACAATCTGACCGTCTGGCATCAATGTAATTTTCGATATACCAAAACCATTAGCTTTACCATTAGGACCGTTCAGCTCTGGGAACATATCGAGCACATATCGCCTATCCAACTCCACGCCTTCATTTGGTATGGTGTATTCCGGATGAGAAACTTGCTGCGCCTGATCTTGCACTAGCCGCTCAGCCATTGCTTGAAACGCCTGAGCCAAACCCTTACGTTCAAGATAAGCGTTGCTCACGTTCAAGTCGTTTGGCTCTATCCCAAAAACAGGCGAAAGGCGTTGAATAGCAGTATCAAAAAACTGGCTTGGCACATTGCCGGTAACATCTTCAAGCGAGTGCAATCCTTCTTTGCGTAATGCGGCATCCAGGCTCTCGCCTTCGTAATCTTGAAAATGATCGAACGTCCACTCTTCCGACCGTAGCAAAACAATCGAAATATCAGCCGCCAGTCCAGTGGATAGCACCTTATCGTCAGTGCGCTCATCCACCTTTGCCGAATTAATGCGAAAAATCGCTTCGCCGCCGGCAAGGGTATTCCTGGCTTCAGTAACAGCGGTATGCCATACATCAGAAGCGGCATGGAAAGCATCCGCCGCTTGTTGTAAATCAGTATCTTCATGTGTTTTTTGATAACGGGCATCACCCGCCTTTTCTTCTCCGTAGACGCGGACCAATTCGCGTTGATAAATCTCATCGGCATCCACCAGCGCCTGATATTCGACCGCCGTCAGTTCCGCCACAGTAAGTATCTGGCTCTCCTGCTGACTACGTTCCTGAACCTGTACTTGCTCCAAGCCCAGCACAAAATTCTGAATTTTTTCCGCATCGGACGCCGCCCGGAAAATCTCCATTGGATCATCCCGCAAAGCCTTAATCCACGAACCAACATAAGCCGCATGCTGCCCAGGATCATGACCAATGCCAAGTTCTTCACCCAAGATCATACTGGCAATCTCTGCCCTTAACTCCTCCTTAGCGTAAGCCTCGCTTCCAAAAGGATGCACAATATCCCGATTTAGCCGGTCTTCATGTCCAGTCCAGTGTCCCAACTCATGCAACGCGGTTGCATAGTAATTCTCTGCGGTTGGAAACTGACCTTTATCCGGCAAGTGAATGCTGTCAGTCGATGGCCTGTAAAACGCACGGCCACCACCGTTATGATTTATCGCCGCGCCCGATGCCGCCAATATATTTTCAGCTCGTTCAATCGGGTCCCAAGTTACCTCTTTCTTTTCCAGCGGCGGTAAACCATCGATCTGTTCAGCATTAAAAACCGTTGCAAAGAAAACCCGAGGACGTTCCAACTTCACAACCACCTTCACCGGATTACCTTCACCGTCTAAAACCGGATTATCGCTTTCATCCCGTTTTGTTTGCTCATCGGTAAATTTCCAATATTGAACGCCAGTACCCTTTTCACCTTTTCGAACTTGCCCACCAAGCTCGCCGGCTTGCTTATAGGTCATCCAACGATTATCGTTCCTATCCTCAGACAATAAATGTAGAGTGTTAATACCTTTATATCGATTGCCGGTAACAGGGTTATAGGGGAGAAAACCACCGGTTTCGTCCGAGTTCCAAGGCCTTTGCCACGGAGCTGTACCTTGTTCAAGCTGCTCGATCAATTTTTCGGCAACGGTTTCATGGAACGGTTTCTTTGCTTTATCCATTGAAATAACCTCCTGACGGTTATTCGGTTCGTCACTTTTGTTCGTTTTAGAGTTACCAACATTGGAATCAGGTATGACCGCCTCGTTGGTGGTTGATGATGATGTGCTTGCTATGTTCGGAATTCCGTACTCTTGATCATCGTCAGCGTCATTCGCTTCAATGCCGCGATTTTTCTCAATAAGATCGACAACGGGCTTTGAAGCGGTGATTCGCTCAAACACGCCTACCCCGCTTTCGCCGGTAGGCATAAAAACCCTATCAGTCCAATTGATGCGCTCCACAAATGCGCCCTGCTCTTTGAGCAAACGTTTCTCTGCATCAGTGAAATAACTACGGCCCTTGATCTCTATACGGTCTTCGAGGTTGACCCTGGCAGTTGAAATCTCCCAACCATTCGACAGGATCGCTTTGTTACCTTTTCTAATTGATTCGAACAAATCGTCGGTCGACATTCCAGAAAGACCGGAATCAAGACCTAGATTTTTGAGTGTTTGCTTGGCTGACTTAGGCCCTAACATCCGCCCAAGTAATTGTTCGCCGTCGTCTGTTTGTAATCGTTGAATGGTTTCCGCACCTTCGACACGATCCCAGATTGGCAAAATGACACCGACAAGCATACGTTCAGTTTTTGTTTCGGTTTTCGGCGCATTGGCAACCTGCTGGTTCCAAAGCTTTTCAGCTTCCGCTTCATCGATCGGTCTAGTCAGCGTAACCTTCTGATAAGAGCCAACACCGTTAACATTAACAGTTCGGTAGTCATAGCCTCGACTGATAACGTCAGCGTTGTCGATATATCGGTAGTCATGCTTTTTGATTGTATGAACAATACCGCGATGGACAGATTTACCATCGGAATCGAGCCGCTCGCCAATATCGCCGAGATAAAACACGTCGCCCTTGCTCTTGCCGAACTCAGATACGAACCATCCGCTTAAATCGCCTTGTTTAGGGCTATCCTTGACAAACTTTTTAACCTCATCCCACTTGTAATATTGGATCTCATTGGTTACGGCCAGCTCAACATATCGAGTTTGTGCACCGGTTTTTTTATCTTCATAAGCCACATCATCCCGCGTTTTCTGGATACTCAAGGCGGTCATCGTCTGTAGACCAACATCGTACAAACCACGTTGCTTTGCATAATCCACCGCTTCCACAAGTCGTTTTTCGAATTCGCCAAAAACCTGATTTTGCATATCAGTCTTGAGTGATAAAAGACGATTTAAGAACTGCGGTATGGCGGGAAGGTTGCTTTCATTCAATGAGGCATTATCATCAAGAAGGTTAAGCCCCATCTGCTTGGTAACTTCATGGAACGAAAGGCTTGTGGTCCCGCGATACAAATCACGAAAGAAGTTATTCAGCGCGGTTGATGCATATTGGCTTTCAAGATTGTCGGACGCGGTAAACATACCTTGGCTAGTCGCTTCCCTCTGTCCGCGAGTCAATGCCCCCAGCTGGTCTAGCCGTCGAGCGATTGAGGATACGAATCGCTTTTGTGCCTTTAAATTAGTGGTAGGCAATACATAATGCGGCTCTTTGGCTTGATTGGTTCTGTGAGTTCGCCCAAACCCCTGAACAGCGGCATCAGCTCGCCAACCTGGTTGCAAGATGTAATGAATCCGCTTGCGTTGATTTTCGGCGGTATTGTCGGCATGAAAGCTATAGCCGGTTCCGCCGGCACCCGAGAATATGAGAATGTCCTTTTTGTCGGCCTGAAAGGCCTCTGCATCGGACCTAGAAGAATTCTTGCCTCGCTTCTCTTCGACGACTTTCAGATTGCCTTCATCGTCGCGTGTTTGAACGAACCGACGTCCACGGCCAGTAACCTCTGCGACCCGATCAGAACCAAAAGCATTGATGATTGAGTCCAATGGATTTTCAGGAACACGGATTTGATGCAACGCGTCCAGCAGCGAATCGCGCAAAGCAATTGCCTCTCGATCAAATACTTGATTCCCTTCCGAGTCACGTACTGGAACGTAGGTGGTGTTGCCGTTAGCGTCTTGTGTTTGCTCATAAGCAGCTACCGGGAATCCGTTTCTGACGTAATCCATCAGCATTTGCCGAGGCGTAAAATCCAATTCCTCTAATGGGGCATCATTCGCCGTAGCGTCGGCGATAATCCGCTCTTGTGCCGCTTCGTTTGTATTGACCAACTGAATCACAGCCGCATGGCCAGCGTCCAGTTGGTCGCGAATATGGTCTATCACTGCCGGCGTCTGCATGGCCGTGACAATTTGATTGAAGAATCGTTGATGTGCGCCCCAGAATTGAGACATAGCCGCACTTTTACCCGGCCCACTCTTACCCGCTTGAGTGAGCTCAAGTGCCTGCTCAACGTTATTTAAAACGACTTGCCAAGCGCCGGCCAGTTCGTTGTAAATATCTTCCTGTAAATCAGATAGTGGATGTTCCAATCGTTCATAAGAGACACCATCGTAGGACAGCGACCTGGCCAAATACATGCCCATCGCCTTCATGTCTCGGCTGATCAATTCCATTGATGCGATACCGCCTTTAGATACTCCATTGATAAAGGCATTTGTATCGGCAAATGGGGTTCCCTCACCCCATAAACCTAGACGATCCGCGTAACTAAGATTGCTTATCTCGGTAGCGCCGGTAGCGGATACATAGGTGACACGCGCATAAGGTAATTCGCGCTGCAAGTTAATACCGGCTATCGCTTGTTGCGAAGGCTTCTTGGCGCCTCGTTTTCCCTTAATCGCAATCGCATTGCCCATGCTATGGGCTTCATCGAATGCGATAACACCATCAAAATCCTTGCCTAACCAATCTATGATTTGTTGAGCGCGGGACTTACCGCCCTTTTGTCCCAAATCATTTGCCTGCTTTTTCTCACCGCCACGTAGCGTCGAATAGGTTGTGAATAAAATGCCCTCTTCTTGAGTTATTTCATTGCCAGCTTTGGTCTTTCCCTGGAAAAACAACTTTGACGGGTCGCCACCCACACCGGCAAAATCCCTTTTAGCATCCTCTATCAAGCCTTCATTAAAAGAAACCCAAACGGCCTTTTTACGGCCTTGCAACATGTTATCCAATAGGATGCCGGATATTTCACGGCCCTTGCCGACGCCAGTGCCATCACCAATGAAAAAGCCTTTTCTCGAACCATTCGGCAAAGTTTCTGAGTGCGCTTGCCCTGCATAAACAACGGCCTCAATTTGGGCAATCGAAAGTAATCCTTCTTCGATCAAGCGCGTTGGCAATAATGGGGCATAAGAGGGTGCAGGTGGTTGGACAGCAGACATTGCCGCCGACTGCACCAATTTGCCTGGATGTGGTTTAGAGCCCTGGATTGTAAGACGCTGTGGAGCGTAGTTCGCAAAGACAGAATCAGTGAATTCGGTAGCTAGATCATCCTTAGCTTCTACTGCAACGCTTGCGGTACTGTTGCTTGTAGTGAGGCGACTATTTCCTCCAGTATCTCCGCCGCCGCTGCCTCCAACGTCTCCGATAACTCTATCTGGAACTCCACTCCTGGTTCCGATTCCGTCATTAGGGACATCGCTATCATCGGCTGGGCCGTTAACTTCGCCATTAATAGAAGAGGTTCCGGAATTGGCCCCGTTTCCAGAAGATTCCGTTCTAATGCTGTCTTCACCAATACTAATGCCGCCAACTCCATTTCCGGATTGAATGGTATCTGATACTGGCTGAGTATTTGGGCGGCTTGCCTGTTTATCGGGTGTTGATTGAATAGGTTGACGGTCATTTCTTATGCCCTCCAATAATGCGGGTAAATCGGCCACCGAATCTACTTTGCCGGTCAATATCGGCTGCGTCGTGGCCCCGTTTTTGTCGATTACTAAAATCTGATTGTCAAAAGTCGTTCCATACTTCGCATATTCTTTGCCAGATATGCCAATATTCGCGCGAACGTTGTATTTCTTTGCTATGTCACTCCACCACGCGGAGAAGGCGGGACGATCCGCGGCCATACCGTTGCCAACAATCGCCACCAATCGTCCACCTGGCTCCAGTCGCTTTAATGCTTGCTCGATATGTCTTGCGCCATTATTTGTGTCTCTCTGTCCCTGGACGCGACCAGCCGAAGAACTAAAGGGCGGGTTCATGACAATCACTGTCGGCTTAAAATAGATCGGCAGTACGTTATCCAACTGCTCGGCATTTTCTTTAAATATTGTTGCCTCTGGGAACAGGGCACCCAATAAAGTTTGTCTACGTGGGGACAATTCATTCAGAATCAACGTGGCCCCAACCATTTTCGACCATATTGCCAAGTCACCAGTGCCAGCCGAAGGTTCCGCCATAACGTCATCCTTCTTAACATTCGCAACCCAATTAGCCACGAAAGACAGCGCGGGCGGTGTACTGAACTGCTGGAACTCTTCCATTTCTTCGTCGCGCCGGGTCTGAGTTGGCAATCGTTGAATCCGGTTCGTTAAGTCAACGACCTTTAGCTTGGCTCCGTCGGCATTCAACGCGGTCCAATTAGCGTCTTCAGTTCCGAGCAAGTGGATGTTAAAAGCGGCTTCCAGAGCATCATAAGCATCCTTAGATAAATAGTCGCCACCGGCCTGGGTTCCACCAAAAGCACGATTAGCTTCCTCGGTTAACACCTTTGATGTAATGCCGCCATCTTCGCTCAGACGCTGCGCCAAGCGTAATGCGAGTAAATGTCGAGAATCGTTAGGGGACGACTCCTGTGGCTCCTTAATTGTGGCCACTGGCTTATCAGCCGGCGGGGGCTCAGCAACAAGCCAATCTTCAAAAACACTGAAAATATCAAGTTGCCCTTGATTAAAAATAGGTTTCTTTGCCATTGAACAAACACCTATTCATGACTTGTAGAATCAATACGGCTTTCCAATGCATCGGCCTCATCTAAGGCATCTTCATTGAATGCGCCAATCCGTTCGGCCTCGTCGGGGTCGAATTCCACTACAGCACCAGGCACCATAGCATCAAGTAACTTCACGGCCACTAAATCTACAGTATCTCCCTCTAACGCCGTTTCTAACTCTGTATTCATATTTGAGTCATTTACACCGTCTTTGTTATTCATCACGTCCACCCTGTTTGCTATTGTTAAAATCCGGTTTTCCCTTAATGTCTGGGTAAGTTTGTTTGCACGTTGGAAACCCACTACATCCCCACCAGAACGTGCCTTTCTTTCTTCCCGGTCGCCGGGACAAGCCTTTGCCACATGCCGTACACTTGTGGATCTCTGAAACTTGTGCCGATGGTTTAGGAACCGGCTTACCGGCCTTGTCGTCACAGGCATATTTGCATCCATCGGCAAACCCTGTGCAGCCCCAGAAGAATTTGTTTTTGGCTTTTTTCTTGATGCGACGCAAAGGCTTTCCGCAATCGGGACAAGGAATGAATACAACCTTTATCCCGATGCCATTTTGCTTAACGTTTGCCACCTCTGTACCGATGTACTCCATCAACTCAGTGACAAAGGTGATCGCATTGATGTCGCCGCTTTGAATAGACTTTTGCTGTTCGTGCCATAGCGCGGTCATATCCGGATATTTGGCTTGATCGGGCAAGGTATCGTAAAACTCTCGCCCAGTCGGAGTGCTGATAATGTTGTTACCCTTTTCCGCCAGATAGCCACGATCAAACAAAGTGGCAATGATGGTGTCTCGCGTAGACGGTGTACCAATACCCCCATGCTCACCTTCTTTGCCCTTGTCCTTTTCGACAAGAAGCTTTCGTAGACGATCATCACGCACATATTGAGCAACACGAGTCAGGTCTGTTAATAGGGTGGCCATTGTGTATAGTGGTCGCGGCTTCGTCTCCATCTGACTTGCAACGGCGTCCGTACAGTCACCGCCCTGCCCCGCCTTTAACACACGAAGATCAAGAGCAATGTCGTTTTCATCGCCCTCCAAATCCTCATTACCAACATCGTTTTTATAAAGCGACTTCCAACCGGCAAGGGTTGTAACGTTTGAACGAACTGCGAACCGATGCGCAGCCGCCTCAACCAAAATATCGGTTTGGTCGTATTGGTGTTTCGGCCAGAACTGTGCGACATAAGCGCGGGCAATCAGCATGTAGATTTTCTGCTCGCCATCAGTCAGATTAGAAAAATCGGCAGTAGCCTCAGTTGGAATGATTCCGTGGTGGGCGCTTACCTTTGACGAGTTGAACGCACGGCTTTTTATCGCCGGGTCGGCCTTCTGCGCGACAATCGTTAGCGTCGGTGCAGTTTTCGCAATAGCCGCCAGGACATTCGACGCATCGCCATGTTGATCCTCACTGAGATACTCGCAATCACTCCGATTGTATGTAATCAGTTTGTGCTTTTCGCGTAACGACTGCGTGATGTCCTTTGTCCGGTCGGGACGAAAACCAAATTTCCGCGAAGCATCGGTCTGGAGCTTCAATAAATTGTAAGGAAGTGGTGGATGCTGATTTTTCTTTTTCGTAGTCGCACTGATAAGGTTGGCCTGTGCGCCATTTGCCGCATCAGCAATACCCTGTGCATGATCCTGATTCGATAGACGGCCTTTTTCATCAACAGGATCACCATCAACAATCTGATACCGAGCCGGGAACGACAAACCACCAAAATTAAATTGCCCCGTGACATTATAGTAATAGCTCTTAATATGCGCTTCAAACTCCCTATCGCGTCTAACGACTAGACCAAGTATAGGTGTCTGAACCCGTCCGACACTCAACACCCCTTGAAAACCAGCTTTATTCGCTGCAAGCGTATATGCCCGACTCATGTTATAACCATATAACTGATCACCAACACTACGAGCCTCCGCAGCCGCCGACAAACCGGCGAACTCACGATTGTCCCGCATACTTGCAAGCGACCTTTTGACGACACTGATATTGTTGTCATTGATGAGCAATCGTTTAACGGGCAGCGAACAAGCCGCATACTCCAAGACTTCATCAACTAATAGCTGGCCTTCGTCGTCCGGGTCGCCCGCGTGTACTACGCTCTTCGCTTGTTTTAATAAGTTAGTGATGATCTTGAGTTGATCTTTTTTATCGTTCGATGGCTTTTTCTTCCACGGAATATGCGAAATAGGCAAATCATCCAAATTCCATTTGGCGAACCGAGGATCGTAGTCCTCCGGGTCCAGCAATTGCAGCATATGGCCGTAGCACCACGTCACATAGCTATCACCGCAGTCATAGTAACCCTCTTTGCGCGAACCGCCGCCTAAACCATCAACAATGGCTTTAGCTAGATCGGGCTTTTCCGCAATAAACAACTGCATAAAAACCTCCGTTTTTACCAAGTTAAAACAGGACGTATAACGCCCGTGATTTGAGAGCGATTGATTAAGCCGAAATAACGACCATCAAATGAACCCTTGTTCATATCCGTCATAAGTAAAACCTCTGACTCACCTAATTCATGGGTTGCCCTGAACCTTGGCATTGGACGACCGGCGCCATCAAGATCAAATGGAGTGCTATATGGCAATAAAACATCATTTACCCGCACACCATCATCATCAACTGAAACGACATCCGTTTTAGCCGCTAAAATTTTTTTCATCATGTAGCCATATCCGCCTGGGCAATATCCAGCACCGATATAGCCCCGAGTCTTTGCTAAATCGAACACTTCTGTTTGCGGGGGACAAAACATGACATAGGCCCCTTTCTCCACCGGGTCGCGAGTTTCCCAGTACAGACCAACAGGAATACTACGTGTGGAATTAAACCGCGCTCCAACGGCGTAGGCGATTCCACACAACGCGAGATATGAGATGCCAAGAATGGCAATCAATGAAGTAAGCCGCTTCATAACTTAATCGCCTCATCACCACGCTTTACTTCATGTGTCTTGATTAACTTGTCGGATACCTTGGGTGGTGGAATAGACGCCCTTGCTTGAAACACAGGGTCTTTGAAATATAAGGGCTGAACACCGTAAATAGCAGGGTAGCCGGCTGCATAAATCACCATGTCGCCCGGTTTATCAATCAACCCATCTGCGCCCTTAACTGGGCCAGGCATGCGTAAGCATTCATCCGGAGTCAACAGAGGTCGCTGTACTTCTTGAATGGTCCTAGAGACTTGTGCCAATAACGCGCTGGTACGTCGACCACTGGTTGTAATCTGTTCCTTTGCCACAGTGGTTTGACCTGTCAACTTGGAAAGATGATCAGCAGTCTCTACCCTGTTTGGTGGGTATGCATTCTGAACATGACAATTTGATGTTATCGACTCATCAGCTCCGTAACCCGTTTCGCGACTCTTTAATTGGTTAATATCTTGGCAAATCAGATAGCACTTAATGCCGTAACCCGCCACAAAAGCCAATGACTCTTGCAAAATTTCCAGTCTTCCCAGACTAGGGAACTCATCCAACATCATTAACATTCGATGTTTGTAATGAGCCTTCGGACGACCATTTTCGAATTCCATTTTGTCAGCCAAAAGCCTGACAATCATGTTCACCATCACCCTAACCAATGGCCTTAGCCGCGCCTTATCATTTGGCTGGGTGACTATGTACAAACTGACAGGATCATCGAAGTTCATCAGATCTTTAATGCGGAACTCTGACTTACACACATTACGCTGAACAACTGGATCGCGGTACAAAGCCAGATACGACTTAGCTGTAGAGAGAACAGAGCCTGCCTCCTCGGGAGGTCGATCCATCATATCCCTAGCGGCAGAGCCAACCACCGGATGATTTTTACCAAACACATGACCATAGGTAGTCATTTCCATCCACAGATCGGCAATATCTCTATTAGGATCGGACATAATTGCATCCACAATCGGTAAAGATGCCTCGCCACCTTCATCCCTGGCCTTATATAGAACATGCATGATCACACCGACCAGCAACGCTTGTGCTGTTTTCTGCCAATGCGTTTCTAAACCCTTACCATCTGGATCGACTATCAATGTTGCTAAATTCTGCACGTCGCCGACTTCATATTCCGTCGCAATCCTAATTTCATCCAATGGATTCCAACACACACTACCTTGCAAGGCGGCCGGCTCAAAACGTAGAACCTTATTACTGGCATATTTCTTCCGCCAACCAGCGGTCAGAGCCCATAGCTCGCCTTTCAAGTCGGTGACAACCGCGCTACGTTCCCATGACAATAATGTAGGAATAACTAAACCAACCCCCTTGCCAGAGCGTGTGGGCGCATAACATAAAACGTGTTCAGGCCCGTTATGTCTCAAGTACCTGGTAACACCATTCTTGTCGATCCATGCTCCTACATATACGCCTGGCACAGGGTCAGATTTTTTACCGAGAAGCTGAGATAAAAAATCAACAGAACGAGGTAATAAACCAGCCTCTTGAATATCCTTTTTGTTGGCCCAGCGGGCCGAGCCGTGTAAATACGGATTAACCTTAGAGGAATTTGCAATCACCATTTTTGCAACAACAAGCCCTAACAAACCGACGGCGGTTACAGACATACCAACACTGCCCGCTTTCATAAAGCTTTCTTGATATAACCCATACCAATTACTAGACCAGCGCAGAACCGCCCAAGGTGCGTAAATATGGTTGTAGTGAGAACCTAGCGTAGACTGATAATTGAATTCATCGGCAAAGAACTGGGTAGCGGATTGAAGACCAGCAACTAGTGACGTGACGGCCAACGCCGGTATGCCAACGCCAACCCGAGGCTTTCCCGCGCGAACTTGCGGACCAACGGCATTGTTAAATTTATCTTTCATTTGATAAGCCCTTTTAATAATGACAGTCGGTAGGAGTGAGTAATGCCATAGGGCTCGCGTTTTAGCGGCTAAAACACTCGAATCCATGACCTACGACGTGAATAACATCACCCAGCCCAACAACTGTATTTAACAAGCAATTTATCTATGAAAAGATACTATCAACAATAACTTATGAATGCAAATACATTAACTTTAAATGACAATAAAAAGCCTAAAAAACCGGACATACATCTAATAAGAAACAACACTGGCTATCTACGCCGGACTTTTTTGATTTTTATCGAACCCAATTTACTGACAGAAACAGCATCACCAATAGTTAAACGCTTTAAATGCGCCGCCGTTTTTTCGTCTACCGGCAATACAAGTACAACATCATCGCGCTTTAGAAGCGCAAGGGGCCTACCATCAATACGCCGTAAGCCGGTAAAAGATAGCGTGCCCACGTCATCCTCACCGTATCGCCTATGCACAGGCACATCAATACCCATTCGCCGTTTTTCTTCACGCTCGACAATGTACTTGTCGGCCTCTAAATACAAACTCAATCCTGATCCAGAAACTGGCCGTCGCAATGTGTTATTTGTGTCGGCTCTTTGCTGCTCCACACCACCAGGTACATTGCCCGACAGTAGCATTTCAATTCCACTGGCGAGGCGAACCATAGCGAGACTGGACAAGTCTCGCAAACGGTTGCGGCTTTCGGGCGGCGGTCTACGCCCAACGCGGCTAACGTTGGGCTTATTGATGAATCCGAAGAATCCAGCTCGTCGCCCAGCTTCATTGAATCGCTCTCCATTAGCATTATTGGCTCTTGATCCAACGCCGCTAACGCCGCCTCCAGTTTCTCTTCCTCGCTCAGCTGTTTGCCCATGTTTGTTCTCCGTAGTTTTATTTAATAAAAATAGCCGCTGCCGCTCCAGGATTGGATCGGCAAAGATCAATGGAAGACCCGCAACAACCGCCGTCTTTACTATTCGCGCTTTAAATTCAATGCTGCCATTAACCGTGATTGCGCTTCCATATTTATCTATTGCCATGCGCAAGGCGGCCTCTAAACCATAGTCCGTAGCACCACGCGATACCTTAAGCTTATCGCCATCATCGCGGATAGCCGACTCACCGAAACGATAAATGATGGTCCCCTTCTTTGTGACGCTATCCTGTGTAGCATGCACTCTATGCGTTGCGCCATTCCTGCCCGCCGCGCCGATTGTATTTCCCTTCAACCCATGAGCCGCTTCCCGAGCGCGTAAAACGGTAAGCGCGTCAACATCACCGGCAGACGCTTTTCGCCTTAACCAGTCGGCCCACTGTTGCGGCCTATGATTTTCAAGTATCGCTTGCCTCTCTGCCCGGTAGCGTTCGTTAGCTAGTTGTATATCTGCTAACAAAGACTTGCTGACCAGAGCGTACAGAATCTTTTTCTCGATGCGAGATTTCGCAGAAAGCTTTATCACCGCCCGCTTTAATTTAGCCGCTCGCTTGGCGGCATTTATCTTTCTGGCCTTCTCTTCTCGGGCCGATTTCCATTGCTGAGCGCGTAGCGCTCCTTGACTGACCTGCTCGTTCTTATACTTGGCAAACAATAGTGTTGTATCAACCCCAAAACCAACCGGCTTAGCTTCGTAATTTTTCGCCCACCCATTACCCGTCTCTTTTGAAAGAGGCTCGAATTTGCCAAAACGATCCTCAAGCTTCCCCTTCGATAAATCACGCGCTATGGTACTAGCCTTTACCATCAAGCCATCATGATCGGCAATGACAAAGCCATTGCCTCTTTCCCGCAATTCGAGACCATGTTCTTGCAATACCTTATGAAACTGATCCCAAGAATCGGTCGCATTAAGCTGATCCAAACATTCACGCCTGACCCAACTGAGTAAACTTTCAACACCAGCATGCCGTTCCATATCGGCTGCACGGTTTTCACTTGGCACCTTGTTCGATAGATGGTTATCTCGCTCAAGACCGTACTTTAATTCTATGGTTTCGCATAACTTGCCAAGAACCTTATGGTCGTTATATGGGTTATGAATGGTTAATCGTGTAGGATGGATTTTATTGATTGCAATATGCATGTGGATATTATCGGTGTCGCAGTGAACAGCGCTAACACGCTGATGCTCTCCATACCCAATCCCTTCGCAAATACTATTTTCAATCTCCCTTAAGATTTCATTACAGGGATGTTCGCCATCGCGAAAACTCAGGATCAGGTGGTAGGTTTTATCCGACTCTGCACGGGTATTCATACCCTGGACAGCGGTTACTTCGATTATTGCGGCCGATAAATCATCCGACAGACAGTTAGTCACGGAGGCGTACTCTACACGCTCGTTCTTATCCTGGTCGTCAGATATGTAATTCGCAAGTGCGCCAAAGTCGCTTTTCTTGATCGACTTCATCGGAACATGCTTCGCGATCATAAACGAAAAATTTTAGCGGCTAAAATCACAAGTTAGCCTTTGGCATGATTACAGCCTTCATTACCTCAACCATTTTGTCTTGCGTAGCTTCGATACGCGCAAGTGCTGCCCTGATAGTGGATTCACCGAACTGAGCAGTTCGGGCGTCATTGGTTAACCAAAGTTTAAGCAACCCACCTAGTCGCCCCAGGTCGCCATTGATCTTCGCCAACTCCAAAACCCTCTCATTGTCAGTGATGCTTTTAGGCGCATAACCAAGACCAAGAAGCCTTAGATAGGCCGATGTACTGTGCCCTGTCTGACGAGCATGACCATCTATGGCGGCTTTTTCTTCGGGTGTAACCCTAACGACAATCGGGGTACTGTTCTTTCTCGTCGGCTTCTTTTCACTCGTTTTATCTCTCTTCATATAACTCATCCGTAAAACATTTACCGGCGGTAGCCGGTTGGCCTCGCAGAGCAGGATCCTCGTTGAGTGCGTAGCGCGTATAAGAGGAAGTGAAGTGCTAGTATCGGCAGCGCCGGTGCTAGCACTTCACATATCCTGCCCCGACTTTTCAGTCGTTGATGTCGCAACAGGTTGTCACTTTATAGTCAAAAAACACCCAACGGCACGATCAACACATGTAAATTAATGTACATATTAATATAAAGTCATATAAAATAAAGTAAAATCAGTTACAGATAGCATGTTTTTTACATGTAAATTGACTCATAATTGACTGAGCCGCACTACCAGTGATATGAAATGAATAAACGTTATCCAGAACAACTAGCGGAGTGGGTAAAGAAAAAACACTCAGTAAAAGCGCGCGACCGAAACCTAGTGATGTTTCAGGCAGTAAAGGATGACGTCTGCGAAGCGATATCGACAGGCTATTCAATACGGACAATATGGGAGCACATGCACGAAACAAAGCGGGTCACGATTGGGTATCACCAGTTCCTGAAATATACAAACCAGGTGCTAAAGAAAGCTTCCCAAAAGCCACCAAAAGAAAACATTGCACAACCTGAACCAAAGAAAGGAGCCAAACCACCAGAAAAACAATCAGAAAAATCTAGCCCCGGCAATCAACACAAAATCCAAAACTTTATTTTCGACCCATCACCTAAAAAAGAGGACTGGATCTAATGGCAAAAATACACCTGGTATTACAAGGCAAAGGCGGCGTAGGTAAGTCGCTAATTGCAGCATTGATCGCGCAATACAAAATTAGCAAAGGGCATACGCCGTTATGCGTAGACACGGATCCTGTAAATGCAACGCTTAACGGATATAAAAAGCTCAATGTAACTAAACTCGACATATTGGACGGTGATGAAATCAATTCGCGCCATTTCGATAAGTTGATTGAAATGATTGCGGGCAGTGAAAGCGACATAGTTATCGATAATGGAGCAAGTTCATTCGTTCCACTTTCAAACTACCTAACAACTAATGCAATTCCACAGCTACTAAAGGACTTGGGCCACACGTTTGTTATTCATACTGTTGTAACTGGTGGGCAAGCATTGGTAGATACGGTTGCCGGCTTTGGTCAGCTAGTTCAACAGCATCCGGAGGAAGCTGAGTTTGTTGTATGGCTTAACCCCTACTGGGGACCAATAGAAGACAACGGCAAAGGGTTTGAGCAAATGAAAGCCTATACCGCAAACAAAGCACGTGTTGCGGCGATTATAAAAATACCGGAATTAAAGGCCGAAACATTCGGACGAGACTTGAGCGATATGCTGCAAGATAAAATGACATTCGAGGAAGCCATTGCTGCAGAGACAAACAGTATCATGATGCGCCAACGCTTAAAACTAATCCAGCGCCAACTGTTTGAACAAATGGATACTGCGGCGATACTGTAATGAGAGACGATCAAATAGAAAGTCTGATCCGGGAAATCGCGACTAAACACGGCATTGCCGTTGGCCGCGACGACCCCATTTTAATACTGCAAACGATCAATAATAGATTGCTACAGGACGGCGCAAAGGCTCAGCAGGATATGCTTGATCAATTCAAACAAGAGCTAGAATCGATGGCAATGCTCTGGAGTGAAGACGCCAAGAATAAAGCCGAACGCATTGTAAATGCGTCGTTGAACGCCAGTAAGGAATCAATGGAGAATATAATGGCCCAAGGCGCAAGGGATACCATAAAAACCGTTAGACTTGAAATAGATTCGTCGCTAAACAGAATCAATCGCCCAATCCGTGATACCAAAAAAATCGCCTATCTGAACGTTGTCGCAGGCAGCATGACAATCATTGCTGTAACTGCCTTTTTAGTATTCAGTGTTTGGTTCAAATAAAGCAATCGATATACCGTACTTAAGGCCTTTTGAAAGCGCTGATGATTCAAGCGCCAGGACTTACTTACCGGCATTTTCGGCGAAGATAGGCCCTAATACGTTCAAGTATTGGCATTTAGCAATATA
Source organism: Methylomonas lenta (assembly GCF_001644015.1). Taxonomy (GTDB): domain Bacteria; phylum Pseudomonadota; class Gammaproteobacteria; order Methylococcales; family Methylomonadaceae; genus Methylomonas; species Methylomonas lenta. The sequence goes on from NZ_LUUI01000108.1 coordinate 20,847, forward strand.
AAAAAGCTTCTTATTCAAAACGTCAACCTTGGTTGGTAAATTTTAGCCGCTAAAATCGACAATTCCCAAAATCAAAAAAGCTGGTTAGAGTTGTAAGCCGGAATCCCATAAATTTTGTCCCTTGATGCTCATTCCGATTTAGACAAATTACTGTTAAAAGGTCTTTTTATCAATTAAGTTTGAAAGTAGTGTATGTTATCCAAACTCAAATAATCACTTTTGGGGCAGCGCAGAATGAGTGCTGTATTCTGCGGTCATTTCTATCGAAACTGTGGGGTTACCAAGTATGAAGACATACACTTTTCTCTGGCTGTTATTGATGATTATGGCTGCAGCATCGACCAGTAATGCGCAGCCGGTTTCGGCTAACCGACCTAAGCTTACTATCAATGGACCGAAAGTCGTCGCGGAGTCGGATACACTCACGTCTATTTTTCAGAGATGCGCAGAGGTTGATCCAGATGCCTCCTATCTAATCCCCAAGCAGTTCGGAGGCCGAACAGAAGCAAGCGGCTCGGGAGCGTATGGCTACCAACCAGCAGCAGATTGTCCGTATTGGGTGGTAGATTTCCTGATGAATCGGTACTCCAACACTTGGGTGACTGAATCCGGTATGACTATTAGGGAGTATGTTTTTTTCAAAGGCGATGCATTCGATCTTCCGAGCTCATCCGGCGTTGGCACAAGGCCCATTGTGGAAGAGGACTGCAAGCGATTGGAAGTGGATCTGCTCATTTATCGGAAAGATCCGAATGAAAACACGTTCAAGATGATCAAGACCGGTGCGGGGCGATTTGGGTCCTGGAACAACACCAATCAAACCTGCAGCCTAGTAGGGTTGCCGGGACTACATTCCGAAAGAGCTCCGACATCCAATATGCTGAAGATCAGGATTGCTGTGCGTGTAAAACTCCGCGGTAGCTGGCAACAAGCTGCGGCATACGCAACCCTAGCGCCACCCAATTAAAAACAAAACAAGGGGCAAGTAGATATTGATTTTGTTTACGATAACGTAATCAGAGGAATGTTGGCTTCGACATGTCTGATTACGTAAGTTAAGCGCGTTTACATTTTGAAGGACAGATCATTTTCTTTTCCCTTCACCGCAAATTAAATCTATCCGTCAGTTTTGTATCGGCTCCGATCGGCCAAAACCCGCCGCTCGGAGTAGCTATCCAATTTTAATAATTAAGGCATCATGTAACCCAATCGGCTGTCCGATATTCGGCTAGCAAATTGACATTATCACTGCCTCATCACCGACCAAAGACAGTCATAGATATCGTTCCGTTAATAGCTGGTAAGCACCTAAAAGGAGCCGCTTAACTCACGGTTCATCGGTTGGCAGAGGTTCGCCATCGCCTGGAGCCAATCCGTTGTTCAGCCGTTTTAGGCCGGCCCGCCCTTATCACTTGTAGCGCAGACTAGGCGAAGCCGGCAAATTCTGTACCGACCTCAATGAGCCCGCAAAGTGCAGTCAACGACTCCCAATTCCCGGTCGGGTCAAGAGCCCAAATTACTCCAAAAACTGTGGCACCGATTAAGCCAGTAATTTCGACGTTGATGAGCTGGATCATCGCCTTCTTCTTGCCTACCAACGTGCCGTTAAGCCGCGGGCCGCTTGCGGCCCGTCGTGGTTGAACGGATGGTTGGGCGCCGTCGGCGAGTCTCGACTGTCGTCGCAGCCTACAGTTCGAACTGCTTGCTCTGGAATAGGCCTACGCAAGCGCTTACGACGTCGGAATCGTACATCTGCCCTTTGTGCTCCGAGATCTCATGTAAGGCTTTGGGGACACCAAGGCCCGGCCGATAGGGGCGATGCGACGCCATAGCCTCCACCACGTCGGCCACGCAAAGAATGCGTGCCTCGAGCAGGATCTGCTCCTGCTTCAAGCCGGCCGGGTACCCTGAACCGTCCAGCCTCTCGTGGTGCTGCAATACGATCCGGGCCACCGGGTTCGTAAAGTCGATGTCTTTGAGAATGTCGTAACCGACTGTGGGGTGCGTCTTGATGATTTCGAACTCGGCTGCGGTGAGCTTGCGGGGGCTGGCGAGAATTTCCGCAGGCACATGGATCTTGCCTATATCATGAAGCACTGCCGCCAATTGCAAGCCTTCGATCCGCTCGGGCGGCAACCTCATCTCCGTGGCGATGGCCACCGCCAGCTTCGCTACACGACGATGATGGCCGGCAGTGTAGGGGTCCCGCACTTCCACCGTAGTTGCAAGGGCCTGCACAGTCGCGTCCATAAGGCGATTCAGCGCCTCGATCTGGGTGAGATGCCTCTCTTGCAGAGCATCGTGTTCGCGATGCTTGCGTAGCGCGGTAATGCCATACGCCAGGTCGTCCGCGGCCTCCGTGAGAAGTCCGATTTCCTCCTCGTCGAACGCGTCGCCGCGCTCCGAATACATGCCGAGGAAGCCAATTGTTCCCGCCCCGATCTTTAGCGGCAATGCGATTGACGAGGCGTAGCCGCGCTTAGCTGCCTCTTCGCGCCAGAACACGAACTGCGGATCATTGGCGATATCCCGCGTCACCTGAATGGTCTGCTCGCGAATGCAGCGGGCGCCTGGTCCGCTCCCGCGATCCGTGTCGGCCCAAGTGAGATTCAGATTCTCGAGATAGCCACTTTCGAGTCCAGCGTAAGCGATAGGGCGAATGCTTCGAGCCTCGTCGCTTTCTGCGTACCCCACCCAGGCCATGCGATAGCCGCCTTCTTCCACCATCACCGAGCAGAAATCCTGTGCGAGAGTTTGCTCGTCCTCAGCTCGGATCATGTAGCGGTTACAACGGCTTATCGTGCGATACATGCGATTGAGTTGCTGCAATCGCTCGGTGCTGGGATGCGCATTGGTCGTCATTTGAGCGCTCAACGTAAAGCTAAGGGGCGGGCGCGATAGCGACCGTCCCGCTTGAGCGCCATGAATAATCCAGTACCAATCCATCCTGCGATCCTAGTTTGCTTATAATCCCTCGAAGTGGTCGTACCCCAGATTTTATGATTTGAGCTCACTGAGTCTCCCATATAAATGCCCCCCCCTTTTAAAGGATTGGTTAATCATGCCGCTCAACGCAAAGCTCAGTGGTGAAGCGTTATGGAGCATCGGGTTACGCTTGATTTAAATTTTGTTGTGGTTCGCAAGTTCACTCTACCTACGCGCTATTTCTTCTTGCGTGGATCATCGGCAGGATTGGTATAAGTAATACCCCATGGCCCAGTGGCGATTAGCTCGATGACTGTTTCCTCATCAGTTGTCCAGACATAATGGGTGTGACCTGCGGGTAGCACAAAACTGGAACCTGCTTTAAACATCTCGCTCTTTTTTGTGTCGAATGTTTCACCTATACCATTTCCTAATTTGCCGCGCAGGACTGTAATTACTTCTGTAAATGGGTGTATATGTGGCGGAATCGGATAATTGGGCGGAAATTTCAGCCAAACGATAAAAACTCCTGCTTTGTTTGGGTCACCAACTAGAACTACACTTTTGGCGCCTTTAGGGAGTAGCTGTTCGTCATTCCACTTCACCGTATCCGGCGTAAACGATTCCATGGTAACAGCGCGCATGCGATCGATTTTTTCCTGAGCTAATGCAGAACCTGCGAAAGAAATAATAATTACGGCTGCCAAAAAAATTCTCATTTGGTCTCTCCTTGTTCAATACAGCTTAGTGTATACCTTTGCACCCACTGCGATTCATATAGAGCCAATTTCACTTTGCTCCCCGTGAGCTAACTTGAGCCGCTGACACAAAAAACTCGATGATATCCTGACTTCGCTCGGGCCAATGTGAATGGATTTGATCACCTTCACAGTACAACGTTTTTACGCC
>NZ_LUUI01000109.1 GCF_001644015.1 Methylomonas lenta
AATGGCAGTGACGCAGAGCGTGGGAACCATGAGAATCATTGCCGCGAAAGCGCCTCAACCTGTGCTTGCGCAACTGGGTGCCCCAACGAAGCCGCCTTGGCTATCCACATCAAAGCCAGTGTTTCATCTTTAACAAAACCCTCACCGCATAAGTAGCAACGGCCTAACCAATGCATGGCATCGGGGAAATTCTGTTTGGCGGCCAACTCCAGCCAATACGCCGCACTTTTGGCTTTGCCATGTATTAAAAACAGCAAGGCTAAATCGGTTTGCGCAGGCGCATCGCCGGCATCGGCCGCTTTTAGCAACTCAATATCATCAGCTGACAACGGAATACACAAATCTGCTTCTATCGATTTTAAATAAATCAGGGTTTTATTAGAAGCAGTGTTATCGCTCACACACTGCAAACTACCATCCGCCACTCGCCGCCGAATAGTGCGTTCGCTCCATTCGGTTAAGGTCATCGCGGCTTGCAGGCTGATGCTGGCTGATTTTTTTCGGCTTAAGTTAAGTAGCATAGATTTGGCAGGGTTTTTTAACCGGCATTTTTTCAGTGGCAGAGTTATTTCTCAAGCAAAGTTTAATCACAACCATAGTTCATCCCGGCTAAAAAACCACTCACGCTGAGGTGATTGGCGTTTTTAATACAAAGTAGTCCAGTAAAACCAGTAACTTAAAAAACAATAACCAGCCAATCAAACATTCTGGCACGCATGCTGCATTACTGTTTTCGATGTTTTCAACCTACAGAGGATTCAAAAATGAACACACTACCTATGAAAAAAGTACAACAAGGTTTTACCTTAATCGAATTAATGATCGTAGTTGCGATCATCGGTATCTTGGCAGCGGTGGCGATTCCGGCTTATCAAGATTATTTGGCCAGAGCTCAAGCAGCTGAAGCAGCATCACTATTGGGCGGTTTGAAGACTGGCATTGCAGAGTATTATTCTACGAATGGCTCTGTTCCAGATGTAACATCAGATTTAGGGTCACCCGTTCTATTCGGTAAATATGTCTCTAAGATTGAAAACCCTAGTAATTCAACTGACATTGTAGCTACATTTAAATCTGCTAGCGTAAACGCTAAACTGCAAGGACTAACAGTTACCATGACGTTCAATACAAATGGACAATTCACATGGGACTGCGGAACCATTCCAACAGCTGTGCAACCCAGTGTTTGTAAATAAAATTAACTCGTGCTTGATCTTACGAGCATAAAACCAAGACCCCTGCTGATGCAGGGGTTTTTTTTGATCTTAATCACAATCGTTTATTACTGGATAAGTCTGCCCGGCTTAGCCGGTGGCTTTATTCTGGACGACCAGCCCAATTTAGAAGGCTTGGATCAGGCATATGCCAACCATCAACTATCCCAATTCATCTTTAGCGGCATCGCCAGTGAATTAGGCCGCCCAATCAGCTTATTTTCCTTTGCTTTGCAAGCCGAACACTGGCCTAGCAATCCCTACCCTTTCAAACTCGCCAGCCTGTGCATACACATTGCCAACGCCTACCTGGTTTATGTTTGCTGCTATTTAATCGGCCAAATCAAAAACTGGCCGCAACGCAGCATATTTTTGTTTGCCGGCACGGTTTTTAGCTTATGGTTATTTCATCCGCTTAATATCAGCACGGTATTTTATGTCGTGCAACGCATGGTGTTATTGGCAGGCTTTTTTTCTTTGCTGGGGGTTATCAGCTTCCTCTGGAGCATCAAACACTATCAACAGCGACCATCCAAATTTTACTTAGTCATAGCTACATTAGGCATGGCTATCACCTATGTATTAGGCATACTCTCCAAAGAAAACGCCATCCTGACAGGCTTAATGCTGAGCGTACTGTATGTGTTTTTACTACGTAAGCAATGCGGCAACAAGCTATGGGACGCCTGGGTGATTATTTTTGGCATACTGCCCTCTTTACTGGTGCTGGGCTATTTATGCCTGCATATCGCGCAACACACCCGACCCGATTTTGGCCCTTTTGAGCGCTTATTAACCGAATCGGTTATTTTGCAGGACTACCTGGATAAAATCCTGCTACCAACACCGAGAAAGCTGAACATTTTTAACGACGGCTTTCCGGTTTACAAGAATCTCTTCGACTCAACTGCCACCATAATATCGGTCAGCTTTTGGCTGGCTTTATCTGCCCTGGCTTTGATTTTAAGAAAGCGCGCAGCATTTTTTGCCTTTGGCGTGTTTTGGTTTTTAAGCGGACACTTGCTGGAATCCAGCATTTTTGGTCTGGAATTGTATTTTGAGCATCGTAATTATCTGCCTAGCCTTGGCATCCTGATCGGCATCGTCGGCACCGTCATAGAGTTAAACCTTAAAGCCATAGATTTTTCAAATACCACTAAAAAATGGCTGAATTATGCATCAACAGGCTTGTTGTTTAGCTTGGCAACCGGTTATGTGTTGATCTATGGCGCCGAAATATCGACTTGGCGCAGTCCCGGTGCGTTGGCTATTTCTGCATTAACAGAACGCCCTGAATCAATACGCGCCTATCAGGATGCGGCTTCTTCATTTACAAATGCGGGTGATTTTGCTCACGCCTCTTTAATATTACAAAGTGTCGAAAAAAAGTGGCCAGGTTTTCCAGGCACCTATAGTCAAATAATTTTGTTACATTGCTTCGACAAACATGTGACTTTACCCAATCATTCCGCGATTGAACAACGCTTAGCAAGCGGCCGGTTTGACCGAGGCACTATTGACGCTTGGCATCAGATATTGGACCTTAAGAAAAATGGTATTTGCCCCGATCTTACTTGGGCGTATTACCAAGAGTTGGTCGAGCTTTTAATCAACAATAAAAATTACGGCAGCCAAAAAGACGATTTTGTGGTGTTACTGGCGCTTAGTTTTAATGCCAACCGCCAATTTAACGAAGCCGCCGCTGCATTAGATAAATTCCCCGAAAACCGGGCAACGCTGGACTTCTTGATCTTAAAAGCCCAGTTTTACGCCATGGCTGGTAAAAAACAGGAAAGCCTGCATATACTAGAACGCGCTAAAAACAAATTCAGCAATAACTTAAAAGTTTGGTTGCCTAGGCAAGATCAATTGGAAAGACTGCAAAAACAAGTGCTAGATAGCGTAAAAACAGAACAAGGCAAAGTTGAACGTTAAGCCAAAGCCGGACGGGTTTTGTAAACCCGTTCGTAACGTTTTACGCCACCAAGAGCCGATCCAGGCATAAAACGTAAGCGACGGGGTTTACGCGCCGGGGACGTTTTGATCTATAAAACCTTGGGTTTTGGAATAAAAAGAAGTTATGGCGTTTGTATTGTTGGTGTATTATTGCATCATATGCGCACCTAAGTTGGAGGCTAAAAAATGACCAGACAAAGCATTTCAATCACCGCACCAAATGATCATTGGCTCAAAGCTCAAGTTGAAAATGAGGAATATGCCAGCAAAAGTGAAGTGGTCAACGACCTGATCCGAAAAGCACGGGCGCAACAAGATGAAATTGAATGGATACGCGCTAAGCTGATTAAAGCCGAGCAAAGCGGATTTACAGACGAATCACCCGCCGAAATCCTCACAGCCTTTAAGGAAGAAGCTCGGCGTAATGGGGACTTATAAACTTTCGAATGAAGCCCAAGCCGATAAATACTATTATGATTTTATAGCCCGCTTTGAAAAAATCGCCGAACAACCCTACAAGGCCGGACGGGTTTTGTAAACCCGCTCGTAAAGTTTTACATCACCAAGAGCCAATCCAGGCATGAAGCGTAAGCGACGGGGCTGCAAACTCCCGTCGCGCCGAGATTTATGCTCTTTCCGCAACTCTAGGCATGGTGATATGAAATACTCGCCATCCCACAAAGAACAATATTACCGATAAAGCCAGGGTTGCAATCAGTGGCGTAGAGAACTCGATGCCCTGCCCCGCCAATAAGTCTTGCGTAGTAATTAATAAAGGACTGAAGGGGTTCAAATAATTAACCACATCAAAAGGCTCGCGCACTGGTGGTGGATATAAAATAGGCGCTAAAAACATGCCGAAGGTGAGCAACATACTGATCGCATTGCCCGCATCGCGTAGCACCAGATTAATGATCGCCATGAAAAACCCGACGCCGACCGCCATTAATATAATGGCCAACAATACTAGCGGAATAGCGATTGCATGCCAGGACGGTGTAAAACCAAACCAGATAAACACAATGATCACTGGCAGCAGGCGAATTAGAAAATCAACCACGCCCTGCCCGACTGCTGCGATAACCAAAGCCTCTTTTGGAAAGTTTATTTTGGTCACCAGCGAGCCAGCATTAACCAAACTATTGGTGCAACCGACCAGACAACTGGAAAACAATTGCCAAACCGAGATACTCCATAAGGCATGAATCACATACGGCAAGGCGGTTTCGCCCATATCAAACACCCGATGCCTGGATAAAAAAGTAAAAATAGCGACGGTAACGATTTGCGGCAACACCGCCCATAGATAACCAAAAATGGATTGGCGGTAGCGGACGGAGAAATCCCGAATCATCAAACGCCAAATCAACTCGCGGCTTTGCCATAATTCGTTAAACATGGCAAACCAGGCTTGGTTATTGATAGCACGCGAGGTATAGACGGTGACTTTTTCGGCTGTTGTTTTCATGGCAGGCGTATTTCGGATGATTTATCTATTGTATGCTAGATAGAATAGCTTTTTTTAACGCCGACGTTTTGGAACCGGCGACATGGCTAAGCGATCGGTAGGGCATAAATAGCAAAGCTAGAAGGGTTTTGTAAAACCCGTCCGTAAAGTTTTACATCACCAAGGCCCAACTCAGGCATGAAACGTAAGCGACGGGGTTACAAACTCCCGTCGCACCGAGAACACGACGGAACATTAGCTGATGAAAATCTATCTTGATATGTGCTGCTTTAATCGACCTTATGACGACCAAACTCAGTCGCGGATTCGCATCGAAACGGAAGCTAAAATTGTGATTCAACAAAAGATCAAGGACGGTGAGCATGGACTCCTGTGGTCCTCAATTCTCGATTTTGAATGTTCGAAAAACCCGTTCCTAGAACATCGAATCGCCATACTCAAATGGCGAAACATAGCATCTACCGTGATTATGATCGATGACAGCATCATTGCACGAGCCACAAACCTAATGAAGCTGGGCGTTCATAAATACGATGCTTTGCATGTGGCTTGTTCCATTGCAAGCGGCGCAGAACTTTTCGTAACAACAGATGATCGATTACTAAAATATTTACGCGTGGCTGATGATACATTGGCACTGTTACCGCAAAATGCCTTGGCTTATATGGAGAATTGGTATGAAAACTGAAACCGAAATACGCATGGATGGGATGAATGCATTGATACAGGCATTGGGCTTGGTCGAAACCGAACGCTTTTTAATGGCAATATCCCGCGAACGGTTTAACTACACTGAATGGCGGCACACTGGATTACCGGATTTACCCATAGAGGAACTAGCCCGATTAGCGAACCTCGAAGCGGAAAAAAACGCACAACTATTCTGTGAAAAATAGCGCCCATTCAACAAACAAGTACAAGACGGACAAGTCGCTAACCATCGCCTATGGCCGAAAGAAGCGCAATGATGGAGGATTATTAAAATGGGGATGTTTGATTCGCTCAACATCGAACTGGATGGTCGGGAATTGGAAATCCAGACTAAACGTTTCGAATGCATACTGGAGACCTACCGTCCGGGCGACTGGATCGCCGGCGCAACTTCGGGAATAGCGGTTTATTTCGATATTTTGCACCTCGATGCTGATGGCAAACTTGTTTATAGCGCGAACGACGCGCGAGTGCGTACACTGACATTATTTGTCGTTATTGCACAAGGCGTCTTTGTGACTTATCAGTTGTGTGATGGTGAGTCGAAACCTGAAGCAATAGCCCAGAGGGTACGGCAATTACGGGAGGAATGGCGCGATTCGGTTCGCCTGCAAAGCGTTCTGGTGGAAGCACTGCAAACCAAACAGCAGCAGATTCGATTATTGCAAGCGCGGCTCAATCGCGCGGCAGCGATTATCGACAGTGCACGGCGACTACGGAGCGGTGATCCGATTGATGGGGTTTTCGATCGCTTTCGCGAGGAAACGCAACGCTTGATCAAAGGAGAAGAGCCACTGGAAGTGGTGGCCTGGGTATTGACGAATGAAGAGGCAGACTCCGGTTTATTTCACGATAACGCCCGTTCCGATCCATTGGCCGAATACCGGCTCTGAACTTCGCGCATTTACAAGCTCTTTGTTTGGGAATGAGGCACAAAAAGCAACGATTTCTTGAAACCGGCAAGATAAAAATGGAACTATTAATCCCTTTCAACAAGCGCGACAGCAAAAAGTATTTCAGCAAACTTTTTTTGATGATTGAGCCAATTCGGAGCCATTACCAATGGTCGGGCGGGAAAGAGCAAAACAACGCTTGCCCATCCTGACTACTGACGCTTAGGATAAAACCATGCTAAAAACCATACACGTTGAGATCGACCCAACCGGACATATCCGCTCCTTGGAGCCGATCCCCTTCAAGTTAGAAGGCAAAGCACTTCTCACATTATTGGAAAGTGATACAAATGAACGCGATGCGACTATAACCGAAATCAAAGGCCATGCTTCACGCGCGATAAGACTTCTGGCATCTCCACGTTTCCAGCAACGGCCGACAGCTAATCTCGAAGAAATGCAACGACACATTAACGCTATTAGAGACGAGTGGAACGACTAATGTCTCGACTGGTTTATCTTGACACCTGTTGTGTCATTTATTTACTAGAAGAAGCTCAACCATTCAGCACTCTAATTCGACAGCATCTTGAAAATAACCTCGATGCCATTTTATGCGTATCCACTTTGGTTCGCCTCGAATCCCTGGTAAAGCCCTCAATAGATGGCAACCAAGCATTGGTTGAAGATTACGAAATTTTTCTGGCCGAACAACATTGGTTAACCATCGATGACAACGTATTTGCCAAAGCATTAAACTTAAGAATAAAACATAAAATAAAGACTCCCGATGCGCTTCACCTGGCAACGGCTATTGAAAATGGCTGTACGGAGTTTTGGACCAATGACAACCGCATGAACGAAGCGGCTAACCAACTGGCTGTCAATATATTTCAAACGGTTAGCCAATAACACGATATTCCCATGCCGAACTCAGACGAAGTTTTAATCAAAGTCGAAAACGTTAGCAAAAAATTCTGCCGCTCGCTAAAACGGTCTATGCTTTATGGCATGGAAGACATCAGCCGCGACCTGCTGCATTTACCCAACACATCCGACAAACTACGCAAAGACGAATTTTGGGCGGTGAATGATGTGTCGTTTGAGGTTAAACGTGGCGAATGTTTGGGCATTAACGGTCGCAATGGGGTAATCCAAAGTACTGATCACAGAACCTGAAATCCCAAATAACGGAGAAATAATCATGCAAATCCAAGTCAATGTGCCGCCCAATCTGCCCGATGCCATCCAATGCTCCCCCGAACAATTTGCTCGTGAAGCCAAAATGGCCATGGCCGTAAAATTATTCGAAATGAAAAGACTTTCTTCAGGCATGGCGGCTGCACTTGCGGACATGGAACGCGTCGCCTTCTTGGCGGAACTGCACCGTTACCATGTCGCCATGATCGATCTCGATACCGACGAACTAGAAAGCGATACCAACAATGCATGAAACTGCCAAAACAATCGTCACCAATACGACACCACTGATTGCTTTGACAGCCGCGACCGGCAATCTCGATGTACTTCGGCATCTCTATGCCCGAGTGATTGTTCCTTATGAAGTCGCTAGTGAAATCAGATCCGGGGGGCAGACCTGTTTTGGCGTCGATGTTTTCGAACGTTCGACATGGCTTGATGTCAAAATCGCCCCAACGATTATAACGCCCTATCTAAATAATACGCTTGACCGTGGCGAAGCATCGGTTATTCAAAACGCCTTGCAAGAAGCTATCGATCTTGTTGCAATCGACGAAACGGCAGGAAGACGAGTGGCCCGCTTGTGCGGACTGAGCTTAACCGGGTCTATTGGGATATTGCTCAAAGCATCCGCATCAGGGTTTCCGGTCTCCATACCCAAAGCAAAATGCAATCCCATGGTATATGGCTAAGTCGCCGGGTAATCGATTTCGCACTGCAAGCAGATAACAACAATAAATTACGCTGATCAACCATGCCAAATTCAGACGACGTATTAATCAAAGTCGAAAACGTCAGCAAAAAATTTTGCCGCTCGCTAAAACGGTCTATGCTTTATGGCATGGAAGACATCAGCCGCGACCTGCTGCATTTACCCAACACATCCGATAAATTGCGCAAAGACGAATTTTGGGCGGTGGATGATGTGTCGTTTGAGGTTAAACGTGGCGAATGTTTGGGCATCATCGGCCGCAACGGCGCCGGTAAAAGCACACTATTAAAAATGCTCAACGGCATCATCCTGCCGGACAAAGGCAAAATCAGCATCAAAGGCAAAGTCGGCGCACTGATAGAAGTCGGTGCCGGATTTCACCCGATGTTAACCGGTCGAGAGAATGTCTATGTCAACGGCGCTATTCTCGGCATGAGCAAACGCGAGATCGACAAGAAATTCGATGAGATTGTGGCGTTTGCCGAACTGGAAGAATCGATTGACATGCCGGTCAAGCATTATTCGAGTGGGATGTATGCCCGCTTGGGTTTTTCCATTGCAGCGCATTGTAATCCAGATATTTTCTTAATAGACGAAGTATTGGCAGTCGGAGATATTAACTTTCGAGCCAAATGCTTTCGCCGAATGACAGAATTACGAAAAGAAGGCACAAGCATTCTCTTTGTCTCACACGAAATGAGCCTTATAGACAAAATAAGCACCCAAGTGCTATTACTTCGAAAATATTTACCAGCTTTTATAGGAAGTTCGAATAGTTCAATAAATCAACTTCACCAAGATTTTTTATTGATAAAAAATCAAGGAAAAACATTGAATAGCGAAAGCTTTTCAATAAGCAATGTAAAAATACAAAGCGATAGCGGTGAACTAGAACCTGGAAAGGATTTAAGAGTTGAAATATATTACAAATGTGATATTAAGACATTCACTTATCCAAGTGTTGCATTTCACATAGGCTATGGCGAACAAATCGCAGCATGTAGGTCCGATAAAGATAACTTAGGATTAATACAGTTAAGTCCGCCAGGAGGAATGCTTGCCTTAAAAATACCCAAAAACCCTTTGCAACCAGGAATATATACAGTAAGCATAAGAATGTTTGACACGGACAAAATAACACCTTTAGTAGAACACTATATGGCCTATAAATTTATTATAAATGGGGGTTGTGATGTCGTTGGATATATATATTTCGATTACTGTTGGGATCTAAATGATGTTTAAAACCTAACTCGGTGACTTAAAAGCCTAAAATAGATATAAATAATTGAGACAAACGACGAAAACCAGTTTTTATGATTTCACCTAAGCCATTTAAAAAGCATTTTATATTTAATGAATCAAAGATGAAGCCACGGATTTAGGTAAAATATGAATAGCGAGAACACAATCAATAAATTAATTGAAATACTTCCTGAAGTATATCAACCAATATTTGGCCACCCCGATCTAAATATCAAACACTCGCGCCCATGCGAGGACAGACTCACTCATATTTCAGAAGTATGTGTATCACTGAAAAAAACACTTAATAGACGAATAAGAATATTAGATTTAGGATGCGCACAAGGTTTTTTTTCTTTATCTTTAGCCCAGAAAACAAACTCTTTTGTTTACGGAATCGATTTTCAAAAAGAAAACATCGACGTTTGTAATCAATTAGCAAGTGAAAACACAAGCTTAAATGTCATATTCGAAAAGGGAAGAATTGAGCATGTAATTGAAGAAATCAATACTGGCGAATATGATTTGGTTTTATGTTTAAGTGTTTTACATCACTTAATTCATGAAAAAGGTTACAAATACACACACTCTCTTTTAAATGTACTATCAAATAAAGTAAATGCTATCGTATGTGAGTTAGCAGTATATGAAGAACCATTATACTGGGCAAAGTCTCTACCAAAAGAACCAATTGATCTCTTAAGCAGCTTATCGTTTGTTCATGAAATAGGTATTATAAAAACACACTTATCAGAAATAAAAAGACCCATGTACTTTGCAAGCAACAAATATTGGTATTTAGGCGGCATCTCTGGTGATTTTAAAAGAATTGAAACAAAATCGCATAACTTATCAAAAAACAGAACACGAAAATACTATTTCAATAAAGATAACCTAGTCAAGATATTTGAAAGGGATAGCAAAAATATTAATTACGATGAAATAAAAAGGGAGGTGCTTTTTTTACAAAAACCTCCATCAAATATGAAGACCCCAACTATCCTTACACATGGTGAGAATGAAAAACTAGTTTGGCTAGCTCGTGAAAAAATACCAGGCTACCTTTTAGCTGACCATATCAAAAAAATCAATGGCATTGACACAACAAAAATTGCACTAGAAATACTTAGACAACTTATAAAACTTGAAAAAAATAACCTATATCATAACGATGTAAGGCTATGGAACATAATAATTGACACAGAAAATAATCCAATACTTATTGATTATGGATCAATAAGTGAAATACCAAATGACTGTGCTTGGCCATACAATAACTTCTTGTCATTTTTTATATTTTTAAATGAATTATACAATAAAGAATTCTACGATAGAGGAGACATCAAGTTAGCATGGATAAGCCCTTTTAACCTACCTTATCCTATCAACAAAAAACTAACATCTATCTGGCAAAAACCATTACATGAATGGAGCTTTGAATTAATATATAATACTCTCAATACAAACAGTAATGCCATAGACAATACATACCTAGAACAAACTCCAATTATTCTATGGATGAAGGCAATGGAGCAATTAGCCACATCAAATTCAAAAGAAATAGACGAGGCAAAAAGACTAGCTAATAGAGCAAACAAACGAATTGACATAATAATAAAGCCATTCAAAAAAACAAAAACATTAATCAAAAAATTATTACAAACAATTAATTACAAAAATACATAAGGAAAAACACTAAACAGACCATAAAATGAAAAAGAATATATACATTGAATGCACAGAGCTTTATTTATCCCAAACGAAAACTGGAATTCAACGCGTTGAACGCAATATAATTTACTCATCAACAGAACTATCAAATAATTTAAACATAAATATAATACCGACAATTTTTATTGGTAAGATTGCAGGCCTTAGAAGTTTAAAATACAACCAACAAACAAAAGAATATACTCTAGGTTATTTTGAAAAAGTCTATTTAAGATCTACTAAACCGAACAGACTAAAGAAACTAACTCAAGCATGCTTTCCTTTTTTAGAACGTTTTTTAGAAAAAAAATGGGTGAATTATAGATTACTTTTTATACCAATCATGATAATAACAATCCCCCCAATCATTCTAGTAACGTCAATTTACATACTATTAGAAAAACAAAAAATAAAAATAAAAAAAAACGACATTTACTTTATTCCAGGATCATCATGGTGGGCATTTAACTTAGAGCAGCTTCTAAAAGACATAAATAAAGCTGGAGCTAGAATTACAGTTCTTTTACATGATCTTGTACCAATAACACACCCAACACTTACAACGGATCAAAATCAACGATATTTCGAAAAAAGATTGCACCCTTTAATTAAACATGCTGATTTAATAATTTGCATTTCGAAATACACGTCTAACACTCTCTCCTCTTACATTGAGAGCCTAACATCTTCTCAGTTACCAAGAACAGAAGTAAATTACTCAGGATTTAAACTCGACCTTATACAAGTGCAACAAACTGTTAGAAAAGAAATATTGTTTGTCAACAATACTTATATTTCCGTAGGCACTATTGAGCCGCGTAAAAATTATTCATATTTGTTGGACGCTTTTGAATTAGCATGGAAACAGGGAATTAAATCCTCGCTATGTATTATAGGGAAATACGGTTGGAAGTCGGAACAATTAGTTCAACGTATCTTAAAACATCCACAATATGGCAAACAGCTTTTCTGGTTTAATGACTTAAACGACAACGAATTATTGTATGCTTATCAACATGCGAAGGCATGTGTTTATCCTTCTATTATCGAAGGTTTCGGCTTGCCGCTCATCGAAGCCTTATCTCTAAAATGCCCTGTACTTGCAAGCGATATCCCAATATTCCATGAAGTAGGTGGCGACTATTGTTATTATTTTTCCCTTGAAAATCCAAATTCACTTTGCGAATTAATCATAAAAGTTGATTCGCAGGGTCTTTTAGACAACCTTGATTATTTAGATTCTTTTAAATGGCCGGATTGGAATCAGTCAACAACTAAGTTACTTGACATCCTTAATAGCCTTGACTAACGATAATTACACATAAATGCCTTATTACAAAACCTTATCTAATTTAAATTTATTTATTATACTTCTTAACAAAGAAAATATAACTAATAGAGTGATGGTGTTGTTTTACTGCCTTTTACAAAGCGCACTCACTTTATTACAACATAAAAACCATAAAATAATTTGGTTAATTGGCGAAAATGCTGGAGACTGCTTACAAGACAATGGATATTATTTTTATAGGTATTGCAGAGAACAACATCCTAGAGATAACACATTTTTTCTCATAAAAAAATCGTCGCCATTTTATAACGAGTTAAGAAAAGATAATCATGTCATCCTCTATGGATCCTTTCGACATATAGAGCTTTTTTTTTCAGCCAACATTCTGTTTTATACGCATAATTTTAAAGATATTCTTTACAAGAAACTATTTAACTTTTTTCGAAAAAATCAAAAACTAGTATATCTTCATCATGGCGTTTTGGGTTTCAAGAAATTTGACAAATTTTATTCAAAAAACAAGAATGCAATGAATATTTTTACTGTCGGATCTGAACTAGAAAAAGATATTTTGATCACCCAAGAAGGTGTTTATCAGGAAAAGATAAAAACAACCGGCTATGCCAGATATGATTATTTAAAAAACAAAGTACATGCTAAGGAAATTGTTTACATTCCTACACACAGAAGCATGAACACAGCTGATATAAAAAACACTGATTTTTATTTAAAAACGCAATCACTGCTGAACAATACCGAGCTAAATGAATTTCTTAAACAACAAGACATAACGTTACATTTTTATTTGCATCAAGCAATGTGCTCATTCTTAGATGACTTTCATTGCACATCACCCAATATAAAAATAATAAAGTATGGTGAATATACACCGTTACAACTAATCAAACGTTGTAACTTAATGATCACTGACTATTCCAGTGTTTCTTGGGATTTTTTCTATCTTGGAAAGCCCGTTATATTTTATCGATTTGATATTAATAATTATTTGAACGATAGGGACAGCTATATTGATTTAAATAAAAATTTTATTGGTGATGTCGTTTTAGATGAAGATCAAGTTGTTAGATTAATAAAACAATACTCATGCAAATATTTCAAAGAAAACAAACTCTATAGCGAATATCGCAAGAAGATAATGCCAAAAATAGATCATAATAACTGTCAACGAATATACGATGAAGCCTGTAAATTAAACAACTTGTATCAATTTAATAAAAACCCCTCGCACTAAATAATCCCAAAAGTTCTTCATGATTCGCTAATGCGACCTGGCACAGTTTATTGAAATTTTTTGATTCTATAACTCTATCTGCTTACCAACTACTCGATAAGGCCTACAGCACACATTGCTTTTATGTACATTTGTACATATTATTGATAAATGAAGATTGAATACGCTCCCGACAAAGCTGCTGCCAATTCCTCAAACCATGAGGGCGTAACTTTTGAGGAAGCCAAGCAGGTATTGTTAGACCCATACGTACTGACACGTGAAGATGTCGACGCCGATGGAGAGCAGCGTTTTGTATCGCTGGGCATGGGTGACAAAGGTCGTATTTTAATCGTGGTGTGGACGTTACGCGGCGACTTTGTGCGCCTGATTTCCGCATGGAAAGCCAACCAACCGCAGAAGAAACGCTATGAACAACAATTCTGATCCAATGTACGAGCGCTATGCTGATATGGACTTTGCCGATGCCAAGCCAGTTTCGCAGGTTCCAGCTTTAGCCAAACTACAAGCCCAATATGGCAACAAGTCGCGCATCACCATGCGAGTGGATAGCGAGACGCTGGCAATTTTTAAAGCGCGTGCAGAAATGAGCGGCGGCAGTTATCAAACTTTAATGAATGAAGCCCTCAGACAGTTTGCCCACGGTTTAACCTTGGCCGACATGGTACGAGATACAATCAAGCAAGAATTGCATAAGTCGATTTGAGTCTTCTTTATATTTTTTGCGCTTCAAATTCCTAAGCCCACGTAGCTTCGAATAGCGAAGCGCATTCGGAAGAATGTTGGTTTTAAATTCTACGAACTACTTTGTCTTACCGATTTAATCGAAGCGCGAACCACCGTGGTCTTGACGGCCGAATAGCGCATTTTAGTTGAATTATTTTAGAACCCGAAAACATGCGCTTAACTCATGCAGAAATCTCCGTATTAAAAGATAGCTTAAAGCGAACCGATCCCTCGGCTCGTCTATACTTGTTTGGCTCTCGGTTAGATGATGCTAAAAAAGGCGGTGATATCGATTTGTTAATCAAGAGTAAATCTCTCAAAAAAACTGATATCCGACGGTTAAGGATGGATTTTTATCAACATTTTGGTGAACAAAAAATGGATATTCTAGTGGATGATGACGAACAGAATAATCCTTTCCTTGCAAAAATTTGGCAGCAGGCAGTAGAACTATGAGTCATAGTCAGCAGTTATTGTCACAGAATATTCAAGCACTTCAAAATCAGCATAATTGGTTGGAACGCTCTTATTTGATTTGTCAAAACATGCCAATAGGCAGCATGTACACTCCGGAGGAAATGGATGCCCTAGAAACGCTTTGTGCGCGCTTTTCTCGCAGTATTGATTTTTTAATCCGCAAAGTGTTTCGCTCTATAGATGATGTCGAGTTCGAAAACCAGGGCACATTAATCGACGTGGTCAATAATGCCGCAAAAAGAGGTTTGATTGAGTCGACTGACAAAATGCGGGAAATAAAAGAACTCAGGAACGATATCGTGCATGAATATATTTCGGAAGACATAAAAGGTTTGTTTGTTGAGGTGCTTAAAGAGACACCTACCTTATTAGCTATAATGCATGCAACTATAGATTATTGTGCCCGTTATGATAACCAGCAAGTTACTAATGACGACGCCAAATGAAAGTCGTATTTCTGTGCAAACGCCAATACATGCAAAAGGACGTTATTGACGACCGTTACGCACGGCTTTATGAGATTCCAAATCAATTAGCGCAACTTGGTCATAAAGTAGATGGCATTTGTTTAAGTTATCGCAAGCGCCAACCAGGTTGGTTTCAACACGTTCAACAAAATGATGCGGTACTGGAATGGTATTCGTTCAATCTTGGCTTACTGATTATTCCGGGCATTTGGCGTTATTTAAAAGCCACAACTAAACTCATCGACAGCAGTAAACCTGATGTATTAATCGGTAGCTCAGACTGTCTGCATGCGGTTATTACTGCGTATCTTGCTCGCAAGTTTAAGATTCCCTATTTTCTCGATCTTTACGATAATTACGAAAGCTTCGGTTTGGCAAAAATTCCCGGCTTGTTGCCTTTGTATCGCCTAGCCATCAAAAACGCCAACGGTATCTGTTGTGTCAGCGAACCGCTTTCGGATTACATCCGGCAACATTATGGGCATAACAATGTCATAACGCTGGAAAGTACGATAGGCGGATCGGATTTTCAACCACTTGATAAGCAAACTTGCAGGCAGCGTTTCAAATTACCCGTCGATGCGCGGATTATTGGTGTGGCAGGTTCTTTAAACCGAAAACGAGGCATAGCTTTGTTATATGAAAGTTTTTTACAATTAGCTGCACAGGATACAAACTTACATTTAGCACTCGCCGGTCCAGCTGACCAGCATTCTCCCATTCCCGATCAACCTCGAATACATTATTTGGGATTATTACCGCATAGTGAAATTGTTGCATTTTATAATGCACTTGATTTAGCCGTAGTCTGCATGCGTGATACAGATTTTGGACGTTACGCATTTCCGCAGAAAACTTATGAAATCCTGGCCTGTCAAACGCCCATTTTAACCGCTCGCTTGGGCGCACTCGAACAAACATTTAAGGATTACCCCCAATGCCTTTACGAGCCGGATAATGCCATCGACCTACAAAATAAAATAACCGCTCTCCTGAACAATCCTTGCACTATCGACATACCTGTGCCGACTTGGTCCGAACAAGCACAACGGTTAGCCAGGTGGCTGCAAAAATGAAACCCGCTATTTTGATCGTGGGCGCGGGCTTTGCCGGCGCAACGATTGCTCGCGAGTTGGCCGATAGTGGGCGTTATCGGGTGCATGTCATCGACCGACGTGAACATATCGCTGGCAATGCCTTCGATCCGGTTGATGCCGAGCTAAAGTTGCGGATTCATCGTTATGGCCCGCATATTTTTCATACCAATGATCAAGGCATTTTCGATTATTTGTCTCGCTTTACGCAATGGCTACCCTACACGCATAAAGTCCAAGCCTGGGTGGAAAATACCGGCTATGTCCCGTTGCCAATTAATCGTCTGACCATCAACAAGATCTATCGACAGCAGTTAACCGACGAAGCGTCTGTGATTGCCTTTCTGGAGAAAATTCGGAGTCATCATGAAAATCCCGCCAATGCGCAACAGATTGCAGAAAATATTTTTGGCCCTGAACTGACTCAATTATTTTTCGCCCGCTATACGCAAAAAATGTGGGATATCAGCCTGTCCCAATTGCCCGTTGAGGTATTGAAACGTTTACCCGTGCGTTACGATGACAATCCGAATTACTTTAATGACAAGATTCAGGCCATGCCCAAACACGGTTATATCGGCTTATTTGAAAACATGCTGGATCATCCAGCCATTTCCGTGACGCTCAATTGTGAATTTGTAAAATCCATGGCAGCCGATTATTGCCATATATTCAACTCCATGCCGATCGATGTTTATTTTGACCAGCAATTCGGCGCGCTGCCTTATCGTTCAATTAAATTTGTCCACGAACACCTCAATGCCCACGAACAACCAGTACCCACCATCAATTTTACCGATGACGGGATTTATACCCGCCAGACCGATTGGCGCCAATATCCAGCCTGCGATCTAGGCGCTAATTCCGTATTATTAACCAAGGAAATCCCCTGCGATTTTGCAGAAAACCATTTCGAGCGCTACTATCCGGTTAAAACGGTTGATGGCGCGCCTCAAGCTTTATACCGTCGCTATCGAGCAGAGGCTGATAAACTACCAAACATGACTTTCATAGGTCGTTGCGGCCAATACATTTACTACGATATGCACCAAGTCGTAGCCAATAGTTTAAAAATTGCACACACTTTCCTGAACAAATAATCCACCATTAGGCTTACTTTTATTCAGGCAATTGCCTATAGTTTAGGCATTAATCAGCCATCAACTAAAAACCTGTGAAAAATCCCTGCAAACTCAGCATTATCCTGCCCGCCAAAAATGAAGCGAATAATCTTAAACCGCTTTTACAGGAATTAATGTCAAGCTACCCAGATGCCGAGATTATCGTAGTAAATGATGGATCAGTAGATGAAACGGCCGAGATTGCTACTAAAGCTGGAGCCAAAGTCATCAGTCATCCTTACTGCCAAGGTAACGGCGCCTCAATCAAAACAGGGGCGCGCAATGCTAGTGGTAGTATTTTGGTGTTTATGGACGCCGATGGCCAACATGATCCGACCGATATTCCAGCCTTGTTACAGAAACTGACCGAAGGTTATGATATGGCGGTTGGTGCGCGGCACGTCCGGACACAAGCATCCTGGCTTAGACGTCTGGCGAACGCGTCTTTCAATAAACTCGCGTCCATGATGACCGGCCATAGAATCGAAGATTTGACCTCTGGATTTCGAGCCGTCAAAGCCAACAAATTCCGCCGATTTTTATATTTGCTGCCCAATGGTTTCTCTTACCCGACAACCAGTACGATGGCCTTTTTTCGCTCAGGTTTTCCGGTAGCTTACGTCCCGATACATGCTGGTAAACGGCAAGGAAAAAGCCATATCCGCTTACTAAGAGACGGCACACGATTTTTTTTGATTATTTTAAAAATAGGTGCTTTATTTTCACCTATGCGGCTTTTTTTACCGATTAGCCTAATCACCTTTGTTACCGGCGTTTCTTATTATGCCTATACCTACATAACAACCAGCCGCTTCACTAATATGAGCGCCGTATTATTCTTGGCCGCTCTAATAATATTTCTCATTGGTATCGTTTCGGAACAAATTTCTTCGTTACATTATCGATCAGCCGAAGAAAATTCGGACCATTAAGATATGCAAAAACTCTTGGTACTCACGTCCACCTTTCCTCGCTGGCAAGGCGATACAGAACCACCATTCGTATTCGAGCTCTGCAAGCAACTTACCTCATCGTTTGATGTTTACGTATTAACGCCTCACGCTCAAGGTGCGTTAGAGCACGAAAGCATGTGCGGTATTAAGGTTATCCGATTTCGTTATTTTTTTGAACGATTTCAAACTCTTTGTTATGAGGGAGGAATTCTAGCCCGATTGCGGGCACAACCTTTGCGTTATATGCTTGTCCCTTTTTTTATGGGCTTTCAGTTCATTAGCGCTTATCGTGTAATTAAAGCTGAAAACATTTCTGTCATTCATGCACATTGGATTATTCCTCAAGGATTAACTGCTTGTTTTTTACGTTTTTTTATTAATCATAAATTAGCCATTATTTGTACATCACATGGTGGCGACTTATTCTCTTTAAGAGGAAATATATCTAAATTTATTAAAAGAAATGTTTTACTTAATACCCAAGCAATCACAGTTGTAAATTCAATTATGGCTGAAGAAGTCTATTCGCTTTGCTACCCTTTTAGACCTAAAGTTTCAGTTATTCCCATGGGTGTTGATTTTAAAAATACATTTTCCCCTTCTTCGGATGAAAAAATACCATTCAGTTTGATTTTTGTTGGGCGCTTGGTTGAAAAAAAGGGCGTATCCTATTTGATTAATGCATTGCCTATAATTTTAAATAAATTTCCTAACACGCATTTAACTATTATCGGAACAGGCCCGGAGCTTGAACATTTAAAAAATCTGGTCAATAAATTAAAGTTAAATGCAAATGTTGACTTTTTAGGTGCTGTGCCAAATGCCGAACTTCCAAAGTACTATCAACAACATCAGATTGCTGTTTTCCCTTTTATTATCGCCGAAAATGGTGATAGAGAAGGCCTACCTGTAGTCATCTCAGAGGCCATCGGATGTGGCTGCTGTAGTGTTACAACCAACTTGCCAGGTATTGAAGATATTATTATTCATGAGCGTAGCGGTTTAATCGTCGAGCAGAAAAACAATTTGGCACTTGCAGATGCAATCATCACTCTTTTTTCAAATCCCAAGCTTATTCATAATTATTCTTCAGTTGCATACGATGAAACAATACTAAAACAAGACTCAAGGTCTATTGCAAAAAACTATGCCAACCTTATCGAGGCTTTATTTGACAACTAATTTTTAAATAAAACTAACATGACCAATAAATCTCCAAAATTATTCTTACGTCAAAATTGTATTATCGATTGTACAAAGCATTGGAAACCAGGCACATTCCTAGAAATTGGTGCTGGCACAGGCCTAATGACACAGATGTTTTTATCCAGAGGCTTTTCAGGATACTGTTATGACCTCAGCCCTGAAAGCAGAGCTATTTTAAAAAACAGGTTGAATGAATTTACTGCTCAGGTTAAAATACTCACAAACTTAACGATAGCAACCAATAAAAATTTTAACTATTTATTTGCTTTTGAAGTATTAGAACATATAGAGGATGATTTGAACGCATTGCAATATTGGTCTCAATTCATACAAAGTAATGGAAAAATTATTGTTTCAGTACCTGCGCATAATAATAAGTTTTCTAAAGTCGATGAATTAGTTGGGCATGTCAGACGATATGAGAGAGATGATTTATTTAACTTGCTTAGCAAGGCAGGCTATCAAAACATAAAAATAATAAATTATGGGTACCCACTTACCGAATTTAGTCGTTATATTTCAACACGCCTTCTAAAAAATGATAATTCTGCTCAACTCATTCCTATTGCAGAACGAAATTTAAGGAGCAGCTACTCAAGACCAACCGTCATAAGCAACTACTTATCTAAAATCCCTGAAAATATTTTCGCTCCTTTTAAATACATCCAAAGGTTATTTTATAAATTTTATTTTGGCGATGGCCTAGTTGCAGTTGCTGAAAAAATATAATATTAAATTAATTAAATCAATAACAAGTGACCTTAGCCATTAACACTACAACCAAAAACGAACTGCTCACTATACACCCTTGAAATTTTTGTCTACCAAGTCACTGGATAAGACACCTAAGCATAACCTGACAATACCGGCAACCGGCAACTCTATTGTGATTTTGCAGCCAAATATTCCAACATATCTTCGTTATGCACACGCTGATAGATAGCCTCTACAGACAACTTCAAGCCTATGGATTCAAAACTAACGTCATCGCCTAAATAATAGTGTTTTGGAAACCAACTTTCTTTTCGACTAAGCACTTCTACATCCACGCAGTCTTGTTCGATCATGACGTATTCTTGCAAACTTGGGATCGTGATGTAATTCGATAGCTTTGTGGTTCTGTCTTTTCTGCGGGTAGATTTAGACAACACTTCGACAATGATAATCGGCGTATCGGTAAAATAAGGCTCAAATTCGTTAAAATGACAATCAACGATTACATCGGGATAGAAAAAATTTAAGCCAACTTTGATTTTCATATCCGAGCCAAACGGTTCACAAGGTGAGTTTTTTAAATGGTCTTTAAACGCCGCTAAAACATTTATCGAGATACGCTGATGATTTCCACTTGTTCCCACCATCGCATGCACGTAACCATCAATGAGTTCATGCTTGGTTTCAGCGATCAATTCACCAGCCAAATATTCATCAACACTGATTAAATTATTTCGTTTTTCTGCAAGCATTTATATCACTCCGGTTGATATATAAAAAGCAGCACACACTGGTTTAGGAATGCGCGCAAATTAACTCGACCATTTAATTAACCTAGCCCTCTTCCGGCAGGAGGCAGCTGTCGCAAAAGCCCCCTCTCCTCGCGGGAGAGGGTTGGGGTGAGGGGGATAAATAATTTAAGCATCGGATTTATATACCCTCATCCTAACCTTCTCCTTTATGCCCTGCGGGTGCGGTGGGAGAAGGAACTGTTTTACCTTTTATGACAGTCTCTGGAGGGAGAGAAGACAAGGTGTTGAAGTTATTTCGTACGCATTCCTTAGAAAATTAAGGGGCTGAGCTGTTAAAACCTTCAGTCAAACACTTCATCCAATATAGCCGCATCCAACACCCTATCGGCCCAACGTTCTAATTGGCTTGTATTAGCTGTAGAAATTTTAGCTAACACATCACTATGCAATGCACCAAAGCGTCTGACTAACAATCTTTGCAATAAAAGTGCTTCTCCTTTTTCCACTCCCGTTTCTATGCCTTTTTCCAGGCCTTTCTGCTCGTGAGCCTTGGCCCATTCGTCAAATCGTTCTGCCAGTGTCATTTTCAGCTCCTTTAAGTCGTTGATTTTGGGTAGCACCAAGGTATTTTTGCTCTGCCGCAGCAAAACTGCTCTTATCCAGATGGCAAAGGTGCGTTTAAGTTCCGGTTGACCGTCCAGCCAATCATTTAGCTGGCCGATCAAGTCAATTAGTGCTTTGTCATTAATCGGATGTTCAAAGCGCATGACTGTGGCCACCAAGTTTTTCAAAGGCGGCAGATGTTTGTTGGGTAGTGTTTCATCTCGCTTGATGAGGTCTTGATACAGCAAACCCACGTATACCATCATCCGCACAGCCATAAAGGGATCGATATTACTTTGAAATTCGATCAGGATGTATAAATACACCCAGCTGTCCTCTAGTTTGACCCGCCAGACTACATCGTCGGCTCGGTGCCGAAAATCGTCTGTGACATAACTGCTAGGCAACTTTTCCAGCGTGTCATAGTTCAATCCATGCAACCACTCATCCGGAATAAATCCCAATACCAAATCTCGCACCAATTCCGGCGCGGAAAATAGCAATTTGTAGCTGGCATCGTATTCTTGTTTCTTAGACTGATTGTAGCGGAGTGCCGTCTAGGCGCCTAGTTCAAACAAACCACTATTAAAGTATGCCCTATTTCTGGAAATATGCCTCCATGTGTTAGGGGCAACGGTCACATTACTTCGGTGTATATTTCCAGGTAAAATAGCCGGCAACTTCAATGCCACCAAAATTATGACCCAACTTCCTGCCATTACTGTCTACGGCATCAAAAACTGCGACAGCATTAAAAAGACCAGAGTTTGGCTGGATAGCCGACAAATTGCCTATCGATTCCACGATTATCGGCTAGACGGACTAGAACCAACTTTATTACAGCATTTTATGGATACACTCGGCATGGACGCCGTGTTGAATCAACGCAGCACCAGCTGGCGACAACTCAACGACCAGCAAAAATGCGATTTAACCCCAGACAAAGCCCTGCGCTTGATGCTGGATACACCCACACTAATCAAGCGCCCAATTATTGCAATTGGAGAACAACTGCTTGTCGGCTTTAATCCTGATCAACTCACCGCACTCCTATGACTGAAAGCCTTTCCTTACTTAAAGAACTGATTCGTCGTGAATCTGTAACCCCCAACGATGCCGGTTGCCAGAATTTATTGGCTAAGCGCTTAACGCCGCTCGGCTTTTGCGATGAACGCATGAACTTTTCCGACACGCAAAATGTATGGCTGCGACGCGGACAAAATCCGCCCTTATTCGTATTTCTTGGGCATACTGACGTGGTTCCACCCGGCCCGCTTACGGCCTGGGATTCGCCGCCGTTTGAACCCACGCTTCGCGAAGGCAAACTATACGGTCGCGGCACGGCGGACATGAAAGGAGGCATTGCCGCTTTTATCACCGCTGTGGAACGTTTCATCGCTAAGCACCCAGATCATAAGGGCTCGATAGCCATCATGCTGACCAGTGACGAAGAAGGCATAGCCACGCATGGTGTGGTAAAAATGGTCGAGATTTTGCAGCAGCGCCAGGAAAAAATAGACTGGTGCCTGGTGGGTGAACCCTCCAGTGACCAAAAAATTGGCGATGTAATTCGCGTGGGTCGACGAGGTTCATTGTGCGCCAAGTTGACGGTATTTGGCATTCAAGGCCATGTGGCCTATCCTGATCTGGCAGAAAATCCAATTCACAGCTTCGCACCAGCCTTAAAAGAATTAACCGAAGAAACTTGGGATCACGGCAACGAATTTTTTCCGCCCACACGTTTACAGGTGTCTAATATTAACGGCGGCACCGGCGCAGAAAACATCATACCCGGACAACTGGAGATTCAATTTAACCTACGCTTTTGCACCGAGCTGGATGAAGCCATCATCAAAACCCGCACACAAGCGATACTGGATAAGTACGATTTTAAATACGATCTACAGTGGCGTCTGTCCGGCAATCCATTTTTAACATCCCAAGGTGAATTGATTGACGCCACGCATACGGCAATAAAATCCATCTGTGGCTTTGAGACACTGGATGACACCGGTGGCGGCACCTCTGACGGTCGTTTCATTGCGCCCACTGGTGCACAGGTAATTGAGCTTGGTCCTGTGAATGCCAGCATTCATAAGATCAATGAGCATATCGACCTGCAAGATCTAGAAACCTTGAGCCAAATTTACCAGCAAATTTTACTGAATTTGTTGGCTTGATATTTTGCAGGAGTACAAACCTAGGTTTGTACTCCTGGGTTTGACGCATTTTAAATCAAGCCGTGCTCGGCAAACGAATAAGGTAGGCCATCACCAACTATAAAATGATCTAACACCCGGATATCAAATAAGCCCAGGGCTTGTTTCAGCTTGTCGGTAATTTGCCTATCGGCTTGACTAGGTTCATTGATACCGGATGGATGATTGTGCGCAAAGATAACTGCGGCAGCGTGATGAAACAATGCCCGTTTCGCGACTTCTCTGGGGTAAACACTGGCACCGTCAATGGTGCCACGAAACAACTCTTCCCATTGAATCACTCGATGTTGGTTATCCAGAAACAAACAGGCAAACACCTCAAAACTGTATCCGCGCAACTGAGCACTAAGATAAGCACGGGTAATTTCCGGGCTGGTCAAGGCATTACCTCGTTTTAACACTTCTGAAAAATGACGTCGCGCCATTTCCAGTACCGCTTGCAATTGGGCGTATTTAGCATCACCCAGACCATGACTTTGACAAAAACGTTCTCGGTCTGCAGCCAACAATGCTTGCAATGAACCATATTCGCTGAGTAATCCCCGGGCCATATCCACGGCTGATTGCCCTACCGTACCCGTGCGTAAAAAAATCGCCAGTAATTCAGCATCGGTCAATGCTGCAGCGCCGCGTTGTAACAATTTCTCCCTTGGCCGCTCGTCTGCGGGCCAATCCTTGATGCTCATGTTTTGCTCCAATCCATTAAAACGTTATTAAGAATAGAAGAATCACGTCGAGTTTGCCATAATTCACCCTCTTAACCATTACGAGACACCATTATTACCACGCGAATTTTATTAGCTGTCTGCGGTGGCATAGCCGCTTACAAATCTGCCGAACTGGTGCGCCTGTTGCGCAAAAAAAATTGCCAGGTACGCGTGATAATGACGACTGCTGCTCAGCAATTTGTCACGCCTCTGACTTTTCAAGCTTTGAGCGGAAACCCAGTACATACCGAACTGTTCGATGCTGAACAGGAACAAGCCATGGGACATATTCATCTGGCGCGATGGGCAGACTTGCTGTTGATTGCCCCGGCTAGCGCAAATACCTTGGCTAAAATGGCACACGGTTTAGCTGATGATTTGTTATCGACATTGTATTTAGCTGCCGAATGCCCGGTATTCGTAGCCCCGGCAATGAATCAGGCTATGTGGAACAAAACGGTGACACAGGATAATCTGGCTCGTTTGCAACAGCATGGTGTCAAAGTGATTGGCCCGGCTTGTGGCGATCAGGCATGTGGCGAACAGGGTTTTGGCAGAATGCTTGAGCCGGCGCAAATCTGTGAGCAAATACTTGGCGCAAACAAATTAGCTTTGCAAGGCATCAAAATACTTATAAGCGCAGGCCCTACCCGCGAGCCATTGGACCCTGTGCGTTACATCACCAATCGCAGTTCCGGTAAAATGGGGTATGCATTGGCGGAAGCCGCTGTTGCAGCTGGTGCTGAGGTTACGCTGATTAGCGGCCCAGTGAATCTGCCCTCCCCCATGTCCGTAAATCTGTTAAAGGTAGAAACTGCCCAGCAAATGTTTGATGCCGTCATTAGCCAAGCCGACAACTTTGCAATCTATATTGGCGCAGCGGCAGTAGCGGATTACAGACCGGCTGAAATACAAAACCACAAGATTAAAAAACAACATGACGATGGCGTGATAGCCTTGGAAAAAAACCCGGACATCATCGCCACTGTCGCCAGTCTCCCCAACAAGCCCTTTGTGGTTGGCTTTGCTGCAGAAACCGATGACTTGGAAAACTATGCCACCACTAAACTGCGCAGCAAAAATCTGGATATGATTGCGGCAAACTGGGTGGGGCAAACAGAGGGTGGTTTTGACAGTGACAGGAATGCCTTGCAAGTGTATTGGTCCGGTGGCAGTCAGCATTTGGCCATGACAGACAAAAAACAATTGGCGCAGCAACTGCTTAGCCTAATCATCGAGAGAATGCATGAAAAAAATCCAGCTCAAACTGCTTGACCCACGCCTAGGCAAGAGTATCGATTTACCCAGTTATGCCACTCATGGCTCTGCCGGCCTGGATTTGCGGGCTTGTGTAGATCAAACTACTATCTTGCAGCCAGGCGAATCGACACTGATTCCAACCGGCCTGGCGATTCATATCGCCGATCCGCATTTAGCCGCTGTGTTGCTACCACGCTCAGGCCTAGGGCATAAACATGGCATAGTACTGGGCAATCTGGTGGGACTTATCGATTCGGATTACCAAGGCCAGGTGTTTGTTTCCTGTTGGAACCGCAGCAGCAAGGCCTTTACTATCGAGATAGGCGAACGTATTGCACAAATGGTGTTTGTGCCGGTCGTACAGGCTGAATTTGAATGTGTAACAGAATTTAACACTACCCAACGCGGTAGCGGCGGCTTCGGTCACAGTGGTCGTCATTAAATAATCTAGGAAACTTTAAGTCATGGGACGCATTTTCAGCATTATCGCCACCTTGTCTGCCGCAATGGTTTTACTGGCTGGCATGGGTGCCTATTGGTTTTCGACTGCCAGCGCCAAAAGCGCCGAAATGGATGCTGCCAACAGCGTTGCCAATAGTTTGGCCGTCAGCTTGTCCCTGCAACTCGACATTCTGCAAAAAAGCGTCGATGGCTTGGCGCAGTCTCCGGATGTGCTTGCAGCACTCAGCAGTGGCAACCCGGAAATCATTAAAGCCACCGCCGATAAACTACAAGCCGCTATTCCGCATATTCTTAGACTACGATTATTACTGCCCAACACTAATGAGATGGACACGTCACAAAACCCACCTATGGGGTTTGGTGACCTGGAAATGGTACACTCCAGCCTGACTGGCAAACCCAAACCGGTGATTCAGGGCAATGCAGAAGATCGCCACTTAGCGATTACCAGCGCTGTTAGCAACGGTCAACAAGTTATAGGCGTAATACTAGCCAGTCTTAACCCCAATTTAGCACAACAAATTATTGCAAAAACACCGTCCTACAATGGCTTGATAGAAGTCAAACAGGATCAACTGGTACTGGGTTCGATTGGCGATGTCAGTAAAAAAAATGACAACCCTAACCGTATTGAGGTGGCCAACAGCCGTTGGAAAATTGATGCATGGATAGACACCAGCACCAGCCTGACAGATTTTGGGGTTTTAAGCGGAATTATCCTAATACCCGCATTACTGGCGTGTCTGGCTTTTTTTGTCGGCTATCGCAAACTCAACGACTACTTCCACCAGGATCAAGGAAGTATTCTTAAAGCTGCCAAGGATCTGCTACAAGGGAAAACCGTTGGCAATTATCCTATGCAACTAAGTGAATTACAGCCCATTATTGCCGCAATGGTTCAATTCAAGCGCGTTATTGGTCAAGATGCTGTATCGCTGGACACAACTGAGGAAGCAAGCGATAAAGACTTTTTCGATGAGTCATTTGACATTGATTTTCTTGAAGAAAGCCTACCAGTAACAACCGAAGCGAACCTTAGCGCCCCCATCCCCAGCTCGGAAATGTCCACGCACACGGCCGTAACTATGCCTAGCATGGAAAGCTGGGACATGGATTTAACCAATTCAAGCACTGAGGTTGTATCAAGCAAACCCGCTGACGAGACAGCATTCGCTGCTTCAGAATCGTTAGCTGAAGACCAATCCGCGCTGACAAGTTTGTTCTGCGACTATGAGATCCGCGGTATTGCCGGCAAAAATCTTAACGAAGAAAATATTGCCAATATCGGTCGCGCTTTTGCCAGCGAAGCCAAACTGCTCAATATCGAGACCATAGTGGTAGCTCGCGATGGCCGTGATTCCAGCCCAAGCTTAACAGCCGCCTTGATCAAGGGTATCACAGCAACCGGCTGCGATGTGCTCGACATCGGCTTAGTGCCTACGCCCGTCATGTTTTTTGTCAGTCATCATAGCGCTGGACGAACCGGCATCATGGTTACAGGCAGTCATCATCCTGCAGAATACAATGGGTTAAAACTGATTCTAAATGGCGAACCTTTGTTACCTGAAAAAATTGCCGGTTTAAAAAATCGGCTGATCAACCACGATTATAGCCAGGAACAGCTCGGCTCAGTTGAGCAGAACAGCCTTTTTAGCAACGAATATATCGGCATTATTTCTGAGGACACGCATATCGTGCGACCGATGACAGTGGTGCTGGATTGCGCCAATGGCGCGACAGGCGAGTTTGGGCCTACCCTATTTAAAACGATAGGTTGCGATGTGGTTGAATTGTATTGTGACATTGACGGCCAATTCCCCAACCATCAACCCGACCCAGGAAACCCTAGCAATCTGGAAGCTTTAATCAAGGCTGTAAAGCTTAATAATGCCGACCTGGGGATTGCTTTTGATGGCAGCGGCGAACGTTTGGGTCTGGTGGACTCCAGTGGCCGTATCATCTGGGCCGATCGACAAATGATGCTGTTCGCCCGTGATGTGCTATCCATCAAACCCGGTACAGAAGCAATTTACGATGCTGCATGCTGCAGAAATCTTCCGGAACAAATCAAAAAGTGCGGCGGCCGCCCCGTACTATGTAAAAGCGGTTCTACCGCATTACAAACCCGTCTCAAACAAACGGGCGCTTCCATGGCCGGAGATATCAACGGTCACTTTTTGTTTAATGATCGCTGGTTTGGTTTTAACGACGCCCTGTATGCTGCAGTACGGATGGTAGAAATTCTCTCCGCTGAAACCCGCACTAGCAGCGAAATATTTAACGATCTGCCTGACAGCCTGATTACACCTATCATGCAGATTCCATTAGCAGAAGGTGAAAGCCATCTGTTTATCGAAAAAATGTTCAGCCTGGCCCAATTTAGTAATGCTGAAATTATTAAGATTGACGGCTTGCGGGCGGAGTTTCCCGATGGTTGGGGGTTGGTGCGAGCATCCGCCATTTCATCGGTATTATCATTACGTTTTGAAGCCGACAATCACGATGCCATGAAACGTATACAGACTGAATTTAAGTCGCTGATGTTGCAAGTTAAACCCAACATTTCCCTTCCATTTTAAATCTATTTATGAAAGAAAAAACTGCCCACCAGATTGCTCATGTGCTGATCGAAGCCTTACCTTACATTCAAAAGTTTAAGGGTAAGACGGTTGTGATTAAATATGGCGGCAATGCCATGATCGACGAAAATCTCAAGCACAGTTTTGCCCGCGATATTGTCATAATGAAACTGGTGGGTATCAATCCTATCGTGGTACACGGTGGCGGCCCACAAATCGGCGATTTATTGAAACGACTGGGTAAAACCTCAGAATTTATCGACGGCATGCGAGTTACCGACAGCGAAACCATGGATGTGGTGGAAATGGTATTAGGAGGCCTGGTTAACAAAGAAATCGTCAACATGATAAATATGCAGGGCGGCAAGGCGGTAGGCTTAACCGGCAAAGACGGCAATTTCATTCATGCTCGTAAAATTAACATCACCAGGGCGGGCGCCAACCTGGAGGACGCTCCTGAAATCATTGACTTAGGCCATGTCGGTGAAGTCAGCAGCATTGATCCTGCCGTGGTAGAAATGCTCGGCAACAGTGATTTTATTCCTGTGATTGCCCCCATCGGAGTGGGTAAGGACGGACATTCTTATAATATCAATGCCGATCTTGTCGCCGGCAAAGTAGCCGAAGTGTTAAAGGCCGAGAAGTTGATACTATTGACCAACATCCCCGGCATCATGGATAAAGCCGGTAACCTGCTGACCGGATTAAGTTTGACTGACATCGATAACCTAATTGAAGATGGCACCATTTCCGGCGGCATGATCCCGAAAACTCGCTGTGCCACCGACGCGCTAAAAGGCGGCGTTAATAGCGTACACATCATAGATGGCCGCATCGAGCATTCAGTTTTACTGGAATTATTTACCGACCAGGGTATCGGTACATTAATGTTGAGACGATAACTGCAGCTGTATGTAACTAGCAAAGCCTCGACGTATGCTCTTGGCTTTTTCGCTAGCGCACAATTCTTTACCGAGACTGGATGACTTACAGCGAATATCCAAAAATATCTGCTGACCATCGCCCAGCAATAATCTGGAGACGGATAAACTCATATCAGCATCATTTGAAGCTGCAGCGCTCATGATGAGTTTTTCTGTTTCTACGTCCCGACCTGTGGTGGCGTAATTATTGACAAATTCGCCGGCAATCTTCCAGGCTTTGTCGCACTCTTGCGCATCCTGACAAACAAATAAGCCCAGTTCGTTATTAGTACTGCTAAATGCTTGGGCGTCAACTTGCGTTTTATCCGTGTTATATCCTCGGGTCAAAAACTCAAACCGTGTGATATCTGCTTGAAAACCTTTTTCGACTTCTTGCCGTTTTATCTCATATCGCGTCACTTCCTGACTACTGAGTACGATCTGTTCACGAGTTGCTCGAATCTCCGCCAATAGTTTTTCCGGCACCTTTTGCCCATTGCGCTCATGATTGGCTGCTTGCAGTTGCTGTTGCGACAATTGTGTTTCATAGCGCTCGATATTGCCTTCCAGCCTTTTTTTTTCACCATCCATCAGGCTAAACTTGTTTTCCATAGCCCGATTTAAGTCATCAATGCTGCGATAGGTGGCCAACAATACCTTGTCATCAGCCGCCTGCTTGGCAATCACTTTTTCCTGTTCTTTACGCAAGACTTCAAGCCGCTTTTGCTGAGCCAGTTCTTCCGCTGTCTTGGCCTTTTCCACTACATCCAACACGCGAGCCTTGTCATTTAAAGTTTCGCGCTTATGCTGTACCTGATCGGGCGGTACCTGATCGGAAAAAAACACTTTGCCATTTTCATCTACCCAGCGATACATTTTTTTGGCATAGCTATCCGCGCCGCTTAGCAATAACGGAAGAATCAGCATGTATGCAATGAATTGAGGCTTGGTGAACATGGCCTTGAATTAGCTTAATAGCCCTGCCAATTCATGCAAGGGCGGCAAAATCATCATTTTTGCCAATTGTAACAATACCAAAGCCGCTAAAGGCGAAAGATCGATGCCGCCTAAATTGGGCATCACCCGGCGACAAACGTTCAAAAGTGGATCGGTCAGGTTATAAAGCAAAGAGGATGCACCGCCATAACTACCAGCTGCAAACCAGCTGAGAATGGCCCCGGCAAAAATAGCATAGACAAAAATATCTAACACCATTTTCAATAAATCGGTAAACGACAGTATGGTTAACGCCAGGATACTGATAGCCACGCCTTTGACAGCCAAAATGGCAAAGTTGGCTAGTATTTGCAAAACCAGTGCCAACAGCAAAGTAGAACTATCAATCCGGCCCACCGACGGCACAAAACGCCTTATTATTCGCAAAGGTGGATGAGTGATTTTGACTAAAAACTGCGAAATCGGATTGTAAAAATCAGCCTGCGTCCACTGTAATAAAAACCGTAGCATGACGGCCAGAATATAAAGTGAACATAGGGTGTCGATTAAAAACACTAGCGGGTCTGTCACGTAATTAGATCCCATCAGTCGGCTCCCAGCTGCTTGGACATTTCAATGGAACGTTCTTTAGCCGCTTGCAGGGCTTTGGACACCAATTCGGCAAAACCGTTTTCCTGAAAGGTTTCAATAGCTTTTTGCGTGGTTCCTCCGGGTGAAGTGACCCGCTCACGCAATAGTGCAGGTGATTCAGCGGATTCCAAGGCAATTTTGGCCGCACCTAATGCAGTTTGCTGAACCAACAATCTTGCCGTATGTTCGTCCAAGCCCATCGTTACAGCCGCTTGTTCCATAGCTTCCATCATCAGGAAAAAATAAGCCGGTCCACTACCGGAAACCGCTGTTACAGCATCCAACTGAGCTTCATCATCTACCCACAATGCCAAACCCACAGCCCGTAAAATATTCTCTGCCAGATCCTTTTCTTCCTCGTCGACATTGGCATTGGCATGCAAAGCGGTTGCCCCAGTCAACACCAATGCAGGCGTGTTGGGCATGCAACGCACGATAGCCACATCACTACCCAGCCATAAGGCCAGACTGGTTTGAGAAATACCTGCGGCAATGGATACCACCAGTGATTTTTTTTGCTGTACTGCAGGCGCGATTTGTAACAGTACTTCACGCATAGCTTGTGGCTTAACCGCCAGCACCACCACATCCACTTCCTGAACAATTTTATTGTTATCGTTGGATACATTGACGTTTAGATGGTCACGATGCGATTGCAGAATGGTCGCAGCAGTGTCTGATACCCAAATTTGTTGCGGCGAATGGCCGCTGGCAATTAAGCCACTCATCAGACTGGTTGCCATGTTACCGCCACCAATAAAACCGATTGTTCTTGTTTTCATAGCTGATTAAATAATGTTGAATCTAATGATCTAAGTAAAGTTTATGCATTCTACATGAGTATGGAGCCACTTTAGCAAATCTCAAGGAGATGATTAATGTTCAGTTAGATGTCGAATGCGAATACCTGATAAGCCTAAAGCAAACAGATAAACCAGCATCGCTAATCCGACAGCTATCGTCAATTGCAAACCTCTTTGCGACACATCCCAGCCCAACCAGTTTTGTGCATCGACAAAATACAGTAAAAACAATGCCATGCAGCCGCAGGCCAACACCACACGCAAAATAAACAATCCCCAGCCGCTCCCTGGTTGATAAACCTTTTGCTTTAGCAAAGTGGCTAATAAAAGCCCGGCATTCAGGTAAGCCGACAATGTAGTAGCCAACGCCACCCCTGCATGCGCTAATGGAAACACCAACACCAGATTGAGTAGCACATTACTAAGAATGGAATACAGTCCAAATCGCACCGGCGTTTTGGTATCCAGTCGTGAGGTAAACCCCGGCACCAATACCTTGATTAAAATAAATGCCAACAAACCCAAGGCAAACGCCATTAAACTTTTACCCGCCATGTCTACATCGATAGCGCTAAATTCATTATATTGAAACAAAGTCGATAATAACGGTCGCGCCAGCAATACCAAGCCCAGAGTGGCCGGTAAGCCAATTAAAACCACCAGCTTAAGCCCCCAATCCAATGACTTGGAAAAAGCCACACTATCATCGGCAGCATGATTTTTAGATAAACTGGGCAAAACCACAGTCGCTATTGCCACGCCCAATATGCCTAAGGGAAATTCGACCAAACGATCGGAATAGTATAGCCAGGAGACACTACCAGAGCTTAAAAACGACGCCACCAAAGTATCGAAAAGCAAATTCACCTGCACCACTGACACAGCAAAAATCGCCGGCACCATCAGCTTAATTACACGTCGAACACCCGCATCACCCCAACCCCATCGAAATCGAGGCAACAAACCCAGTTTCCACACAGCAGGAATTTGAAATAGCATCTGCAGCAAGCCGGCAGCAAACACCCCCCAGGCTAATGCCAGAATGGGTTGCCCAAACAATGGCGCCAACCATATTGCAGCGATAATCATACAAATATTCAGCAAAACTGGTGTTATTGCAGGCACTGCAAACTTGGCATGCGTGTTTAAAATCGAACCAGCAAAGGCTGTTAGCGAAATGAACAATAAGTAAGGAAAGGTGATGCGTAACATGGCGACAGCCATAGAATATTGATCGCCTTCCCACAAAAAACCAGGCGCAAAAAACAGAATCAAAAGCGGAGTAGCAATAATACCTGCCAACGTCAGCATCAACAGTATTCCAGCCAAGGTACCGGCGGTACGGTCTATGAAAAGCTTTAGTTCCCGCTGATCACCAGTTTGTTTATAATCCATCAAAACCGGCACAAAAGCATGCGCAAAAGCACCTTCGGCAAATAAGCGTCGCAGGAAATTAGGGATTTTAAAGGCTACAAAGAAAGCATCGGTAGCGGCACTGACGCCAAAAAGATTGGCAATCAGCATGTCACGTACAAAACCCATGATGCGTGAAATCAAGGTCATACTACTCACAATAGCCGTAGATTTATAAAGCTGCTTACTCAATGCCGTCCTCTCCTTGGATAAAACGAAATTTAAGGTATTAAAAGGTTGACAATCATAGCATCCAAAAAGATAATACACGGTTTCTAATTAACTCGATTTAACTGATACTTTATGGCTAATTCACCACAAGCTAAAAAAAGAGCGCGTCAGGCAGAGAAAAGCCGTATTCGCAATACTGGACAGCGCAGCAACCTTCGTACTTTCATCAAAAAAGTACTCGCCGCCGTCAGAGCTGGCGACAAAGAACAAGCACAAGCAGCTTTTAAAACTGCAATGCCGATTATAGATTCAGCCGTCACCAAGGGCTTGATTCACAAAAATAAAGCAGCGCGCAGCAAAAGCCGACTGAACACCAGATTACGCGCAATGGCTTAATCGTCAATCGATTATAAATTGCAAAAGGCCGATGTCACTTCTGACATTGGCCTTTTTTATGCTCTAACCTCATTAAAACCATTAGGTTTCGCATAGCCTGCAATCATCCTGTACAGACTTTGGCTTCAGAATTAAAGCGCCAAGCCTTCCATAACATGCGCCTTGGAGCGAACAGGATGCAGATTGAGCCCTGCATGCATGCTTAGTCTGTGAAAGTTTTCTGAACGCTCGGACATAGACGCCGCCGCCAACATCAACTCCAATTCCACCGATGGGACTTGGCGCATAAAGCGTCTTACCAATTCCGCATCCACCCCATCACCGCCAAACTCGCCTAAAGCCAGTGAGCGCGAAAAGCCGTAAAACTGCCGAATGCGATTCTCGCACAGCTGGGCATGACGTCCACGACGAGTAAAATCCTTCAGTGACTCAGTGACCGCCAAGGCCGTGATAGAGGCATTGTAAAAGGCGTTTAACACCCCATGAGAATAAATGGGATCAACAAAGGACGCTGCATCGCCGATGCAATAAAAATTCTCCCCGCACAAACGGGTAGAATAATAAGAATAATCCGGTCGCTGACTAAATGAGCCGGGCAAGTATTCAGCATTATCCAGTAAACGCTCCAGGTAAGGCGCCTTCTTTAAGGTGTCCAGGAAAAAACCTTCCCGTTCCGATTTATCCATGGCTCGCGCCCGCTCAGTGTTGATGACCAGGCCTACACTGGCGTATTGGCGCATGGCGATATGCCAGATCCAGCCATCCTCAAACGAGGTAACAAAAGTTACCGGGCGAACAGTATTGACTTCACTGGCAGGATAACTGCGACCATCAGCAGCGACATAACGAGAACCTTTAAAATGCCCCCATAAGGACAAGAAGCGCATACTCGAATCCACCAGCCGTTTGGATTTAAACTTACCTGCCAATACTGCAGACGCCCCACTAGCATCAATGACGAAGCGACAGGTAATATTGCCTTCAACCGCATCCCCTCCCCGCCTATCTACATAGCCTATATTGGGAGAGTCTAAATCTAACCTTACCTTACGAACGGCCACCTGTTGAAAAACACTTACACCCAGATTTTCCGCATGTTTCAACAACAGCTGATCAAAAATGTCTCGTTCCACATGCAAAGCTGGCCGATCAAAACCGAATTCGGAAAAGGCAATCCGGCTAATATTTCCATTCCAGACTGTGATGCCACCTGCCTTGGCGACAAAGCCCTCCCGCTCAATCAGAGCAGAAACCCCGGTCTTATCAGCATATTTCCAGACGTGAGGAATCAGACTTTCACCCACTTGCGGACGCGGATGTAAAGCTTTCTCCAATAACACCACATCAATACCCTGCTTAGCCAGTAAAGCCGCAACACTGGAACCGGCTGGACCACCGCCAATAACCAGCACATCGCAGCGACTAGGAATTTTAGAATTAGTCGACAATATTTTCTACCTTATCGTTTTTGAAGTTCACGATAAAACGATTGAAGCGATTGGACCAATAAGTCCAGGAATTGGCTTCCAGCGTAGGAGTTTCATGCTGAGGCGGATAGCCAATAGCTGCCAGCACGGCTTGTTTGCTCATACCTGGCTTGACTTGGCCCGACAAAATACTTTCCTGCTCAGCTTTCGTAAACACACTAAGATCCACTTTGTTTGTGCCGGCAATTTTGCTAAAAGCAATCGCCATACTGTCTTTGGTAAACTTGGGCACATTTTCGATAGTCAGCGGTTGGCCGGTTGCCTGTAGCTTAAGCAAGGCAGTATCAGAGTCTATGGAAAGTAGGTTGACTGGCGTATTAATAGGGATCAATACGCCTTTACGGTAATTAGTGGTGCGAAAATTATTTTTTTCCTGGTATAGACTGAATTGGGTGTAATAAACCTGCAGAGGCTGAACAGCCAGCCCCTGCTCATCGGGCTTGAGGTCTTTTTTACAGCCCAGCAATAAAACCGTAAGGCCGAATAAAATCAAAATGGCTTTTTTTGCAAACATTCGCACACCTCTCTTTTTAAACAAACATATAAATAACTACCAACTCAGACATATCACCGTAGACAGTGCGTCCAATAATACACGCAAGAAAACCATAGGAATAGTAAAGCGCCAGCTATAAATAACTGGCACTTAACCCAGGATATGTTTCATTTGACCAAGCTGCTTTCTAATCGCCCCCACCTTCCCAAGTAAAATTCTCGCCAAACAAATTCAATGCAAAAATCTTACACAACCTCAAAACCAATTCAAATATTAATTGAACATTGTTTATTTAATAATTATAGTATCGCCTGCAAATCACAATTCGTCTGCTAAGATGCGCCCCCAGGAGGCATAATAATGTTAAAGAAATTTCTGCACTGGCTACTGACACTGCTTTTTCGCGTCAAAATAAATGGCCTGGATAATTACCATCAAGCCGGTGAGCGGGTATTAATTGTATCCAACCACGTTTCGTTTCTTGACCCACTTTTGCTGGGCGTATTTTTACCGGACGACATCACATTTGCCATTGATACCCAAATTTCCCAGCGCTGGTGGCTACAACCTTTCCTGCGCTTATCCAAAGTATTTCCGATGGACCCGACCCATCCGCTGTCATTAAAAGCCCTGATTCATCACCTGCAAAACGATACCAAAACCGTCATTTTCCCCGAGGGGCGCATCACCGTCACCGGCTCGATGATGAAAATATACGACGGCACCGGCATGGTAGCTGATAAATCCGGCGCAACGATTTTACCGGTTCGCATCGAGGGCGCTGAATACAGCCATTTTTCCAAGCTGAAAAATATCGTGCGTTTGCGCTGGTTTCCGAAAATCACTATCCACATCATGCCGCCCACCCGTATCGATACCCACGGCGAATTTACCGGCAAAGCCCGACGTAAACACAGTGGCCACATTCTGACCGACATCATGACTGAAATGATGTTCGTTACCAGCCACTATCAACAAACCATCTTCTCCGGTTTATTAGCAGCTCGTCGGCTACACGGTGGCAAACATACCGTGGCGGAAGACTTGGATCGGCAACCGTTGAGTTACGATGACCTGATAACGCGCAGCATCATATTGGGTAAGCTAATCAAACCATTGACCAGCACAGCTGAAAATGTTGGTGTATTTCTGCCCAATTCGACCAAAACCCTGTGTGCCATATTAGGCTTGCAGTTATACGGCAGAGTACCCGCGATGCTAAATTACTCCACAGGTTCCGTTGGTATGGCTTCGGCTTGCCAAACCGGCAAAGTCAACTTGGTGCTAACCTCACGCAAGTTCATAGAATTAGCGCATCTAGAACACGAAGCCGCAGCGTTGGCCGAGCGGGTTAAATTGGTTTACCTGGAAGATCTGGCTAGATCACTGTCAGGCCTTGATAAACTAACAGCTCTGATACAGGCCAAAACCGCTGATTATTGGTACAAAAGTCACTTTTACGATAGCGATGATGCTGCAGTGGTGTTGTTTACCTCCGGCTCAGAAGGGGCACCCAAAGGCGTAGTGCTATCGCACGCGAATGTGCTGGCCAATCATCAGCAAATAAAGTCCCGCATCGACTTTAACCCTACCGACGTAGTGCTAAATTTTTTACCAATGTTTCATTCTTTTGGGTTTACTGTCGGCACCCTGCTACCGGTTATGAATGGCATGACCACATTTTTTTATCCTTCGCCGCTGCACTATGCGGTGATTCCGGAAATGGCTTACGAAGTGGGCGCCACCATTATGTTTGGCACCAACACCTTCCTGGCCGCTTATGCCAAAAAAGCCCATCCTTACGATTTTTTCAGTCTTCGCTACGTGGTAGCCGGTGCTGAAAAGCTGCATGAAAACACCCGCAGCCTGTGGCTGAATAAATTCGGCATTCGTGTCCTGGAAGGCTATGGTGCCACCGAAACTTCCCCAGTCACTTCCGTCAACACACCTATGGATTACAAAGCAGGTACGGTCGGCCGCTTCATGCCGGATATGCTGCACAAGCTCGAGTCCATACCCGGCATCGAAACAGGCGGCAAACTACATGTGGCCGGCCCCAATATCATGAAGGGCTATTTGCTGCCGGATAATCCCGGCGTCCTGGTGCCGCCCTGTTCACTATACGGCGAAGGCTGGTATGACACCGGTGACATTGTTAATGTGGATGAAGAAGGATTTATTAGCATACAAGGCCGCAGCAAGCGTTTCGCTAAAATCAGCGGCGAAATGGTCTCATTGACCGCCGTGGAACAATTGGCAAGCCATGCATGGCCGACCGCCTTACACGCCGTAGTCAGCCTGCCTGACCCTAAAAAGGGCGAGCAATTAGTGTTATTGACTACACTACACAACCCAACGCCATCCCCAAACAATTAGCCGAAGCCTCACCCGGTGTAGCCTCGATAACTTTGCCCAAAAAAGTATTTGTGGTGGAAAAAGTGCCGGTATTGCCAACGGGTAAAACCGATTACCTAGCCGCTACTGAGCTGGCGGCTAAACTCATCACTAGCGAGGCGTAAATCAGCATGAGCAAATACATCTACCCTCTTCTGATCGCCCAGTTTTTATCGGCATTTGCCGATAACGCCATTTTATTTACCGTCATCGCTTTGGTGATGCAAACAGCCGAGCCGGCCAGTTGGTATATACCGGCCTTACAAAGCGTGTTCTTAATCGCCTTTGTAGTTTTGGCACCCTGGGTGGGCGCATTTGCCGATAATTACGCTAAATCGAGGGTATTGATCGTCGCCAATATCATCAAGGCTGCAGGCGCCGGTTTATTGCTGATCAACATAGAACCCTTAATTGCCTATTGCCTGGTTGGGGTTGGCGCCGCTTTATACAGCCCGGCCAAATACGGTATTTTGCCGGAACTGGCTGGACACAACGGCCTGGTGAAAGCCAATAGCTGGATTGAAGGCTCGACAATATTAGCTATTTTGACCGGCATGGTGGTAGGGGCAAAAGTCGCCGATTATTCGATTACCTGGGCCTTATTGGGCACTGTGGTTTTATATTTGATATCTGCAGCAACCACTTTGTTTTTACCCACCAACATCAGCCGTAAACCGGCTCCCGGTTCGAAAGTTGTGCTGTTTTTTCAGGAAGTAGGCAGCTTTTTAGCCTTGCCACGTTCTCGCTTTGCCGTATTGGGTTCGTCGCTGTTTTGGGCTACAGCAGCATGCGTTCGTGTCATCATTATTGCATGGGCACCCTTGGTTTTAATGTCACATAACGCTAGCGACATTGCTAATCTGACTTTATTTCTGGCTTTAGGCATCATCGCCGGTTCAGCCTTGGTTCCGCGCTTGATTCCACTGGAACATTTACGCCGCGCCCGCATTCCTGCCTATTTGATGGCATTGTTAATCATGTGCTTGAGTTTTACCGAGGCTGTTTGGCCGGCACGTATGGTGCTGTTTTTGATGGGTACTGCAGGTGGTATGTTTATCGTGCCTATCAATGCCGCCTTACAGGAAATAGGCCAACAAAGTATTGGTAGCGGTGGCGCAGTAGCCATGCAAAATTTCTTTCAGAATGTTGCCATGTTGCTATCGGTAGGTACGTATACCTTTGCTGCCTCACAGCAAGTCAGTCCGATTGCGGCCTTGCTGACATTAGGTGGCTTAATGTGGTTGTCTACATTTTTGGTTGTACTGCGTCTGCCGGATATTTCGTCCGCAACAGCCCGAAAATAAAACTTTGTACCAACAATTTTACCGTGGTCTCGGCGTTTTCGGCGCCGACTCTGCCAAGGCTGCCATTCAAAGACAACACACAAACACCATGCACTCCGCTCCATAAAGCACGCGCTGCCAAATGTGCCTGTTCAACAGAATGATCCGGAAGTAGCTGAAGAAACAAGTCTTCTACCACACCAAACACATCATTAATTTTCTGTTGATACCACTCCGGCGCAGGTGCATCATTGATGGCTTCGAAAATCATACGCCAGCGATTAAAATTTTTATGTGCAAAGGCCAGATAAATATCGGCTAAATGCTGAATATGTTCTTCGACCGTCTCACCGACTTCAGCGTTACGTAATTGCTCATCTATTACATCCAGAGCCCGGCCTTTAACATGCATGATCAAATCATCCATGTTGGTAAATACCATATAAATACTACCGACAGTGTAGCCAATCTCCATGGCCACCTTACGCACCGTCAAGGCATTAAAACCTTCGTCAATAACAATATTTTCCGCTGCAGTCAGCACCATTTCCCGGATTTGCTCTTGGGTATGTTCACTTCTTCTAGCCATATTTGTCCTGAAAGATGCCATCAAAAAGCGATACCATACACGACCTTTACTCTGGAATCGATAGTCAACCATGCATAATGAGTTTCTAGCCGTCGTTGACGAGCACGATCAAATCATAGACCGCCGCTTGCGCAGTGAAATTCATGCACTAGCCTTGCGTCACCGAGCTGTGCATATTTTGCTATTTAACGCAGCTGGGCAACTATTATTGCAAAAACGCTCGCAGAAAAAAGACCTTAACCAAGGCCTTTGGGACACTTCAGCTGCCGGCCATGTTGATGACGGCGAAACTTACGACATCTGTGCGCCCAGAGAATTGCAGGAAGAACTCGGCGTAACAGCTGATTTAACAGCTTTATTCAAACTGGAACCCACGCCAGACTTAGGCATGGAGTTTATTCAGGTCTATCGCTGTCACCATAACGGCCCTTTTGAAT
The DNA here is from genome assembly GCF_001644015.1 of Methylomonas lenta. Classification (GTDB taxonomy): domain Bacteria; phylum Pseudomonadota; class Gammaproteobacteria; order Methylococcales; family Methylomonadaceae; genus Methylomonas; species Methylomonas lenta. Next base: position 40,972 of record NZ_LUUI01000109.1, read on the forward strand.
TGGCTGTAGACGAAATAGACGAAAGTCGTTGGCTGGATAAGCATGAAATAGATAAGCGGGTAGATCAGAACGATGTCACATTAACCAAGACTTTTAAAATTATTTGGCGCCTTTATCGGCAGTTGAATATTGATAACTGAGGGTGGACGCTGAGCGCGCCCACCCGTTGAATATTACTCGATAATCATGCGCTGACCGCCACCCTGCTTCTGTTTTTTCAACAGATTCAGCGTTAGTACGCCGTTTTCGTAGCGAGCTTTACTGGCAGACTCGTCAACATCCACCGGCAATTGGAAACTGCGGGACACCTCACCGTAATAGCGTTCACTGCGGAGCGTCTTATCGTCTTTGTTCTGGCTATCTACTTGATTAATTTCGGCACGTACAGTGACTACATTACCGTCTATATTGACGTGAATATTGTCTTTGCTGGCTCCGGGAATTTCTGCCTCAACAACAAATTCGTTGGGATTTTCTTTTACATCGACTTTGATTTGTGCCGGTAAACCATCGCCGTGCAAGGGCTTGATAAAATAACCGGGATTAACGTCGCGAAACAATTCATCAAACAGGCCGTGACTAACAAATGGACTTAGTTTGTTCATGTCTATTCTCCTCTGTGTTTATGAAAAATGCTTTTGATTGCAGAGAAATTATGGCGACGAAATTTGATATTTCAAGCCTAAACAATTCGATTTAAATGCATCGAATATAGACAATCAAACCACGGGAAAAAAATAGATATAAAACAAGCGATTTGGCGGAGCGGACGGGACTCGAACCCGCGACCCCCGGCGTGACAGGCCGGTATTCTAACCAACTGAACTACCGCTCCGCAGTTGGAGCCGCGGATTCTACAGCAAAACTATCAACCGTCAAGCTGAATAGTAAAAATTGACCAAAATTCATGCCAATTTCTTGCTAGCCGCTCTGTTTGTGGCTCCACGTACATTAATAAAGCAGGAGCTGATAAACTAAACCGAACATAATTTGCACGCCCCTCCATCAGCAATAACTGACCTACCCCTATAACCGGACAATCTACTTATTGATAGGCAAGTCAGCAGCAGGATAATATTTTTAATTACTTAACCTTAAGCATGAGCATAGACAACTTATATAAAAAAGGACTTGGCTTATTCTTGCTATGCTCATCAACGAGTTCTTCGGCTGATACTCTATCGTCAGATGTCACCTGGTCAGTTATTGGCCGCAGTGTTTCCATAAGCCAGCCGTCTTTCTCGGCAGTAGGTAGTGGGAGTTTTTCTGCCAATTCAGCAACCGTTAGCTCGGGCTCCAGCGTCACCCTGGCTGGTAGTTTTAACATTCAAGAGGGCGATACCAGTTATTGTCCGTATTGTATTATCCAGCTTTACACAGCCTGGATATCGCCCGCTCAGCCTGGTTCGGCAGGTTTTTTTTCGGGCATCATCTATCCTGGCTTTGGAAGTCAAAGCGGATTAATCCTAAATCAAGAGTTCCAAAGCCCGCCAGCAACCACATTATTGGCACCCAAAGTACCCGGAACCTACTTTATCGGCCTTGGAAGCACACTGGATTTCGACTACCAACCCAATGTGGGCGGCAGCTTCGGAAACGATAGCGATGGTCAACCTGGCTTTGCACCCTTTCAGGTGACGGTAACACCCATTAGCATCGGCTCTAATAATCCAACGAGAAATACCCTAATCACAAACCCTGGTTTCTACTACAGCACCTCCGGCTCCTTCATTAATGACGGCACACTTATCAATAACAATGCCAATCTAACCCACTCCACAGGTATTTTTTCGAACAACAGCTTGTTCTCCAATCAAGGCGCTTTTAATAACACCGGCACACTGACTAATCAGGGAATTATCAACAATGCTGGCGTTATAAATAATCAAGCCAATCTGACCAATCTAACCAGCGGTAACCTCAACATCCAAACCGGTGGCGCACTTAACAATATCGGCAGCCTGACTAATCAGGGAACTATCAACAATGCTGGCGATTTAATCAATCAAGGTAACTTAATCAACACCGGCGAATTAAATAACTCCGGCCTGATCACGAATACCGGCCAATTCAATCTCGCAACCACAGGACAACTAAAAGGCAGCGGAAATTTTTACAATACCGCTCAAGGTATAGTGGAAATTACCGGTTTAGACCCCCATGTCATTGAAGGCAATGTGACCAATGAAGGGGTTTTCAAAGTTACGGACTCGTCAGTCAGTTTTACCGGCAATTTTAGCAATAGTGCCCGCTATGAAAGCGACCCATCCACTAACCTGTTCAACAACCTTTCGATAGGCACTGACGGTTATCTAGTAGCCGATAGCGGCGACACTTTTATCATCACTGGCGATTTCAATAATGCCAGCACCCAAAACACGCTTTGGAATACCGCCAATGCCGACTTGATTTTCACAGGCCCCGTCTCAACGCAGCACACTATGGGGTTGGCCGGTGTCGACCTTGGGATAACAGGCACAGCACCTGCCAACAATTTTTCCTGGAATTCGATAACCCTAAGCAGCGGCAACATGTTGCAATTGATCGACGGCAATAGCACACCCGGCGCAGCGCTCTATACTAGCCGGGTCATTTTACCCGACGGCGTCAATCAACTCAGCAGCATCAGTAGCAATTACAACATCTATTTCGACCCGACACTACCTGAAAACCAATATCTACTAGGTACAGTTTTGCCATTTGGCAGTGGTAATGGACAAATAACACCTTGGAATCTTGTACCTTTTGCCAGCGACACTATCACCGACTCAGCGCTAACGACTAATCAAGAAGACTTCGCCACAGCATTAAACCAGGGCTGCTCGGCACCGACCGGAAGTTTGATCGATCGTTGCATACAGTTGCAGCAACTCAGCTTGTCACAACAAAAGGCAGCTGTCGATTCGTTAACACCTGATCAAGTACCCAGCCAAATGGCTGGCCCGGTTAAATTTAGCTCTACCCGTATGGATGCGCCGCTTGCAAGACTGGCTAGCATACGCGGAGGCGGCGGAAGTTCGCCCTTGTCGTTTAATTTTAATGGTGTTCAGATGTCGACTAGCCAGCTGGCACAAGCACTAGGGTTAAATACGCTAGGTGGTGCTGCCGGTGACGATAACGAACTTTTCCGCGATAGTCCCTTAGGTTTTTTTGTGCAGACCCGGCTTAACTTTGGGAAGCAACAAAACACCTTCTGGGATCGTGGCTTTAACTCGCAAGCGCAAACGGTTACCGTGGGTGCGGACTACCGAATCAACGATAACTTGGTGTCTGGTCTGGCGTTTAATTACACCCACTCAGCAACTGATTACGTTGATTCGGCAGGCCATATGAACAGTGACACCTTTATGGGCGCTGTTTACGGCAGCTACTTCTTGCCAAAAGATTTTTATCTGGATTGGGTAGCCAATTATGGCGGCAATCAATACGCATTCAATCGACAATATGCTTATCAAGGCTTCAACGGACAGTCAAATGCCGATAGCACAGGCGATCAGTACAGCTTTGCCTTGAGCAGCGGAAAGGATGTGAGTTGGCAGGAGTGGGTCATCGGTCCGTACCTGCGCATGGAGTATCTTGGCATGCATATAAAAGGCTATCAGGAACAGGGTGGCGATGGATTCGACCTGACGACCAGCGCCCAAACCAACCAATCACTTATCAGTAGTTTAGGCACCCAAATCGGTTACGCAATCAGCACTTCATGGGGTGTGATCACCCCAGCCGTTCGTGTGGAATGGGATCATCAATATCTAAACGACAACCGCTTAATCGAGATGCGCTTATCTCAAGCCGCGCCAGGGTTCGGTAATTTCATCGTTCAAACCGGCGATCCGGATCGTGACTACGCCAATCTAGGTGGCTCTGTCAGTGCAACCTTACCCAATGGTGGCGCTGGCTTTATCCGTTATGAAACCCGTCTCGGCCAAGCTTATGTTTCAAATCATATTGTAGAAGTGGGTGTCCGCTTATCATTCTGATAATTCCCGATACAACTTGCCAATTTTTGCCTCACAAAGGCCTCAGTAGAGATACCATTATTTACAACATTCACTCCAGATTGATTAGATCGTGAGTGCCAACACAGATTGATAAATACGCGCATCTTCCGCAGAAAAACAACAAAACAGCACTTGAATACCGGACTGCTGGGCACTTAGGTAGTTGTTGACCGTGGTCACCGCTATTTCAGCGGCCTGACGTTTCGGAAAGTGATAAACCCCGGTACTGATACCAGGAAAAGCCACCGACTTTACGGCATGCTGCATAGCTAATTGTAGACAATTTTGATAACAAGCCGCCAACAAGGCCGCTTCATTATGCTGCCCGCCCTGCCAAACCGGCCCCACCGTATGAATCACATATTTCGCCGGCAACTGATAAGCGCCAGTAATCTTGGCTGCCCCGGTTTCACAACCATCCAACAAAAGACATTCGGCCAACAACTCCGACCCTGCTGCACGATGAATCGCTCCATCCACCCCACCACCGCCCAATAATGAACGATTAGCAGCATTAACAATGGCATCGACATTTAAAGTCGTAATATCGGCTTGCAACACAGTCATGAAGTTTTGCATATTTCACCCGGCAAAATTAAATGCGCATTATAAAAAAGTAATCCATGCAGCGATAAAGCTGGTAATTTCAACACAATTGTTGATGACTGTGGTTTACTGCTAAAAAAACGCATCAAACGTTTTACGGAGCTAAAAAATGTCGACATATTGCTATGTGTATACCAGTGTTTCCAAACACAAATGGTCAGACGACGAGCTAAAAAACTTGCTCAATAAATCCAGACACAAAAATGCAAGCTACAACATTTCGGGCATGCTGCATTATCTCGACCCGTTTTTTATTCAGATTTTAGAGGGCGAAGAACAGTTAGTAAATGAGCTGTTTAACACCATCAAACAAGACCCCCGACACTTTAAGGTCTCGCTGATCTATAAAAAACCCATAGAAGAACGCTCATTTGCCGATTGGAGCATGGGCTTTAATGTCGTCAATAAAGAAAAAATCGCTGATATTAAAGGCTTCTCGGATTTCTTAGAAAACCCGCCAGCTCAACCCTCGCCAATTCACCATGAAATCGTTAGATTGTTAACAATGTTTAAAAATGAGACCTTGTTTTAAATCATAAAAACAATCTGGCGCTTGATAGCGGCACAAACCTAATTTTAAAGATGGCCGCCAATCGGCTATTTCCCCTAAAATAAAATAATATGGCTTACATATTATTGAGATATAAAATACAATATCTCAAGCTGATTGCTATGGATAAAATATTGGCATTGCCAGGAGAAACTTTTTGAAACAATCTTTTTACGACCTAAACTATTCAGATTTAGAAACTGTTATACATGAAAATAACTTAAATAATTCAGCAGCGGCAGTTCTTTTTAATTGGTACTATAAGAAAAAAGAAAATGTTCAATGCCTTGATAAAATCGCCAAATCTTCATTAGCGTTTTTTGAAGAAAATTTCGACTTTTCTCTCCCCGAAGTCGATACGGTTTATGAGTCAAAAAATGATCGAACAGTAAAATTTCTTTTCAAGTTTAAAGACAATCATAAAGTTGAAACTGTCCTTATTCCGTTTCATAATAAATATTCTATTTGCCTTTCATCACAGGTTGGCTGTGCAATGAATTGTTCTTTTTGTTTTACCGGAGAACAAGGGCTTAAAAGAAATTTAACGACAAGTGAAATAGTTGGCCAGTTTCTCCAGGCTTGGCGTTGGCTAGCAAACAACAGGCCTGGAGAAGAGAGGATTTTAAATATTGTTTTTATGGGACAAGGCGAACCTTTACATAATTTTGATGCCGTTAAAAAAGCCTGTGAAATCTTTCTATCACAACACGGCACTTCAATTGGTGTTCAAAAAATTACTATATCAACTGCTGGTTATATTCCCGGACTTAAAAGATGGAGCCAGGAAATCCCTGGCGTGAACCTGGCGTTATCTCTTCATTCCCCCTTTGAAGAAAAGAGAAATGAACTTATTCCCATTAATAAAAAATATCCGCTTGATGAGGTATTGAAATATATTGATAAGATACCTTTAATTAAAAAGCAATTTATTACTTATGAATATATTCTGATAAAAGATTTTAATGACTCGCCGGATGATGCTAAAAAGTTGGGAACGATACTATCTGGTAAAAGTGCTTATATAAACCTAATTCCTTTTAACTCATTCCCAGGATCACATTACAAACGTCCCGATTTAGATAAAATTGAAAAGTTTAAAGCAGTTTTAGATACTTTTAAAATACCAACTTTAATAAGAATTGCTAAAGGCGATGATGTATTAGCAGCATGCGGGCAACTCAATTCTAAAAATTAAAGCTATCAAGCGCCAGTAAATGGGGCCAGAGTGAGTCGACAAAACGACTGCCTGCGGTTGACTTTGCCTATCCCCAATTGCAGCCACCGGCTAATTTTGCTCTGCCAACAATTCAGCTATAGCAGACTTTGCATTACATTGCTTTACTGCTTCTGCAAGCTGAGATTCATTCAATTTATGCTTGATAGCCTTAGCACCATTAAATTCGAAATCCTGGTAATCTTTTTTGGCAAAGGTAACGATCTGACATTTTTTGAAGGGCGAATTTTCAAATGGCATTTCTGTAGAACTTAATGCTTCAATGCCTTCCGAGCTGGGCGCATAAATTAAGAACTCACCCTTCATCGCGAGTACCGCACGATATTGGTTTGCAGTAGTGAAATATAAACAGCCTACCTCAATCTCTTTTTCGCTTAGGCCTACATTTTTAACTTTTTTGTTCTTTTTCATGTTTCAAACTAATTTTAGTAAATAACGACAAGACTGAATCTATCAGCGTGAAGTTGAGTTATGGATGTAATAGAATTTTTCTCACACCCGGTTGATCGGCATGATCAAATGCAGCTAAACCTTGATTCAAGTGATAACGCCCGTCAATCAGACTTTCAATCGGTATCAGTTGCTGTTTTAACAGTGTCAGTGCATCAGCAAAGGGGCCGCAACGTGAACCCAGGATAGTCAATTCTGCGACGACCACTTTACTTAAATCAACGGGCTCCAGAGTTGAAAAGGTACTTTTCAACATCAGAATACCGCGCGGCCTAAGGATTCTTAACGCTTGCCGAAAACCACTAACCTGCCCGCTAGCATCTACCACGCATTCGAAGCAATTATCGGCAATATCTTGAATCAAGGCAGTCTTCAGTTGCCAGTGCCGGGGCAATGCTAATGAACTTTCGGATCGTCCAAGCACGGTCACTTCATAACCAGCCAATGCCAAAACCTGGGCAATCAACAGACCTAATCGTCCTGGCCCAATCACCGCTATCACCTTAATGGCTATTGATTCCAACTGTTTGACGACACGTATCGCAGCAGCTAATGGTTCGGTAAATACAGCGGCCTCATCAGAAACCTCATCCGGCACCGAATAAAGGTTGGCAACAGGTAGCGAAAAATATTCAGCAAATACGCCATCCTTACCGCGAATACCCAGCACCTTGCGGTTTTGGCAATGTTCAGCGCCCTCTTTCAGACATGCATCACAATGATTGCAACCGATATTAATCGATCCCACTACCCGTCGATTAAGCCATTGCTGATGTTCGGGGTTATCAACGGCTTCGACCACACCGACAAATTCATGCCCAAGGATGCCGGTAAAACCGGCGTAGCCTTTCACCAACTCCAGATCAGTGGCGCAAATTCCTGCCAAACTCAATCGTATCAAGGCTTGATCGGCACTAACGTTTGGTTTGGCAATATCCGGACAATACGATAATCCGTTGTTCAGTCGTAAAGCCTGCATTGTGTGATTAACTAAAAGTTAGGAAAGTATCTGTTTATAATACCGCCTGTTGTGCTTCAGGATAGCTGCCTAACGCTGCGACAATAATAATATCATCGCCAACCACATTAGCAGAAACTGATATAATTGCATTTTTTAACTTCATTATTTATCAATGATAAACATCCAAGAACTCTCTACAATCGAATTACAAAAACTGATTACAGATGCTCAAGCTGAATTAGAAACCAAGCAAAACGGCATGCGTAAAGACGTTATTGCGCAAATTAAAGAATTAGCATCGTCTATTAACGTAACAGTCGAGATCATTGAGGATAAAAAATCCAAAAAAACCAAATCTTTTGTCCCTGCTAAATATGCTAACCCCAACAATCCGTCAGACACCTGGACCGGTCGTGGTTTAGCACCAAAATGGATGCAAGCTTTGATTGCTGAAGGTCGTAGCAAAGACGAGTTTTTGATTCGTTAATCAAATAAAATGTCTGTCAGCGGATGGTGATTGGGTTCATGATCCGCTTTACCCCTATTGATAGAAGCGTTTGCCTGACCAACTTATAACGGATTCAATCCCTATCCTGCCTGGTATTTCTGGCAATCAAATAACCTAACCATCTCCTAATGCTGGAGGCGAGCTTTAGGCCTTTTGAGTTAACTCACTATATCGAGCAATAAGGACATATGCCCCGCTTTAACAACCGCACGGATAATTTAACTTATCAAATTAGTCTATTGGCAAGTTTTTTTGCCTCAAGCAACGATTATCAATCGCTCGCACTCACCAATGGCAAAATCGAGTTTGTCGACTCAAATAATAATTGCCATCACATCGATATCCTGAGTATTGAATCGGGCGTGACTATTCATTCAGGCTGGTTTTGGGATGTTTTGGTCATTAGCATTCAAGATAAGCAAGTTTTCCATTTCGGCGGCATAGAAAAAGCACTATCCAGGCAACTGCAATCCAAGCTTAACAACAATATTCGAAGTTACATCCAGCGGTTTTACCAACAGTTCGAACCGGCTTTAAATCAAGCTGCACAGGAAGCCAAGCTACTATTTACCGGTCATCATTACATCCGGCATGCCACAGCTCATCAATGGTTAAAATCCCATCAATGGTTAGCAGCAGGATTCAAACGTAAAGACTGCCAACGTCATCTCAAACCAGAAGTCTTGCTGGATTATCAACTGATATTGCCACTGCTTGAGGGTGGACATCGTCAGGTCGAAAGTTTGAATCAGGCATTCATTGATCGACAGTTCCTCAGATACCAATCCTATTTCGACAAAGTAGAAACCAATCCACTAACCGAGCATCAGCGGCGGGCGTGCATCATCGATGAGCAGCATAACTTGGTACTCGCCGGCGCAGGCACTGGAAAAACCAGCACGATGATAGGTCGTGCCGGCTACTTGATCAATGCTGGTTTAGCCAAACCCAATCAGATATTGATGCTGGCCTATGCTCGCAAGGCTGCCGAAGAAATGTCTGAGCGCATCAAAGAAAAACTTGCCATCGAAGACCTGACTGTGAAGACTTTTCATGGCCTTGGCAAACATATCATTTCCCAAGTTGAAGAGATGGTGCCGTTAATTGACAAAATGGCCGAAGATCCCGAATTACGCACTCGATTTGTTGATGCACAGATTCAATTGCTACTGCAAGATGACCGCTATAAATCACGCCTGTTGACCTATTTTGTTCGTTTTAACCATCCGTATAAAAGTCAGTATGACTTTGATAGCCTGGGTGCTTATAACCAATACATATTGGAAAACGACATTCGAACCCTGCAGGGCGAGTTGGTCAAAAGCTATGAAGAATGCGAGATTGCCAATTTTCTCTACCGGCAAGGTGTTCGTTACCAATATGAAGCCAATTATCAGGTCAACACATCCGGGCCGGATTATAAAGTTTACCAGCCTGACTTCTATCTGCCCGAGTACGGTATTTATATTGAACACTTTGCCGTCAATGAACACAACCAAACCCCGCCGTTTATTGATCAAGAAAGTTATTTGGCGGGCATGGCCTGGAAACGTGGCTTACACCAGAAACACAAAACCCCGCTGATCGAAACTTACAGCTACTTGAAGCATCAAGGCCGGTTAACCGATGCGCTAAGCGAAAAATTATTGGCTGCCGGTGTCGAGTTCAAGCCCGTCCCCGCCAACCAATTACTAAACAATCTAAAAGAATTAGGCCGAGTATCGGAATTCAGCCAATTAATCACCGATATTCTAACTCAATTCAAATCGGCCAATCTCACCATTAAAAACCTGGTTGAGCTTGCCAAAGAACATGAAGACCACGAGCGCATGTTGGCAGCCGCGTATTTGTTCGAACCTCTCTATGAGGCCTACCAACTCTATTTACGTGATCAGGCCAGCATCGATTTTGATGACATGATAGGTCGAGCGATTGACTATGTAGAATCCGGTCGCTTTCGATCGCCTTATCTTTATTTGCTGGTCGATGAATTTCAGGATATTTCCGCCAGTCGTGCCCGACTATTGAAAGCCTTAATGGGACACAACCCACAGAGTAGCCTGTTTTGCGTCGGCGATGACTGGCAGTCGATCTACCGCTTTTCCGGCAGCGATGTTTCGTTGACCAAAGACTTTGAACATCACTTTGGTGCGACTGCAACCAGTGTCCTGGATAAAACCTTCCGATTTAATAATAAAATTGGCGAGGTGGCCTCTCGTTTTGTCACCCAGAATCCCAGTCAAATCAAAAAAGACATCAGCAGTCACCGGCATGTTGAGCATACCGCCGTATCGCTGATTAAGACTAACCAGGATATGGTCGGTATTCATGCTGCATTAACGGCCATCAGCGCTAAGTCAACCCAGCAAGCCAGCGTCTTGTTGCTAGCCCGGTTTCATTTTAAGAAACCGGAGATGGCCGGTTTAAAAAACCAGTATCCCCAGTTAAAAATTCAATTCATGAGTGTCCATGCATCCAAAGGCAAGGAAGCCGATTATGTGGTGATACTCGGATTGGATAAAGGTAAGCATGGCTTCCCATCCGAAAAAGCCAGCCATCCATTATTGGAGCTGGTGCTACCGAAAGCGGAAGCTTACGAACATGCAGAAGAACGCCGCTTGTTTTATGTGGCGCTGACCCGCGCTAGGCATCATGTCTATTTGATCACCAATGGCAATAATCCTTCGCCGTTTGTCCGCGAGTTGATAGAGCATGGCTACCCTATCGTTGTCGACGAATTCCAGGGAGACGGATTTCAAGCTAAGTTGGCAAACATTGCTTGTAGTCAGTGCCAGACCGGCTATTTGGTACCCAGAGATAGCCGACATGGCAGCTTCTTTGGTTGCAGCGAATATCCGTTATGTGGTCACACTCAACGCGCATGCCAACGTTGCGGCGGCGGATTATTAAATAGCGGCCAATTCAGAGTCTGTGAAAATCGTCGTTGTGATTATGTTGAACCTATTTGCCCTGAATGCGGCGGCACATTAAGTTTGCGTAAAGGGCCATATGGTGAGTTCTGGGGATGTTCTAATTATCGCAAGGATGCCGAGTATTCGTGCGCCTATAAAGAGAAGTTTATTGATTTGCAGGTCGCAAAACGCAGATGATTCAGGCATACCCATATTCAATTTTTAAGCCTTAGCCGCTAAACCCGATCGACAAGCCATTCAAACGTCGTGATATTTAACATTATCAGTGTAACCCAAGCGAATGGAAGCGGAAATAATAGCCCGTGCTAATTTCGAGGTGTTGGCCGGGTTTAACATGTAGTCCACGAAATTGTCATCGTCGACACGCTCCAACGCATTGATTACCTCGTCGTCCTGTAACAAGGCCTTGTTCAAAGGAAGCAACGCTCCTGATTGAATGATGAATTCGCCTAGCTCAATGATATGGCAGGCGAACACCATACCTGTCTCGGCTGTTTTTGCCAGTTGATAGTCAACCAGCGTAATGCGGGTTTTTATGAATACATCGACAGCTGTTATTTCGTTAATATGATTGGTTGCTTCAATTTGAAAGACTGCAAAACGGGCAATACGCATACGGGCTAGCAGTGCTTGTTCGTATTCACTCAAGGTATTTTTGTGCAAGCGAAGATATTTTTCAGCCATATTGAAACCGTTAGGCCGAAACGCATAGACCCTATAGTCCATGAGCAAGTCGACTTCGGCATCGTTGTTAAAACTTAAGGACTTCTGGTGCCATAACCCCAAATGTTTCGCACAAGTCTTAACTTCATTGATATTGGGATTTTTCAAAATGCGTTTATGCAAATCAAAGAGTGCACGACGAATATTGGGGTAATCGGCGGCGCTGAAATTAACTTCGGTCATAAGGAATAAGATCTGGCTAAAATTTAGGGTTGAACGAACAATTGAGATAGTCGCTGATAATCAGGCAAAGAATATAGTAAGGAATCATGATGGAACGTAGGTGTGCAATTGAAACCTGCTCAACTCGCAATCGTCACCGAATTTCAGCTTGAATTAACGGCAACTAAAAATACAGCTCGTCTCAGTTTGACTGATTATCTCTCCAATCTACAAACCAAGCCGTCAATTCGCGCGCGTCCCCCATGCCTTTAAGCTGCCGATCTATAGCATCCTGGTTACCCCAGACTACGTCATTTAACTCACCGTTATCCACTTGAGATTCGATGTCTTTACAGTAAAGCCCCTTATCTCGTTGAACATAAAACCCATAAGTACGACACGCAATGGGGCGAAACAAATATACCCGACAAGTCCCCGTTGACCGATCCAATAACGGACAGACGATAGGCCGAGATTTTTGCACAGCTAGCGCAGCGACATCTTGACCAATGCCCTGCAGCAATTCCTGGGGCAATCCAGCCAGCCCTTCCCGCAGCAAAGTCCATTCAGCTTCAGTAAGCACTGGTATTTCTGCAAGCCGGTGGCAACAGCCTGCACAGCCACTGCGACACAGCCAATCAGTGCGTTCGGACCGAATAATGCCTACTCGCTTGTCGATGTCAGAATGAAGTTCGGTGAGTATGCTCATTGATGGCTGCTAGTGGTTGTAGGCATTATATAGGCATCAGCCATTGCAAATTGCTAATGCTCCATTTGCAGTATTAGACACCATCTGGAAATTTCGAGCGCATCATTTGCCGTCGATCCAACTTTTCTCCAGCTACCACAAAGATACCATCGCTGATCGCATGAATGATTCGCTGCTTTCCTGGTAAATCATCAAGGTATGCTTCGATACCGTCAAAAACAAGGATGTTGTACTTTTCAACAATATCGATTACCTTACATTCTACATTTACCAGGCATTCTTTGATCAACAGCGCCTTGACATGCTTTCCCTTAAGCGGCGTCAGTCTGAACTTTTCAATTTTGTCCGTATCGGCTCCGGAACATGCCCCTACTCCGACGACCATCATTTGTCGTAATCAAAACAACTGAGCCTGGTTGTATCAGGGTGAAAGCTTTGCATATTGGCATCGTCTTCATTGCTGCACACCTCATGCTGTTTGACAAATAAGCTAGGCCTTGCTTCAGCAATAGTCTGTTTAAGCAATGGTATGTAGTCACGAATTTTTGTAGCCACAAGCATGCTGCCGATCATTAATAATATATGTGTGAAATGCCAGTTCAGAACTTACGAGTCAACATTTAGCGTTAAAACTTATATGTATAATCTTGCTATATACATTAGTCTCAGGAGGCTTGGCATTAAACGCTTTGCTTGGGTTTTGTAAAGAGCCATCCACACCTGATACGCCATTATGCAAAAATTATCTTTCTGCTCTCGATCATTCGCCTTGTATTTGCTGGTGATGGCTTGCCAGGCTATGGCCGAAGACGAACAAATTGACATGGCCGAATTGAAGCAGATGTCGCTAGAAGACATTCTCAATATCGAAGTAGTGTCCAAAAAAAGCGAAAGCGAGTATTCAGCAGCGGGTATCGTCAGTATCGTCACAGCAGACGACATCAAGCGTTATGGCGGCAATACCTTGGCCGATGTACTCAATCGCGTCACCAGTGTATATATGCTCAGCACCTATATCTGGTCAGACAGCACAGCATCGGTACGTGGCGATGGCTTGACGCATGTCAACAATCACACTCTAGTCCTGATCAATGGTCGGCCATTTCGTGATAGCGCTTACGGCGGCCTCAATGAAACAGTGTTTCGGGATTTTCCGATTCATCAAATCGAACAAGTTGAAGTGGTGCGCGGCGCCGGATCGGTGCTGTACGGCACCAATGCCTTTACTGGCGTCATCAACATCGTCACCAAAAAACGCCAAGACAATGGTGTGACCGTGCGCGGCCGTTACGGCAGCTTTAATACTGGCCAGGTGGAATCCGAGTTTGCCTGGAAAAATGAAGATGCGGCCATCAGCGGCGCCATACGTCACCGCAGCAGCGATGGCTGGTTGGCTTCCGCTACCGATGAGCGCAAACAGCCGGTTTCTTTTCGTAACGACGATGGCGATGTCAGCGCCAGCCTTTGGGGAGCCTGGAAAGACTTGGACTTCAATCTGTATGTGGTGAATAACCAACGTACCCATTGGGGTTCGGTACCGATTGGTTCCGGTCAGGAAATCGAAAATAACCGCTTGTTTTTTGATACCGGCTATCAACATCGCTTTAATGATCATTGGCGAGGCAGCTGGAATTTAACCTACAACAAATTTTCCCAGAACTATAATTTGCCTGTGAATGACGTGATGTATATGACCAATTTATGGGAAAACAATTTGCTCTTCGAACAAACCCATTATTTGTCTTTTTTCGAGGACAAGTTCAATCTGATTTTCGGTGGCTTGGTGGAATGGCAGCAAGGCCAGGTGACTCAAGTTTCGCAGCCCAATACTTTGGACCCCTATGAACAATTAAAGTCGAGTATTTACGGCGATATTAGCTATGCGCTGTTAGATAATCTCAAACTCAATATCGGTGGACAATGGCACCGTTTCGACCCTTTCAAAGAAGGTTCGGTTGATCATGCATCTAGTATAGACGGCGTCGTAGGCCGGGCGGGCCTGGTGTATGAGCTGAATTCAAACTGGGGCGCAAAATTATTATTCGATCAGGCGTATCGAGTGGCAAGTGCCGGGGAAATGGGGGCGAATTCCGCAGTCGTGTTAGGCAACCGTAGCTTGCAGCCAGAAAAAGTTGAATCGGTCGATGCGCAAATTTACTACCACGATGCCGATCGCCAATTATCGTTAACCGCCTTTCAAAGCAAAGTCACCAATTTGATTGTGCGTAACCCTATACCGGATACCACGCCAACCAGGCTGCAATATGTCAATGCCGGCGGCATAACATTCGAAGGTCTGGAATTGGAAACCAAGGCCAAATTATTTGAAGGATTATCCTGGAAAGGCTCATACACCTTTCAAACCAATCGCGATGAGCAGAATCAAAACAATAAAACACAAATGCCCAATCACATGGCAAAAATTGGTTTGAGCTATGATGTTACTGCCGATTTGCAAATCAGCGCCTTCGATACTTACTTCAGTGCCGCTAAAATTGTTGCTTCGTCGCAGGTACTCAATCCGCCGGCCAACAGTTATCATAATGTGACGATCAATAGTAATTATCGATTAAATACCTTGCTTGGTCTTTCCAAAATCAAGCCCATCACCTTCACGCTTTATTTAGACAACTTATTGGATGAGCAATTTTACTATCCGGAATTTAATCGCAAAAATCTAAACACCATTCCCGCATCGCCAGGCCGAATGCTATTCGGTGAAATTGCGCTCGAGTTCTAGTGGTTGGTGCTGGTGAATAAACGTATAGTCTCTTTAATTGTGTCTACGCGAAAGTTGTGTTTCGCTACACTGATTATTATTGGGCTTTATCTGACGCCCCATCAGGTAGTTGCGGTTGAGTCCAGCGAATTGATTCGCGCATCGATCATCGAAAAGATTGCCCGCTTCATTACCTGGCCACCATTCAATGCCGAACAATTCAATCTCTGCGTTTCCAGTAAAGCACCTTTGCTGCCAGCCATTCAAAGTTATTATGCCAATGAAACCCTGGCAAATAAATCTGTCAAAATAATGATTTTCGACAATACCGATAAACTTAACCAGTGCCAGATTATTTATGTCAATTCAGAGATCAAGGATCAATTAGGCCCTATATTAACGGCAGTTCAGCAATCCTCTGTGCTGATTATTGCAGAAAACAAAAATGCCGTTGAAGCAGGAGCGCACATCGATTTTTATATTGATGACAAAAAAATCAATATAGAACTCAACCGCACGGCGTTAGAGCAAAGCGGATTAACAGCCAGTTACCATTTACTGAAGGTGGTGCGTCTTGTTGACTAGATTCAAGCGCTGGCAGACCAATCAGCCCATTAAGCGCAAACTGATTTGGGTGGTGATGTTTGTGGTCACAACGACCATTATCAGCACCTTCTCTTTTATGTTCTGGATTAAAACCGTCCAGCAGCGGCAAGACTTTGTACAAACCAATATGGCTTGGGCCAAATTGGTTGCCGATTTTACAGTTTTACCGTTGGTATTCGAAGATGTCGCAGCCATTGAGGGACATTTTGGGCAACTGTCTAAAGATTCGCGTTTGGCCTATTTGAAATTGACGAGTCCGAAAAAAGTATTTTTTAAATACGATCCGCAAAACATTGAAGCGGGCTTGCCGGATTTGACAGAAAATCAGCAATGGCTGTTGGGTGACGATTATTTTCATTTTCAAATCGCTATCCACCAGGACAATCAACTCGTCGGTACTTTGCGTGCAGCACTGCATTTAGACGAATTAAAGCAACAGCAATTACGCGAATTGCAATTCATGTTGTTAATTCTGTTATTGGCAATGCTGGGTAGTTATGGCATGGCGCGAGGCTTGCGCCGTTTTATCATGTCGCCTATTTCCCGTTTGGAACAGCATACCCGGCGAAATGCTGCTAAAACCCATTCCACTGATTTGCTGCTCGACGCGCCAAAAACCAACGATGAAATCAGTCGCCTGTATGACTCGTTCAATTTGTTGATGAGGCGCATTGAGCAACGGGAAAGTGAAATTCTACAGTTCAATAGCGAGCTTGAATCAAAAGTAGCGCAGCGTACCAAAGAATTGCATGCCAAATCCAATGAATTAGATAACTATTTCAATAGTTCGCTTGATTTATTTTGCATCACTGATTTTCATGGCTATTTTCTTAAAGTCAATCCCCGCTGGCATGATACTTTAGGTTATTCTGATCATGAACTACAGAGGCAGCCCTTTTTTGCCTTCGTCCATCCCGATGATCAGCAAAGAACCCAGCAAGCGATGGCCGAATTGCGGGAAAGGCTTTATCTAAGCAATTTCGTCAACCGTTATCGACATCATAATGACTCATATCTTTGGATTGAATGGTCTTGCATCGTCAAAGACCAATTAATTTATGCGGCTGCACGAGATATTAGCGAACGCAAACATGCCGAGGAAGGTTTGCGATTGTCGAATTTGGTATTTCAAAATAGCAGTGAAGGAATGGTTGTTGTCAATGCCGATAATGCCATTTTGTCAGTCAACCCTGCTTTTTCGATGATTACAGGTTATAGCCAGGACGAAGTGATTGGTAGGGATCCAAAATTGCTTGGCTCAGGAAGTCAAGAAACCGAGTTTTACCGCAATATGTGGCAAGAATTGAACAGCACGGGCCATTGGCAAGGCGAAATTAACAATAGGCATAAAAATGGTCAAATCTATGTCGAACACCTGACCATCAACAATGTTTACGATGATTTAGGCAAGGTTATTCGCCGCGTCGGCTTGTTTTCCGATATCACCGAGAAGAAAAAATCCGAAAAACAAATATGGTATCAGGCCAATTATGATTCACTGACCGAATTACCGAATCGACGCTTATTTGCCGATCGCTTGCAGCAAGAAATTCGCAAGGCCAAACGCGAAAAATACCTTATGGCGTTGTTATTTCTGGATTTGGATCGTTTTAAAGAAGTCAATGATTCCTATGGCCATAAAATAGGCGATGCTTTGTTGATCGAAGCAGCGCACCGAATCAGCCAGTGCGTTCGGGAATCGGACACCGTGTCGCGTTTGGGTGGCGATGAATTTACCGTGATTCTCAGTGAAATAATCGATATTTCCGACGTTGATCGTATTGCCAAGGCGATAATCGATGCGCTTTGCCAACCTTATTTCTTTAATACAGACCATATCTTTATATCCGCCAGCATCGGAATTGCACTTTATCCTTCCGACACCACGCAGGAAGACGATTTGGTCCGCTTTGCCGACCAAGCCATGTATGCTGCCAAAAATAAAGGCCGTAATGGCTTTTGCTTTTTTATGCCTAGCATGCAGGAAGCATCACAAAATCGCATGTTAATGCTAACTCATTTGCATTTGGCGATTCAACGCCAGGAATTTGTAGTTTTCTATCAACCGATAATTGACTTGCAATCGGGGGCTATTTACAAAGCCGAGGCTTTGATTCGCTGGCAGCACCCCAGTCAAGGGTTAGTGAGTCCTGCCGATTTTATTCCAATCGCCGAAGAACATGGCCTGATTCACGAAATCGGTCAATGGGTGTTTCATCAAGTGGTAGATCAGTTCAAAGATTGGCAAGCGCAATATCAAACCCATTTGCAAATTTCCGTAAATGTCTCGCCACTGCAATTTCAGGGCCTGGACAACTTTGTCGAAGAATGGCTGCTTTACCTGCAAACTGCCGGAATTGCGCCGGACAATATCATTATCGAAATCACCGAAGGAGTATTGCTGGAAGCCAATACTAAAGCCATGGAAAAATTATTCGCCTTTGCTGATAATGACATGCAGATTGCTATCGATGATTTTGGCACTGGTTATTCTTCTTTATCCTATTTGACCAAGTTTGATATTCATTTTTTAAAAATCGATAAATCATTCGTCAATAATCTAACACCCGAATCAAATGATTTGACTTTGATTAAAGCCATTATCATTCTGGCCCATCAATTAGGCTTGAAAGTGATAGCCGAGGGCGTGGAAACAGAATTGCAACGCGATTTGTTGCAGCAAATGGGTTGTGATTTTGCCCAAGGCTACCTGTATTCCAAGCCCCTGTCGGCAGCCGAGTTTACCCATTTTTTGTAGCAATCAATTGCATACCTTAGCTCGCTTTTTAATAAGGATTTCGCCAAAATT
>NZ_LUUI01000110.1 GCF_001644015.1 Methylomonas lenta
ACTTAATGGCAGTGACGCCAAGCGTAGGAACGATGCGCTTGGGTATCGGGAAGATATTTCCAACCATATCCTTAAATGTATTTTAAATCCCAGACCAACCCGCAGAATTCAAAGCAAGATCTAAATTTAAACTAACTCAACAGCTGCTGCTACGGATGACAACAAACCAGTAAACGTCTTTGAAACGATATTCAAATGTCGTTCTTATCTATGCTGGTATTCATGGTCAAATAGGTGATAGACGCGACACCAACCTGGAGCGTCTTATCGGTTATTGCTGCTGTCTTTGCGCTTGGCCTCGATGGTTTTACTAACAGCCAGTTCGAGCCCAAGCGGCTTTATCCCCAAAACCTGTGGATAAAGCTGTGACAATAGCGTTACAAAGGCTAGTAAGTAACTGTTTTAACAGAAGAAAACTTAAAATGCTTAAATATTGGTCAGCCTATACAATCTTCAATTTTCTCCGCCTAATCTCAGACATAAACTCCCACAGACCATTCAATCTTCAAACATTCAATCGCTTGCTTCATATGCACTGCAACTTAACTAACATAGATCCTAGCTCAGCATCAATCACCGCGCTTTCTGCATCCTAACTAAACGAAGCCTTTTCCAGGTAATTATCACCCGGCAATATCTGTTAAAATGCTTGTTTTTTTTAATCGCAGCGCTTTACAGTATTCTTTCATTGCCTACACCAGCAACGCGTTTGCACCTCAACCCTCGGATACACTCTTGATTTCTACCGCTAACATCACCATGCAATTTGGGGCTAAACCCCTATTTGAAAATATTTCCGTTAAATTTGGTAACGGCAACCGCTACGGCTTAATTGGCGCTAACGGCTGCGGAAAATCCACCCTGATGAAAATTCTCAGCGGCGATCTGGAACCTTCAGGCGGCAACGTCAGCGTTGCTCCCAACGAACGCCTAGGCATTTTGCGTCAAGATCAATTTGCCTACGAAGATCAACGGGTACTTGATGTGGTGATGATGGGACATGCCGAAATGTGGGCCGCCATGTCGGAACGTGACGCCATCTATGCCAATATGGAAGCCACTGAAGCTGACTATATGCACGCTGCTGAACTGGAGTCGGTGTTTGCGGAATTTGGTGGTTATACCGCTGAATCCCGTGCAAGTGAATTACTGCTGGGTCTGGATATCCCTTTGGAACAGCACGCAGGACCGATGAGTGAGGTAGCTCCGGGCTGGAAATTACGTGTATTGCTGGCGCAAGCGTTATTCTCCAATCCAGACATCATGCTACTGGACGAACCAACCAACAACCTGGATATCAACACTATCCGTTGGCTGGAAAACGTACTCAACGAGCGCGAAAGCACCATGATCATTATTTCGCATGATAGACATTTTTTGAACAGTGTATGCACTCATATGGCCGACTTGGATTACGGTGAACTTAGAGTGTATCCTGGAAATTACGACGATTATATGACCGCGGTGACGCAAGTCAGAGATAGTTTACTGGCTGGCAATGCCAAGAAAAAAGTCCAGATTGCCGAGCTACAAACCTTCGTCGCCCGCTTTTCTGCCAATGCGTCTAAAGCCAAGCAAGCTACGTCACGCGCAAAACAATTAGAAAAAATCAAACTGGATGAAATCAAGCCTTCCAGCCGGGTTAATCCTTTCCTTCGCTTCGATCAAAGTAAAAAGTTACATCGTTTAGCATTGGAAGTAGAGAATCTAAGTAAGGG
Organism: Methylomonas lenta; assembly: GCF_001644015.1. Classification (GTDB taxonomy): domain Bacteria; phylum Pseudomonadota; class Gammaproteobacteria; order Methylococcales; family Methylomonadaceae; genus Methylomonas; species Methylomonas lenta. Next base: position 1,719 of record NZ_LUUI01000110.1, read on the forward strand.
CTATGGTGAACAACCTTTATTTAAAAACTTGAATTTAATGATCCCGGTCGGTGAGCGAGTCGCAGTGATAGGCCCTAACGGCATTGGTAAATCGACTTTATTAAAAACCCTAGTGGGTGATTTGACACCTAACACCGGCGAGGTGAAATGGTCGGAAAATTCAGACATTGGCTATTACGCTCAAGACCATGCCGAGGATTTTGCTGAAGATTTATCTTTAATTAACTGGATGAGCCAATGGCGCAAAGAGTCTGATGACGATCAAACTATCCGAGGCACTTTGGGAAGACTATTGTTTTCGCAAGACGAGATCAACAAATCTGTCAAAGTATTATCGGGGGGGGAGCAAGGCCGTATGTTGTTTGGTAAGTTAATGCTGCAAAAAAACAACATTATGCTGCTGGACGAACCCACCAACCATTTGGATATGGAATCGATCGAGTCTTTAAATAGTGCGCTGGAACAATATCCCGGCACACTGATTTTTGTCAGTCACGACCGGGAGTTCGTATCTTCATTAGCTACTCGCATTATTGAGCTAACACCTAACGGTATCGTTGATTTTAACGGTAATTACGAAGAATATCTCAACAACCAAGACTTATAAAAACCAACTTAACCGACTGTTTTTCGAAAGCCAAATTAGTCGGTTATTTCACCGGCTAATTACCGATAAATCAAGCACCCAACTTACATTTTGAGGTATCATGTGCCGCCTTTTCAATTGCTTGTCCTGCCATGAAAATAGGCCCTTATCATTTACCCAATAATGTTTTGCTCGCCCCTATGGCCGGCATTACCGATAATCCGTTCCGTCGGCTATGCACACAATTCGGCGCAGGCTTAACGGTATCGGAAATGGTAATTTCCCATAGCGAATTACAGCACCATCCACGCACCTTACAAAAAACCGATTACAGTGACCAATCCGGTTTACGTTCGGTGCAAATTTTGGGCACAGACCCACAATTAATGGCCGCCGCCGCTCGATTAAATCAAGATAGAGGCGCACAAATCATTGATATCAATATGGGCTGCCCGGCTAAAAAAGTCTGTTCGGTCGCTGCCGGCTCGGCCTTACTTAAAAATGAATCACTGGTCGAACGCATTTTGACGGCGGTTGTCTCGGCGGTAGACGTGCCAGTAACCCTAAAAATCCGCACAGGATGGGACCTAGCCAGCCGAAATGCCGTCAAAATCGCCCGCATCGCAGAAAACAGCGGCATCCAGGCACTGACCATACATGGCCGCAGCCGAGCGTGCAAATTTAATGGTAATGCAGAATACGATACGATTAAACAAGTGAAGCAGGCCGTCAGCTTGCCTATCATTGCCAACGGCGATATCGACAGCGCGGAAAAAGCCCGCCAGGTCCTGAATTATACCGGGGCAGATGCCATTATGATCGGACGAGCCGCACAAGGAAAACCCTGGATATTTAAAGAGCTACAGGCAAAACTTTCTGACCATGAAGCTTATTATCCACCTTCCTTGTCCGAGATCAAAAACGTCATGAATCAACATTTGGATAATTTATACAGTTTTTATGGAAATACCAGTGGTGTTAGAATTGCTCGTAAACACATAGCTTGGTATTTCGATCAACTCGGCAACCTACCCAGCGAGCAGAAAAAACAAATCAACCTGGCACAGCAACCAGCGCAACAACTTGCATTGGTCAACGCCGCGTTTCACTTCATCACCCCACGAGTCGCTTAGATGAAAGTAGAATCAACTAAACTTCCCCATGAAACAGTTCACAAGCTGTCTGATCATGTGCGCCAATCCGTTGCAGACTATTTTGCTCATCTAGATGGTCACGATTCTTCAGGTTTGTATCAACTCGTATTGACTGAAGTTGAAAAACCATTGCTGGAAATGGCTTTAAAACATTCCGATTTCAATCAAAGTAAAGCCGCCAAAATTCTAGGCCTTAGCCGCAGCACTTTGCGCAAAAAGCTGGATCATTACGGCATAGTCTGATTTCTTTAATTTTTTCCTATCATGAGGTTTACATGCATCCCCCCTTGGGTATAAATAAAAAAGTAACTCGAGCGCTAATCAGCGTATCCGATAAAACCGGCGTCCTGGAATTTTGTCAGGCACTTAATCAATTGGGCATCGAATTACTCTCCACCGGCGGCACAGCCAAACTATTGGCCGAAAACAATATCGCAGTGACTGAAGTGTCGGATTACACAGGCTTTCCGGAAATGATGGATGGTCGCGTTAAAACCCTGCATCCCAAAATCCATGGCGGCATTTTAGCCCGCCGCGGTATCGATGACGCAGTTATGGCCGCTAATGCTATCCAGCCAATTGATATGGTGGTCGTAAATTTATACCCATTCGAACAAACCGTCGCCAATCCTAACTGTGATTTGGAAACGGCGATTGAAAACATCGACATCGGCGGCCCTACCATGATCCGAGCCGCAGCCAAAAATCATGCCGATGTCGCTATTGTGGTTGATCCGGCGGATTATGCCGCCACTTTGGCCGAACTCCAAAGCAACGCTGCCAGCCTAAGCCACGATACCCGCTTTAAACTGGCATTAAAAAGCTTTGAGCATACCGCCCGTTACGACACAGCCATCGCCACTTACCTGAGTAAAACCCTCAGCACAGAGTTTCCTGAAACCCTAAATCTGCAATTTCATCGCTTGCAAAACATGCGTTACGGTGAAAATCCGCATCAAAACGCGGCTTTTTATCAAGAAAAGCAACCACAAGTGGGTAGCATTGCCGCCGCTAAACAATTGCAAGGTAAAGAACTTTCTTACAACAATATTGCTGATGCCGATGCCGCTTTAGAATGTGTGAAAGCGTTTTCCGAGCAAGCGACCTGCGTCATCGTCAAACATGCAAATCCCTGTGGCGTCGCCATCAGCGATACCCTATTAAACGCTTACAACCTGGCTTACGCTACTGACCCTACCTCGGCCTTCGGCGGCATTATCGCGTTTAACCAGGAACTGGACGAAACCACTGCTGCAGAAATTACCGGACGTCAGTTCGTAGAAGTGATTATTGCTCCAGTCATTAGTGAAGGCGCTAAAGCCGTCTTGGCAAAAAAGCAAAACATCCGTGTACTGGAATGTGGTTACTGGAACCAAGCTACTTCAACTGCGTTGGACTTCAAACGCGTAGGCGGCGGTTTATTAGTCCAAGAAAAAGACACCGGCAGCATCACTGCCGCAGATATTAAAATCGTCAGCCAGCGTATACCAACCGAGCAGGAAATGGCTGATCTGATGTTTGCCTGGAAAGTCGCTAAATTTGTAAAATCCAATGCCATAGTCTACTGCAAGAATGGTCAGACTATTGGCATTGGTGCCGGACAAATGAGTCGTGTTTATTCCGCCAAGATTGCAGGCATTAAAGCCGCCGATGAAGGTTTGGTTGTGCCCGGTTCTGTGATGGCATCCGATGCGTTCTTCCCTTTCCGCGATGGAATAGACGCAGCAGCTGCAGCAGGAATCACTGCGGTGATACATCCAGGCGGCTCAATGCGCGACCAAGAAGTCATTGATGCAGCCAACGAACACAACATCGCCATGGTGTTGACCGGCATGCGGCATTTTAGACACTGATTGCTTTAATCAGATGCCTCATTAACTTGAGGCATCTGCAAGGCTTAGCAGAACACTTATTCTGCAGACTTAAACTCAGGCACCAATTGTTTAAGCAAACCTAAAATACGTTGTTGATCCAGACCTTGGCAAGCCTGGGATAATTCATGGATGTGCTTAAACCAAACGTCACTATCGTAAATCCGAGCTTTGGCCAATCGCAATTTACTGTAACCGGTTTCCATTAACTGTTCTTCATCATGAAACAACTCTTCGTATAATTTTTCGCCGGGTCGTAAACCGACAAAATCAATCGCAATATCCTTCCCAGGCAGCTTACCGCTTAAACGAATCATTTGTTCGGCCAGATAGACAATCTTAACCGGCTTACCCATATCCAAAACATACACTTCACCACCTTTGCCGACGGCTTCTGCCTGCATAATGAGCTGACAAGCTTCCGGAATGGTCATGAAATAACGGGTAATATCCGGGTGTGTAACTGTCACAGGACCGCCAGTCCGGATTTGCTCACGAAATAACGGCACCACACTGCCTGCCGAATCCAGCACATTACCAAACCGCACAGTCGTAAAACGAGTAACACTGGCTTTGTCCAAATTCTGACACAAAATCTCTGCAGCTCTTTTAGTTGCACCCATCACATTACTCGGGTTAACTGCCTTGTCGGTAGAGATCAGCACAAAACGCTGAACACCCGCTGAAATAGCCGCTTCCGCCAATGTCTTAGTACCAATCAGATTATTATGCACTGCCTCCCGCACCTGCCCTTCTAATAAGGGTACATGCTTATAAGCAGCTGCATGAAAAATCACATCCGGATGCTGACCTGATATGACCTGCTCGACTGCTAAAGCATCTGTCACATCCCCTAGCACAGCCAAATGCAGCAATTGCGGAAACCCTTTAGTCAATTCTGCGTTGATTTTGTACAGATTGAATTCACATTGATCGAAAATAATCAATTTACGCGGCTGAACCTTGGCTAACTGTTTACATAATTCGGAACCAATCGAACCGCCACCGCCAGTGACTAATATGGTTTTGTCATGTAAGTTTTGTTGGATACGCGGCCAATCCAGGCGCACTGGATCGCGGCCAAGAATATCCATAATGGAAACTTCTCGAAGATTGGCTTTAGTCACAGAAACGCTAAGCAATTCTTTCACTGAGGGCAAGGTCTGAAATGGCACGTCGCAGGCTTCGCAAATTTCCACGATACGGCGCATTTGAGTGTCACTGGCTGATGGCACCGCAATCAACACAACTTCGATCTCCCATTGCTCGATCAAATCAGGCAATTTTTCCACGGCACCAGCCACGCGGATACCACGGATTTCGCGTCTGAATTTACTCGGCATATCGTCTGCAAACACGACAGGGATATAGCCGCTATTCGCATTGGATAACAAGTCTCTGACCAACATTTCGCCCGCCGAACCCGCACCGACTATCAATGCCCGTTGCCCAATCCGCTCTACAAATGCCCGTTCTTTCCAAAATCTATACACAAACCGTGGAATACACAGCAACGCCAACAAAATCAGCATATATAAAGGCATAACAGAACGTGGTAAGCCTTCTAACCGACTATAAAGAAACAAAAACCCAGCGATAAAGAATATCCCCGCCGACACGGACTTGGCGATACGCACTAAATCCGGCATGGAAGAAAAACGCCAAACCCCTCGGTATAACCCAAAGGCCCAGAATGCCGACACCTGAATTGCAATCACTACCGGCAAATATAAAAGTGCCGAATCAAAATATTCATCCGGGATCACATCCAGATTAAAACGAAACCAATAGGCGGCAAACCAGGCCAATGGAACCATCAATAAATCGTGGATAAAAATAGACGTGCGTGAGCGTAGTTTTAAGCTCATGATTGATTCCAGTCGGCCTGACCAGCCTTGAATAAATAAGCCAGAAACAATAAGGGACTATAAGCTAAAGCCATACCAAGCAGAGCATATGCCGGATACAAAAATACCAGCAGCGAAATCGGTAGCAACCAAAACAAATTAATAACCCAGCAGGCTAACAGCACAGGTAAATGACCATATTGCTTGGCGGCACGCTGAAAGGTATGTGAACAATGGGCTTCATACCATTTTTGTTTGCTACAAAAACGATACAGCAAGGTGTAAGTCGCATCGACCACGAAAATACCAAACAAAATCAAACCACAATACAACATAACCGCTGCTTGTTGCGCAGCCATCAGCACTAGTATCCCTAGCAATAAGCCCAAAAAACCACTACCAACATCACCCATAAAGATTTTGGCTTTTGGCCAATTCCAACCTAAAAATCCCAATGAAGCTGCTGCCAGACTGATAGCCAGGAAACACAAAGTCCGATCTAAATAAAATGCATAACCGGCTAAAGCCGTTGCAACAAACAAAGATTCGGAAGCGGCAATCCCATCGGTACCGTCCATAAAATTAAATAAATTTAAAAACCACACCAATAAAAACACACCGACTGCATAACCCAGCCAACTCAAATCTACCATCGATCGATCCAGCATCCAATCCAGCGGTGTTGGCAGCAATAATAAAGGCATACCGTGCAACAAAACCATTACCAGCATTGCAGCCAATAAATGCGTTAAAAATCGCCAGCGTGCTGGCACATGCCCATGATCATCAAAAAAACCAATACCAGCCACTAATAATGCGGATAGAAACACCAGCATAGTCTTCGCATCCAGCCCCTGAGTAATAACTAATAACAACATAGAAAATACAAAAGCCAGCACGATTGCTAATCCACCACCTCGGGGAGTTGGCACAGTATGCGAACTGCGTTGATTGGGCATATCCAAAATTTTACGCGATAAGGCGTAATAACGAATCAATCCGGTCAGAGCTATCGAAACCAGTAATATCAATACAAAATGAAATATCACGTTATTTTAAATTTAGAAAACGGACAATGTCAGGCAAAGAGGTTTGCAGAGAATGTTGTGGCATAAAACCCAGTTCGCGACGGATTTTAGCAGAGGAGTAACAGGCGGAACCGGTTAATTTTAGCAATGCAGCACTATCGAAGGGAAAACGTCGTCCTATCAATTGACCAATTACATCACCTGATTTTGCCAAAATATTTAACAAACTAAGCGGTATCTCCCAAGCTAGAGGGGTTTTGCCCAAAGCAGCCCTAATCCAATTGTATATTTGCCGGGTAGAATAATTAGTATCGTCTGTAACAATATAAATTTGTCCAGCCGCTTCCGGTTTTTTGGCCGCCAAAAGTACTGCCTGTAGCACATCATCCACATGCACCATGGAACGGGAATTATGTGTTTCCGGCAAAGGCGGAAATAATCCACGATGTATGGCTTTAATCATACGCGGTAGATTTCCTTTTTTGGTATTGCCATAGACCATACTGGGACGAATCACCACAGGATGCGGCACATAATTGCCATGCAAGACGAGTTGTTCAGCATCATATTTTGACTGCCCATAAACGCCATCAGCTGGAATTCCAATGGCTTCGTCCATAGGTTGCTGATCACAATCACCCACCGCTTTTACGCTACTCAAAAATATGAAGCGCTTGACACCCGCCTGTTTGGCAGCTTGCAAAAGTTTACGGGTACCCTCGACATTAACACGCTGGTACTGCAGTTCATTGTCTAAATTTTCTGCTGTATTGTGCGCTATACCTGCCAAATGAAAAACAGTATCGATGCCAGTACATAATCCACTCGGACAATCATCAACAGCCAGATCCATCTGAAAGCCTTGTTCATCAGGAGTTAATGCAGAATGACTCAGAACTCGTACATTAAACCCTTGTTGACTTAAAGTGTGACATAGCCTGTTGCCAATAAAGCCTTTAGAGCCGGAAACTAAAACATTTGGTTTAATTAGATGAGGCATAGCTATGAAATACCGAGGTCGGAAAGAATTTGCATGTTAATTTTACTAACATCATATTTGTTCTGTGCAAATTGTCGACTCTTAGCACCCATTTCGCTGATTAATTCAGGTTGTTGTATGAATGCCATCATTGCGTCAGCTAACAGATTGGGACTTCGTGGAGGTACTTTAAAACCATTTATACCTTCCTCTACAGTTTCTCTACAACCCACAGTGTCAGAAGTAATGATTGGGCGCCCCATTGCCATAGCTTCCATAATGCTTCTTGGCAACCCCTCTCGGTAATAAGAAGGCAAGACAAAGACGCTGACACGTTCAATCCAATCGCGAATATCAGAAACATGTCCAGGACAAACTATAAGCCCCTCGGTCTGCCAAGCATCAATTTCTGCCTGGGAAAGAGACTCTGGATTGGCATCTACTGAACCAAGTAAAAAGAAACGAACCTCAGGATGCATAGATTTAACCAATCGCGCAGCCTCTACATAGTCATAAACGCCTTTTTCACGCAATAAACGTGCAACCATTACAAAACTCACAGGCTGAGTCACTGGAGGTTTTGAGGAAAAATGATCAAGATCAACCCCAATACCATTTAATAGCGTAACTTTATTGTGATCTACCATTCCAGTTTCTATAAAAAGACGCTTATCATCAGGGTTTAAAAAAAACACCCTATCAGCAAAACGCAAAGAAAAACGATATAAACAAGTAACAATAAATCGTAATAGGATTCTCAAATTAGAATTAGATTGATAATCGTTGAATACAAATCCGGCACCTTCAATCATTGCAAAGCGATTTTTCACACCTACAATGACAGCTGCAAGCGTTCCATAAATAACTGGTTTAATAAAGTATGCAAAAATTGCATCAACCTTTAAATCACGCAAAACAAGTAATAAACGAATGCTATCGAAAAAATCCCTAATAGGATTAAAGCCTGCTCGAGACAACCGAAAATCAATAGGCTTTGCACCTAGCTCTAACACTTTACCGCGCGAAACAGCATCATAATCAGGGGCTAAAGCAAATACAGTGATGCCTTGACTAACCAACAAGCGGATCAACGATCCGCGAAAATTATAAACAGAAAATGCTTGGCTGGTTATAAAAGCCAAGCTTTTAATATTATAAATATTTAAGTTATCCTTTTTGTTCAACATTTAAAGTAGCAAGATTGCCCTATTTAATAAATAGCATGGTAAAAATATAAAATTAATAACGATTAATCAAAATCATTAATCGCATTAAAACATTATCAAAAGGTCTTTGCCGCCATATAGAAAATGATGAAGCAAGCTTTAATCTTTCGAAAAAAGAGGTTTTACCTCGTAAAATAGAACACAAAATAACTAATTTCTCAATTGGAAGATCGGAGCAGAACAAGCTAAAAAATGCAGCAGCTTGATCAGAAAGCCTAAATAAGCCATTTTTATCATCCCGCAAAAAACGATCAACTCTACGCTGAATATCGCCAAGGATTGTGGTGGCAGCTCCAACAACATTACTTCCATGCTGACGATACTTGATACCCGAATAATCATCCCAATAAACTGTGCCATAACAAGATATAACTAGATAAAGCCACCAATCATGCATAAGACAGTTTTGTGGTAATTTAGATAGTGTTAATTTTCTTGCGGCATTATTTATAACAACAGTACAACCAGTAGCGATGTTTTCAACTAGTGCATTTCCAAAACCAATATTGTTTGGAACCCTAGACCAACTTAAATGAATTAAATTTTTATCAACGTACTCAAGACGAGTACAATAAAGTAATGCATTATCAGACGGTATAAGATCGAGTTTATTGACAGCACGATCGATTTTTTCTGGAAGCCAGACATCATCTTGATCGGCAAAAGCATAATAATCAAAATCATTACCTGCAACATCCAGCAAAGAAAAGAAACTGTTAGCGGCGCCTAAGTTTTCATCTGAATGAATTAATTTAATATCTAAATTATCTTTATATTGATCAATAATACTTAAAGTGTTATCAGATGAACAATCATCCCTAACAAATAAGGTAAAGTTTTTAAAATATTGAAAAAATAAACTTTCTAATAATTCTCCAATATACTCTTCACCATTATAAGTTGATAACAGTACAGCCACCCTAGCTTTAATCATTCCCACTAGCCCTTAGCAACAAAATTAAAAATGTATATTTACACACTTTTCCAGTGAAGAACATTTAACAAGAATAATGAATCAACGAAATACATCTTTAACAGCACTTTTCCACCCATTAAACTGAACATAGAAACCATTAAAAAAAAGAAATAATATTCGATATACTCTCAGATATCGTGGATATCTTATCAAGTCGATTCTGGCTGTAATGGCTACATTCTTTTTGTTTAATTCAGAAACGGCATAGCACAAATTAGCAGATGAAAATATTACACTATTTTCAATAGAATCGAATTTTTCTAATCGTTCTATAAACAGATTATTAAGTAGAATTTGCTCACACCACCCATGCCGACAATCCTTGAGACCGAATGTTTTCAATGCCAACAGCATTGGAAAATAAACTCTTTTATTTGCGGCCACGCTACTCTTTGTGACATTACAAGCATGCCTACGATACAGTTGCATTTGTTGAGGCAAAACCATTCTTACTGCAGATAGAATTGCTAGTTTATTTATCCACAAGTCATGACTAAATAACTTAGAGTTTGGAAAAGGTAATACAAGCTTCAAAAACTCTGAACGTATTGCCGTTGCACAACCTGCAATGTAAGCATCCTCACTAAGTCCATTGAACTTAGAATTTGAAAGCTTAGAATGCAAACGCTCTTTACAATACTCATCTGATACAAAAGAATCATTTATAATCAGCATTATATCTGGATTATTATTAAATGCAGTTTCAACCGAATATAACTTCTCCTCTAACCATACATCATCCTGATCGCTTAAAAAAACAATATCCCCACTACAAAGCGAAAGAGCTTTTTCAAAATTTTTAGAATATCCAATATTTGATTCATTGCTAAAAATACGCACACTAAAAGGAGCGTATTTTTTGAACCTATTTAATATATCAATAGTATCGTCAGTTGAACAATCATCACAAACAACCAATTCATCGGGCTGACGAGTCTGCCGAACAAAACTATCAAGTTGCTCCTGAAGATATTTCGAACCATTATAAGTTGTCATCGCAATAGATATCGTCATTATGATTTCCTGCGAACAATTATGTTAATAAATTCTAAACAAAATATGTGAATAAATAGAAAATTAAAC
>NZ_LUUI01000111.1 GCF_001644015.1 Methylomonas lenta
TCAAAATTAAAGGTAAATTAATAGAGCGTATATTTTAAAAATACAGGTTTTTCTTTAACCCATAGCCAGCCTGATACATGTCTTTTGTAATATTATGCGTAGATTTTAATTCAATATATATTAAATAATATTCTTTAATAATATTAATCAAACTACCAACAGTAAACAACATTATTAGTTAGCTTGGAAAACCAGTGAAATTGTGTATCAAGCGTTTCTCTTTGTCGACGACATATAAAAAAACGGCCTACCCCGCGGTTTGATAATAAGAGCCGTAGCGTTTATTCAAATATCCATTGGTTAGCGGCCGTCTTAACAGCTCTTGCAAACAAATTTTATCTGACCCAACCATTACATCAGCTGCATTACGGGTATAAAGCTTGACCAATTGAATTTTTTGAAGGTCTTGGATCAAGATAAGCGCTAGGGCAGCCTAAACGCTCATACAAATCCCAATTAACCTGCGCAACGCGAAAAACATTGTCAACCAATCTACCATACATAAATTATCTTTTCTGACTATTACAAACTAGACATTTATTTATTCTTTCAAAGTTAATCTCGCCCCATGGTTTTTTCTAAGGCTCATCTAGATTTACATACTGTTTATCTATCGTTTCAAATGGTTTTATAATTCATAAATATAGGCAACAACGCCACGATAAATAGTTAATAATATTTTACAAGTTAATTTACTCCTAATAATAACTAAATAATATTTACCAGCTTATTTTTGATTGATTGCGGAGCCTTCCACCAAACCCAAGCCAGGAATAATAAAAAGTAAACTATAATATACCCAACAATAAATAAATTAATGTCACTAATTTGATGGCTAATATACATTCCAACAACCAAAAAAATCAGGGGAATAAATAGCATTCGTAAAAGTACGCTAAAACTACCTGCCAAACTGGATAGTAGAATAAAATCTATAAGCACACGAAATGTAAATGCTATCGCCGCACCCATAAGACCAAAATTGTTTAATCCAAAATATAATAGAATAAAGTAAGGAATCACTTCAAACAAGTGACACTTAGCAACCAAACCTGGTTTACCTCGCGCTTGTAATTGAGCATACGGAACTCTTGCAAAACCATTCACCCAAAATCCAAATAATAATACCTGCCCAACTAATGCTGAATCATCTGCAAATTCTTCACCAACCCACCAGATAAGAAATGGCTTAATAAAAAGAATACACAATGCAATGATGGGCGTCATAACAACAATCAAAATATTCATGGCCTGATTTGCCAGAATATTGTCCTCTGTAGAATTAACTACTGAAAACCTAGGGAAAAGCACTGAAGTTAATGCGCTAGGAATCAATGCCGTTCGCTCAGCCAACTGAAAAGGCACTGTGTAATAAGTTACCGCTTTTGCCCCTAAAGTACTCCCAATAATAATTCGATCAAGAATCACCATCAGAGGACCAACAATTGACGTTACAGTTACCCAACCGCCAAATCGGAGCAACAGCATTGCTTTTGTGTAATCGAATAAAACCGGATATCCAAGAACAATATGTCGAGTACATCGCTGAAATAATGCAATGACAGTTAAAAACCTCGCAAAAAGTACCGAAGGCAGTAGGTATCCGAGATCCACACTTATATAGTTCGCCACTATAAGAGGCATTAATTGAAATATTAACGTCCCTATTGCCGAGACCAAGTTTAACTCAAAAAAGCGTTCACGGCCTTGAAGTGCCCCTGTTAAGGTTCCAGAAAGAATTGCTATCGGTAGCGCTAGTACTAACCAAGGTATCGCATTATATATTTCGAGACGCAACCCCTCATCAACTTTAAAAAAGGCATCAAAAAAATAATAAGAAATCGGCCATACAAGCAAACCACCCAGCACTCCCAAAGCTAAATTTAATAAAAAAGCTGTCCAAAAAATATCAGCTCTTTCTTTATCGCTGGCATCACGACTTGCGGCTATTTTTTGGGCAGTTGCACGCCCCAACCCAAGATCGAATAGTCCAAAATAACCTAGTAACAACCAGACAATAGCCAAAATACCGTACCGAGCTTCTCCAATCAGTCCGATATAAAGTGGTATTGTTATTAAAGATGATAATAATGGAACAAAAGAACCCATTAAATTATAAAAAGTATTAAGTCTTATGCTCATTACCAACCCACTAAATCAGGAAACATGAATGAATTAATATGGATAAATAACTCGCTTAACAACTAAACACCAGCACATTCTAATGATTTAAATAATTTATTCATATCTCCTATCCTCATTAATTCATTAGAATATTTTTTCGAAAAATCCAAGTGATTCGACAAATAAACACCATCCATAACATTATTAAAAATATCTTCTAGCTCCATTTGTGATTCAGCAGTTAAATCACATCTTCGCATCAATTTATTTAAATAACCATTTTCAAGATATTGCACTGGCAAACCCCCATAAAAAGGCACTTCCAATAAAACAGTTGAATATAGTGAAATAACTATTAAATACTTAGACAAGACTTCACCAAGAAGACCTGCATGAATAGTAAACTTTCTATCGCCAATATAGCTCAATATATCCGGCAGAATATTGTCACTCGGATGCGGGCGCAATGCGATTGCATCATAATATTTATAACAGACATCAATTACTATTTTAAATTGTGAAAGTAACTCTTCCCTGGCTATACTAACATCTGCCGGCTGCAAAACCAGTAACGGAATCTTGTTTTTTTCTGTTGCTAAATAATTAACCTGTTCTACATAATCCAAACGACCCACACACACTGTATTTAACCCTGGAACACGCTCCTGCAAAATATTAGAATAATATTCAGACCATGTAAAATAGCGATCAACAAAAATAGGGAAATAATTTTCAACTACCGCCCCATGCTGGATACAGGAAGTCTTTATGCCATTTTTTTTTGCAGTAGACACAGCAAGCTTCGTAAAGGGATTTTTCTCGTTAAAAACAATTACATCTTTAATATAATGCGTATTATTTTCTATATATCTAGTTATACATTCAAAATTACTCATTGCAGTAACCTGAGAAATATCTGGTATCTTTTTATATTTTTTAGCGAGACATAGAAACCGAAACAACCCAAATAGTACCGTAGTAAATTGCCACCCTACCATACTATTTTTCAGAGAATTATCTGAACCCTTAAGTCGGGTAATAAAATGAGCAGACACAATACACTTGAAGTCCAATATTGAATTGGCTTCTAAAATTAACCTTGAAATAGAAATTGACGCCGGACCATCTACCACTAATAAATAATATGGCTTTGCTGGCTTCTCATCAAAAAATCTAAGATAGCGAATGAAATTTAATAGTTTGATAATTTTACGCATTTATAACCATTATCTACAAACCATTATTTTGCTTATCACACATGCATTCCATCCAGCATACGCGCATGACACTTATGCCACTCATCAGCCATGCTTGCATTCCAATAATTTTCAAAACAAGGCGTTCCAAGCGTATAGTGAATTAAATTTGCACTATAATTATCTTCATACTCAGTAGTTAACCAATTCCATTCTTTTGGCAATTCTCCTATCTCTTCATCATTCAACCAGCTAAATCGATGTAAAAAAGCACCATGTTGTCGCATCACAAACTCAGGTATTAAAACCCTATGCTTGGGATGTGAACAATTCCATAAAACTAAACTTGACCAATTTTTTCTGGGATAATCCAAATTTTTATTGCCCAAATATTTATTATGCTCTTTTGTTTTATAATCATGCTTAACACATAACAAGGCCTTACTTTCATCACGTAGAGCCCATAATTTTGCGATATCCTCACGACAAATCATATCCCCGTCTGCAAAAATAGCCCAACCCTGATAATCGCATAAAAAAGGTGTCAGAAAACGAGAATATATAAACGTATTGCTTCCATCTGTGTGAGTTTCTTTATACGCACTCAGCGAGTTTAATACTAACGGTACAAATGAAACAGGTTGTGTAGACTTTTCCAAAATACTTTGACAGAATGTGTGGTAAGCAACAGCCTCCCTCTGATCAAAACCAATTAATATACGAATCATGAAAATACCTTTGATTTTTTATTTAAACAATAAGGCCAGTCAAATAATAGCAATAATTTTAAAACCACAGTAAAAAATACAAACAGCCCATTAAAATTTAACGCCACTTTCTATCGCTTAAACTGACATATGAAAATTATTTTTAATATATACAAAAAAGCAATTTCTACTTATAAATCTATAAAATACAGAAATAACCAGATAGAATACTTCAGAACACTCAGAGTTACATTTGGTGAAAACTGCCGTCTTGTCGGTAAAAATGATTTTGGTCGCGAACCTTTTTTAGTCTCAATAGGAAATCATGTCAGCATTACCACAAGCACATTTATAACTCATGATGGAGGTGCTTGGGTCTTTCGCGAACTAAAACCCACCATCGATATCATCAAACCTATCAATATTGGCAACAATGTATTTATTGGTGCTGATTGTTTGATTCTTCCATGAGTCACAATTGAGGATAATGTCGTATTGGGTGCTAGAAGTGTAGTTACCAAAGATTTGGCAAAAATGCTGTATATGCAGGTACTCCAGCAAGATTTATTAAATCAATTGATGACTATTGGACCGGTATTGAACCATACATTTTAAATACCAAAGGTTTATCAAAAAGCGACAAAGATGCTTTTTTAATAAAGCTCTACAGAAGCACTGAAGACCAACAATAGCTTCTAACACCAGTTCAACCTAATTCTATAGCTAAAAAGTGATAAACTTCAGTGTCCCAGCCAATTAATCGTGTTCATTCCAAAAACAGCAAAATTATCACAAATGTTAGTTGCTTCACCCATGTAAATTCACCCAGAATTTCACAATCATAATTCAATCGCCGCCTTCACTATTCGTATTGAAGAAAAAACCAGCTAACCGCGATATTTTCAATCTACAATAAATTTCTCAGCTTTTACTCCGATAAAATCCTCAATGTCAATTACCCGATCAATTTATTCAGCCTAGCTCAATTCGACTAACAAGGTATTCACTGCCATAAAAGACTAAGATCACATTAATCAAATCATTGGTGGGTCAAATAAGTTATAGCCATGTAATATAATAATCGCCACTATGGAATTACCACCAACCCGCACAGCAAGCCACCTAAGCCAAAATCCTTTTATAGATAGTATTCATAAAAAAATTTTGCAATTTTATTTCTTGATCATCACTAAAACCGCCGGTCTTGCGCCAAACAAGGAACGCGGCCAGATAAGTCATAACAGACATTACGACCAAGAATGGCGACAGCACCAAAATTAAAACCGATGTCACCAGCAGCATTCGGGCGAATATAGTAGCATAGACCACCAAAATTCTCGCCCCCCCAATGCGATATGCATCCGAGGATATTCTTTAGCCATACGAGACAAATCCAGCTTTACGACAGTCGATAATACCAAGCCGCCGCAGATGTCGGTCAAAATTGATCCATAGCGATTACCAAACATTTTAATGGCAAAATAATCCAAACCGTAAGTACTGGCAAGATCACCACATTTACATGCAAGGATGTCATCACAACCGCTGTGGCTGTCGCCAACCTTTTATGACCAAATACACGGTAATTTCGGGAAGTTATTTTTGACGGAATCCTTAATATCTTGTAGCTCAATCATGTTTTCATGCATGTCAACAGTTTGCTGAATATAAACGTTGTCAGCACTGCTCATGCTATTTTGTCAGCGTCCAGACATTATCCAAAGTCGCACTTCGCTGCCTTTCTCGCCGGACATCGTTTTGCTCCCAGCCATCAATGCTGGCACGAATATCAGCAATCACTTTGCCGGACAAATAATAACTGTGCTCGACGATGCCATGCACAATCGGCGTGCAATCGATTTGCTGTACTTTGTTATGTAACAAAGCAGGATGCGCCGCACCAGTCCCGCCTAATCGCTCCGGGTTGCCTTTACTGTAGTCGGAAATCACCATCGCCGTATCTTCCTTGTTATGGTAAATCGATACGTTACGTGCAATCTGGTCGACTTTTTCCAGCCCCTGCCCTGCTTCCAAAGCATTATCATCCACATCAGCGGCGCATAAAAAAACCTGCTCAAACATACGCGGCAAACTATTCCCCGGGGTAAAATCCGTGACTCTGGCCAACGCACTTTGCAGCATATAATTACCCATGGAATGACAAAGTAAATGAATATCCTGACCGCACAAAGTCTTGCCACCTTTTTTGGCACGATCACGTAAATCCGCTAAAAAATCACGCAATTTTAAAAAACCACGCCCCACCGCTGCGCCAGAGCCATCAGCCTCAGAACGATCCGATTTATAAGATACCCAAGGCAACGCCATGCCATCTGACGGCCAACTAAACAACACCACTTTGACTTGTTGCTTGGTATCTCGTTGAGGCGATTGTTGCAGCATCAATTGCAGAGCCAAAGCAGAACCCACCGCATCACACCAGCTGACATTGAAACCATGGATATAAATAAGTATATCGCTATGGTTTTCCATATCTTTCATGATATCGGCAAACATGGCTTTTGACCCCAACTTGACTTCATCTTGCGCCTGTTGAGAAATATCGGATTTCAGAGATTCTTCATAAGCGTTGATTTTGGCTTTTTTGGCACAACCTGCCAAATAACCGGCCAGTTTTTCACCATCGCCCACCCCGCAATCTTTTAAAGGTGTGTTCAAATATTTATTGACGGTCTTATCATCCGCATTCAGCGTAACCACACCAAAACGCAGGTTCTCCATGCCATCATCACTAAATTTCTTTCCATAGCCATCCGGCTGCCAACGCGAGCCTTGGTGTTTCCGATTGGTTGCGTAATAGAGTTTATAGTCAGACATAAAACCTCCTTTGCATGTTAATGCCTAATAGTACCAAGCCTGGAATCAAATCCAGTTCATTAAATTTTTAGTCCATCATTGATAATGTACAGCCCTACTCTGGCTGAATACAGGTAAAATCATCGGCCTTTCATCTTCAACAAGCGGACTTATCGGATAGCCCAACCCTAATGGAACCTAATATAAAACTGCTACCCTATTTTCAACCTATCGTTTGCGTTGCCAACGGCAAAATTATCGGTTATGAAATGCTGGCCCGACAATTAACTTCGCAAAACAAAATTATTTCTGCCGGCCCGCTGTTTTCCTCTCCTGAAATAAATACCACGCATCGCTTAGAACTTGATCGACAAGTGCGCTGGCAAGCGCTGCAAAAATTTACGGAACTGGATAGCCAAACCTACTTAACTATTAACATCTCTGCAACCTGGATAGACAACATTAAGCATCTTAATGACTTGCCTACTTTAAAAATGCTGGATGAGCTAAATATAGACCGTCAGCGCATCATTATCGAAATCACTGAAGATAACGCTAATGTAAGCAAGCTTAAGGAAATTGTTAAACGCTATCGCAAGCAAGGCTTACGTGTGGCACTGGATGATTTTGGCGCTGGTTCATCTCAATTGCAACGCGTAATTGCGATTCAGCCGGACATAATTAAAATTGACATGCGCCTGTTCAAACAAGCCACTAAAGGTGGTATTGCCAGCGAAATTGTTGATTTGATGACCCGACTGGGTCAGCGTACCGGTTGTCAAATTATTTGCGAAGGGGTGGAAAGCGATGAAGAATTTTTGTTTGGTTTGAGTTGCGGCGCTCAATTCATGCAGGGCTACTTATTCTCAGCCGCACACCCAGATTTTAAACCCGCCAATCTTTATGAACAGCACATTACTTCGTTGCGCAATAAGTTCCTCAAAAACACCCTGGCAAAAATTCACCATAAAGTTAACAGCATTAACACCACCAAAGCGTTAATTTATCGCCTTGCCCAAGCGTTACAGGGCGATTTTAATTTAAACGAATTGGCTAGCTGGAATTTTACTCAAAGTGGTGTGATTCGCTTTTATCTGTGCGACAACCAAGGCTATCAACTGTCGGCTGATTTTAATTTTGCCGATGACAAATGGTTTACCGACCCACGCAAAATTGGATTCAACTGGTCTTGGCGACCCTATTTTTTTCAACTCTTGGCGCAAGAAGCAAGTGGCGACCATAACCGCATAGTAACCTCTGAGCGATACCGCGATTTCGGCAGCGACTTACAGTGCAAAACCTTATCATTGCGCTTGGATGCTGATCGCATATTATTAGTTGATATTTTTGCCACAGAGTAAATTTATACGGCCAAAATGGTTGCCTCAAATGCTTGGCAAAGCCTTAAAATCGGACAGTCTAATTTTTCTCGGTAGAAAAATTGCTTAAAACAGTTTATTTCGGTAGAATGGTCGAGTTGTTGGTGACTAGCTTCCAACAAAAAGCAATAAATGCCCAGGTAGCTCAGTCGGTAGAGCAGAGGACTGAAAATCCTCGTGTCGACAGTTCGATTCTGTCCCTGGGCACCACGCTTACCTGGTTTTTCAAAGAGCCCCTTATTGGGGTTTTTTGTTTTTAAGGCATTAATTAATGCCACGGGTTAACAACTGTTTATGGAAGAGCCTGAGGCTCTTTTTTTTTGGGTTTTAAAAGGCGAAACAACAATGAAACAGGCTCCAGACCATTTGGTGGAACTGATTGAACCAATTGTCGAAGGTCTTGGTTACGAGTGCGTGGGGATAGAATACAACCCTCACCCGCAGCACGGCATGCTGCGCATTTACATCGACAGCGAAAACGGCATTTTAGTGGAGGACTGCACTAAAGTCAGCCACCAACTCAGCGGCATGCTGGATGTGGAAGATCCTATTCAAGGCGAGTATCAACTCGAAATATCATCGCCTGGCGCCGATCGGCCATTTTTCAAACTCAGCCAGTTTGAACGGTTTACTGGCAGCGCAGTCATGATCAATCTGTTTAAACCGGTTGATAAACGCAGAAAAATAATTGGTCTGATTCAGGCCGTTGAAGGTGACGAAGTCGTATTGCTGGAAGGCGAACAGACAATCAACGTTCCATTTCAAGCAATGAGCAAGGCACGTTTAGTGCCGGAATATTTACTCAAAAAAGGAGGACGCAGTGGCAAATAAAGAAATTCTCTTGGTAGCAGATGTTTTTGCTAACGAAAAAGAAATCGACAAAGAAATAATCTTTCAGGCCATTGAGTCAGCACTGGAAGCTGCGACCATCAAACGCTACGAAACCCCTGTCAAAGCACGTGTTGCCATTAATCGTGTCACAGGCGATTACTTGACTTACCGTCGATGGCTGGTAGTAGAACCCAATCCCGAAATCAACGGCGATGTAGAATTCCCTAGCTGGCAAGTATTATTAGAAGTTGCGCAATTCGACAATACCGACATTCAATCAGGCGAATACGTCGAAGAAGAAATCGAATCCGTCGCCTTCTGCCGTATCGCTGCACAAACAGCGAAGCAAGTTATCATTCAAAAAGTACGCGAAGCTGAACGTAAAAAAATTGTCGAAGCCTACCGGGATCGTGTAGGTGAGCTGATTACCGGCATCGTCAAACGCCTTGAAAAAGGCAGTGTCTACCTGGACTTAGGCGGCCATGTCGAGGCTTATATCGCCCGCGAAGACATGATTCCAAGAGAACCCATTCGCATGGGCGACCGTGTACGCGGCTATCTTAAAGATGTAAGATCCGAGCCTCGTGGCCCACAATTATTTGTTACGCGAACAGCACCTGAACTATTAACCGCCCTATTCCGCCTGGAAGTACCCGAAGTTGGCGAAGGCATGATAGACATCATTGCCGCTGCCCGCGACCCAGGCTCACGCGCCAAAATTGCTGTAAAAGCCAATGATCCACGTTTGGACCCTGTTGGCGCTTGTGTGGGTATGCGCGGCTCGCGCGTACAAGCCATTTCCAATGAGCTGGCCGGTGAACGGGTCGACATTATTTTATGGAATCCTAACGAAGCCCAATTTGTTATCAACGCCATGTCACCGGCTGAAATTCAGTCCATCGTAGTAGATGAAGACAAACACAGCATGGATGTATCCGTCACCAGCGATAGTTTGTCACAAGCCATAGGCCGCGGCGGTCAGAATGTTCGCCTGGCTTCAGAGCTTACCGGATGGGAACTGAATATTCGAGATGCTTCCCTAGCCAATCAAAACCTGGATGAAAAAGCAGCTAAAGCCAAACAAGAATTCATGGACTTGCTGGACGTCGACGAAGAAATCGCCGATGTATTAGTAGAAGTTGGCTTGAGCAATATCGAAGAAATCGCCTACATCCCAGTGGATGAGATGCTCGAAATCGAAGGCTTTGACGAAGAACTAGTAGAAGCTTTGCGCAATCGAGCCAAAGATGCTTTATTAATCAAGGCAATTGCATCAGAAGAAAAAATTGAAACGTCCGTACCCAGTGCTGAGTTATTGGCAATGGACGGCATGGATGAGAAACTTGCGCACGAAATGGCTGCCAAGGGCATCGTCACTATGGATGATTTGGCCGAACAGGCGATTGACGACATTATCGAATTTACTGGCATGAATGAAGATCGAGCCGGCAAACTAATTATGAAAGCCCGCGAATCATGGTTCGCAGAGGACAAGGGCTAAAATAGGAGGATACTATGAGCGATAAAACAGTACAGGCATTAGCAGAAGTAGTCGGTATCCCTTTGGATCGATTTCTGGTGCAATTGAAAGAAGCCGGCCTAAGCGCCACAGCTGCCGATGACATCATCAGCGAAGAGGAAAAAACCCAATTATTGGCACACTTACGTAAGCGTCATGGCAAAGCTGACGCGGACACAGAGGCATCTCCCAAACGCATTACCTTAAAGCGCAGCACTAAAACTGAATTAAGACAGTCAACTGCGCCCGGCACGGGTGCCAAGACCGTCAGTGTAGAGGTACGCAAACAAAAAACTTACATCAAACGTAGCGAAGTCACCGCTAACGTAAGCGATGAACAAAGAGAAGCCGAGCAGGCCAGACAGGCATTGGCAGCTCTGGAAGCTCAAAAAAGCAAACAGGCTGCTGAAGATGAAAAGCGACGCCAACACGAAGCTCAACTAAAAGCCGAAGCTGAAAAACTCAAGCAAGCTGCAGAAGTGATTACCGAATCCAATGAACCTGTTATTGCTGAGCAAGCGCCTAAAACTGAACAGCCTCTCATAGAAACACCTATTGTCGAAGAACCGGTAGTAGAAGCAGCTGCAGAAGTCGCTCCTAAAGAACCTGAGATACCCAGATTAACTACAGAAGAACGCTTGGAGCTGGAGAAAAAAGAGCGGCTTGAAGCCGCTGTTGAACGAACCGCAGCTAAAGTCAGAAAAGCCGCAGAAGCCAAGCAACAAACCCTGCATAAGAAAAAACAGGACTTCAAACCAACCCGCGGACCAACCACTACTATCGCAGCGGCTACCAACGATGCCACTCCCCGAGGTAAGGGTAAAAAGGGCAAACCGGGCCGACGCGAGAAACCTGAGTTTGAAATTGAACTGCAAGGTAAACACAAATTTGAAAAACCGGTTGCACCGACTGTTCACGAAGTCACCATTCCGGAAACCATTATCGTTTCCGACCTTGCCGCTAAAATGAACATCAAGGCCGCCGAGGTCATTAAACATTTAATGAAACTTGGCATCATGACCACTATCAACCAGGCTATTGACCAGGAAACTGCGGTAATTCTGGTGGAAGAAATGGGTCACAAAGCCATCATGCAAAGCGAAGATGATTTCGAGCAAGAAATGCTGGCGGAAGTGTTTAGCGAGGCGGAAGAGCAAAAACTATTCCCTCGCGCGCCTATCGTCACGATTATGGGGCATGTCGACCATGGTAAAACCTCATTACTGGATTACATCCGCAAAACCCGCGTTGCTGCTGGCGAAGCTGGTGGTATTACTCAGCATATCGGTGCATACCAAGTCAAAACGGATCACGGTGCAGTAACCTTCCTTGATACTCCGGGCCATGCTGCGTTTACCGCCATGCGGGCGCGTGGTGCAGAAGTCACCGACATCGTTATTGTGGTGGTTGCCGCTGATGACGGCGTGATGCCACAAACCAAAGAAGCCATCGAACACGCTCGTGCGGCCAATGTACCCATCATCGTTGCCCTAAACAAGATCGATAAGCCAGCCGCAAACCCTGATAAGGTTATGCAAGAGATGGCAACCTTGAATGTGGTTCCTGAAGAATGGGGTGGCGACGTGCAGTTCTTGCGTGTGTCTGCAAAAGTCGGTACCGGCATCGATGAATTGATCGAAGCCTTGATCGTACAAGCCGAAGTATTGGAACTCAAAGCACCGGCTGAAGGCATTGCTTCTGGTATTTGTATCGAATCGCGTCTGGATAAAGGCCGCGGCGCTGTTGCGACTGTCTTGATCCAAAAAGGCACTTTGAGCAAAGGTGAGTTTGTATTGTGTGGTCACGAATATGGCCGTATCCGCGCCATGTTCGACGAAAAAGCCCAGGCCATTAAATCTGCCGGTCCTAGTGCTCCAGTGGAAATTCTCGGTTTATCCGGCACACCATCTGCCGGGGACGAATTCCTGGTCGTACAAAACGAACGTATTGCCCGTGAACTGGCTGCCCATCGTGAAGATCGTAAAAAATCCAGCCGTCATGCTGCCGCACATGCCTCCAAACTGGACGATGTATTCTCCAGAATGGCTGCTGGCGAAACCGCTACTTTAAATGTCGTCATCAAAACCGACGTTCAAGGCAGCCTGGAAGCTTTACGCGAATCTTTGGTGAGTTTGAGCAACGATGAAGTACAAGTTAAATGCATTTATGGCGGTGTCGGCGGCATCAACGAAGGTGATGCCAACTTGGCACTTGCCTCCAGTGCGATTCTGATTGGTTTTAACGTTCGTGCCGATGCAGTAGCCCGTAAATTGATCGAAGAAAAAGACATCGATTTACATTATTACAGCATCATTTACGAAGCCATCGACGAGGTCAAACGCGCCATTAATGGTATGTTAGCCCCCGATATTCAAGAAAAAATCGTCGGTCTGGCCGAAGTGCGCGATGTCTTCCGCTCACCCAAATTCGGTGCGATTGCCGGTTGTATGGTCACTGATGGTAATGTTAAACGTAATCTGCCAATTCGTGTATTACGTGAAAACGTAGTGATTTACGAAGGTCAACTGGAATCATTGCGCCGTTTCAAAGACGACGTCAATGAAGTCAAAATGGGCATGGAGTGTGGTATCGGCGTCAAGAACTACAACGATGTCAAACCAGGCGATCAGATTGAAGTATTCGAGCGTATCGAAGTGAAGCGAGAAATTTAAGCGATGCCTAAAGAATACGGTCGTAGCCAGCGCGTGGCATCACAGATGCAAAAAGAGCTGGCTCTGATTCTGCAAAGAGAAGTCCACGATCCGCGCGTGGGCTTCGTCACGATTAATGAAGTGATCTTGACCAAGGATCTCGCGGTAGCCAAGATCTACATTACCGTTTTAAATGCTGATGAAGCCGGCAAATCAACTAATGTGAAAGCTTTAAACGAAATATCGGCATTTATTCGCCATGAGTTAGCCAAACGCATGCGTTTAAGACACATCTCGGAGCTGCATTTTTATTACGATCATTCTTTTGACACCGGACAGCGGGTTTCTGAATTACTGCACGAAGTGGCACGCCCTCCGCAGGATGATTGATGTCTAAACGCAAGTCCGGACGCGATGTACATGGCATCGTACTACTCGATAAACGACTGGAAGTTTCATCAAATAAAGCGTTGCAAGAAGTCCGCCGCTTATTAAATGCTAATAAAGCAGGTCACACTGGCAGTCTTGACCCGCTGGCAAGCGGCTTATTGCCCTTATGTTTCGGTGAAGCTACCAAAGTCTCGGCATTAATGCTGGATGATGACAAACGTTATCAATTCACCCTGCGTTTAGGCATCATGACGGATACCGGTGATAGCGAAGGTAGCGTGATTAAAGAAATGCCGATACCGACATTAACCGAAGCCGATTTGCTCAGCTGTTTTCAGCGCTTCACAGGCCCGATTGATCAAGTCCCGCCCATGTATTCGGCACTGAAGCATCAAGGTAAAAAACTCTACGAATTAGCCCGTGAAGGCATAACTGTAGACAGGCAGCCGCGCCGCATCACAATTTATGCCTTAAATCTACTAAGTTTCGATCAAGAACAAATTACTTTGGATGTACGCTGCTCAAAAGGCACTTATATCCGCTCGCTCGCGGAAGATATCGGTCATGATTTAGGCTGCTGCGCCACAGTTACGGCATTACGCCGCACCGCTGCCGGCATATTCGACATAGAACAGGCATACACCTGGGAACAACTGCAAGCCATGAGCGAAACTGAATTGCTAAACACTCTGATCGCAGTTGATGTCCCGCTCAAGCAAATTCCTGCTATTTGTTTATCGGCCGAACAAGCTATCTGTATTAACCATGGTCAACAAATTGGCATCAGCGGACATGCGCCCGGTAATGTGCGCATGTATAGCGAGCAAACCTTTTTAGGTTTGGGAGAAATACTTTTAAATGATAAACTAGCACCGAAAAAAATATTTAACCTGGCCAATCAAACTGATTGATTTGCCTGAAAAAATCATCCGCTACTGCACCCTATTGCGGCAGCGATGTAACCATGCCATCAACCGATGGCTTTATTTTTACCTTTAATTAATCGATAGGGATTAAGAATGGCATTAACCGCAGAACAAAAAAAAACCATCGTCGAAGAATATCGTTTGTCAGACTCTGACACCGGTTCAACCGAAGTTCAAGTTGCTTTATTAACCGCCAACATCAATCAGTTGACTCCACACTTTGCCGCTAACAAAAAAGACAACCATTCGCGCCGTGGTTTATTGCGCATGGTTAACCAACGCCGCAAGCTGCTGGATTATTTAAAAGACACCGAACTAGCACGCTATCGCACTTTGATCGAGCGTTTAAACCTCCGTAAGTAATGCATTCTGGAAACGGCACTTCAAGTGCCGTTTCTTGCTTTATGGCAATTTTTAAAACACACTTCAAATACCAAGGAACCTTATAGTGAATCCTATCAGGAAACAATTTCAGTACGGCGATCGTCTCGTCACGTTAGAAACCGGCGAAATTGCCCGCCAAGCCAGTGGCGCGGTAATGATCGATGTTGAAGGCACCTCTTTATTGGTGTCTGTGGTTGGCAAAAAAGAAGCAACCGGCGGCGACTTTTTCCCGCTGACTGTGAACTATCAAGAAAAAGCTTTTGCAGCCGGCAAAATCCCCGGAGGCTTCTTCAAACGTGAAGGCCGACCGAGCGAAAGCGAAACCCTGATTTCCCGCCTGATCGACCGTCCTATACGACCGATGTTTCCTGAAGGCTTCACTAACGAAGTACAGATTATCGCTACTGTGGTTTCTTTAAACCCTGAAGTCGATACCGAAATCCCTGCTCTGCTGGGTGCATCGGCTGCTTTGGCTGTATCCGGCCTGCCTTTTAATGGCCCCTTAGGCGCAGCCAGCGTCGGTTACAAAGACGGCAGCTATTTGCTGAATCCATCTTTACCGGCCATGAAAGAATCACAATTGCAACTGGTGGTTGCCGGTACTAACCATGCCGTGTTGATGGTGGAATCGCAAGCAGACTTGCTTTCTGAAGAAGTCATGCTGGGCGCAGTATTATTCGGTCACGAACAAATGCAAGTCGCCATCAACGCCATCAATGAATTCGCAGCAGAAGTGGGCACCCCAGCCATGGACTGGACACCTGCAGAAACCAATGCTGAATTAAAGGCCGCTGTTGCCGCTGAAGCCGAAGCCGGCATTAAAGCCGCTTATCAAGTGGCGGAAAAAATGGTCAGACAAGATACCCTGAGCGCCATTCGTAGCGCAGTAGTGGAAAAACTGACTGTTGATGACCAGTATGCCGAAAAAGAGATTCGCAATGTCATCGAGCATTTAGAATACGACATCGTGCGCGGCGCAATTTTGAACGACCGCAAACGTATCGATGGCCGCGACCTCAGCACCGTCAGACCGATCAGCATCCGTACCGGCGTATTGCCAAGAACGCATGGCTCAGCATTATTCACCCGCGGCGAAACCCAAGCCATCGTGGTAGCCACTTTGGGCACCGAACGTGATGCGCAAATCATCGACGCACTATCCGGTGAATATAAAGACCCGTTCATGCTGCACTACAACTTTCCTCCATACAGCGTAGGCGAAACCGGCTTTGTCGGCTCACCAAAACGTCGCGAAATTGGCCATGGCCGTTTGGCGAAACGCGGTGTTGCAGCGGTACTGCCTAACATGAGCGAGTTTCCTTACGTAATCCGCGTGGTTTCTGAAATCACCGAATCCAACGGTTCCAGCTCCATGGCTTCAGTCTGCGGTAGCAGCTTGGCATTAATGGATGCCGGCGTACCTATCAAAGCACCAGTTGCAGGTATTGCGATGGGCTTGATCAAAGAAGGCGACCAATTTGCAGTATTGTCCGATATTCTGGGTGACGAAGATCACTTAGGCGATATGGACTTTAAAGTAGCGGGCTCCGAAAACGGCGTTACCGCACTGCAAATGGACATCAAGATCGACGGCATTACGCCAGAAATCATGAAAGTCGCACTAGAACAAGCCAAACAAGGCCGTTTGCACATCCTGGGCGAAATGAACAAAGCTTTGTCGGCAACCCGCGAAGAAATGTCCGATTTTGCCCCGCGTATCATCACTTTCAAAATTGATCCGGCTAAAATCCGCGAAGTTATCGGCAAAGGCGGCGTTACTATCCGCGCCATCACCGAACAAACCGGTGCCAGCATTGATTTAACCGATGACGGCGTAGTTAACGTCGCTTCTGTCGACAGAGCGGCCGGCGAAGAAGCCAGACGCATGATAGAAGAAATCACTGCTGAAGTCGAAGTAGGCAAAATCTACGAAGGCAAAGTAGTACGTCTGATGGACTTCGGCGCATTCGTCTCCATCCTGCCTGGTAAAGATGGCCTGGTACACATTTCGCAAATTTCTGAAGAGCGTGTTGAGAAAGTCAGCGACAAGTTATCAGAAGGCGATGTGGTTAGAGTTAAGGTGCTGGAGATTGACCGTCAAGGGCGGGTGAGATTGAGCATGAAGGAAATTGATAGCGAGTAAGGTTTGTTTCGCTGGTTGATATCTAGAGAAAGGGCCGATAAGGCCCTTTTTTAATTGTGTTTTTTGTTTATGTGTCGCTATCGCGACGGGTTAATTTAATCGGGTTCTCGCACCCGAAGGCGAGATACTTTCTTTTGCGTTGCCAAAAGAAAGTATCCAAAGAAAAAGCAACCCGGATGCCGCTTAGCTCACTCGGCACATCCCTGTACCTCGCCCTTCGGGTGCGATGCATGCAAATCGGCTATCCTGCCGATTTGTCCTGCGCGCCAAAGAGTTTGAACGGGGTTTTCCGAAGGGGCATCCCAGCCCCTTCGAAAAACGCGATGCATCCCTGCATCGCCCCTGCGGGCAAATCCGTTCAAACCCTCCGGTGCTCGGCGCGGCATAACGGGAGGAAAAACGAGTTACGCCGCATCAAAAAGCGTATTTTCGCAGAATATTGATCACTTACCGTTTCGTGATAAAGTAATACTATTATGGTATTACTACAAAAGGTATTTAGCATGCGTGTAACCAGCAAAGGCCAAGTCACAATTCCTCAAAATGTTCGCGAAAGCATGGGCATTTTGCCAGCAGAAACCGAAATCGAGTTTTTGCAAGACGATAACGGACGTTGGTATATCGCCAAAGCCCAACCGGACACACAACAAACCAGTCGCTTTCGCTCTGCACATAAAGCCGGCAAATTAATGATGTCCACCGACGAGATCATGGCTTTGACCCGTGGAGAATCATGGCCGTCATCTTGATTGACACTTGTGTCGTCACCGATTTAGCCGATCCCGACAGCGCATGGTTCGAATGGAGCACCGCCAAGCTGGAACAACTTGATCGAAACCACACCATGATCATTAATCCTATCATTTACGCGGAATGCTCGGTGGGCTATGCACGGATCGAAGAAGTTGAATGTCTATTTAAGCGCCTCGGTTTCGCCATGCACTCGATACCAAAAGAAGCGTTGTTTCTAGCTGGAAAAGCCATTTTGCAATATAAAAAAAGCAAGGGCGAAAAAGGCAATGTATTACCGGATTTTTTTATTGGAGCGCATGCGGCGGTATCGGGTTATAAGCTAATCACACGCGACCGCGGACGATTTAGCACTTATTTTCCTGGGGTTGAGTTGATCATGCCGGAATCGTTGAATGGCTTGAACTGATATGTTGCGATAATTCAGTGTTTTTAGATTGTGTCGCTATTGCGACGAAGTTTTTGAAATCGGTTCGCGGACCGACAGCCGCGATACTTTCTTTTGCTTGTCCTCGGCAATTGCTCCTGCATTGCTCTACCTCCTGCATCCATGCAGTCGAAAAGAAAGTATCCAAAGAAAAAGCAACCCGGATGCCGCGTTTATCCTGCGCGCCAAAGAGTTTGAACGGGGTTTTCCGAAGGGGCATCCCTGCCCCTACGTAAAACGCAATGCATCCCTGCATCGCCCCGATGGGCTATTCCGTTCAAACCCTCCGGTGCTCGGCGCGGCATAACGGGAGCACCCATCATCGCAATCGACGCATCTTAACTGGTAGTATTTATTATTTATGCGCTCTATCATTTCAAACCATCCCTGTTGTACTATTCATCTCTAGCCAGAAAATTTAAAAAATCATTAAAGGAATATGAATGATAACAGTGCAATTCGCAGTAATTCATGAGCTCACCAAACTAGCAGGAACCACTGAATCAAACATTAATCCAGCCAAAAAGCTTCTACCAGCTTCAGCTGATGTTGTCATTAAATTAATAAGTGAATTAGATAAACTCTACGGAACAAAGGAAAACACTGCTATCTACGGTACTTTTTCAAAAAAAGATCCAACTAATCAATTCGCTAAATATACTGAATTGTTTATTGATGACAAAATTGAATCAAAATTTCTTGAATTCAGTCAACAAGGCTTAGGTGAGATTGCTCGTGAATCAAGAGGACGACAATCAGCAACTGGTGGATATATTGTTTTTTCTTTTTACAAAAATGCCACCATGCACGAATTCTTGTTAGTTGCGATGATTAAGAATAAAAATGCTTTGAAAATTAACAAAGATCTTGAGTTAGAAGATGTCATTCAAATTGATCTTTCAAAAATTCATCAGGCTGCACGAATTAATTTAGAAAGATTCCAAGAAGCTAAAGAATTAACATTGAAGCCATCTGACGATGAATCTCCTAAATTAAATTATCTAAGTTTCGTCAGTCCCCGCTCAAATATGGACGCGTCAGGCTATTTCATAAAAGGATTAGATTGTGCTGACGGTGTAAGACCAGCAGTTGCTACTGATAGTGTATTTAAATGTGCAAAAGCTTATTGCATCGAAAAAAAAGAGCTAAAGACATTTAGAAATAAAGTACACGACTCAATAGCGGAATACCTTCAAATATGCGTGGACACAGAAAAGCCGGCTACACTGAAGGGAATTGAACATTCAATTAGGCAAGCCGTTCCTGCGAACGAACATGTTTTAATAGAGGAATTTATAGCGTTTGCAAGCAATGAGGTGTGGCAAATACCTGCTGAATTTAATGTAAGCGAGAGCAGATTAAAAAAATACACCCGGATTCGTTCTAAAACTGATAGCTGGGAACTCAATTTTAAAAGAAACGCACTCGGAATAACTGACAATAGTGATTTATTCTATGACAACAACGCTAAAAAGCTAACAATTCGCTGCTCAGATGATCTCACCAAACAGATTGTAGAAGAATTAGATTCCAGAAATGCAAATTAACCCAGACTTCGAGCATCTAGTAGAGGTTTACCGTCAACTAAATTGCCCTGCGTTACAAGGACAACAGTTTGACGGCGAGTTGATATGCTTAACAGAAAGCAAAGATTTACTGAAAAGCTTATGGGAATGTAAAAAATTTGATTTGGAAATATCTTTTGATAATGAAACGTATGATACCGAATCTCTAGGTGATAATTTTCCTCAAGATATTATCAACAAAAAAATATACGTTAAAATTAGCCTACCGCAAACAGAACAGGGTAAATTTTATGAAAACCTCCATCAATGGGTTGCGACAGCCGAATCATTGAATCGTGGATCATTAACTACAAACACTTATCTCATAAAGGAAGATTTACTCGTTAGCGACTCATGCCAGTCAACGGAATTAAAAAGTGTTGTAGCAGTTTGCAACTTAATTAATAAACTAGGCGAAATCGCTCATTACCATGATGAAAAAATAACATCCGGTCCCTTTCGCCTTGTTTTTGTTGTACCAAGCAAAGAGGATAAGTCGTTTTATCCTGTAGTATTGGAAACTCGATTATCAACTGAAATACTGGAGCTTAATCCGGACATTAGTATTATCGAAAGCATCCTCGAAGAACAAACTAATAACCGCTTACACGCTTTAGAACGTCTTGCAACATTTCGAATAGCGCTTACTGATATTATTAAAAAAGCTCCAAATGATAAAGAAGCATTTAACTACTTGGTTTTTCATTGGGAAGATGTATTAGAGAACTTCCAGAAATCCTGGGAAAGCTATATTAATGGTTTTTCATTTCAAAAATTAAAAGCAGAAATCGCAGAAAAACAGGCTTCATTTTCCCAAAAAATGACTGATGTTGTTGCTAACTTAAGCACTAAGCTTTTTAGTTTACCTGTAGCTATTGCTGGCGTTGTGCTACTTGAAAAACAAGATTCAATGATTGCAAATTGGTTTTATGTCGGAGGGAGTTTATTAACAACTGGCCTGATGCTGTCGGCTATAAAAATACAAGAAACCAATTTGGATAATATAAAATCAGGTTGTGACTTGGCTTTTTCTGAATACCATAAAGATGAAAACCAAGAGTTCACAGGCATAAAGCAAGAACTAGATATTGTAATAAAATCTTTAGATAAAACGACTTTTGAGTTAAAAAATACCCTAAGATTATACCGTAAACTATCTTGGATACCTTTATTGTCTGCAATAATTTATGTTGGATTAAAATATAATATACACTGGATGTGTATTGTTAATTATTTTAATATGCGATAAACAAGGGCAGGACCGTAGGATGTGCTGAACAAAGTGAAGCGCATCGATCGCGATTGATGCGCCTCCTAACGTCGGCACATCCTACATATTCGCCCATTATTTAACTTCAAAATTATACAACTACCTTCAAATCCACGACGGGGTTTTCTCCCGTTATGCCGCGCCGAGCACCGGAGGGTTTGAGCGGTTCAGCCCGCAGGGGCGATGCAGGGATGCATCGCGTTTTTCGTAGGGGCTGGGATGCCCCTTCGGAAAACCCCGATCAAACCTGAGGAGCGCAGGATCAACGCGGCATCCGGGTCGCCTTTTCTTTGGGTACTTTCTTTTGGCGAAGCAAAAGAAAGTACCTCGCCTTCGGGTGCGAGAACCCGATTAAATCAAGCCGTCGCGACAGCGACACAAAAACAACATCCGCCACAATCAAGCTCAAATCGCCAGAAACACCTATCGGCTTATTCTGGCCTACGGGCTTCAAAAACTATCCAAGCACTTCCAATCCATCGACGGAATTATTCCCGTTATGCCGCGCCGAGCACCGGAGGGTTTGGGCAGATTTGCCCGCAGGGGCGATGCAGGGATGCATCGCGTTTTACGTGGGGGCTGGGAAGCCCCTTCGGAAAACCCCGCTCAAACCTGAGGAGCACAGGATCAACGCGGCATCCGGGTCGCCTTTTCTTTGGGTACTTTCTTTTGGCGAAGCAAAAGAAAGTATCTCGCCTTCGGGTGCGAGAACCCGATTAAATCAAGCCGTCGCGACAGCGACACAAAAAAACAACATCCGCCACAATCAAGGGCCGTAGGATGTGCTGAACAACGTGAAGCGCATCGTTCGCGAATGATGCGCCTCCTAACGTCGGCACATCCTACATATTCGCCCCACATTCAACTTCAAAATTATCCAACTACCTTCAATTCCACGACGGGGTTTTCTCCCGTTATGCCGCGCCGAGCACCGGAGGGTTTGAGCGGTTCAGCCCGCAGGGGCGATGCAGGGATGCATCGCGTTTTTCGTAGGGGCTGGGATGCCCCTTCGGAAAACCCCGTTCAAACACTTCGGCGCGCAGGATCAACGCGGCATCCGGGTGTCGTTTCTTTTGGGTACTTTTCTTTGGACAAGCAAAGAAAAGTACCGCGGCTGTCGGTCCGCGAACCGACTTCAAAAAACCGTCGCGATAAGCGACACAAAAAAAACATCCGCCACAATCATACTCAAATCGCCAGAAACACCTACCGGCTTATTCTGGCCTACGGACTTTTTCAAACAGGAATCACCATGGCGAATATTGAGCCAGTCGCCAGGGTATGCGATAGCATAGCTAGCCCCGCAATCAAAAGGACAACCGAATACCGCCCTCGACAATATGATCAGAAATGGCTGACTGACCTAAGCGGGTTTCGTATCGAACGAAACCCGCGCCGCCATTAGGCAACGTAGCACTCAAAGAGCCGCCTAGATTGACGTAATCGCGATCGGGAGCACCAGTTTGAATGACAAAATTACCGAGACCGGCACCCGCTTGTGTCAAACGCATCTGAATAGCACGATTATCATTCAGATATTGATGCTCCCACTCCACCCGCGCAGCCGGAATTAAGACCCCCCAATTCATACTGGCTGTGTAACTGAATTCAGCGCCTAAGCTGGTGACAAAGGAATCATTGCTCTGCGCAGCTGTGGTCGTATCAAAACCGTTGCCGCCTTGCTCCTGATATTGGCCAATGTGCATATTCAGAAACTCCGCTCGCACATAGGGATTAACGCCCCACTCCTGAAAATTAAAACTCTTGCCACTACTCAAGGCAAAATTATATTGCTCACCACTTGGATTAGCCTGGGTTTGGCCGCTGAATCCGGTGTATCGATACTGCCGATTGAAGGTGTATTCATTGCTGCCGTAATTGGCGACCCAATCAATGTAAAAGTCCTGCGGCAGGAAATAACTGCCATAAACAGCGCCCATATAAGAATTGGTTTCCGTGTAACCTGCAGATTGATCGTAACTCAACGATTGATTGGTGTAATTAAAGGCAAGCCCCGCCACCAACTGTTCCGTAAAACGATAGTCTGTGCCGAGAGTGACTGCCCGGGATTCTGAACTAAACCCTCTGTCCCATAATGTGTTTTGTTGATCGCCGAAGGTAAAACGTGTTTGCAAGAAAACACCCAGTGGACTTTCACCAAACAGGCTATCATCGTCACCCGCAGCACCTCCGAGAGCGTTGCGGCCTAATAGATTAGCTACTTGCACCCCATTGAAATTAAATGACAAGGGCGCAGTGCCGTTACCACTGCGTAAACTAGCCAGTCTCGAAAAAGGCGCATCCATGCGAGTCATGCTAAATTTGATGGGGCCGGCCATCTGACCAGGGACTTGGTCGGGGGTTAATGAGGCGATAGCGGCCTTTTTTCCCGCATCGCTTAAGCCTTGCAATTGCAAGCAGCGGTTAACTAAAGCACCTGTGGGCGCGGTACAAGCTTCAGCCAATGCGGCCCCAAATCCTTGCTGGTTAGGTGTCAGACTTTGATCATTGACCAGATCAGTAGCGAATGGCACCAAACTCCAGGGCAACAACTGCCCACTACCGCTACCAAAGCTACGCGCAGCACCCAGCAGATATTGGTTTTCTGCTAGGGTGGGGTCGAAATAAATATTGTAGTTACTGCTGATGCCATTCAGCTGACTCAGGCCATTCGGCAAAATCAGCCGACTGGCGTAAAGCGCAGCGCCCGGCGTCGTATTGCCATCAACCATGCTGAGTAGGTTGCCATTATTCAGTGTCATTGAGCCCCAGGCAAAGTTGTCAACACTGCCGGCATCGGTGACACCTCTATCGACACCAGTTAATCCCATCACATGCTGAGTACCCGCGGGGCCTGCGAATATCAAGTCGGCATTTGCGGTATTCCAAAGGGTATTTTGCGTACTGGAATTATTAAAATCACCAGTGACGATGAATTGGTCGCCAGCCCCGCCGACTAAATAACCACTACTGCCCACATTCAGATTATTGAATTGACTGGTAGATGGGTCACTCAGATACGCGCCGTTATTAGTGAAATTCCCAGTGTATTGCACAGAGGTATCGGTTAGTTTGAAGGTGCCAGTATTGGTTACATCTCCCATAACCCTATGCGAACCTGAACCACTAATATTGATGACACCCTGGTTGTTGATCGATTGCGCGGCAAGTTGTGGCGCGGATAAATTCAAAGTGCCATTGCCGTAAATATCGATCTGGTTTAGTGCGGTCAAACTACCGGCATTTAAATCAAGCTTTGCTGTACCGGTTCCTTGTCCAACGCTGAGGCTTTTCACCATGGTATCCGAGGCCGGACCACTCACCTCAACATTGCTGCCATTGCCCTGAATCACCGCTGGCAATAAGGCATTGGGGGTAAAGCCCAGACTAGAATCCCAATTATTAGTATTGTCCCAGGCACCCGAGCTTGCGTTCCATTTTAAGTTACCGGTTGGGGTGGCGATAAAACCGTATGTCGTTTCAGACAGGTATCCTTCTCCAACGATTTGACCTAAGTTATTGATTGAGAAAGCTCGTGCTAAACTGAAACTGCTAGCATTTGAGAGCGTATTCAAATCGATGGGATTACCGTTTTTATCCCAAAGTAATGCTGTGTCACCTTCGCCGCTGTAAAAACCAACGATTTGACCAGCGTTGTTAATATCCGTAGGTTGGCCACTGGTAAAGCTTCCGGGAAGCAGCGTCGGTAAAGCTCCAGGGGCAATTTGCAAAAGATAGTAATCCCCATCTTGCTCTATGATGGCTTGGCCATTGGTATTAACCGATATAACCTGATCGCCTGGCGCAAGAGTTTGAATTTCAACGCCATTTTGTAAGAGATGAACAGACTCTGAATCGCCTGTATAACTTTCCCAAACTTGCCCAGAAGCATTGCTAGCCAACGCAGTTGCATTGCTTCCACCGAACGTACCGAGATCTGTCAGTGAACCATTTTGCCAGATAAACGCATGCTGCTGTTCTTCGCCGTAATTACCGACTACCTGTCCCACCTCGTCGATATTGGCTACATACCCACCAGAACCAATTTGACCTTCAGGTGTCAGAGTGCTTTGTAATGGTGTAAATTGACCATCTTGCCAAGTAAAACCAAAACTCTGGCTGTTATTAGCATCGGAATAACCGGCAACTTGCCCCAAATCATTGATTGCTTGGGCATGTGAGGAATAATAACTATCGGAAGGAAGGCCTATGTTCGTAATCTCATAGCTTATTTCCGCCAGTACGGACTGCGTCATTAATAATAACAACCCCGGAACGGCAACCCGCCAAGTAAATTTTTCGATAGTCATTATTGTGCTCATGATAAAAATCCCAGCTTAAAAACAGGGGTGACTGATTACGTAACTAAGGATACACTGAACAGAGTGAAACATATCGACTACTACAAATGCGCATCTTAATGTCGGCACATTATACTTCGCTCCTGATCAATAAGATTAAATCCGACGCCTCACTGCGAAGGCCTATTCGGCGTCAAAAAAGCAAAATAGAGATAATCATAAAGCTGCTTGGCTTCTTCATCAGATATACCCTTTATAGTAAATAGCGGCATAGCACCTACCGATCCATCGGGCATACGTGGGTTGCGGATAAAACTCAGAAAGCCCTTATAATCATGCAACTGCGGAGCATTACGTAGCGGCATATTAGGTTCGATGAGATTTTCCCCCCGCCTATGACAGCCTGCGCAATTGCTTTCGAAGACATGCCTGCCAACGTTAAATTGTTCAGGCGCCTCAGGGGTAAAACCTTGATAGACCAATTGCCCGCCGAAAAACCCCAACCCCATGACCGTCAATACGCTAGAAAAATAAAGTACCGGCATGACAGGGGAATCATTATGCCGCCGCCCGACAATCACTGCCGCCGCCACTATAACGAAGAACAGTGCGGCCAAAGCCATCTTCATCTTAATTTCAAAAAGCCATGCCTCGCCATAAAAGCGCTGCCAATCGAAGATGCCTACCGGTATGGTGAAAAAAGTAGATATGAAGGCAAATACTATGAGTTGATAGGCGGTGGCCCGATAAATCGGTTGCCCGCTGATGAAGGCCATCAGCCAAAAGCAAACAGCGCCAATCGACATACCCACCGGCAAGTGGACAAAAACGGGGTGTACGGGATGCGAATAGCCCACCGAGGCAAGTAAATCGTACAAAAGATGACTCATTGGACCTTATCCTTGTCGTACAAAATTTGGATTTATAGCCATAAACATCTATACAGGCAACGCTTTTCTGACGAGCAAAGCCGTAAGGCTTTGAATTAACTTTTGAAAACTTTGTTCAAACTGATTTTAGTAGCAAATGAGTATCACGCCCATCTTTGCCAGTGCCGACTTCAAAAAATTCGTCGAATTGCGACACAAAAACCGATACCACTCCCAATCAGGTAAAATCCCCATGATTTAAACCTGACACCTTCACCATGCCGCACTCATCTTATTTCAAGCAAGAATGCCGTCTATGCCCCCGCTTGGCAACATTTCTTGATGACGTCAAACAAAAACATCCGCATTATCATGCCCTACCCGTTGCCCCATTCGGCGATGTTAACGCACGATTACTCATCGTAGGTCTGGCCCCCGGCATGCATGGTGCCAATGCATCGGGCAGGCCATTCACCGGCGATTACGCTGGCTTGCTACTGTATCAAGCCCTGTACGATTTTGGCTTTAGTAATCAATTGGAATCGACCGCCCTAACCGATGGCTTAAAGCTTAATAACTGCCGCATTACTAACGCGGTCAAATGTCTGCCGCCGCAAAACAAACCCACCGGCGACGAAATCAAGCAATGCAATCCATATCTGGCAGAGGAAATCAAAACCTTACCGGAAAAATCGGTGATTCTGGCTTTAGGCAATATCGCTCATCAGGCGGTATTACGCGCTTACGGCTTAAAAGTCAGCGCTGCCAAATTCGGTCACCATAAATTTTTCGATTTACCGGATGGGAATAAACTGGTCAGTTCTTATCATTGCAGCCGCTACAATGTGCAAACCAAACGCCTGAGCATGGCCATGCTGGCCGAAGTATTTGTCGACATACAAAAATTATTGACTAAATAAATCGTGACTGACGCTGACGAAACCCCGGAATTCGATGTTAAGGCTTTTTTAAAGAGCCTCACCCAGCGGCCAGGCATTTACAAAATGCTGAATACCAAGGGCGAAATCATTTACATCGGCAAGGCCAAAAACCTGAAAAACCGGGTATCCAGTTATTTCAGAAGCAACGCAGTGTCGCCCAAACAATCAGCGATGGTGGCGAAAGTTGCCGGTATCGAAGTGACCGTCACCCATACCGAAGGCGAAGCCTTATTATTAGAAAGTCAGCTGATCAAACGTCACAAACCTCGCTATAACATTAGCTTGCGAGATGATAAATCCTATCCTTATGTTTTTATTTCCAGTTTTCACGACTATCCGCAATTGTCTTACCACCGCGGGGCCAAAAAACGCAAAGGTAAATATTTTGGCCCCTACCCTAGCGCCAGCGCAGTCAAAGAAACCCTAAAGCTGTTGCAAAAAATATTTCCAGTCCGCCAGTGCGAAGACTCTTATTATAACGCCCGCTCCCGCCCCTGCTTGCAACATCAAATCGAGCGCTGCACTGCACCCTGCGTGGGCTTGATCAGTCAAACAGACTACCAACACGATGTTGATAGCACTATGTTATTTCTGGAAGGTCAAGGCGGTAAACTGATAGACCAGCTGGTAGAAAAAATGGAAACGGCTGCCGGCAAACTGGAATTTGAGCAAGCCGCCGCCTACCGGGATCAGATTCAACGTTTGCGCGCGGTGATGGAAAAACATTGCGTCGAAGGCGAAAAGGGCAATGTAGATATTATTGCCTGTGCAACTAAAGCCGATTTAGCTTGTGTGCAGGTGTTTTTCATCCGCAACGGTCAAAATTTGGGCAACCGACAGTTTTTTCCGAAAATAGTCGACGACAATGAACCTGGAGTCGTTTTACAAGCCTTTATAAGCCAATATTACCTGGATAAAACACTACCGCACGAATTGATCGTCAGCCATCCATTGCCGGAAACAGGCTTATTGATTGAAGTATTAAGCGATCAGGCTAAACATAATATAGCCATCAGCCCTAACGTGCGCGGCGAACGCCAGAAATGGCTACAAATGGCTCTCACCAATGCGGATAACGCACTGATGTCTAAACTGGCTGACAAACAAAGTCTCTATGCGCGTTTTCTAAGTTTACAACAGGAGTTTGGCTGCTCTGAAGTACCAAAACGACTGGAATGCTTTGATATCAGCCATACCCAAGGTGAACAAACTGTGGCATCCTGTGTCGTGTTCGACCGTGAGGGTCCGGTTAAATCCGATTATCGACGCTTTAATATAGAGGGAATAACCGGTGGCGACGATTATGCCGCAATACATCAAGCGGTGTTAAGACGCTACAAGCGCCAGCAGCAAGGTGAGCACCCAGCCCCAGACATCTTACTGATAGACGGTGGCAAGGGTCAGGTTGCCGCTGCACAAAAGGCACTGGCGGAATTGACGATAAACAATGTTATGATAGTTGGCGTTTCTAAAGGACCTGACCGTAAAGCGGGCATGGAAAAGATTATTCTGCCTGATTGCGATCAACCTTTGGATGTAACGCCGGGTGCCAGCGCTCTATTACTGATTCAACATATTCGTGATGAAGCGCATCGGTTTGCCATTACAGGTCACCGACAACGCCGCGGCAAACTAAAAAAACAATCCGCGCTGGAAGATATCGCCGGACTAGGGCCCAAACGCCGGCAAATTTTGCTAAAACAATTTGGCGGTTTGCAGGGTGTTTCCAGCGCGGGTGTTGATGCGCTGGCTAGCATCGATGGGATTAGCAGACAATTAGCACAACGAATTTACGATATATTCCACCATCAAGATGGCAGTTAAATTTAATTTACCCACATATCTGACATTTCTGCGCATCGCCATGATTCCTTTATTGGCGATCGTTTTTTATCTGCCGTGGGAATACAATCGCCTTGCCAGTACCGGCATTTTTTTATTTGCAGGTTTTACCGACTGGCTGGATGGCTATCTGGCTCGCAAGTTAAACCTGGAAACCGCCTTTGGCGCATTTTTGGACCCGGTGGCTGATAAATTAATGGTGGCTTTTGTATTAGTACTGGTGGTTCAAGCAGAAGCCAGTCCTTGGCTGGCGATACCAGCAGCCATTATTATTGGCAGGGAAATCACCATTGCTTCTTTGAGAGAATGGATGGCAGAAATTGGTCAACGCGCCAAGGTCAAAGTATCACAACTAGGAAAATGGAAAACCAGCGCACAAATGTTGGCCATTGGTTTTCTACTATATCGGGATGATTTATTAGGCATGCCCGTCAATCAGATGGGCTACTGGCTGTTATACTTATCCGCGGTTTTAACGTTATGGTCGATGGCTAATTATTTAATTGCAGCCTTTTCAACCATCACAGAACAATAATAATTGCAGCTTTATACCCTGCACACCTAAGAGAGCAAAACAGCAGGTAAAGCTGTAAATAAAAACATGGAACAAGAAGAATTAGAATTAGAACCAGAAAAAGAATCAGCTCCTAGTAAACCCCTCGGCCAAGATGATGTTTTGCAGGCCGCCTTAAAACTATTCGCTGAAAAAGGTTATTTCAATACCTCTTTAATCGATATTAAGGACGCGGTGGGCTTAAAAACCACCAGCGGGGTTTACCAGTTTTTTAAAACCAAACAATCGATTGCGGAAACATTACGAGAAAATATCCTCGACAGTTTAAGTATCTCTATAGACGACATTCGCCGCAGAAATCGCAAAGCATCCGAACAATTACGCGAAATTGTCGACCTGATGTTTAAATTAACCGACGATGCTCCGGAAATTATCCAGTTTTTATTGTTTGTAAAAGCAGAAGACTTTTTGCCGGACTCAACGCCATTATTGGAAACAGCGGCTTTTAATAAAATAAAACGCATTATTCAAAATGGCATTAAAGAGGACGAAATAAGATCTATCGATCCCATCCTGGCTTTTGGTTATTTTTTCGGCATCATCAATCAAACTTTATCCCTGGTTTTAAATGGTGCACTACCCAAATCAGCTGACAGCTACCAATCGCAAGCCTGGTTAGCCGCTTGGGGTTGTGTCGCTAAAAAATAGATTTCTTAAACTTACACTTTGCATGCGGAATATACAGGAGTTACAACAATGCTAAACAACATCAAAATTGGCATGATAGGTTTGGGTTACGTGGGCTTGCCACTAGCAGTGGAATTCGGCCAAAAATATCCTACCGTAGGTTTTGATATCAATCAGCACCGCATCAAAGAATTACAATCCGGCAATGACCACACCCTGGAAGTCAGCTCGGATGAACTGGCTCATGC
Organism: Methylomonas lenta; assembly: GCF_001644015.1. Classification (GTDB taxonomy): domain Bacteria; phylum Pseudomonadota; class Gammaproteobacteria; order Methylococcales; family Methylomonadaceae; genus Methylomonas; species Methylomonas lenta. The sequence goes on from NZ_LUUI01000111.1 coordinate 30,482, forward strand.
CACCCATCTTACCTATAGCGCCAGCATTCAGGATATTGCTGATTGCAATGTCTATATCGTTACGGTGCCAACCCCGATTAACGAACACAAACAGCCCGATCTAACCCCACTGGAAAAAGCCAGTGATTTGCTTGGAAAAGTGCTTAAAACCGACGACATTGTCATTTACGAATCAACTGTTTATCCCGGCGCCACCGAAGAAGTCTGCGTACCGATTTTAGAAAAAGTCTCCGGCTTAAAATTTAACCAAGACTTTTACGTTGGTTACAGCCCTGAGCGCATCAACCCCGGTGACAAAGAACATCGGGTGACGACTATTTTAAAAGTTACATCCGGCTCTACGCCTGAAATTGCTGAAAAAGTCGACCAAATCTATAAAAGTATTATCACCGCCGGCACCCACAAAGCCAGCAGCATCAGAGTAGCTGAAGCCGCCAAAGTCATTGAAAATACCCAACGTGATGTCAACATTGCTTTAATTAATGAGCTGGCACTGATTTTCAACAAACTCGGCATCGATACCGAAGAAGTATTATTAGCCGCCGGCACCAAATGGAACTTTTTACCGTTCAGACCCGGTTTGGTTGGCGGCCATTGCATTGGTGTCGACCCTTATTACCTGACGCATAAAGCCCAATCCATCGGCTACAACCCAGAAGTCATATTATCCGGTCGCCGTATCAACGACGGCATGGGGGCTTATGTGGTTTCACAATTGATTAAGCTGATGCTGAAAAAGCGTATCCAGGTACAAGATGCCAAAGTTTTGATCATGGGCCTGACTTTCAAAGAAAACTGCCCGGACATCCGCAACACCCGGGTGGTTGATATCGTCGCTGAATTAAAAACTTACGGCGTGAATATTGATGTTTATGACCCTTGGGTCAATGCCGCAGAAACAGAAGCGGAATATGGTATAAAACCGATTATGCAACCGGCCAAAGGCCAATACGACGCAATGATACTGGCAGTCGCCCACCAAGAGTTTAAAGATATGTCGATCAGCGAAATCCGCGCGTTGGGTAAAGCACAGTCTATTATTTATGACCTGAAATATTTGTACCCTGCCGACCAAACCGACGCGAGACTGTAAGCAATGAAAATCATGGTGACCGGTACAGCCGGCTTTATAGGCAATCATCTGGCTTTAAGACTGCTTGAGCGGGGCGACGAAGTCATTGGTATCGATAATCTCAACGACTACTACGACGTTAACCTAAAAATTGACCGCCTGGCTCGCATCAAAGATCACCCAGGCTTCACCGATCTGCGTCTGGATATTGCCGACCGCGCCGGTATGGAGGCTGTTTTTAAACAGCATCAGCCGCAAAAAGTTGTCAATCTGGCAGCGCAAGCCGGGGTGCGCTATTCCATAGAAAACCCACATGCCTACATAGACAGTAATATCGTTGGTTTCATCAATATTTTGGAAGGCTGTCGGCATCATAAAGTTGAGCATTTAGTTTACGCTTCCAGCAGTTCTGTCTATGGCGCCAACGAATCGATGCCATTTTCCGTGCATGATAATGTCGACCACCCTTTGAGCCTCTACGCGGCATCAAAAAAAGCCAATGAGTTGATGGCGCATACCTACAGTAATCTCTATCAATTACCCACCACCGGTTTGCGCTTTTTCACCGTTTACGGACCATGGGGCCGCCCGGATATGGCCTTGTTTTTGTTTACCAAAGCCATTTTAGCCGGCGAAAAAATGGATGTGTTCAATTACGGTAAACATAGACGCGACTTTACCTATATCGACGATATCGTCGAAGGCATAATCAGAACACTGGATCACACAGCCCAGCCCAATCCTGACTGGAGTGGTGCAAAACCGGATCCCGGCACCAGCAAAGCCCCTTGGCGAGTTTATAACATCGGCAACCAAAGCCCGGTAGAGCTGATGGCTTATATCGAAACCCTGGAACGTTTTTTAGGCAAAACCACCGAGAAAAACTTATTGCCTCTGCAACCGGGTGATGTGCCTGATACCTATGCTGATGTCGAAGCGCTGGTTGCCGATGTCGGCTACAAACCCAGCACCACGATCGAACAAGGTATCGAACGTTTTGTAGCATGGTACAAAGACTACTATCGGCTCTAAATTGCGACGTTCATTCAGAGCAACCACCAATACCTGCGACGACAATCCCGTCGCGGGTATTTGAGTATTTAATCTCCACTGAAACTGACCCGCTGTAAAGGCTTTTTCTAACCTTCCTCTATACATCACTCCACCCCTAACAACCCGTGGTTGCGCGCTATGCGAAAAGTGATTGACAACATAATTCAACCCAAATAGCAGAATATTTTTGCTTGTTACGCGGCAAACAATAAGCAAAAATTTAGCCAGCTTAGTATGTTCGCCAGAAATCAGTTTAGTCCTTAAATCTTTTATTAGCCTTTATGTCTATCTCTAGTATCAATGTCTTAATCATTGAAAATTCCAGACTGTTTACCGATTTATTAACAACCCTCATGAAAAGCCATGGCTTTGACACTGTTAGCTGTACAACTGGCAAAGAGGCTTTGGAAATCAGTAAAGACTGCAGTTTTAATCTGATTTGCGTGGCTTATCATTTACCGGACTTTTCAGGAGACGTGCTTTGCCAGGCCATGCGCAGTAATCGAGCACTGATAAACAGCCGCATCATCTTATTTACCGCAGAAGACAATAACGAATTGCTCAAAGATGCTTTATTGGCAGGCGTTACCGACATTTATAACAAAAATGAATTTGCCCAATTTCAAACTTACATTGCTCGTTATGCCAATTTTGTCAAAGCCAACCTGGTCGGTCGCGCCTTACTAATTGAAGATTCGTCTTCTCAGCAGCAATGGTTAAAAGCCCAACTGGAATGCTCAGGTCTTGAAGTGGATGCTTTTTTAACCGCTGAAGAAGCCATGGATGCATTTATGCATGTTCAATACGACATTGTGATCACCGACATGATACTGGCAGGCAAAATGTCGGGCTTGCATTTAGTCAGAACCATACGTCGCTTAGGCTCCGAAAAAGGTTTAATCCCTATTTTTGCCATTACCGCTTACGATGAAATATCAAGACGCATTGAATTATTCCAGGTCGGTGTAAGCGATTACATGGCCAAACCCATCAATCCGGAAGAATTGCTGTTCCGTATTTCCAGCCTGATCAAAGCGTATCAGATTCATCATGAATTGATCAACGAACGCAAGATGCTGCAGGAAATGGCTTTGCTCGATCCGCTGACACATTTATATAACCGTGCTGCGCTTAATCAGCTGTTACCCAAAGCCATTGCTAATGCCAAACGTGAACAAACACCTGTCTGCCTGGTGGTCATGGATCTGGATTTTTTCAAACGTATTAACGATGAGTGTGGTCACGACCAAGGCGACCAGGTATTGATTGAAACCGCCAACTGGCTACGCAATGCATTCCGCAAAGGCGATTTAGTGTTTCGTTGGGGTGGTGAAGAGTTTGTGATTTTCCTGCACAAATGCACCTTGAACGAAGCCAAAGAATTAATGGAAAAACAAAAAGATCGTTTTAGCAAACGTCAAATGGCCAATTACCCAATAACGGCCAGTTTCGGAATTAGCAGTTATGCTAACTTTCAGACCGAAATCTGTCATGAAAACTTGTTTAAACAAGCAGACAAAGCGCTTTATAAAGCCAAACAAAGTGGTCGAAATTGTGTGGTTTGTGCGCCAGATTAAATCAGTTGTTATGACATCAATTGCAATGCGATTTGACAATTTTGCAGGCAATGACTGAACAGTTATACCCACATGTAAAGAATAGTGGATTATTAATCACGAGAACAAATATTTAGTCAGCAACACAACTGATAAAAAGCTATTTTGCCGATCAACATCAATTACGGTAGCATCGAGCTAATTCTCAATACGGAGCCAACCATATGGAACAACAAGACATCGATTTGCATAGCGCCATCACTGCCTTGAGTTGTTCGCTGGACCTGGTTGGCATCGATGAGGTTAAACATGGCAAACGGGTGGCGATGATGGCCTATCAAATTGCCGAGGAATTGAATTGGCCGGATGATGAACGCTTGAGTATTCTGCATGCCGGCATGCTGCATGATTGCGGCGTGGCGAAAATCAAGGAACACAGACAACTCACCGAAACGCTGGAATGGGATGGAGCCGAAGCCCATGCCATTCGCGGTGCCGAATATCTATCCGCTTGCCCACCTTTGGCACAGCTTGCGCCTGAAGTGCGTTATCACCATACACGCTGGGAACAACTACTACTATTGCCGCTGGACCAACGCACTCGAATGCGCGCCAACCTGCTGTTTCTGACCGATCGTATCGATGTATTGCAGTTTCCTTATTTAAACAGCGAACAAATTTTGACCGCAGCACCCAACATCGTCGCCCGGCTAAAGGGTTTCTCCGGCAGTTTATTTGCGCCCGAATTACTGGATGCTTTTACCCGCATCGCCAAAAGCCAGGCTTTCTGGCTAGCGATGGAGCCGGATTATCTGGATGAAGATTTACGCACACTGGGTCAAGCACTACCTCTGGTTGCACTGAACTATCCATCCCAACGCGAACTAGCACGTTTGTTTTCTCGGGTGGTGGATGCCAAAAGTCCTTATACCGAACAACATTCTGAGCGAGTGGCCTTGATCGCCAGGCAACTGGCGGCAGATTTCAACATCTCAGGTCAGGAATTGGAACAAGTTGAAATCGCCGGTCTTTTGCATGATATCGGCAAACTGCGGGTGTCCGAAGACATTATAGATAAACCCGGCAAATTGACTATGGATGAACAGGCCAGCATGCAACGGCATAGCTATGATACATACCGCATTTTGCAGCGGGTATTTGCCCACAGCAAAATTCCAACCTGGGCCGGTTTTCATCACGAAAACCTGCGCGGCGAAGGTTATCCGTTTAAAACCAGCGGTGTATCGCAAGATTTGGAATGCCGCATTATCAGTGTGGCGGATATTTTTCAGGCTCTGGCACAATCCAGACCTTACCGAAAAAGCATGGATTTGCAATATATTCTGGATGACTTGCAGCATCGTGTGTCGTTGGGCGAACTGGATGCTACGGTGGTGGATAAGCTGGCTGAACACGCAGCAGATTATTATCATCTGGCCTGCGGTTGAAAGCTAAGCATCATCAAAATCAATTCAGCTGATGCGGTATAATTGCCGGCCAGTCATTAACCCGCAATTGTCATAAGCCACTGATGTCCGAAGACTATTATTACCCCACCGATTACGCCATCGAATCATTAAAAGTACCACCAAACTCCATCCAGGCAGAACAATCTGTGCTGGGTGGCTTGATGCTGGACAATCAAACCTGGGATTCGGTAGCCGACAAGGTTGTAGAAACCGATTTTTACCGCCGCGATCATCAATTAATTTTTCGCTCCATTGCTCAACTGGCTGATAAACAAGATCCTTTCGATGTCGTGACGCTATCCGAGGTTTTGGAAAGCACCGGCCAACTGCAAGATGTTGGCGGCTTGGCGTATTTGGGCATGTTGGCTAATGACACCCCCAGCGCAGCCAATATTGTTGCTTATGCCAACATCGTCCGTGACCGTTCAGTCCTTAGACAGCTGATTCATGTCGGCACCGAAATTTCCGACTCTGCATTTAGTACCGAAGGCCGGGAAACTGCTGATTTACTGGAAAACGCCGAGCGTAAAGTCTTTGAAATTGCCGAACAACGCCAACGCGGCCAGGGTGGCTTTAGTTCAATCAAATCTTTATTAGCTCAGGCTGTCGATAAAATCGAAACCCTGTACGAACTGGATGGAGACATTACAGGCGCCAGCACCGGTTTTACCGATCTGGATGAAAAAACCTCAGGCTTACAGCCTGCGGACTTAATCATTGTCGCCGGTAGACCTTCGATGGGTAAAACCACTATCGCGATGAACATGGCCGAGAACGTCGCCCTTAAAAGCGGCATGCCAGTGGCTGTATTTAGTATGGAGATGCCCGGCGAATCACTAGCGATGCGGATGATGTCGTCCCTGGGACGTATCGATCAACACAAGGTACGAACTGGTAAATTGGACGATGATGATTGGCCGCGTCTGACTTCCGCCATCAATCTGCTGGCCGAGACCAAGCTGTTCATAGACGACACCCCTGCCCTGACCCCCACCGAAGTTCGCTCGCGCGCCCGCCGTTTGACCCGCGAACACGGCCAACTGGGTTTGATCGTATTGGACTATTTGCAGCTGATGCAATCGCCTTCCAGCGGTGAAAACCGGGTGCAACAAATTTCTGATATTTCCCGCGGTCTAAAAGCCTTGGCCAAGGAATTGAATGTACCGGTGATTGCTCTGTCGCAGCTCAATCGTAATCTGGAGCAACGCCCCAACAAACGCCCGGTAATGTCGGATTTACGTGAATCCGGCGCGATTGAGCAGGACGCGGATTTGATTATCTTTGTCTATCGCGACGAAGTGTATAACGAAGACAGCCCGGACAAAGGTATCGCCGAAGTCATTATCGGTAAACAGCGGAATGGTCCGCTAGGCACCGTAAGACTGACGTTTCTGGGTCAATACACCCGCTTTGAGAATTTTGCCGGCGTTTACACCGGCAACGAGGATTACGAATGACGCCAGCGGCTTATGTGCAGCTGGATTTGGAGGCGGTGCGGCATAATCTGTCCCAGGTTAAACGCTATGCCCCAAATAATAAAATCATGGCGGTGATCAAGGCTAATGCCTACGGCCATGGTATTACGCGAGTCGCTCGAGCGCTGGATCAGGCCGATGGTTTAGCCGTAGCCCGCGTAGATGAAGGCGTAAGATTACGCAAAGCCGGCTTCAATCAATCCATCACCGTACTGCAGGGCTTTGTTTGTATCGATGAATTACAGTTGATGCTGCAACATCAACTGGATGCCGTCATCCACACCTCGCAGCAAATTGACATTTTGCAACAGCAAACCGGCTCTGCATCAAGTTTATCGGTATGGTTAAAAATGGACACCGGCATGAATCGGCTGGGCTTTAAGGGCCATGACTTTAATGCAGCATACAATCAGCTATTGCATTGCACCATTGTTAAGCAACCGATTAATTTAATCACCCATTTTGCCAACGCCGACGATTTATTGGACGACAAAACCCGCCGCCAAATCGATGTATTCAACCATGCCATTCAAGGCTACCCTGGCCAACGCAGCATTGCTAATTCCGCCGGCATTATCGGTTGGCCTAATGTGATCAGCGATTGGGTTCGTCCCGGTTTGATGCTTTATGGTTGCTCACCGTTTGCCGGTAAAACCGGGGCTCACTTTGGCTTAAAACCCGTCATGAGTTTACACTCACGTTTGATTGCAGTAAAAAATGTTGCCGCTGGCGAAACCGTGGGCTATAGCGGTACTTGGGAATGTCCTGTCGACACGCGTTTAGGGGTCATTTCGATCGGTTACGGCGACGGCTACCACAGACATACGCGATGTGGAGCACCTGTATTAGTGAATGATCTACGCGTACCTTTGATCGGTCGGGTTTCAATGGATATGATCACGGTGGATTTAAACAGCCAACCCACTGCCAAACCCGGCGATCCGGTTACACTATGGGGCAACCAGTTACCGGTGGAAGAAATTGCCCTTCATGCCGACACTATCCCCTACACCTTGTTATGCGGTATTACCCAGCGGGTGCAAATAGTCGAACGTTGAGAATTTCCGTTATACAAGTTTGATTATATTTTTAAACCTGCAATCTCTCTCATACAGATTAACTGATGGTTGCAATTTGATTGAGTAACCTGCTTATTTTTTGCCTGCGCACTGATACAGAACGCATTGAAAATATAGAGCTATTAATAGTTAAAAAAGGAAAAAAATAGTGATGTGGCTACGTACCCATTGTGAACTTACTTTTGATGTCAACGTCCCCACGCCTTTTATTTTGATGTTGCGGCCACGTAATGGCGCTAATCAATGGGTGGCGAGAGAGTCGTATACTTTGCGACCCAGTGTGCCGGTATTCGAATTTACCGATGACTATGGTAACCTCTGCCAACGCTTAATTGCGCCACCCGGCATGTTTCTGGTTAAAACCAGTGCCGATATTCACACGAATGAATATATTGAAATGTGTGCCGGCGCCCCATTTGAAGAGGTGCAAAATCTGCCGAACGCAGTGCTGACCTATTTATTGCCTAGCCGCTATTGCGAATCAGATCGTTTTATTGAATTGGCTCAGGAAATCGTCGCTGGGGTTTCATCAGGCTATGATCAAGTCGCGTCAATTAATCAATGGCTACGTAATAATATTCGTTTCAATCCGGATTCGCCGTATTTTCAGATGTCGGCAGTAGAAGTTAATTTAGCCGGCGAAGGTGTTTGTCGTGAATTAGCACATTTGGGAATCGCACTCTGCCGAGCACTTTGCATTCCGGCACGGATGGTAGTGGGTTATTTGCACGGTTTAAAACCCATGGATTTTCACGCTTGGTTTGAAGCTTATGTCGGCGGGCGCTGGTACACGTTTGACCCTACTCAAGCGGAACCGCGGGGTGGCCGAGTCGTGGTAGCCTACGGGCATGATGCTGCTGATGTAGCCATCTTTACCCAGTTTGGTCCGGCACTACCGCCTTTGCATATGGCGGTTAAGGTTGAGCGATTGAACGGTCCACCGGAGTAATCGCTATGCATAGAATCCGTATTCAACATGTCACGGAGTATTTTTTCGCCAATTTCGTCACCCTGAACCAACATCAATTATTGTTGCGACCGCGCGAGGGCCATGATGTCCGCATCGAATCGTCACGCTTGGATATCAGCCCGGCTTATAACATTAAATGGTATCGCGATGTGTTTGATAATTCAGTGGCATTGGTTACTTTTCTGCAGCCGGCAAACAAACTCAGGATTGCCAGCGAAGTCGTGATTCAGCATTATGAAGAGTCACCGATGAATTCCTCTGTGGAAGACTATGCACTGCATTACCCCTTTGTATACCATGAAAGCGATCGAATAGACCTGGCGGCCTTTCAGCAACCGGTTTTTTATAATGATCAGCCGGCTGTCATCAACTGGTTACACAACATGGGCTTGCACACACGCAACATGGCAACCTTGAGTCTGCAAAACAAATTAAATCAGACCATACACAGCCAGTTTCGTTATCAAATGCGGGAAGAAGCGGGTGTGCAATCGCCTACACAAACTTTGCAGATGGGCAGCGGTTCCTGCCGTGACTATGCCACCTTATTTATCGAAGCTTGCCGCAGTCTGGGTTTAGCCAGTCGCTTTGTCAGCGGCTATTTGCATGCCCCCGCCACTGAAGTCGGTAATGCCTCAACTCACGCCTGGGCCGAGGTTTATCTGCCCGGCAAAGGCTGGCAAGGCTTTGATCCCACCATCGGCGAAATCACCGGCAACCGGCATATTGCGGTGGCTGTAGCCCGCAACCCGGAAGCCATTCCACCTGTATCCGGCAGCTTCACTGGCCCCGGCTTTACGATACCTAACATGGCAGTCAACGTACAGGTTAATCTACTAGATTGAGTCAACCAACGCTCAAGGCATGATCAACAAATACACGCCTAAACCCAGCATAACCAATCCGCTAATCAATTTTAGTCGGCGACCAGCCTTTTCCTGTAAACGCTGCTGACTGAGGGTCACCACACCAATGCCTAAAATAATAAAATCGTCAAACATATAAGCTAGGTTGTATAGCAACAAATAGCCGTAATAACTCAGGCTATCCAATTGACGTAGGGTCAGAATCCGGGTGTATAAAGCCGGAAAACCGGAGGTGCAAAGCAGTTCGACTATCTGGACTAAAATCGCCAATACCATAGCGCCAATCATCGCCGCCAATAGACTCTCGGCTTGCAATATTTTACGGATTTGATTGTAAATTCCTGGTTTGGCGACTTGCGGAATCGATAAGGAAATACCACGCCCATACGCCCAAAAATCTTTTAAGTTGATAGCACCTGCCACGATGGCGATAACCGCAATGATCATTTCCGATAGGCGTGAAAGGCCTATCAATAAAAATAGATTAAGCCAGGCTGCCATAAAAACAAAATAGGCCACCCCTTCGACAGCCACGAATACACCTGCAACCGCAAGCATACGCATGCGATTCTGCATGGGCGCCAACATGGAAATCATTAAAACCAACACCCATATCGAACAGGGATTGAAGCCATCCAGCAAACCCATAGCTAGAGTAAACAGCGGCAAACCGACTTCTTCCAGTGATATTGTCTGGCCCAACAGATTCACCTGAAACGACTCGGCTTTACTGTCTGGTGCAGCCTGATTCTCAGTGGTTTCACAGCTAACCGGCTTTTCCGCTTCGCAACTGCCAAAATCCTCCTGCACTGGCGGCGTTTCTAAACCAGTTGCACCTAATGCATTGCGAATTAATTGACCATTGCTCATTTCATCTGAATAGCCAACTATAAGTTGATCATTCAGGTAAAAAGCCGGCACTCTTAAAGAGGGATTGTGAACTTTTTGCGCGATTTGTTTTAACCGCTGCAAGTATTCCGGGTTTTGCTTAAGATTGTAATAAACAATCTGCAAAGCCGGCCTTTCCTGCTGCAGTTTATGCAGAAATTCTTCAGCCTTGGCACAATGCGGGCAACCATCCAGAACAAAAACCTCAATATCCGCTGCTGCAGCCAGCGTTGATATGGCTGCTGGCTTGTCGATATCTTCCGCAGCCGCCCTCGGTATAACCCCTAATATCAGCAGAAGCAGTAAGCCAATAGTTATTAAGCTGCAACAGCTATTTTTCGCAAAGCCAAAAGATATCATCGAATTTTGTTCAGATTTGTATCATTAAAAAGTAGCTTAGATAATTCCAAAGGCGGTCAGGCTGCCACTACAGCAGCCTATTCTTCTAAGCTACCAAAGCGCTACTTACTTTTTTTAACAATTAAAGCCAGCATCTCCTCCCGCTGAATAACTTCTTTTTCCTGCAGCAAATCAGCCAATTGATTCAAAAGTTTGCGTTTTGTGCTGAGTATATCCAACGCTCGTTGCTGAGCATCCTCAACCAGGGCTTTGATTTCGGCATCGACAATGCGAGCGGTTTCTTCACTGTAATTGCGTTGCTCGGATAGTTCACCGCTTAAAAATTGCAATTGCTGGCGTTGCCCATAAATCAGCGGACCCAGTTTTTCACTCATACCCAAATAACACACCATGTTGCGAGCAATTTCACTGGCTTTTTCCAGATCATTTTGCGCACCGGTAGACACACTATCCAATGCCAGTTGTTCAGCGACGCGCCCGCCCAACAAAATGGCCAATTGATCTTTCAACTCGGCTTCAGTAGATAGATATTTTTCTTCAACCGGTAATTGTAAAGTAAAACCCAGCGCCGATACACCACGGGGAATGATGGAGATTTTATGCACCGGTTGACCGGTCGGCACGGTTTCCGCCACTAATGCATGACCAGCTTCATGATAAGCAACACGGCGTTTTTCTTCCGGTCCAAGTAATCGATTTTTCTTTTCCGGCCCAGCCATGACTCGATCGATGGCTGCCTCAAAATCAGCCATGCTGACTGAATCACGTTCTCCACGCGCAGCCAAAATCGCCGCTTCGTTAGCGATGTTGGATAAATCGGCGCCGACGAAGCCGGGTGTTCGTTTGGCGACGGTATCCAAATCAACATCAGGGTCCAATTGCATGGCTTTACTATGCAACTTGAGGATGGCGATACGGTCGATCAAATCAGGTTTGTCGACCACAATTTGCCGATCGAAACGACCGGCGCGTAACAAAGCTTTATCCAAAATTTCCGGCCGATTGGTAGCTGCCATCACGACGACGCCTGCAGTCGGATCGAAGCCATCCATTTCGGTCAGCAATTGATTCAAGGTTTGTTCGCGTTCGTCGTTGCCACCCATGATTGCCGGGCCACCGCGTGATCGACCGATGGCATCCAGTTCGTCAATAAAAATGATGCAAGGCGCTTTTTGCCGGGCTTGCTCAAACAAATCCCGCACCCGAGCTGCGCCAATACCGACGAACATTTCGATAAATTCAGAGGCACTGATATTAAAAAATGGCACGCCAGCCTCGCCGGATACAGCGCGCGCCAGCAGGGTTTTACCCGTACCAGGCGAACCAACCAGCAACACACCTTTGGGCATGCGGCCACCCAGCTTTTGCAGTTTTTCGGGGGATTTTAAAAATTCGATGGTTTCCTTCAACTCTTGCTTGGCACTTTCTGCACCGGCCACATCGTCAAAGGTAATTTTGCTGGCTTCCTGCTGAATTTTGATTTTATTACCTATATTCAAAAATCCACGTCCTGCACCTCCAGTCATCCGGGGTAACAGCCACATCCAGATGCCGGCAAAAATAGCGATAGGGATAATCCAGTTGAACAGCAAATTGCTAAGCCAGTTATCCCCGCTTCTGACTACGTATTCAACTTTGTGATCCTGCAGGTTTTTGGTGAGTGGCTCATCCCACAACGGAATGGTAAAGAAATGCTCACCTAGTTCTTTGTCTGCTTGCTTGAGACTGCCATTAATAAAGTGTTGGGTGACGACGGCTTTGTCAACTTTGTCTGCATTAACCAGTGTCAAGAACTGGCTGTAGGGTATCTCCTGCCCCTGCGGTTTTTCGCCACCAGCCAATAGGGATAACAGCAAAATGCCAAGCCAAACATATAACCAATAACGAGTCGGTTTATTGGCAGGTGCTTGAGAGTCTTCCGATTTAGCCCCCGTATCTGTTGGTGGCTTGAGTAATGTTTTAAGCGATTTATCCAGCCAGCGCCAGGCTAGATAAAGCCAATCGAGTAGTGTTTTAAAAATTTCGGTCAGTTTTTGCTTATCTAACATAACGTGGCACGCCTCCAGATCAGAATAAAACTATCTGCTTAAGCTACTCCTGCTAATCCATTTTGTCGACTAGTTCACGCTTGGGTCAATTCTCGATAGGCTCCGCTGTAATACAGCAGCGGCTCGCCACTGCGGCAGATGACTTTTTGCACTTCACCGATCACGATCCAATGCGTACCCGCCAACACTTGATCGACGACTTTACATTCCAGACTAGCCAAAGATTCTGTTAACAAAGGCGCGCCGTTCTCGCCAACTTCCCAGCCCACATTAGCAAACCGTTCTTCCTGAGTACTGCCGCCGGCAAATTGATTCGACACATCCCGCTGTTCAGCACCGAGTATATTCACAGCAAACTGTTTTTGTTCCAATACTACTGTACCGGTATCGGTATTCTGATTCAAGCACACCAAAACCTGCGGTGGGTCCACGGAAACACTGCTAAACGAGGTAGCCGTCATCCCTTTCAAACCTTGTTGTTCGGATTGAGCTGTCACTACGGTGACGCCACTCGCCCATAATTTCAGGGCATTTTTAAACTGACTTGCATCAACACTCATAAATTTCTCTTAGATTATTATTGCCCAACTTATGCTTTTAACAGCTTTTTTAAGTCGTAGTGATAAATAAATCCGGGCAATGCAAAAACTGTAAATAAACAGAGGGTAGCCACATAAAACTCCCACTGCTGACCATGTAAACCACCCGTCAGTTTATTTTCCAAAGCCATAGCCAGCAAACCGACCAAACCATAACACACCAGCCACTCCATCCAGCGCCAGCCTGCGGTTTTGTTTAGTCTTACGACCAATACAAAACGCTCGCTTAACCAGGGTAAATTGGCAGCTATAAAAGCCACTGCCAATAAAACGCCGTATACGCTGGTTGCTGCCATTAGTTTTTAGGGCGCATATGCGGAAATAGCAACACGTCGCGGATGCTCGGTGCGTTGGTAAACAACATCACCAATCGATCGATACCGATGCCCTCACCGGCGGTCGGCGGCATACCATGTTCCAAGGCGGTGATGTAATCGGCATCAAAATGCATGGCTTCGTTGTCGCCGGCTTCTTTTTCTTCCACCTGTTTTCTGAACCGCTCGGCTTGATCTTCGGCGTCATTCAGCTCGGTAAAACCATTGGCAATTTCACGGCCACCAACAAAAAATTCAAACCTATCGGTGACATGCGGATCGTCATCATTACGGCGTGCCAGCGGAGACACCTCTACCGGGTAGGCTGTAATAAAAGTTGGATTCATTAAACGATGTTCCACCGTTTTCTCAAAGATTTCGATCTGCACCTTGCCTAGACCATAACTGTCTTTGAGCGGAATTTTCAGATTTTCCGCCACTTTGACAGCCGCTTCGCGGCTATTTAAGTCCTCAAGCGTCAATTCCGGATTGAAATGCAGAATCGATTCCAGCACCGTCATGCGGGTAAACGGTTTAGCAAAATCATAATGATCGCCCTGATATTCGATAGTTGACTGGCCAACCACATCCTCAGCAATCCCTTTCAACATAGCTTCAGTCAAATCCATCAAATCACCATATTCAGCATAGGCCTGATAGAACTCTATCATGGTAAATTCCGGATTATGTCGAGTCGACAGACCTTCGTTGCGGAAATTACGATTGATCTCGAATACCCGTTCGAAACCACCCACTACCAGCCGTTTTAAATACAGCTCCGGTGCGATACGCAAATACAGTTCCATATCCAGCGCATTATGAAAAGTGGTGAAGGGCCTGGCGGTAGCGCCACCGGGGATGACTTGCATCATCGGTGTTTCCACTTCCAAAAAATCGCGTGCGATCAAAAATTCGCGGATATAGTTGACGATTTTCGAACGCATCAAAAAAGTTTTGCGGGTTTCGTCGCTCATAATCAAATCCAGATAACGCTGGCGGTATTTGATTTCTTGATCGGCAACACCATGGAATTTTTCCGGCAACGGACGCAGGGCTTTAGTCAATAACCGGATTTCGTCAAGCTTGACGCTGAGTTCGCCGACCTTGGTTTTGAACAACACGCCTTCGGCACCAATGATGTCGCCAATGTCCCATTTTTTGAATTGGTCGTTATAAACGCCTTCCGGCAGATTATCACGGGCAACATACAATTGAATTTGGCCGGACATATCCTGCATATGACAAAAGCTAGCTTTACCCATGATACGACGTGTCATCATGCGGCCGGCAATTTTCACCCGTATAGGCTCGGCTAATAATTCTTCTTCGGATTTTTCGCCGTATTCGGCCAATACTTCGCCGGCCACTACATTGCGGCGAAAATCGGTCGGGAAGGCAATACCTTCTTCGCGAATGCCGTTAAGTTTTTCGCGGCGCTGTTTAATTTGTTCTTGTTCGTCGTGTTCTATTTCTGACATGATTGACATATACTAAATATAATTAAAATTACTACAATATGTGACTAAAATAATATTAAATCACGCATTATAAATTACTTATTATCGATACTAGAAGGTGCATGCAATTAATAAACAGAATTTATATAAGCTAAAAACCAAGTGTAGAGACAGAAATCCCAAGCGACTGCGGAATAGTATGAGTATTAACGACATCAACCTTAATATTACCTAAAACCATCAATTTTTGTTCTAAAGCCTTTTTTAAACTAGAAGCCATTGGTTTAAAAAATTCTGGATTATTTAATTCCTGGTTACGCTCCAAAAAAATAATAACAAAAATCGGCATGTTTTCATCAAAAACACGTCTATTATAGTTAACAAGATTTGAATCATTATTACGATTACTTGCCAAAAGCCCTAACAAAGTGTCTCTTACTTTTTTATGGATTTCATCTATTAAGTATGGCCTCTTATTACTGAAAGAAACAGCATTAATCTCTTCATTACTTAATTTCTCTTTCAGCCCCTGAAGAATTTCTGCATATCGGTTATCTTCAACGACAAAACGGATAGAACTTCGTTCATCATCAGCCAAAACATATTTGACTTCGATCAATAGAAAAGCATTATCTGAAACTGCAATAAAATCTACAGCTTTATATCCATTTCCTTTAAGCTTATTGTAGAAATTTTCTGGACTAATCTCGTCATACTTACACACTTTCCATTTATCGGAAAATTCAAACACTAATTCACGACTTCCTTCACCCTCTGAAATTATAGTTGGCATATAATTAATGCAGTCCTATATGTTGGAGTAAAGTGCTTCCTGCTCTTTATCATATAAATCCAATTCTTCGTTCAAAGCCACAACAGTATTTAGCTCACTCAGCCGACCACCCTGCTCAACATTTACTCCATGTCCAGTGCGCACCAAACTAAAAAAAGCAGTTGGTATTTGTGTTTGAGCATTAGCGATAAGGTAGTCGAAATACTTCATCAAAAAAAGATTATGGGTAGCAATTACAATCTGGACATTATACTTAGTCAACTCAAGCAAAATAACAGCTAATAGCTTTATTAGCTGTGGATTCAAATTGGTTTCTGGCTCATCCCAAAACAGAATACTATCTTCTTTAAGCGAATCGTTAGCAATCAAATAGGAAAGCATACCTAACTTTCGCCATCCTTCCGCCACCATAAATATATTAATTTCACCCTGATCCGTTTGTAGATAGAAGTTATTATCTTTAAGAACAAATTTACCACCAATAATTTCTTCTATTGAGTCTATAAGAGATTGATTTGGCTTTTTTAACAGTGGACTATCTATTGCCTTACATAAATCATAATAAGTTTCATCAAAAGACAAATGATATTTCTCATATAACGTGACAAAGTTTGGAAAAAGTGAAAGCACTTCTTTTGCTGGAAAAAAAAGTGGCAATTTCATCAATGGTGCGGTGGGATGTTGTTTCACATTGATACTATCGACACCCAAACTAATATCTAATATCTCAGATTCTCTACTTTTGTGATTGACTGAAAACTCTAAAACCATACGAGTTACACAATCCTGACTAGAAGCATCATGTAAAGACTGCAAGTCTTTAAGCTTTGAAACTTTAAATACTTTATATAATTTATTTTTTAGACTACTTTTCCAGCCTTCTTTCCCACATTGATTCCATACACTTGCAATACTATAAGCCAGCTTTAGAATATGACTTTTACCGCTAGAGTTCTCACCTATAATAATATTGATGCCGGGAACAAAGTTAAACTCGGCCTTATCAAAATTAGTAAAATTCTCTATGGTCAATTTTTTCAGCATATGCAGATTCAGTCTTAAATTGCGTTGAACTCTATTGACGGCTTACCCGCAATCAACCCAAACACAGAAATATCTTCATCAATCTGCGGCCAATATACACCTTCACCATCGCCCAATATCTCAAAATCGGCTCTTTGCTTGGCATCGGCTTTGGCTAAACGGGGAAACCAGACGATAGGAACCGAAATATGCCTTCCATCGGTAAGAAATACGATCAACTCCTGATCGGTACAATTCACCGCGCATGCTCGGGGAAGTTCAACGGCTAAAGAATTCATTCCACGCCTCCAATAATATTGGTTGATTATCTTCTACCAACTTGCTGAGTTTTGATAGATCATGCGCTGAAAAGCCACTACTTTTTGCATACGCAACAGGTTTAAGCCAGAACTTCGCCAATGCTTTTTCATACTGAATATGGATATGGGCTGGCTCAGCATTTTCATTGCTATAAAAGAAAAAGCGGTATCCGCCAATTCTTAATACGGTGGGCATGTACTTATCAATACTCAAGCAGCAAAAAATTACAAACCGCTCTTCAAACTAGCCTCAATAAACTGATCCAGTGCGCCATCCAGTACCGCTTGGGTATTGCCGGTTTCGACGTTGGTGCGCAAGTCCTTGATGCGGGATTGATCCAGCACGTAGGAGCGAATCTGGCTGCCCCAGCCGATATCGGATTTGGAGTCTTCAATTGCCTGCAAACCTTCGTTGCGTTTCAGCATCTCCATCTCGTAGAGCTTGGCTTTCAATTGCTTCATCGCGGTATCTTTATTCTTGTGCTGCGACCGATCACTTTGACACTGGGTGACGATGCCGCTGGGATTATGGGTAATCCTGACCGCCGATTCGGTTCTGTTGACATGCTGACCACCGGCACCGCTGGCCCGATAAACGTCGATGCGTAAATCGGCCGGATTAATGTCGATCTCGATATCATCGTCAATTTCCGGCGAAACGAATACCGAAGCAAATGAAGTATGTCTTCTGTTTCCGGAGTCAAAAGGCGATTTGCGCACTAAACGATGCACACCGGTTTCGGTACGCAGCCAGCCAAAGGCATATGGACCTTCGAATTTAATGGTGGCACTCTTGATACCCGCCACATCGCCGGGTGACTCTTCGATCAACTCGGTTTTAAAACCTTTGGCCTCGCCCCAGCGCAAATACATTCGCTCTATCATGGACGCCCAATCCTGTGCTTCAGTCCCACCGGAACCAGACTGCACATCTAAAAAAGCATTGTTGGCGTCCATTTCACCGCAAAACATGCGCTGGAATTCCAAATTGGCAACTTTCTGTTCATACTGTTCCAAATCGACCG
Organism: Methylomonas lenta; assembly: GCF_001644015.1. GTDB lineage: Bacteria > Pseudomonadota > Gammaproteobacteria > Methylococcales > Methylomonadaceae > Methylomonas > Methylomonas lenta. The sequence continues at coordinate 48,849 of NZ_LUUI01000111.1, forward strand.
CAACGGTATCCACGGTGTCTTCGTCGTTTTCTTCCACAGCCATCAACAAAAGCTCTTCGGCGTAGTTCAGGCCTTGCTCTAAATCTTTGATCGTCAGCACAATGCCTTCCAACATTGCCCGCTCCTTACCCATGGCCTGCGCCTGTTCCGGCTTGTTCCAGATCGACGGATCTTCCAGTTCGCGTAGCACTTCAACCAATCGTTCGCTCTTGGTATCGAAATCCAAATAGGTTTTCAGCCCGGCGCCACGTTCGCGCAAGTCAGCTATTTTGTATTTAATCGGATTAATTTCTTGCATGAACCCTCAAAACCCAAATGCAAAACGCCGGCATGACCCGGCGACTTAAAAAGGCGTGATTATAAACGATTACGTCGTAGGGTTGGGCTGATGGTTTCTTAAAGACCAGATCACACAACCAATTCCGGCCAATACAAATGGAATACTGAGCAATTGACCAGTGGTCAACGCCACTCCGGTGTCATACATGGCTTGTTCGGTTTTGAAATATTCCAGAAAAAACCGCACGGTAAATAACATGCTGATAAAACATCCAAACACGAAACCCGGCTTATCGCCGTGTTTTTTGTAAAGCATCAGCGAAACACCGTATATGACTAAGTAACAAAGCGCTTCGTAAAGCTGTACCGGATGACGCGGCTGCGGATCTATGCGTACAAAAATAACACCCCAGGGTTCTTGAGTGGGAATACCCAGAATTTCAGAATTTAAAAAGTTGCCGACCCGGATGCACGCACCCGCCAACGCGGTCGGAATACTCACTCTATCCAGCAACCAGAAATAACTGTCACCAAATTTTCGACTATACAGATACAAAGCCAGAATGATCCCCAGCGTAGCACCATGACTGGCCAGCCCGCCTTCCCAAATCGCCAGTATTTTGATCGGATTCGACAAATAATAAGCCGGATCGTAGAACAAGGTATGCCCCAGACGAGCGCCAACAATGGTAGCAATCACCATATACCACAGCAAGGTATCCAATTCCTCGACATTCTTGCCTTCACGTTGATAGATCCACTGCATGGTCAAAAAACTGCCGACAAAACCTGACGCAAACATCAGGCCGTACCAGCGAATTTTTAGAAACCCAATATCAAGCAGGATGGGGTCGAGATTCCAGATTAGGTGTTGCATAATAAAATGATACGAATTGATTGAATATATTCGTCACAGAGTACAAGGTTCGGAGGCAGGCGGCAAACGCATATTCCAAAAAATCAGGCTGACCGCTTTTACAATAATGTCGCGTTAGAATCCGCCTTCCCTATCCATCACATTGATTTTAAAAAATTTACGAAATTAAAAGCATCAATCCGCCTGCCATGCCAGCAAACTGAAATAATAATAATTTGATTTTTTGCCAAGCAGTCAGGCTTTGCCAGGTTTCGATAGCTTGGTATTTTATGTGTGAGCCAAATAGTATTAATCTGATTTTAATTGACTGCAAAAGCCGCGGCAGGCGTTTCCATAGCCAATAAAGCACCAAACAAGCCAGGGTCAAAAATAGATAAAACACCAACATCTGCGCATAATACTTTTGCATACCCAGACCATGCATTAAACTCTCTTCCAGCAGGAATGAAATGGTTTCGTATAAAAGATGTAGCAAAATCCCGATATGATGAAAAACAAAGCTCAACTTATGCCACAGCAATTCCGGCATGATGATCCAGGTGGCAAACAGGCTGAGCAAAAACAATTTTTTAGCGCGTTTTGCGCTGATATTGGCTGGGTTGGGTAGGAAAAGTTTTGCCGAGGGTTTGGGCAACATGCGTTTCATAGCGATAACCTGCCTTACTCGTTGATAATGTCGTTGGTTGATATGGGTATGCCAAGCGCTGCTTGATATTCTGCATGAGCTTTGAACAAATTGGCTTGGGCGTCGGCTGCCATCAAGGCCGCGTCGCCATTGGCGATTTCGCGTAAATTCACAAATAACAAGGTGCTATCACCCAGTTCGAAGCGGCTTTGCTCGCCTTGTTCCAGTTGTTGTGCTGCTTGCCATTGTTGACGACTAAGTTGCACACGCTGGCGAGCAGCAGATAATGCTGACAACACGTCTTGGACTTCGTTGGCTATGCGATCATTCAATAATTGTTGATCATATTTCAAGCGCTGCAGATTAGCCGCAGCCACTTGCAAACGACCGCCTGCGACACGTTGTTGCAGCGGGATGTCTACGTTAAGCCCCAGATACAACTCATTCCGGTTGACTTTATTGTCACTGTAGCCGACGTCTTTAGCGCCTATTACCGAAAAATCCACCCCTGGCGCTTTTTGATTAGCTTGTAATGCTATTTCGGTTTCGGTTTGGCGTTTTTGTAAATCCAGACGCTTCAACTCCGGACGCTGGTTTTGTGCAGCCACTAAAGCTTGCTCAAAATTGATGTCTATTGGCGGCTCCTGCTGCGGAAATCCGACGGGTAGCAAATCAGCGCTAGGCAATTGAGGTTGGTTTTCGGCATCACGCCAATATAAGGACAGTTGAATGGCGCTTTGTTCCAGCAGGCGTTGGGCTGCAACCCGTCTTTCACGACGCTCTAAAATAGCCCGCTGATTATCCAGGGCTTCAAAATCAGCAATATCGCCCGCTGCAGCGCGTTCTCGAATACCGGCGTCGCGTTGTTCGGCAATTTGCAACAAACGTTCTGCAACCTGTAACCGTTGACCAGCCAAAACCCAATCCCAATAGCGCAAGCTAGTCAAGCGGCGAATTTCCAGCAAAGCTTGGTCATAATCATGACTGGCGATGATTTTACCCAGTTCGGCCTGCTGCAGCTTGGCACGGCGGCTATCGATTTCGCGGTTGCGCCACAAAGGAATATTCACACCGCCGCGAAATTCACCATCATTGGAAGTCTGGCTTTTGCCTTCGTAAACCGGATAATCGCCCACACCCCGGCGCCAGCCGCCAAAAAAAGTCGCCCCCCAAAGACCGGTGGGTTGTTCGATGCCGAGATCATTCATTTGGTTTTCGTAAACCCCGACCACCGACCAACGATTTTTAGCTGTTAACTGGGTATCAAAGCCACCTTCGGCAACTTGATACTCACCTGCCGCGACGTTCTGGCGCTGACCGGTAGCCAACAAACCCGGGAAAGCCCTCAAAGCCGCAGACAGCACCTCGTCCAACATCAAGGGAGCCGGAGCCGGAGGGGCCGCAAAAACTAACTGGCAACAGCCAAATATCATGACTAAACTCAGAATGATTTTATTCATGAGTCTTTTTTCTCACTGCTGCTGAGTGTTTTGCTGTCGTCTTTAAATTTTTGCATTAACTCGGGCTCTGGCAATACCAAAGGCGGAAAGCCGTTAAAGATTCGCCATAATTCGTAACCCAACGTCACTTGCCCCAGCAACACCCAACCATTCACCCGCACACCCTGCCTTAAAAAACGCGCATCCGGCCAAGGAATATCGTCGTCCGCAGGTGTCACCAAAATCCGAAAATGCCCTTTGCCATCGTCGCTGGCGTCGATTAAAACAACTTGCCCGCCAAAGGAACCCACGGAAAACTCCGGCCAGCCGCCAAATTGGACGGCCGGATAACCTTCGAATTGCAAACGCACATGACTACCGGTAACAATCAAAGGCAAGTCGTTGCCGTCCACCCATAATTCCACTGCACGCGATTGAGTATCCGGCACCAAAAGCGCCACGGCTTGGCCGGGTTTCAGCAGCTCAGCACCCGGATTAGCCAGCAAGCGTAATATGGTGCCCTCCTGCGGTGCGGTGATGGTTTGGGTTTGTTGCCGTGCCAGGCGGGTTTGCAGTTTTAACAGATCCGCTTGCAGGTAGTTTTGATCTTCGATGGCTTTATTAAGATCGGCGCGGGTTTTTTCGATCAGCGATTGCGTGTCGGCAGACAGTTTTTGCCAATCGGCTTGCAGGGCGGCAATCTCGCTGTCCGCCGCGGATAAGCCAGCTTGGGCGCGATTACGTTCTGCATCGCGCTGGGCGCTGTCCAGTTGCGCCAGTTCCAGCGTGCGTTGCGATGACAAGCCTTTGCCGCGTAATTGCTGCTGGCGGTTTAAATTCAAGTTGGCGGTTTTATTCGCGGCTTTGGCAGCATCCAGGCTTTGCATGGCAGCACTGCGTCGCTGCTTGGCCATCGCAATGCGTGATTCTGCTGCGCTCAACGCTTGCGGGCGGGCTTGCTCCGCCATGCGTAATTGGCTGCGGAAAGTCTCAACCCGACTTTCGACTGCAACTTGACGTGCCAGCATGGCCTCTTGTTCACTGGCCAGCCGTTGTAACAACAGGGGATCATTGTCCAGCAATTCGGCAATCACCTGACCTTGTGTGACCTGGCTACCTTCTCTAACCAGCCAGCGGCTGACCCTGCCTTCGACCGGTGCACTGATCACTTGCTGGCGTTCAGCCGGGCTGTATGCTACTACCCTGCCTAAGCCGCGCACGTTTTGCTGCCAGGGGGTCAGGCTCAGCAGGATTAACAAGATGAACAATATCAGCAGTAACGAGCGGGCGATACGGCTGGCCGCTGGCAGGGTTTGAGCATGGGCCAGGGCACGGATCGAAGCTGTGGTAAATACACTGGTTTGATCGGTACGCATTACCAGGCCTCCGCTGGCGAATTGATCTCAACCAAAGCGCCCTGTTCTATGCGGCAATGCCTTGAACAGGCTTTGATGACCTGATCTTGCTGGCTGCTAATCACTAAGGTCCAGGGCGACTCATCGGCCACTAAATAATCTAGTATCCTGGGTAGGTAATTGCTGTCGATATGATCCAGGACTTGATCCAACATCAACAAGCGCGGATTTTGAGACAGAGCACGAGCCAGACTCAGGCGCAGACACTGCTCCCGACTGAGCGGCGCTCCCTGTAAACCCAATGGCGTGTTCAGTCCCATCGGTAAATCGGTGATAAATTCCAGCAGCCCAACCTGTTGCAGAGCCTGTTGTATGGCATGTAAATCTAGCGGCCTACCCATATGCACATTTTCAGCAATCGTGCCCGGGATGGTCTCCGGTTCGCGCACCAGGGCAATGGTATCGCGCAGCAAACCCACATTCAGGTCACGTAAATCCTGATTATCCAGACTGACCGAACCGCTGGTGGGACTGCGTAAACCATACAGTAGGTCAAGCACACTACCGTGTTGCGTGCCGCTGCTAATGACCAGCCGCTCGCCGGGCGCAATCTGCAGATTCAGATGGAGCAAGGTGTCGAGTTGTGGGTTTTGCGGCAGGCTAACGTTATCCAGTACCACGCGGTAGGCCGAGGTTTTGACTGCGGGTGAGGTGCCAAGCTCTTTTTCCTGCGGCAAGTCTAGCAAATGGCCTATTTTGTCGATGCTGGTCAACAGTTCGTAAAAATTATCCAAAATTTTGCCCAGCCGAGTCAGGCCATACAGCATGGCATTGACCACCAATTCGGCGGCAATCAGTTGTCCCAGGCTCAATTGTCGCTCGATGACCATCCAGCCACCCAAGCCTAGTAATAAAGTGTTGGCGACCGCGTGCAAAGCCAGTGCAGCGATGTTTTGTCTAGCCAAAATACGAAAATGCTGGGTACAGGCATACAGATAATCCACGGCAATTTGTTCGGTACGCTGCCGAAAAAAGTTCTGGGTATGTGTCGATTTACCTAGTAAGGGGTTGCCGGCAATGTTTTCCAACCAGGCCGCGGCGGCATATTTGGCTTTGGATTGTTCAATTGCTGTGCTGACGCCATGTTTTCCCATCACGAATATAATCAAAATCAGCATGGTGATTAAAAACAAGTCGAACGCCAGTAATATCGGATGATAAAACGCCAGCAACAACATGCCGATCAGGGTTTGCAATACATACCCCAGGCTTTCCAGCAGCATGACGGCGGCTGTTTTTTGCAATGTCACTACATCGAAAAAGCGATTGCTCAATTCAGGTAAATAATGGCTATCGTGTGCGGCAAAATCGGTCTGTTGCAGGTTGTTTGCTGCCGTACCGAATAAGCGTACAAATAAACGCCGCTGCAGCATTTCCACCACATAAAACTGCCAGGCTGCCAGCGTATTGCTAAACGTCATCAGCACAAACAAAATCAGCGTCAACACCAGCAATGGCTGAAACAAGGCACCAAAGGCTATGGTGTTAACCAGCGACTGCACCGCAATCGGCGTAGCCAGCGACATCAAACCTATCCCCAAACCGTAAATAATCAGGGTGGTAATATCCTCGCTTTCCAGTTGCACCAACTGATACAGGCGCTGCAAAGGCGTCGGATGGCTAGACATGTAAAATCACTCCTGATGATTGTCAAAGACTAGAGCAAGCTTCTCAATGTTTCACGCTGTCTGCTGCATATAAAGCCTTGATATCCTCAGGCTTTGCAAAATCGACACCTACGCTAATCACAAAGCTGGAGACTTCTTCGATATCCATAGTCGAGCGCCTCACTTTTGACTGATCCACCATGACGGTAAAACCGGAGGTTGGGTTGGGTGAAGTCGGCACATATAATATGTAGCAAGCACCAATCCGATTAGTTACATAAGCGGGCACCCACATGCCATCTTTGGGGTATTCGACATAGACCACTTCCCTCACTTGCGACTCTTCCGTAGCCAGGAACAACTTTAATAGCTTACGTGCCACTCGATAAATACTACCTAACAGAGGGATACGTTGAATAAACGATTCCAGGTAATACAACACATGTGCCCTGTCATGTTTGAGCAGCTTACCGAAATAAGCCAACAAGGCAATCGCAGACACAAACAATAATATGGTAACTAACGGATTTTCATATCGACCATGCACGAGTAATACAAAGTCCTTTAAAAAGCGTTCCACATACATAATGATCTGAAATATCAACGCAATAGGCAGAAAACCAATTACGCCGATAATCACATAATCTAGTATTTTTTTGAGTGTATTTTTCATCTGCGTATCCTCTCGATATTTTTATTAGAGCGGTCGAGTCTACAGTAATCGACTCGGATAATTAGCGGCTTATGCTCTAGCTAAAATGACTATACACAGTCCAGGACCAAGTAATACCGCCCCAGGCTTGTCTAGCGAGAACGCTTGAAACAGCGTGGGTGTTCAGCCTAGTCTGCTGGTTGAGTGCAATCATTCAGCGAGCTTTTGGTGTTGTGTGCTGATGGTTATTGATGCTGGGTCAGTCCTCATAAAACATGACTTCTCCAGTGCTGATGTTATGCATGCCGCCGACAATGCTGCAGGCACCTGACTCAATCAGCTGTTTTAAAATCGGGCTACGTTCCTGTATGGCTTTGACAGTGCGTTGCACGTTGATTTCAGCGACGTTCTGCACAAAAGTGCCGTTGCTGGAACTGCGATTAGATTGTTCGGTTTTTTCGTCAAAAACCGCAGGCTGAATTTTGCTGAGCAGAGCGGTTAAATTGCCCATTTCCACATGATCGCAAGCGCCTTTGATGGCGCCACAATTGCTATGGCCTAATACCACGATGATTTTGGCGCCTGCTAGCTGGCAACCGAATTCCATGCTACCCAGGATGTCTTCGTTGATAATGTTGCCGGCTATGCGAATACTAAACACGTCGCCTAGACCCTGGTCGAAGATCAGCTCCACCGAGGTGCGGGAATCGATGCAGCTTAAAATCACCGCAAACGGATGTTGACCATCAGAGGTTTCGTTGGCCTGTTGCAACAAATTGCGATTGATTTTTAGATTGCTGATAAAACGCTGATTGCCGGCTTTTAATAAGGACAAAGCCATGTTGGGCGTGATGGCGGCTTGCATTTCTTGAGTTAAGGTTTTCATAAATGCCTTTTGGGGTCAATAAATCAACTTAACGCTGTCAACCGGATGACTAAAAGTAATCCGGCTGACGATCTAATTTCTAAATTATCCCGTGTTGCGCATGCCTGCCGCAATAGCATTGATAGTGCGTAACAATGGCTTCATCCATCGACTTTGGCCGTCCTCGGTATCTTCGTTTAAGGCTCGCAATAAACCGGCCTGCATATAATTTAACGGTCCAAGGTAATCGTTACGACGGCGTAACGAGGCAGCAAGTTCCGGATTTTCTGCCAGTAACTGATCGCATTCGGCAATCTCCAAAACCCAGTCCACACAGCGGCGGTGTTCACTGGCAATCAGGCTGTGGATGCGTTTACCCACTTCCGGATCAACACACAGGGCACTGTACTCTTCAGCGATGCTCATGTCAGATTTGCTCAAAGCCATTTGGGCATTGCTGAGTAAATTGCGGAAAAACGGCCAGTTTTTATACAACTCACGCAAGGCATTCAAGCGCTCCGGATTGCCAGCACAATAGCTTTCCAGACTGGAACCAATCCCATACCAGGCAGGAAAGGTTTGTCGTGATTGCGCCCAGGCAAACACCCAGGCAATGGCTCGCACCGAATATTTGGATCTATCCTGTTTTTTGCGGTGCGAAGGTCGCGAGCCTATATTAAGCTGGCCGATTTCCGCTACCGGAGTGGCTTCGTAGAAATAATCCAGAAAGCCAGGGGTATGCTCGGTTAATTGTCGGTAACTGCGTTCGCCCAGTTGAGCGAGTTCACTCATCACCGCCAAATTATGCGTTTGATCTTGCTCTACCGGCTGAATCAAACTCAAGCTGGCTTTCATCAAACCAGTGGCCCCCATGGTCAGCTCATAAATGGCAGTTTCCATGTTGTTATAACGGTAAAAAAGTACTTCGCCTTGCTCGGTAAATTTGATTTGTCCGCGCACAGTCGCTGGCGGTTGCGCCAGAATCGCTTCGTGAGTCGGACCGCCACCGCGACCGATGGTGCCGCCGCGACCATGGAACATGCGGCAAGGGATACCTTCGTCATCGGAAATTTTTACCACCTGTTGCTGCGCCCGATACAAGCCCCAGGCGGAAGCAAGCGTGCCGCCGTCTTTACAGGAATCCGAATAACCCAGCATGACTTCCTGACGCAAGTTGGAGGCTTGCAACAAAGCTCTATAAACCGGCTGTGACAAAAGGCCTCGCAGTACGCTATCAATATGGTTGAGGTCATCGATAGTTTCAAATAATGGACTGACACCAATATGGCAATACCATTGTCCACTGATGCGCCCGGCCAGGCCGTTTTGTGCCGCCAGCAGTAACACTTCCATGATATGGCTGGCAGAGTGCGTCATGGAAATCACATAACGACTAAAGCAGTCGTGGCCAATCTCACGCCGCATCTGCGCCATAATCTGAAACACTTCCAGAGTCTCCGCGGTGACAGGGCTCAAAGCACTGGCGTCATAACCCAGACCACCCGGAATCGCTATCGCTTCACTCAGCACTTGCAAGCGCTGGGTTTCGTCCAGATTCATGTAGTCGATATTCAGCGCTGCCGATAGAATCTCCGCTACCGCCTGACTGTGGCGAGTCGATTCCTGACGCACATCCAACTGCATCAGGTAAAAACCAAACACATCAACCAAACGGATTAAATCCTGTAAATCGCGATTGGCGAGCGCTTCATCACCATGACTAATCAGTGACTCTCTGATCAATATCAGATCGGCATGAAAACTTTGAATGTCATTGTAGGCATGGGCGTCGGTTTGCGAACTATCGCCTACGATACGCTGTTCGATTAACTCCAGGCGCTTATGCATGCGCAGCTTCATTAATGAAAGCTTGTGTCGATAAGGTTCCTGCAAGCAGTTACGTTCAATTGCAGCTGCACTTTCGCCCAGCATCTCCCGGTCATTTTCCAGACTGTGCAAAAAAGCCTCAGTGGGTTGACACAAGCCATGAGAATACGCCAACTGCTCGCGCAACAAATCAATCCGGCGTAGATATTCCTGCGTAATGGTGCGAGCTTGCAGGCGAAGGGCCAAGGCGGTAGTTTGCGGTTTGACATTAGGGTTGCCATCGCGATCGCCGCCAATCCAGGAACCAAAATTCAAAAAGCTGGGAATATGTACTTGCGCTGCGGCGCTACTACCATAGACATCTACCAGCGCGCGCTGCAGATTTCGATATACCTGAGCGGTGGCTTCGAATAAGGAGAGCGGAAAGTAAAACATGCCTGAGTCGATTTCATCGATTACGCCCATGCTATGTGCGCGCACTTCGTCGGTTTTCCAAAGTAATTGAATTTTGTTTTGCAAACGATCAAGTACTTCCTCGCGAAAATAGCCTTTGATACCGGTGTTTTGCAGCTTCTCATGACTGATAAACACACTACGCAGGGCGCCGCGTACGGTGCGACGCTTGGCTTCAGTCGGGTGAGCCGTCATCACCGGCAAATAATGCAGATCATCCAGCAAGGGCTGCAATTGCTCGACAGTCACGCCGGATTGCTTGAATGCCAGCAGCGTGTCATGAAACGATCCTCGCCAATAATGCTTGTTTTTTTCAATTTGTCGCCGACGATGTTGCAGTTGAGTTGATTCTTCAGCGATATTCAGCAAGCTAAAATATAAGCTGAAGGCACGTATCACTTCGCTTAAGGTTTCTGCTGGCAAGTCTTCCAAAGTCTTGAGTAATTGCTGGCGACGAGCTGGATTACCGTCACGTTGCAAGGCAGAAAACTGACGTTGCAATTGTTCAACAATGGCCGCCACTCTTGGGCTGGCCTGATGCTTAAGCACTTTATCCAACATCACTTTTAATAAGCGGATATTGGCACGCAAGGTTTTGTCGTCGTATTCAGCTGTGCGGGACATAAAGACTCTCTAGGGTTTACAGATGCTGAATAAATTACATCAGATGCAAACAATAGTAAAATAGAATAAATAAATATTTAATATAGTTTTTTACTATACATAAAGCAGCATGGAACGAATCAATTACCAGCATTTATATTATTTCTGGACTGTGTCCAAACAAGGTAGCATCAGCGCAGCCTGCGAAATCTTACACTTGGCCCAACCGACTATCAGTGCGCAATTAGCCGTTTTCGAGCAATCTGTGGGGGCTAAATTAATCCGCAAAGAAGGTCGAAAGTTGGTGCTGACTGATACCGGACGGGCCGTATTTCATTACGCGGATGAAATTTTTACTTTAGGCCGCGAAATGACGCATATGCTAAAAGGTCGCACCAGCGAGCGTGGCCTGCGATTAAATATTGGCATCAGCGATGCTCTACCCAAACTAATTGCCTACCGCTTGATAGCACCCTTATTAAAGATAGCGGAACCGGCGCAGATTCAATGCCTGGAAGATAAAACAGAGCGCCTGCTTACAGAAATTGGCTTACATAATATAGATATGATGCTGTCTGATGTACCCGCCACACCAGCCAGTGGCGCCCGAGTATTCAATCATTTTTTAGGCGAATCGGCAGTAGCGATTTTTGCAGCACCGGAATTGGCTAAACGTTATCAGCAGGATTTTCCGCGCTGCTTGAATGGTGCGCCATTTTTGTTGCCCACGACTAATACCGCATTGCGTCGATCGCTGGATCAATGGTTTGATACCCAGCAAATCAGCCCTGTGATTCAAGCCGAAGTAGAAGACAGTGCTTTGTTGAAAACTTTTGGCGCCGCTGGTGCCGGGCTATTTTTTTCACCACACACGGTGGCAAGTGAAATCCAGCGTCAATACGGCACCCAGATGCTAGGGCCAGCGGCGGGGGTGAGCGAACGTTTTTATGCCATCACCGCACAAAGACGCATGAAACATCCTCTGGTATCAGCCATTTTAGAAAATGCTCAGCATGGCTTGTTCGATTTACTGAACAAGCCGAAAGTTTAACAAAATCCAGCCAGCTCAATTCAGCGTATTCAACAACGCTGAATATTGCCTGTTATTACTTCAGATTTGGAGTACCCTCTTCTCAGCTAGAATAAAAATGAGATTCCCTGAACAAAAGATGCAGCCCCATCCAACCTTCTATGAGTTGCTCAATATTTGGTAAGGATTCTAATTCAAATGATTGCTATCCTTAGCGGTTAGTTAAAGGGATGTTGCAAAAAAGTGACTAAGAATATCAATTATTTAGCTTTAAATGACTAAACAAAAACCAAACATGGACGCACCTTTTCATGCCGACTTTTACGGCTTTGTCATTGACAGCGAGAAAGGCTTAACTTTCGCAGGCAAGCCCGTTAGCCTACATCCCAAAGAATTTAATCTGCTGCTTGAATTAATCAAGCAAGCCGGCAATCGGGTTTCAAAAGAAGACTTGATTGCTACTGTTTGGAACAATGTACCCACTTCCGATGAGAGTATTTCCCGCTGCCTATCGATTTTAAAATCAACCCTGCGCCAGGTCAGTCCGGGCACGGAATTGCTAATAAAAACCGAATACGGCCAAGGTTATCGATTTATTGGTCAAATCGGGAAGCCGGCAACCTTTGTCAATGAAGAAAACTTCTTTTTACTTATCAACACTACTCGCAATTTAGTAACCTTACAGGATGGCCAGAATCGATGGCAAATTGCCAACAACGCTAGCCTCAAGCTTTTTGGATTAGTCGCCAAACCCTGGCAAGGGAAAACCTATGAAGAATTGACTGCACTTTGTGACGCCCATTGTCGCCAACATTTTGAAACCTGCATGCAAATTGACGAGCAGGCTTGGCAATCAAAACAAGTAATTGAATTTATCGTAAGCACAGAAACTGAGAAACACAAAGGCCAACAAAGACGTGTTTTTGAAATCACCAAGACACCTATTTTCGAAGCAAACGGCAGCCGAAAAGCCTTAATTACATTGGGGCAAGAAATTACCGATCGGATTGAAAACGAAAGACAGGGCCGATTGATTAGTCAAGTACTGGCCAATAGCGATGAAGCGGTTTTAATCAGCGACCAAAATAACAATATTGTCTATGTGAATAATGCTTTTACGTGTATCACAGGCTACACGCTTGAAGAAGTCGCAGGACAAAACCCGCGCATACTGTCTTCGCAACGTCACGACCTAGCTTTTTATGAAGACATGTGGCATCAGCTCATTAATGAAGGTACTTGGCACGGTGAAATATGGGATGCACGAAAAAATGGCGAAATTTACCCTAAATGGCTAAATATCAGCACTGTGCACGACAGTGAAGGCGTCATATGTAATTTTGTGGCTATTTTCAGCGATATTTCCAAACGTAAAGCCGATGAAGAGCTGCTGGCCTTTCTGGCCTTTCATGACCCACTGACAAAATTACCCAATCGATTATTATTAAAAGATCGATTTGATCAGGCCGTCGGCCAATCTCATCGACAATATACCGGGTCGGTTGCCTTGTTATATTTAAACATCGATCAGTTTAAAAAAATTAACAACACATTAGGGCATGAAGTGAGCGACCGCTTCCTTGTCGCGGTCGCCAAACGTTTAGAAGCCTGTCCGCATGAAATCGATACAGTTAGTCGATTAGGCAGTGATGAGTTTGTCGTCGTGCTAAATGACATACCCGATACACATGCCGTTTCTTTAATCGCTCAAACCATCCTGAATCATTTAGCCGAGGTATTTGAGATTGACGACTACCGACTAACATCTTCTGCCAGCATAGGCATCGCGTTATATCCCATTGATAGCGATAATTTTGAAACACTTTTAAAGCTTGCCAATAGCGCCATGTATCATGCAAAAGATAGCGGTTGTAATACTTATCGCTTCTACACCGATAAAATGAATATCGATGCCATGGAGCGTTTACGTATGCGTAACAGCCTGACTGTTGCGTTACGTGAACAAGAATTCGAATTATTTTATCAACCGCAGTTCGACTTGATTTCTTCCCAATTAACCGGCTTAGAAGCATTGATTCGTTGGAACCATCCCGAAAACGGATTAATGCAGCCCAGCAAATTTATTCCAATTGCAGAGCAGACTGGACAAATTGTGCAGATTGGGGAATGGGTCATTCATGAGGCCTGCCGCCAAGCCAAGGCATGGCAGCAGCAGGGTTTTCAGCCAGTAAGAATTGCCGTTAATCTGTCATGCATGCAATTTAGGCGCGGCGACATCCTCAAGATGGTGACCGACCTTACCGATGAACACGAACTTGATCCTAAATATATCGAACTGGAACTCACTGAAACGATACTTTTGCAGGATGTTGAGCATATTCTTGAGGTTGTGGAAAAGTTTAAAAACCTTCGATTTACGCTATCTATTGATGATTTTGGCACCGGTTATTCCAGTTTGGCTTATCTCAAACGTTTCCAGGTGGATAAACTCAAAATTGATCAATCGTTTATCCGCAACCTGGAGGTTGATCGACATGATTTAGCGATTGTGCGTTCCATTATTCAACTGGCGAGCGGCTTTGAGATGAAGACCATTGCTGAAGGCATAGAAACTCAAGGACAGCTTGATCTATTGCGTAAGGAAGGATGCCATGAAGGGCAAGGTTATTTCTATAGCCATCCATTACCGGCTGATCAAATCGTTCAATATCTACCAGCCTCAGCTTAGGCCAATAAAACCTGCTTGCTAACAATCCTAACATTGCGTTTATTACTCTAACTTTTATTTAGCTTGTACCGGCCACTTTTCTAGCTAACGCCAGAGAATGAGTGGCCTAGAAATGCTTGCTAGCAATTTCCATGTATAGAATAATGTAATGATTTCGTAAGTATTCATGCAGGCAAATGCCTACCGATACTTACGCGTATTCATTTAGCTTAAGCATTCATTTTGAATCAGAACCGTTTCAATCCGATAGAAAGCATATCTCGATTTTTTGGGTTATCGGCATTCTACGCGCTTAGCGCATTACTAATGTCTGTCCTATCAGCAGACAACGAGTATGTCTCTGTCTTCTGGCTCCCAAGCGGTATCGCATTTGCTTATTTATTGCTTTGGGGCAAACACTACTGGCCCGCCATTGTGATCGGTTCATTGGCATCTGACCTGGTAATGCACCACCCGATGCACTCATCCGTATTCCTGGCTTTTGGCCATGCACTATCAACTTATTGCGCAGTCTGGGTATTTTGCAAACTAAAGGATGACTTGGATAATCTGTTGAATGACAGCAAGGATTTTTTAATAATTTTGGCTATTGCAAGCATAACTTCCTGCATCAATGCCTTATTTAGCGTTCTATCAGATCATTATTTTGATCCAAACAATATTACCAACTCTAACGGCTATGGCTTTCAGGTCTGGCAGGCCAACATGCTGGGTATTACGGTAGGCACGCCTTTAATTTTAATTTGGCAACAGTTACCACGAGGATGGTTTAGCCAGCCCAAACGTATTCTGGAAACCTTGGCTTTCTTATCCCTAACAATTTTGCTGACATCAATAGTCTTTTTAGGCGTTTTCCATGAATTAATCGGCTGGATTGCAAAGGGATACTGGATATTTCTGTTGGCTATTTGGGCCGCATTTCGGTTTGGCTGTCACGGTATAGTATTGCTAATACTTTACTGCTGTTTAACAGCCATTTGGGGGACCGAACACGGGAAAGGGCTATTTGGCAGCGATATCCAAATCGGTTTACAGAATGTTTGGCTATATCAACTAAGCCTTACCCTATTCGGTCTTTTGACTGCCCTAAATTTGCGTGGTCGCCAACAAATCAAGCAGGCACTTCTGGATAAAACAGAAGAATTAGACACCTATTTCCACAATGCTTTGGATTTATTTTGCATTGCAGATATGAATGGCTATTTCCTTAAAATGAATCAGCAATGGCAAAATTTCTTGGGCTATGACCTCGCTGAACTAGAAAGCAAACCCTTTCTTGAATTTGTGCATCCAGACGATATTGCCGCCACCAAACAGGCTATGGCTGATTTAATGTCACATCTTCCGGTTAAAAACTTTGTCAATCGCTATCAACATCAAGATGGTTCATGGCACTGGATACAATGGAACTCCTGCACCAAAGGCGACCTCATCTACGCGGCAGCACGCGATATCAGCGAGCAAAAAAAGACCGAAGACGAGTTACGCTTAGCCGCGCTGGTATATCAAAACAGCAGCGAAGCCATGATGATTACCGATGCTGAAAATTGCATTATTTCGGTAAATCCTGCGTTCACCCAGTGTACTGGCTACGCCCCAAATGACGTACTGGGCAAGAATCCCAAAATATTGAGTTCAGGTAGACAGTCGCCCGAGTTTTATCAAGCAATGTGGCATGCACTTAACACCACCGGCCGCTGGCAAGGCGAAGTCTATAACCGTCGCAAAAACTCCGATATTTTTGTTGAATGGGTCATCATCAATACCGTTTTTAATCAGGATGGCTCCGTACAGCGTCGAGTAGCTTTGTTTTCGGATATTTCGGAGAAGAAAAAATCCGAAAAATTAATTTGGTTTCAAGCCAATTATGATCCATTGACCAAACTCCCAAATCGTCGGTTATTTGTTGATCGATTGCAGCAGGAATTAATTAAAGCCCAGCGGGATCAGTTATCAATAGGATTATTGTTTATCGACCTTGATCGCTTCAAAGAAGTAAATGATGGCTTGGGTCATAGCATGGGTGATGAATTACTGATTAAGGTCGCCAACCGGATCAGCAGGTGCGTGCGCAAGTCGGATACTGTAGCCCGTTTGGGCGGCGATGAATTTACCGTGATCGTGACTGAATTAAAGGACAATACCGATATCGATAAAATTGCCAAAAACATACTCACCGCCTTGGGGCAGCCATTTAGCTTAGGTAACAGCCAGGCTTACATTACCGGCAGTATTGGGATTGCCTTATCTCCCGTCGATGCGGATAATTTTGAGGATTTAATCCGCTACGCCGATCAAGCCATGTATGCCGCCAAAAACAAAGGCCGCAATGCCTATTGTTATTTCACGCCGTCGATGCAAGTCATGATGGAAAAACATTTGCATCTTACGCAGGATTTGCACATTGCAGTAACTGAAAATCAATTTATTGTGCACTATCAGCCCATTGTCGATTTAAATAAAAATCAAATTGTGAAAGCGGAAGCACTCATTCGCTGGGCTCATCCTGTTCATGGCCTGGTGATGCCGAATGAATTCATTTCGGTTGCCGAAGAAACCGGACTGATTAACGACATGGGCGACTGGATTTTTAAACAGTCGGCAATTCAAGCCAAGCGCTGGCGCCAACATGACCCGGATTTTCAAATTAGTGTCAATAAGTCACCCGTACAATTTCACACGCATGACAACGTTCATAATCATTGGACGGATTACCTGAAAAACATGCAGTTACCCGGTGATTGCGTTGTGATTGAAATAACCGAAGGCTTATTATTGGAGACGGCAACTCAAGTCACAGAAAAACTTTTACATTACAGAGACTGTGGCATCCAAGTGGCTATTGACGATTTTGGCACCGGGTATTCCTCGCTCGCCTATCTTAAGCAGCTGGATATTGATTATCTAAAAATCGACCAATCCTTCACTCGAAATATAGCAAGCCATACAAGTGATTTAGCCTTGTGTGAAGCTATCATCGTGATGGCGCACAAATTGGGTATTAAAGTTATCGCTGAGGGCATAGAAACGCCTGCACAATGCGAACTACTAATACAGGCAGGTTGTGATTATGGACAAGGCTATCTATTCTCCAAACCAGTAGCAGCTGCTGAATTTGAAACCTTATTGACCCCTCGTGTTTCAGCTGACAGTTAGAGGGTTTTTATAAAAACCAAAAATACATCAGCAAATTAGCAAAAATACCTGCCACCACATCATCCAGCATAATGCCGAACCCGCCCTCAACATGCTGATCCAGCCATTTGATGGGCCAGGGTTTTAGAATGTCGAAAAAACGAAACAGCGCAAAACCCAGCAGCAGACTTTCCCAAGAAAATGGGATCCAGCACATCGTGATTAAAAAGCCGGCAATTTCATCCCAAACGATGCCGCCGTAATCATGCACTTGCAGCTTTTCAGCAGCTTTATCACAAATCAGAATACCCACGACTATGCTAATCAAAGTGATCGCCAGATAAATCCAGTCAGAAGCTTGAACAAGCGCCAGATAAAGCGGTATTGCTGCAAGCGTACCCATGGTGCCCGGCATCTTTTTTGACAAACCGGAACCAAAGCCAAACGCCAGCAGCAAGATAGGATCTTTAAGAATTTGTGTCGCTGTCAACCGACTATTACCGTAATGCTCTCTAAGAAAAATGCTCAAAACCTTTCGCCTCAAATACTTCAATCATGCCAGCCCGATCGACACGCAAACCCGGCTCAGCTTCGATCACGCCAACGCACTGACAGCCCACGGGCAATTTCGGCACAAACTCGGCTGGCACGGTAAAACACAATTCATAATCATCGCCTGCTATCAATGGCATACGCCAATCGCCGGTTTGCTCGATATAATCCGATACTTGCGCTGAAAGCGGCAATTGCTGCCAATCCAGACAAGCACCGACTTGGCTTTGTTGCAGAATATGCCGCAAATCTGCCGCCAGACCATCGGAAATGTCGATGCAGGCATTCGCTATACCGCGCAAGGCCAAGCCTTCAGCGATACGCGGTTGAGGCTGATTAAACCTGGCCAAGGCTGACTCAGGATCGTTGCAAGCATAACCTTGGTTGATTTTCAGCCCTAAACCGGCGTTACCCAATTCGCCAGTAACACAAATCAGATCGCCCACTTTGGCTTCTGAACGCAATAGCGCCCTGCCCTGTGGCACAGTCCCCATGGCCTGCACTGTTAGCGTCAATGGGCCAGAAGTGGTATCACCACCGATCAAATCCACATGAAATTGTTGGGCTAAACCAATAAATCCGGCAGCAAAAGCTTGCAGCCAGGATTCGTCCACTTTAGGCAAAGTCAAAGCCAAGGTCACCGCAAACGGCTCCGCACCCATGGCAGCCAAATCACTCAAATTGACTGCCAGTAACTTATGACCCAACTGCTGAGGGTCCACATCGGCAAAGAAATGCACGTTTTCCACCATGGTATCGGTGGTAACGGCCAGCTGATGATTAGCGGGTAAACTTAACAAAGCGCAATCATCGCCGATGCCCAGCTGATTAAACGGATGCTGCGGCTTATGCAGCGCAAAATAGCGCTTGATCAGATCAAATTCCGCTAAAGCCATTAACTTTGTGACTTTGCCTTTTTAGCAGCAATTTCAACCGCACGGTGTTTCTGAGACACTTTATCCAGGATGCCGTTGATGTATTTATGACTGCCTTCGGCACCAAAATCTTTCGCCAAGTTGACGCCTTCATTGATAATCACCTTGTAAGGTGTTTCCAATCGTTGCATCAATTCATAAGCGCCGATGCGTAAAATGGCCCGCTCCACCGGATCGATTTTTTCCACCGGTCTGTCAACAAACTCGGCTAACGCTGCATCGATCTCAATCAATTGCTTGGGTACGCCATGAAAAAGCTCTGAAAAATAGGTTTTTTGCGCACCTTTTAAATGCTCTTCTTCCAGAAAATAGGTTTCGATGCGCGTCAGACTATCGCCGCTCATTTGCCATTGATACAGTGCCTGCACGGCACATTTGCGGGCATTGGTTTTAGCTTGACTCATTAAACACTCATATTTTTGAAAAGACTGACCATTTCGATCGCAGACAACGCCGCTTCGGCGCCTTTGTTACCGGCTTTGGTACCGGCGCGCTCAATGGCCTGTTCAATGCTATCGACGGTTAACACACCAAAGCTGACTGGAATATCGTACTGCAAAGCCACCTGGGCAATACCTTTTACACATTCGCCCGCCACGTATTCGAAATGCGGTGTGCCGCCACGAATCACAGCACCCAAGGCTATGATGGCATCGAATTTATTGCTGGCTGCCACACGCTGCACCACCATAGGCAACTCGAATGCGCCCGGCGCTTTCACCAAAGTAATCTCATTTTTATCGGCGCCATGTCGTACCAAGGCATCGATAGCACCGCCTTCCAATTGTTCGACGATAAAACTATTAAAACGGGATGAGACGATGCAAAATTTGCCGCCTTGTGCGGAAAAATGACCTTCCAGGGTAGTGACTGCTGTCATAAGGTTACCTTCGATTAATGGTTAAAATGATTAAATGAATGAGCTAGCCGGTATATTTTTAATGGGTGGTGCCGATATGTTCGACTACTTCCAAATCAAAGCCCGACAAGCCGATATATTTTTTCTGAGTGCCCATGACTTTTAACCTATGCACACCCAAATCGGACAAAATTCTGGAGCCCGTGCCCGTGGTACGCCAATCTGCGTCGGCCGTCAGATCGTGACTATGTTTAATACCGTTATCCTGCATCTGATAAGCGTGTATCAGTTCGACCAAGGCCTTGTTATTCTCTTTTTGCCGAATGATCACCAGTACACCACAGCCGGCTTCGGCAATTTTCTCCATGGCTACACGCACCGGCAAACTGCAATCGCTACGCTGCGAAAAAAACAAGTCGTCTACTAAATTACGCGCATGCACCCTGACCAGTACTGGCTCTTCACCCGCCACATCACCCATCACCAGGGCCAGATGCACATTATCATCGTTGCGATCCTGGTAAGCATATAGCTTAAACTCGCCAAACTCGGTCGGATAGGCGCATTCACTGATGCGTTCCAGAGTGTTTTCGTGTTTGATGCGGTAATGAATCAAGTCGGCGATGGTGCCGATTTTTAAATCATGTTGCTCGGCGAACACCTCCAGATCCGGCCTTCGCGCCATCGATCCATCGTCATTCAGAATTTCGACAATCACCGCCGCCGGTTCCGCGCCTGCCAGGCGCGCCAAGTCACAGCCGGCTTCGGTATGTCCGGCTCGATTCAATACTCCACCCGCTTGTGCCATCAATGGAAACACATGCCCCGGCTGTACCAGATCGCTGGGTTGCGCATCTTTGGCTACCGCAGCCTGTATCGTCAAAGCACGATCCGCCGCCGAAATACCGGTGGTAACTCCACTAGCGGCCTCAATCGATACGGTAAAATTAGTGGTATAAGGCGTATTGTTGTCGGCAACCATCAAGGGTAGCCGCAGTTGCTGACAACGCTCGCGGGTCAAGGTCAGACAAATCAAGCCCCGGCCGTATTTAGCCATGAAATTGATATCTTCCGGGCGGGCAAAAGTTGCCGCCATCAATAAATCGCCTTCGTTTTCTCTATCTTCATCATCCATGATGATGACCATTTTGCCTTGGCGCAAATCGTCGATGATCTCTTCTATGCTATTCATTTAATAAAGCCTGCGTTTTGTAATAAGGCCTCGGTGACACCAGACGCACTGTGCGCGGCTGCTTCACCTTGCATCAAGCGCTCCAGATAGCGGGCCAGTAAATCCACTTCCAGATTCACGGCAGAACCCACTTCGGTGCTGCCCAAGGTAGTTTCCTGCAAGGTATGCGGCACAATGTTGACGGAAAAATGAGCACCATCGACACGATTGACGGTCAAACTGATGCCGTTGATGCAAATCGAACCTTTTTCGGCGATATATTTTGCCAAATTATCCGGGGCTTTGAATCTAAACCGAATCGAGCGTCCATCGGCTTTTTTTTCCACCACATGGCCGATACCATCCACATGGCCACTGACGATATGCCCACCCAGTCGGCTGGATGGCGTCATGGCCAGTTCCAGATTGACAGCCGTACCCGTGCGCGCTGTGCTTAAGGTCGTGCGTGACAAGGTTTCGTTGGAGACATCGGCGCTAAAACCATGCTCACCCAGCTCGATGGCCGTAAGGCAGACGCCATTCACAGCGATGCTATCGCCCAACGCACAATCAGCCAGCGACAACTTGCCGGTATTGATTTGTAAACGACAATCGCCACCGCGCGGCTGAATAGCGGCTATGCTGCCGACCGCTAAAATGATGCCAGTAAACATCGGCTTCCTCTGTAAGGTTATCGTGACAATGTCAGACGCAGATTGGGACCCACCTGTCTGACAGCATTAAATTTAAAAGCTTTTTTCTCCGCCATCGCTTGCAACTCGGCAAAATGAAACAAGCCTCGGGCTTGATCACCCAACACACAGGGAGCAACATACACCAGCCACTCATCGACCAAATCGGTATCAAGCAACGCCCCATTCAAGGCGGCGCCCGCTTCGACCCAGACGCTATTGATCTGCTGCTGCGCCAGATATTTAAAAGCCTGTAACAGATCAACCCGCCCATTATCTGACACCACTTGCACTACTTTACAACCGGCATCCCGCAAAGACTGCTGTTTAGCCTGATCGCCATTACAAGTCATCAGCCAGGTTTCAGCGGGTAATTGCAGCATTTTAGCATTCGGCGACATGCGCAAATTTGAATCCAGAACCACGCGAAGCGGCTGTTTCACAGCAAAATCAACCCTGGCATTCAAAGACGGATCATCCGCCAACACCGTGTCGATACCGGTTACGATGGCACTACTTTCCGCCCGCCATTTCTGTACATCCTGTCGTGCTTGTGGAGAGGTAATCCATTGACTTTGGCCATTGGCCAGAGCGGTACGTCCATCCAGACTCATCGCCAGTTTGCTGCGTACAAATGGCAAACCGGTCAGCATACGTTTAATAAAGCCTTGATTTAACTGTTCGGCATCTGCCTGTAACAAGCCACAGCTTACTTCGATGCCGGCATCACGCATCTTTTTTAAACCGTTACCGGCTACCAGTGGATTAGGGTCCTGCATCGCTACAACTACCCGAGTAATGCCGGCCGCAATCAAAGCCTCGCAGCAAGGACCGGTGCGACCATGATGACTACAAGGCTCCAGCGTCACATAAGCGGTTGCGCCGTGGGAAAGATCAGGATTGGTGAGTTTTGCCAACGCATCGACTTCGGCATGCGCCTGTCCGGCTTCTGCATGCCAACCCTCGGCAATGATTTGATTATCTTTAACCAACACACAGCCCACGCGCGGATTAGGATCGGTGGTGTAAAGACCGTTTCTAGCCAGCTGCAAAGCCCTGGCCATAAAAGCTGCATCCTGATCGCTCATGTATTTTGCATTTTTTCGATCATATCGGTGAACTCGCTGACATCTTCAAAGCTGCGATACACTGAAGCAAAGCGCACGAAAGCCACATGATCCAGGGCGCTGAGTTCTTTCATCACCAATTCGCCCAGGTCGTTGGCATGTACTTCACGTTCGCCCTTCCCGACTAAACTTTTCTTGATCCGACTGATAGCGACTTCCACTGCGTCAACCTCGACAGGTCGTTTTTCCAAGGCTCGCTGCATACCTGCGCGTAACTTAACTTCATTAAAAGCTTCACGTGCTCCATTGCGTTTGATGATGCGCGGCATTGTCAGCTCAACCACTTCAAAGGTGGTAAAACGCTCTTTGCATGCCACACACTCACGCCGGCGCTTGACCTGGTCGCCGTCATCGGCCAAGCGAGTATCGATCACCCGCGTATCTTGTGCTGAGCAAAATGGACAACGCATTTACCAATCCTGTTAAAACCAAGCGTTTGTAAAACCGGTTATTTTATTACAGATTGGTTTTTTAATGAAATCGTCGACTTAGCCATCAAACTGAAGCTGGCGCAACACCATCGACAACTGAGCGTAAATGAAGGTCGCGTTGCGGGAATGGAATTTCTATATTATGTACCTGCAAGGCCTTATAAAACTTTTTGTGTAAGATATGCGTTATTGCCATGCGGTCGCCCAATTCGCGCACGAAAACACAAACTCTAAAATCCAGCGAACTTTCACCAAAACTTAAAAAACTGACCATGGGCTCCGGATCACGCAGCACTATCTCTTCCGTAGAGATGACATCTTTTAAAACCTTTTCCACCAAATCAACATCACTACCGTAAGCCACTCCGACCATCAAAACGACCCGCGTGACAGTATCGCTCAAGGTCCAGTTCACCAACCGATCAGTGATTATGGTTTTATTCGGCACCACCAACTCTTTCAGATCCCAGTCCAGAATATGAGTGGCACGCATTTGAATCCGACAGACTCGACCTGTAACATCACCCACTGTCACGGTATCGCCAACCCGAATCGGTCGTTCAAACAATAGAATGACGCCGGAAACCATGTTGGCAAAGATTTCTTGCAGACCAAAACCCAATCCCACACTCAAGGCTGCCACCAACCATTGCACCTTAGCCCAGCTCCCGCCTAGCTCATTGGCCACAGCCAAAAATGCCACAGTTACAAGTAAATAGCGCGACAATTGGATTAAGGCATAACGACTGCCCGCCGTTAGAGAAAATTTACCCACCGACATCAAATCTACCAACGTAGGAAAGTTACTTACCAATACGAAGGCCAAACCAGCATAAAAAACCCCTATCATTAAATTAATCAATGTGACGGGCATCCACACTTCTTTACCTTCCTGCATTTCACTGTATTGCCATAGCTGCACCTGATTAAATATGGAAAAAGCTGGCACGATATCCCGCCAAACCATCCACGTACCAACCACCAACATTAAAACAATCAGAGTAGTTAGCAATTTATCGCTTTGCTGATTTATTTTGGAAATATCTAATAAGGTTTCTTCCGGCAAATAATTACCTTCTGCTCCTGCACTCACATTAGCCTGTTCAACGGCTTGCTTGCGCTTTTGCCGCGCATTTTGCAAAGCAAGTTGCCGCTTGGTCACGTTCAACCATCGTAGCGTCAATGCATGAATCAAGGCGATGAAAAACGCTAAGCGCAAGGTCATAACTAGCTTGGCTTGCAATTCCAGAGCGCTTTGATAATAACCAGCAACAGAAAAACCAATAACTACCCAAGGCGCGAGCACCGCCATTACATACCAAACATAACGTAGTTTACTGATCCAACCATTTGTAGACAGGTAATAATCTTTAGCCAAACCCGTCAAAGGATGACTCATGCGATGCAGCAAATAAGACATCGTCAACATCAAAATTATTTGCGATGTTCGCCCTAACGTAATGCTGTTCTCTGAAAACAGATTGGTGTTAGCCATGCCAATAATAAAAACACACGGAATAATAATAAAGCGAGACCATTTAATCTGACTATACAAAATTTGTACGCTGCTTTTTGACCAGTGAAATAAAAGCTCGGCCACGCCGTCAGGCTTAAATAACCTATAAAAAAACTGCAATATAGCGAGCGAGACCCCCGCAGCCAGCAGCCCGGAAGCAAACGCCCGACTGAAGCCTTCGGCGTTTGGAGTGAGCTTTATCACCGCTACCAGCGAAGCCATTATCAACGGCGCGGGTAAAGACAATAATAATAGAATCGCCAGGGCGCCCAGAGTCTGATTAAAACTAACCAAATACAATTTGGCTGTACTTTTATTTAGCAGGGTTGTCAGATAGTTTTTAATCACCGCTTTATAGCGCAAACGTAACGCAATAAAGCCCAACATCAGTGCCGAAAAATACCCCGGATAAGTTAAAAATCCTTTTAGTAAACTGTCACCCACCTTAAGCCAGTTGGATGGATCTGCAAACCACACAGCAGATTGCATAATATTGGATAAATAGGCATGAGAAATCACCGGTGCACTAGGCACCCATAATAAATGTTGATCCAGATAATCAATAAACTGGTCGGAACTGTTCAGCATTTGCTGCAAGGTAAAATCCACATCACCCAACACACGAGCATATTCGCTATAGGCGGTCGACAGCCGACCTACCAAATCTTTTTGCTCGTTAAGCAATATGCGTAATTCGGTGCGTATCTGCATCACCTCGCCGGCGCTCATACCCGCAGGCAACTCTTTCTCCAACCGCGAATATACGCTTTGGTTAGGATCCAGTAATTGATTCTGAACTTCATCCAGTTTGAATGTTTCCAAACTTACTGAGGCAATTTCATTCTGAATGGCATCCAGGGTGGCAGTATATTGCTTGCGCTGAGGCAAATTCCGCCGCTGCTCACGTAGCAAATTACCTAATGCAGGACTTAATCCAGCCAAATTGATTTTCTTTTCAGCGCTTTGAAAATCTTTTTCCAGCTGTTTAAAGCGGGCATCTACTGCATTTTTTTTCACCGTATATTGCTCGATGTTTTTATTCACATCTTGTAGCTTACGACTATAATTCATATTGTCTGCGGTAGCTTCACGAATTAACGAATGCTTACCTTCTGCTTCTTTTTCGGCCTGCAATAGTGCCGCATGCTCTTTATCAGCTTCTTGCTGCCTTTTATCAATCAGATAATTATCCAATTCGGCAATCAATAAAACCTGATGCTCTCGTTGTAAATTCAGTAATTGGCTGTGATCATTTTGCAATTCAAGCTGCATAGGGCTACTGATACTTTCCAGCTCAAGCGCCTTCAAAGTGCCGTTAAGCAAGCGAAGACGCGTTTCCAACAGAATTTTTTTGGCCTCTATGACATGCAGGTTTTCGCCGTTTTTTCTAGCAATATTTTCCTGATCTTGCTGTGTAGCTAACTGCTTAGCTTTAGTCTCGGCAATTTTTTCGCGAATTTTTTGCGGACTACGGCTCAATTCATTAATCCGGTTTTGATTTTGGACAATCTCCGCATCCAAATCGCTAAGCCGTGTTTTTTCGATGATTTTACGCTGTTCGAGTTCAGCGGTAGACAGCATTGCTAACGCTTCCGGTTTCCGGTTTTTCAGATTATTCTCGGCAGCTTGCAGCTGAACAACGAGCTTCTTGCTTTCTTCTTGAAAATGCGTGGTTAAGCGTTTAAAAGAATCAGCCAGGCTCTCTTGATTGGTCAACTCCCGCAGATTATCCTCACTTTCTTGATAGACTGTCAGAATCTGGGCTTTTAATTCGTCAGATAAATTCTGCCTGTCTTTAATGGATTGGCTTCGTTGCTGAATTTCATTCAAAGTAACGCTTTTTACCCTTTGCTTTTGATTTGCTGCTTGCGCTAGGTTTACACTGAGAAAAAGCAGTAATAGCCAGACGGTAAGAAAAGATTTGCAGGTATTAAATTTCATGTATAAAAAACAAAGAATAAATCAAAATAAAGCATGAATAGCGACAACGAACTTGAAGGCGTCATCAAATATCATCTGGATCACCATCCCAGTGAGTTATCGCATGCGGTCGATATTAGCCAGATAAACGCATGGCGTAGCTTGTTGCTTAGATTAAAGTTAATTGGGCAGTCTGTAGAAAAATACAATGGTTTGGGATATGGAAATATTAGTCAGCGTTTACTTTTTGGGAAGCCGGGCTTTTTAATTTCCGGTACACAGACAGGGCATCTGTCTCAATTAACCCCAGAGCATTTTGCTATTGTCGAGTCCGCTTCACCTAAGCGCAATTCCATCATTTCCAGCGGCCCAAGCCAGCCTTCATCAGAAGCTTTAACGCATGCCAGCGTCTATTTACACGACAACAGAGCCAACGCTGTGATCCATGTACATAGTCCTGAACTTTGGCGCAACACCCAAACTCTAGGCTTACCCCATACATGTGCCGAGATAGCCTATGGTAGCGTGGAAATGGCCGAGGCAGTAGCTGAATTATTCGCCTCCGGCCAATTAAAGCCCTTACCGCTGTTCAGCATGCTAGGTCATGAGGATGGTATAGTAGCTTTTGCTGACTCTCTACCCTCAGCGGCTACGATCTTAATCACTCAGCTTGCAAAAGCACTGGCTATTGAGCAAACAGCATTCGCTGGTTAGAATAGCCGCTTTATTAGCATATATTAATTCATACCATGCCCGAAATCATTATTTATACAGGTAGACTTTGCCCCTATTGCACCATGGCTAAAAGGCTTATAGAACGCAAAGGTGTCAGCTATACCGAAATTGATGTCGATTCAGCGCCCGGCCTGCGCCAAGATTTAATGGAAAAAACCAAACGCAGAACAATACCGCAAATTTATATCGGCGATCGACATATAGGTGGATTTGATGATTTACAAGCCATGGATTACCGAAACGAGCTCGACCCGTTACTGCAAGCCTGAGGTGATTTAGCTAATCGGTACGATTTGGATACCCACCAAGGTAGATTCTTCTTCTTGGGTCACCCACGCCACCTTACCCAATGCAGCCAAGCCAAATTCTTTGATTTGCAACTTTACCGGGGCGTTCAATTTAACAGCAGGATGATGGACTTTCAATCTGACACACAAACCTTTGGTGGAACGATTAATACCCTCAACATGCAGCCGGTCTTTTTCCACAAATAATTCTGCGGAAAATGGCGCGCTTTTCCGATAGCCACGGCGTTTAAGCCATAGCTTTTCGGCATTGTGAACCACAGTTTCAAATTCCAATCCCATCAGAATCCGACCGCGTTCCTCACGTACCCAGGCAATTTTCACCTCACCGGCCAACATTAATTCCTCGACGAAAATTTCTGCCTTATCATCTTCAAAAAGTAGTGCTTCAAAATCGGCCGCAGTTGCCAGCAATTGCCCCGGCAATAATTCCACCATAGCGCCCTTAACAGAAACATCGTAACAATTGAATTGTAAAATCTCACCGCCTACATTCAACAGACCGATAGCGTTGAAGTTTTTTCTGTACTCTTTTCTTTCTTGAAACATGGTGAAAATCTCGTATAAATCGAACGGTAGGTCAAAGATAGCTTATTTTTTCATTTCTAGCTTTAAAACAATCAGCAATTGGGATTGACTACAAAACAAATCGAGTTATTTAAAAAATCGCGGACGCATAAAGCACTTTTTGCTTTACTGAAGTTTTAGGCTTAATAATTTAGCGGCTGCTGATATTGATAAGGATGAATGGTCAATTCTTCCGGTTGCCTATTCTGCAATGCGCCGGATTGTTCCAGATAATAGTATCCAATTGCCGCCAAAAACACCCCAACCAAGCAAGCAAAGGCAATTTTCCAGATACTGTAAGGCCGTTCGCCTTGCACTTTTCCGGTTCGTCCGTTGACAACAAAGCGGTAGGACTTGTCCCGATAACGGAAAGCAGCTGACCACACCGGTAATAGGCAATGTTTATAGGTGGTATCACTGTGATGGGTGTTCACTTGATGTATTCGCTGATGATCGCCGCCAATATCATGACAAATATCCTGATAAATCTGGTTATCCATAATTTGTCGAGCGTGATCAAAACCTTCCGTTAATTCGACTTGATAGTACTCACTACGAAAACCACTCAAGTAATTTTCGTCATAAGGAATCAATCCGTGTAAATCCCAAGGTTGTAGCGCATCCAGAATTTTGCGCGGCAATGAGTGACTCGCGCCGACCAGCACGTCATCAAAAAAACGCCTTACTTGACCATTGACCAGCGTCCAACGAATTTTAGGCACCTGGCGCATTTCGGTTACCACCCGGTTATTTCTAACGACTTGTACTGCCTCCTGTACGTAATAGACATCCCCTCGCTCACCGCTGTAATTAGTGACGGTATGGCTATCGAAAGTCCAAAATGGCAAATAAACCCCGGTTAGTTTGGTATCGCTACGAGCATATTTTTTAACTGCGTTGGGGGCAAACCAAAGGTTTTTAATCCATTTTTGAAAGCCTTGCCGAGCGCGAGTTTCATCGACACTAAACGGTAACAAGGATTTAGGCTGAATAGGCTTGATTTGCGCGGTACTTGTGACGATAGGTGCGCCGCAAAAGGGACATTCTCCAGCATGATTTTTAGCTTCAAACTGAAAACCTGCACCGCATTCATCGCAATGAATACTGGGTGCGGACGATTCCACACTAGCTTTTGTCAACTGTTGCAGAGCCTGATTGAGATCGTATTCTTCAATCTTGCCCGTACGCAGTTCAATCAGGTTTTCCGTACCACAATGATCGCAAACCAAGTGTGCTGTTCCTGGTGCGTATTTAAGCACCGCACCGCATTGTTTGCAGGGAAATTGCAGCGTGACCGGCTTTGGGCTATTGGTTTTAAAAACAGCAGACATTTAGGTTTTTGGCAGTGGTGGTGGCATTTGTGCAAAAGCATTGCTCAAATGATCTACTTTTGCCGCTACGGTCCATTCGACCAGACCCTGGCTCCAAACCAAGGTTTCTCGGCTTACTTCACCGACATTGATTTTATTCATCAACTCATTCAGCTTAAACGGCCCCTGTTGCTGACCATCAAGCACAATGAAATAGGTTGCGCTGCCTGGAATGGGTGGCGGCATGGCCGAATTAGATGCTTGCGAATTTGCCTGGTTTAAGTTTTGTGCTAAATTTTGTGCCATCGCAAAACCCATGCCCATGCCAATGCCTTCACCGGCACCACCGGATGGATTGTTTGCTGCCGCCGATAGCGCTTCCGCTGTCTGAAACTGGGTATATCGTCCCAAATCGCCGATGATGCCCATACTGGTACGCTTATCCAAAGCTATTTCCACCTCCGGCGGCAAGGAGATATTTTCCACCAGCATTTGCAGCACATCCAAGCCATAGGCAGCAAACTCGGGCCTGATTTTTTGGGTGATAAAATTGCCCAGTTCATCGTAATTGGCCGCCAGATCCAGCAGCGGAATACCGGATTCGCCCAGAATATCGGCAAAGCGAGCCACAATCAGATTACGTAATTGATCAGCAATGTCGCCAGTCTGAAAATGACCACCGGTACCGACGATTTCTGTCAGAAAAACCCGTGGTTCACTGACACGTATGGTGTAAGTGCCAAAGGCACGCAAGCGCACCGGGCCAAATTCCTTATCCCGCAACATCAACGGATTTTTAGTACCCCATTTCAAATCGGTAAACCGGCGCATATTAATGAAATACACTTCGGCTTTAAATGGACTGGAAAAACCATGCGGCCAGCTTTGCAACGTGGTCATGATGGGCATATTACGCGTTTCCAGCTGGTATAAACCGGGCTGGAAAACGTCGGCAATTTGGCCTTCGTTGACTAAAATTGCCGTTTGCGACTCTCTAACCGTCAGCATGGCACCGTATTTAATTTCGTTGCCATAGCGTTCAAATCGATACAGCATAGTGTTTGACGAATCGTCGGTCCATTCAATGACGTCGATAAACTCGCCGAACAGTTTGTCTAAAATACCCACAGCCACTTCTCCCGCTTCAAATTATGAGCTTTTAGTCGTTGTGCCTGACTGCGCCGAAACCAGAGTTTTTCTGAGTTCATCTTCGCATTGCTGTAATTGCACTACGGCTTCGCTGCGCATTTTTTTACCTTGATCGGCGATTTGCAAGCTTTCTTCTATGGTAGCGATTAAAGCTTGATTGGCTTGTTTAACCACCTCGATATCAAAAACCCCACGCTCAAGTTGTTTACGAGTCTCGGCGTTGGCTAATTTGAGATTTTCTGCGTTAGATGCCAGTAAATCATTAGTCAGATCAGTGGCCGATTTAACCGTTTCAGCCGCTTGCGATGATCTAAAAATCGTTACGGCGGTAGCCAGTTGTTGGCGCCACAAAGGGATAGTATTGACGATAGTGGAATTGATTTTATTGACCAAGCCTTTATCGTTTTCCTGCACCAAACGAATGCTGGGTAGACTTTGCATGGAAACTTGCCGGGTTAAGCGCAAGTCATGCACACGTCGCTCAAGATCGTCTCTGGCGCTACGTAAATCACGTAAATTTTGCGCAGCTATCACATCCTGACTAGTTTCAGCCGTAGTACTATGCTCAGGAATCACCACCTCATCCAATTCGCGCAATTTTTCATCGCCGGCGACGATGTAATCTTCCAGCGTATGGAAATAATCCAGATTGGCCTGATAAAGCCGATCCAGAGAAGCTATATCGGTTAGCAAACTGGATTTATGTTTTTCCAGCTTGTCGGTAATCGTGTCTATCTGCTTGCGTACTTCTTCGTACTGCTGGATAAATTTGACCACCGGTTTGGTTTTGCCCAGCATTTTGGCAAAAAAACCCTGTTTTTTATTAGGATCCAACTCATCCAGATCAAAGCCACGGATGGTGGCAACCATGTCATTCAAATCGTCCCCGGCCGGACCTATGTCTTTATTTTTAACGCCCTCCAGCATTCTGTCGGACACGGTCGTTAATTGCTCCTGAGCCTTGCTACCGAAGAACATGATCGACTGGCTGTCTTTAATGTCAATTTCTTGAAATAGCTGACGAATTTTAAGCTGTTGTTCCGTTGGAGCCTGCGACAAAGCCACAACTTCAGTTTGTACCCCGGGTACAATGTCCTGTTTAGCGGATTGCTGAGTCGCTTGCATCAATGAAGTTTCGGCTAGTCGGGTGATCGATGTTTTTTGTGTACTCATAACGGGTTTTCCCTTTTAGTAAAAGTGCGAAATCATAGGATGCCTTCGCGTTTGAGTTGCGCAGTCAACACTTCAATTTTTACGTCTAAATCAAACAGGTCTTCTTCCAGCAGTTTTTGTTGTTGCTCTTGAAAGGCGGACTCGATCGTCTCCAACGCCTGTCTAAAATTTTGCTCAAGCGCCTGTGAACTCGACTGCTGATGGGTGTTAGCATAGCCCTGAACAACCTGTTGTACGTTTTCCAGATAGACATGTAAAAATTTGCGTGCCCGACGAATACCGCGCGAGTCGGCTTCCAGCTCTGCAATGATACCGTCAGCAATCTGGCAAATGCCATCAATACGCTGATTGAGCTCTCTATTGCCAATTTTATGATTAGCTTGCTCAATCTGTTTGATAATGGCAAAAGCGTCAGCCAAGGTTTTTCTGACTTCATCACCCGAATAACCGTGCGCACCTGCTATTTGCCTGCTTTTAGCTTGGTCAAAGCCATAGCTGAAATACATGCCTAAAAATGCCCCGCATGCATAAATTGCGGCCATCACCAAGCTTTGCTGCGCAGCCAATACTGCCAACATACCGGTAGTGAACGCCACCAACACAGCCGAGAATAGTTTTAACGGCCATTTTGATGGGCTTTGTAGGCGATCTTGCGAGCTGGGGTTTTCCGCTTGCAGGCCTTTGCGCAACCAAATTGCAGCCAGGCAATACAGCGTAAAGGCGCTCGCATTGACGATAACCGTCATAACCTGACCTTTGCTGAGGCCAATCACTACCGCCGGAATCAGTGCCAACGACAGTACATACAATAACAAACCACGCGGCGAATATTGACGCAAGGTATCACCGGTAAAACGTTTGGCGGATTTTAGTGTCGGCAGTTTAGACATTATTCATTACCTGGTAACAACTGATCGGCCAGCTTCGCCGGCACAAAAACAGGCTCTGCTTTAACCACCGACTGACAGGTGGTCAAACCCATCGTCGACAGCAGCAAAATAAACCCCAATAACCTTTTAAAAAATGTAGACATGGTTATAAACCTTTTTGGCAATAAATGGTTGGGCAAATATGCAACACTCTAACTGATTAATGGTATGAGAAAAAAGCATTCAATCAGTATCCATAGCGATACACTGATCACCCTTACAGGCATTAACTTCGATGGTAAGGTGGTCAAGATGTACAAAATTGGCGAGTAATGCTTTGTAATGTGAAGGCGATTTCGGAAACTGCGTCAGTAGCACAATAATCGCTGCATGATGTGACGGACTGATACGCCAGATATGTATATCGCTAACTCTAGACTCTCCATCTTCTTCCAGCGTATCCTGAATGGCTTGCAGGTAATGCTCATCAATGCCTTGGTCCATTAAAACCGGGCTGGTTTCTTTGATCAAGCCCCAAGCCCAGCTTAAAATTACCAGCGCACCGACAAAACCCATCACGGTATCCAGCCAGTTCCAGCCATAATATTTGCCTGCCAACAAAGCAACGATTGCCAACACCGATGTTAAAGCATCCGCCATCACATGCATATAAGCTGCGCGCAAATTATGATCATGATGATGGTGGTGATGTGTGTGATCATCATGATCGTGATGGTCGTGGCCATGTTGATGATCGCTCAGCAGCAAAGCACTCAATAAATTGACAACCAATCCAGCGACAGCCACGAAAATCGCATCATCAAACTCGATCACTTGCGGCAAAATCAGTCTTTCGGCAGACTCTGCTATCATCATAAAAGCCACAACGGCTAATGCTACGGAACTGGCAAACCCTCCCAAAACACTGACTTTGGCCGGACTGAAGGCAAAAGTTTTATCCTGCTCGTGGATGCGACTATATCGATAGGCAAAGATAGCAATCATAAACGCCAGCACATGCGTGGCCATATGCCAGCCATCGGCCAGCAAAGCCATGGAATGAAATCGCATACCTGCAACAATTTCTACCAGCATGGTGGTAAATGTCAGCAACAGTACCCATTTGGTGCGCCTTTCTCCTTTGCGATTGATGCGAGAAAAATTATGTGCGTGTTGCCAATTACTTAATTCATGTTTGTGCATGACCATCCTTTTATCCCAAGCAAAACCGTTTTGATAGGAATGATTTTAACTCAAGCAGTAAGTTCCGCAGGCATGTATCTGAAAACACGCTGCAATCCTTGTCAAACAGCCGTAAAATAGCGACTTTTTAATTTTCACGAGTAGCGACTTTGCAAAATTTCACCCCTATTTCCGCATTACTGGGCGGTGCATTAATTGGCTTCAGCGCATTTTTATTGCTCTGGTTTAACGGCCGCATTGCCGGCGTCAGCAGCATCATGAGCGGCCTGTTCACAACCCAAGGCGCCAATAGACATTGGCGCATCGCCTTTTTGATTGGCCTGATGCTGGGAGCCGCAAGCTGGCAATTTTTTGCAACCGAAGCCATAACATTTCGCCAAAATTACCCGCTGCCTTTAATGATTGTGGGCGGCTTTTTAGTTGGATTAGGCACCCGCCTTGGCAGCGGCTGCACCAGCGGCCATGGCATCTGCGGCAACGCCCTGCTATCGCCACGCTCCATGGCTGCCACTTTAACCTTCATGGCTAGCGGCTTACTGACCGTCTATCTTATTCGTCACATCTTTCATATTAACGCATGATGAAACTCGTTTTGGCATTAATCGCCGGTATTATTTTTGGTTTAGGCCTGTCGGTGTCGCAAATGATCAACCCGGACAAAGTATTGGGGTTTCTCGACATTAGCGGCAACTGGGATCCCAGTCTGGCTTTGGTCATGGCTGGTGCGCTAGCCGTCGCAATCCCTGGCTTTAAATGGGTAAGGCGACACGACAAACCGCTACTGGGCAGTCGTTTCCATATCACCGTAAAATCACTACTCGATAAACCCTTAATCAGTGGTGCCGCCTTGTTTGGCATCGGCTGGGGCATGACTGGCTATTGTCCGGGCCCGGCTTTTGCCAGCCTGTCATTAGGTAATCAAGAGGCTGTCATCATGGTTGTGAGTATTTATGCCGGTTTTTGGGCCGCAGGCTTTTTGAACCGTAACTAGCCGTGATCACATCGGAATTGATTTACAGCGTTTCCCAGCTCAATCGAGAGGCCAAACGCTTACTCGCCACGCACTTTATGTCAGTCCGCGTGGAGGGTGAAGTCTCTAATTTCAGCGCCCCTTCTTCCGGCCATTGGTATTTCACTTTAAAAGATGCCCAAGCTCAAGTTCGCTGCGCCATGTTTCGTGGTCAACAGCAACGACTTGGTTTCAGACCAGGTAACGGTGATCTGGTTATAGCCAACGCGCAAGTCAGCTTATACGAGCCGCGCGGCGACTATCAACTGGTGGTCGATCACATGGAACAAGCTGGTGATGGCGCGTTACGCCAGGCTTTCGAGCGGTTAAAAAACAAATTGCTCAAAGAGGGTTTATTCGATGAAAGCCGCAAACAGACTATCCCTTTGATACCGAAGAAAATCGGCGTCATCACCTCTGCTAGCGGTGCGGCAATACACGATATTCTGACAGTTTTACAACGACGATTTCCGGCGATTCCTGTCTTGATTTTTCCCGTTTCAGTACAAGGCGAGTCTGCCAAATTTGAGATTTGCGCTGCGCTGCAGCAGGCTAATCAACAGGCCGAGATGGATGTCATCATTCTGGCCCGAGGCGGTGGTTCACTTGAAGATTTATGGGCCTTTAACGAAGAAATGGTCGCCCGCGCCATTGTTGCCAGTGAAATCCCGGTGATCTCTGGCGTCGGTCATGAAGTTGATTTCAGCATAGCGGATTTTGTCGCCGATTTACGCGCAGCCACACCCTCAGCCGCAGCTGAACACGCCGTGCCACACCAGAGCGAATGGCTAAGCGGTTTTAAATTTATGGAAAACCAGTTAATTGAAAAGCTGCGTCGCCAATTGAACCTACAGCAGCAGCGCTTAAGCTGGCTAAATAAATCACTACATCGGCAACATCCAGGTGAAAAACTACAACGCAACGCACAACGTCTGGACGAACTCGAACAGCGATTGAATAAATCCATCAAGCAAACCTTTACGCAGGGCCAGCAGCAATTAGCCCTCAACAGCCAAAAACTCAAGCAATTCCAACCTACAGACAAAATCCTCCAACACAGACAAAAGCTAGTTTATTCTCAGCAACGTCTGCAGCGTGCGATGCAACTGAAATTATCGACCCTGAAACAGCAGCAAATCGGCGTCAGTCAAACGCTACATGCGGTTAGTCCGCTCGCTACGTTGGATCGCGGTTATGCCATCGTGCAACACCAAGGCTCGCAAAAAATTGTCAAATCCATTACCGATATTGCGGAAAACGACTTGCTAGACATTCGACTCGCCAAAGGCCGTATTGTCAGCCAAGTCAAGTCGGTTATTCATGATTAGATTCTGGCTGATTAGCTACGATTAATCCACACATAAGCCAAGCCCCAGAACCTCAAGTGATTAAAGACTTTTACTGAGTACTATGCAGATTTTGCCTGGCTTGCTCAGTAATATCATGGTAGAGGTTTATCACTTTTCCTACCAATTCTAGATATTCGGGATGCCGCTGAACCTTGGGCATTACATTTTGGACATCAGAAAATATGTCCTTCAAAAAGTCGATATCAAAATCTTCCAGGCACTGAGCATTACATTTATGGTTGGTAGGCTTAAACCCTGGTGTGCTTGAAGTTGTACGAAAGGCCGGGCTCGCCGGCCTGCTTGGTCGTGAACGCATGCTGTTTAACACCCGCGCCGCGATCGAACGTTACCAGATGCTACAAACACAGGCAGAAAACAGGGCAGATTCGTGAACAGCCCAGCCCTGCTTCCACGTTTTGAAGTAATCACCAACCTTAACTTCATAATATGGAAACAGTTTAGGCGTCGTTTAGTCGACAATTATCCTGACTTTCAAGCATTATAAATACCGACAGAATAAGCTGATTATTAGCTTATACCGTATAATATTCGCCAGTTTTCCAGCCTACTCCTATTCAATCGAGGAACTATGAATATCTCACTGTCCAACCGAGTCAAAGCCGTCAAACCTTCGCCGACTTTAGCTATCACCGCCCGCGCTGCAGCCATGCGTGCTGCGGGTACCGATATTATTGGCTTGGGCGCTGGCGAACCCGACTTTGACACACCTGACCACATTAAAGCAGCTGCCGTTAAAGCCATCGATAATGGTTTTACCAAATACACCGCAGTTGACGGCATTCCCAGCTTAAAAAAAGCCGTCGCGGAAAAATTTAAACGTGATAACGGGCTGGATTACGACTTAAAACAAATTCTGGTATCCAGTGGTGGTAAACAGAGTTTTTACAATCTGGCACAAGCTCTGTTAAACCCCGGCGATGAAGTTATCATTCCAGCGCCTTACTGGGTTTCCTATCCAGACATGGTGTTACTGGCTGATGGCGTGCCGGTCATTGTAGAAGCCGGCCAATCGCAAAACTTTAAAATCACGCCTGCCCAGCTACGTGCGGCCATCACCGATAAAACGCGTTTATTCGTCATCAACAGCCCATCAAACCCGACCGGCGTAGCCTATAATCTGGACGAATTGAAAGCTCTGGGTGAAGTGCTGCAGGATTATCCTGACATTCTGATCGCCACCGACGACATGTACGAGCACATTCTTTGGAACAAAGGCGAGTTTGTCAACATACTGAATGCCCGCCCGGATTTTTACTCCCGCACCATCGTACTAAACGGCGTATCCAAAGCTTATTCCATGACAGGCTGGCGTATTGGCTATTGCGCAGGACCTGCAGAGTTGATCAAAGCCATGGGAGTGATTCAATCGCAAAGCACGTCTAACCCAACCTCGATCTCGCAAGTCGCAGCAGAAGAAGCCATCAACGGTGACCAAAGCTGTATCGATATCATGATGGTGGAGTTTAAAAAACGTCATGATTATGTCGTTGCAGAACTGAATACTATAGACGGCATAGAATGCCTGCCCACCGACGGTACTTTTTATGTATTCCCTAACATAGAAAAACTGTTACCAAAACTGGATGGTATAAGCGACGATCTGCAATTTTCCGAATATCTGATCGAAAAAGCCGGCGTAGCCTTGGTGCCTGGATCAGCTTTCGGTTGCCCTGGGCATATCCGTATTTCTATCGCTACCAGCATGAGCAACCTGGAAAACGCTTTAAGCCGGATTAAGCAGGCGATTTAAAGCACAACCCGTCACCGACATAAGCCTCATTTCGCCTTTGCGAAATGAGGCTTCAAAGCTCAATCTCTTGCACCCTGCAAACCGCCGGTGTGCAATAGCAAAATGCGTTGTCCAGGCTTAAAATACCCCTGATTTAGCAAATCATAAAAAGCAAATAGTAGTTTACCGGTATAGATAGGATCCAAAGCTACACCATGTTTGGCGGCAAATTGGTGCATGAAAAGCTTCAATTCGGGGGTATATTTAGCAAACCCGCCAAAATGATAATCCAACAGGATTTGCCAATTTTGCTGGGTTATCGCTTGAGGTAATAACTGTTTTACATCTGCATTCAGGAAGTCCCCGCCCTTTAAAGCCGCCACCCCGAGAATTTGCATATCAACCGGTGCTGCCGTTATCAGTCCGGCCAAGGTAGCGCCAGTACCACAAGCGACCATCAACAGGTCGAACTGTTGTTTTAGCTCCGACATAATTTCTGCGACACCCTGCAAAGCCAAGTCTGACGCACCGCCTTCGGGTAGCCAATATTGTCCAGATACCAAATCGGGCAAACTGTGGTAATTTTTATACTGCCTCAATTGCCGATAATCACTGCGGGACACAAAGTTTAATTGCATCCCCCATTGCTGCAGATCAATCAGGGTTGGATTGAGCTGTGCCGGCCTCTCCCCTCGCACAAAAGCTACTGTTTTCAGACCTAATTGCTGGCCGGCAAATGCCAAAGCATGCAGATGATTTGAATAAGCCCCGCCCATGCTGATAAGAGTGTCGGCTTGGTTGTTAAGCGCGTGATTAAGGTTATATTTTAGTTTGCGCCATTTGTTACCGGAAATAATCGGGTGTAATAGATCGTCACGTTTAATCCACAATTCAACGCGGCGGGCACTTAGCGCCTGATCTAAAATTTGTGTCAACGGCGAAGCTGAAAATTTCTTTTCCAGTGCTTCAAGTCGAGGATGTAAATTGATCACTGCGCCTGTTTGATTGCCCAAGCCACATCAGCCGCTTGCCGATTGGCCTTCACATCATGCACTCTAAACATGTTCACGCCGGCTATCACACCCAGCGCAGTGGTGACTGCGGTAGCTGTTACTAATTCCTCAGGCTCTGACACATGACAAATGCTTCCCATAAAACGCTTGCGACTGGTGCCTAATAACACCGCATAGCCCATATCCACAAACTGATCCAGATGCGCCAATAAATCTATATTGTCTCGTGTACGTTTGCCAAAGCCAATACCGGGATCAATAGCAATATTGCCTGGCTGAATCCCTGCATTTAAAGCCGCATCGATACGCTGTTGCAGTACACGTTTAATATCGGTAACCGCATCCTGGTATTGCGGATTATCCTGCATGGTTTTGGGTGTGCCTTGCATATGCATCAAAATAATCGGCATGCCGCAACTCGCCACCAGCGGCAACATTTTAGCGTCACCTAAACCTGCTGTAACATCGTTAATAATCCTGGCACCTGCTTGCAGAGCAGCATCGGCCACTGAACTCAGCGTTGTATCAATACTGATCAATAAATCAGGAAAATCTGTATGTATGGCTTTGATTATTGGGACTACTCGGTTGATTTGCTCATCCGCAGATACCGGATTGGAGCCGGGCCGGGTTGATTCGCCGCCGACATCGATAATATCCACCCCCTCTTCCAGCATAGTTTTAACCTGACGCAATGCAGCATCAAGCGTGCTGTAACGACCTCCATCTGAAAAGCTATCCGGCGTAACATTAAGTATGCCCATGATTTGCGGCGTGGCATTGCGGTTGAACATCTGAAATCCCTGGCAAAAATAAAGCGGTTAAACAGTTTTGTTTGCAAACTTACTACTGGCTAAAAAATCGACTAAGCTTATCTAGTCAATTTTATCGCAGGCAGAGTAACGATGGCAGATAACGAGCACATTTTGATTGGACATTTGGTTGAAGTGCGAGGCAATGGCATGGATGCCCGCATCATAGAGGAACATTCTACTGCTTCACCTATTATCAAAGTGGGCGATGAAGAAATCCTGGCAGGAAATTTGGGCTCTTATGTCGTTATTCGCCAATCGAATATAGGTGTATTGGCTTTGGTGTTCAAAATGTGGGAACGAGATCGTTTCGACAGCTTGGGCAACCGTTTCAGCGATAGGTTTATTTCTTTGATTCCGGTTGGGGAAATGAACGAAAACAATGTATTTGCTCGCGGCGTTCGCCACTACCCTACCCCAGGCGCCAATGTCTATGCAGTAGGCATGAATGAAATCAATGCCATTTTTGTCAAATTCCGCGAATATCAGTTTTTCATCGGTCAATTGGCATCGCATAAAGATTATCATTTAAGCCTGGACCCACGGGCATTGTTTGGTCGCCATTTTGCCATTATCGGTCAATCCGGTTCTGGTAAATCCTGGACAGTAACCAGCCTGATTCAACACACTATCAAAGCCATGCCTAAGGCGCATTTAATCATGCTTGATCTGCATGGTGAGTATTGCTGGAAGAATGATACCGGGCATATTGAATCCGCATTTCCTGAAGAGCTGGTTAATTATGTCGATGCCATGGAGCTGGAAATGCCCTACTGGATGATGACTTATGCCGAATTGGTGGATTTGTTTATCGATAGAGATGACAAGGGCGCTTCATTACAAATGGCTTTTATGCGCGAAGTGCTGCAACAGCTAAAACGTAAGGAAGCCAAGCAAATTGGCCTTGGCATGGTCTCCATCGATACCCCCATCTATTTTTCTTTGGCAGAACTTTATATGCAATTTAAAGCGGCCAATGAAGAACGAAAGGATTTTGGCAAAACCTTTGGTGCCTTGTTTGGTCAATTCGACGAGTTTTTAATCAGAATGCAAAGCCGATTCAACGATGTCAGGTACGATTTTTTGTTAAAGCCTAAAAAACGTAATAACTCGGCCAGCATGGCGGATTTACTAAGGGAATTTATTGGCCTGGGTGAGAAAAAAGCCAATATCACAGTGGTGGATTTAAGCTCTGTACCGACGGATGTAAGACCTGCAGTCTCTGCACAAGTCGGCCGCCTAGCCTATGAATTTAACTATTGGAACCCCAAACGACGCGAGTTTCCAATTACTCTGATCTGCGAAGAAGCCCATGCCTATATCCCTCGCGAAAGAGGTGGCCAGTTCGAAGGCACCAAAAAAATTATGGAACGGATAGCCAAGGAAGGTCGTAAATATGGGGTCTCCATTGGCGTAATCAGCCAAAGACCTACAGAACTATCAGAAACTATGCTGGCGCAATGCAGCTCGTTTATCTGTTTGAGAACCACCAACCCGGATGACCAAGCTTACATCAGGGGTTTGGTACCCGAAGCGGAAGGTGATTTGACAGACATACTTACCTCTCTGGGTCGTGGTGAGGCACTCGTTCTAGGAGAAGCAGCGCCTTTACCGACCCGGGTACAGATTTACCGGCCAAACCCAGAACCCAAAAGTAACGACGTCGATTACTTTACCGGTTGGCGTGAAGGACCTGACGACCTGGATGTCGAAGGCATCGTCAATAACTGGCGCACACAAACACGCCAGTAATTCAGTTCTAAACTTTCAGATCACGCCGAATAGTGATGACCTGTTCGGCTTGTTGCTCGGCTTCAAGTTTCTTCCTTTTATCGCACTTTTCAGTGCAAACGCAATCGCCTGTGCCTCCG
Source organism: Methylomonas lenta (assembly GCF_001644015.1). Classification (GTDB taxonomy): domain Bacteria; phylum Pseudomonadota; class Gammaproteobacteria; order Methylococcales; family Methylomonadaceae; genus Methylomonas; species Methylomonas lenta. The sequence continues at coordinate 90,663 of NZ_LUUI01000111.1, forward strand.
CAAGAGCCTTTAATGGCGTTGCGACCGAAGATAACCCCTACCGCCATGATGGCGATCACAATCAGCATAAAAACAAATGTCGCTAAAAAATACACCATTTTCGTTTTCCTTTTAAACGCTTTTGTACCACTTATACCAAAAAAAACGAGGAGAAATCAAACGATCGCTCCTCGTTCCTTGTCAGCAAGATGCTTAATTAACCGCCAAAATCGTCCAACATAATGTTTTCAGGATCGACGCCATTAGCCAACAACATATTGATGACTGATGAGTTCATGATTGGAGGTCCGCACATGTAATATTCACAGTCTTCAGGATTCGGATGATTCTTCAGAAACTCTTCGAATAAAACGTTGTGGATAAAGCCGGTATAGCCTTTCCAGTTGTCTTCAGGTAAGGCATCCGACAGCGCTACATGCCATTCAAAATTATCATTTTCTTTGGCCAGCATATCGAAATCTTCCACATAGAACATTTCGCGCTTGCTGCGAGCACCATACCAGAAAGTCATTTTACGTTTGGACTTCAGTCTACGTAATTGATCGAAGATATGTGAACGCATCGGCGCCATACCGGCACCACCACCAACAAAGACCATTTCCGCATCAGTTTCTTTAGCGAAAAACTCACCATAAGGACCTGAGACAAAAACCTTATCACCGGGCTTCAGATTAAAGATAAATGAAGACATGATGCCAGGCGGGATATCATCAGACGCGCCAGGCGGTGGCGTAGCAATCCGCACGTTCAACATGATTTCTTTTTCTTCAGGATAAGAAGCCATGGAATACGCCCGCAAGGTAGGCTCTTTCACATCCGACACATAACGCCATAGGTTGAACTTATCCCAATCCGGGCGATATTCCTCAGCAACATCAATATCTGCATATTTAGAAACATGCTCGGGACATTCGATTTGGATGTATCCGCCAGCACGGTAATTGATAGCTTCGCCTGCAGGCAATTCCAGTACCAGTTCTTTAATGAAGGTAGCCACGTTGTCATTTGACTTAACGGTGCACTCCCATTTTTTAACGCCGAATACACTGTCCTCAACTTCAATATCCATGTCGTGTTTGACAGACACCTGACAAGCCAGACGCTCACCATGCGCAGCTTCGCGTTTGGTGATATGCGACATTTCAGTGGGCAGAATATCGCCGCCACCGCTAAGCACTTTGACTTTGCACTGCCCACAAGTACCGCCGCCGCCACAAGCAGAAGAAACGAATAATTGATTGTCGGCTAATGCCGTTAATAATTTGGAGCCTACCGGCACATGAATTTTCTTCTCGTCATTGATCAGAATTTCCACATCCCCAGAGGCTACCAACTTGCTTTTTGCGCCGATGATTAAAAACACCAGCGCAATCACGATAACCGTGAAGAAAATAACACCTAATGCAATTTCCAGCATTACGATACCCTTATAATTGAATTCCAGAGAAAGCCATGAAGCCCAGAGACATCAAGCCGGCTGTGATAAAAGTGATGCCCAGGCCTTGTAAGGCAGCAGGAATATCACTGTATTTGAGTTTCTCGCGTACTCCGGCCATGACAGTAATCGCCAATGCCCAGCCAAAACCACTACCAATACCGTAGACTACACTTTCGTTGAAATTGTAGTCGCGCTCGATCATGAACAAACTACCAGCCAGGATCGCACAGTTCACGGTAATTAATGGCAGGAAGATACCCAGAGCGTGATATAGCGCTGGAAAAAATTTATCCAGCGTCATTTCCAAAATCTGCACGATAGCCGCGATCATACCGATACAGCTCAACAGACTCAAAAAGCTCAAATCCACACCGGTAATACCTAACCAGGCCAGTGCATCTTCTTTCAGCAAAGTTTGGTAGATAAAGTTGTTGGCTGGCACAGTTAGAGTCTGCACCACCATCACCGCAATACCTAATCCCATCGCTGTGGAAATCTTCTTGGAGACCGCCAGGAATGTGCACATTCCCAAGAAAAATGACAAGGCCAAGTTTTCAATGAAAACCGCTTTTACAAATAAACTGATATAGGCTTCCATTAGTGGTGCCCTCCTTCACCATGTGAAATCGACATAATTTTAAATTCGTCGTGTTCAACCTGCTTAGGTTTCCAAGTACGAAATCCCCAAATGATCAAGCCAATCAGAAAAAATGCACTGGGTGGCAACAACATCATGCCATTAGGCACATACCAACCACCATCTTGAACCAATGGGAATACATCAAAACCCAACAATTTTCCGGAGCCTAATGTTTCTCTGAAAAACGCCACAATGATCAGTATCAAGCTATAGCCTAAACCGTTACCCACACCATCAATAAAGCTTTGTAAGGGTGGGTTTTTCATTGCATAGGCTTCAGCACGACCCATGACGATACAGTTGGTAATGATCAAACCAACAAAAACCGATAACTTTTTGCTGACATCAAAAGCAAAGGCTTTTAATAATTGATCGACCACGATGACCAATGAAGCAATGATGATCATCTGCACGATAATCCGAATACTCCCCGGTATATGATTACGAACAGCACTGATAGCCGCACTAGAGCAAGCTGTTACAGAGGTTAATGCCAACGCCATGATTAGCGAGGTCGACATTTGTGAAGTGACCGCCAGCGCAGAACAAACCCCAAGCACCTGTAAGGTAATCGGGTTATTGTCCACCAACGGCTCGAATAACACTTTTTTAGTTTCTTTATCCATGATTAGCCCTAACTGGTTTGTATTAATTGGCTGATTTAATTTTATTCAGGTAAGGGGCGAAACCTTCTGCACCCATCCAGTACTGGACCAGGTTGCTGACGCCACGACTGGTTAAGGTTGCACCGGCCAGACCATCCACTTTATAAACTGCATCGGGACGACTGGTATCAACAGTACCTTTAACCAAACCCAGCGCAACTTCACCGTTTTCTGAATAGACTTTTTTGCCTTTCCACAGCGCACGCCAGTTGGGGTTAACCACTTCACCACCCAAACCTGGGGTTTCACCTTGGTCATATAGGTTAATGCTTTGCACTGTTTGACCGTCGGCATCTAATGCCATAAAGCCATACATAGTGGACCACAAACCATAACCATTGACGGGCAAAATAATAGATTGCAACTGATCACCATTTTTAACCAAAAAAATCTTGGCATACTTGGCTTTGAAACGAATGCTGGCAATATCTTTCTCAACAGGAATCACTTCATTTTGAGCAGGATCTTTGGCTGCCTTACGTTGGTCATATTCATCAGCATCGATGTTGTCAACATAATCACCGGTTTTCAAATCCACAATTTTAGCTTCGATACGCTCTTTAAAAGCTCCATCGATATCAGTATCGTCAGCTAACAAGCCTGCGACATCAAGAATGTTTTTCTTCATGTCCAACGCTTTGTTGTAGTTTTGCAAAGGTCTTAAAGCTACCGTCGCAAGCGATACCAACACGGCACAAACCAAGCATAAAGCTAATGCCACCGCTACCGTTTTTTCCAGACTGTCGTTGCTTAACGCCAGAACCTTGTCACGGTAAACTTTAAATTGTTCGTAATACTTGCAGAGATGCTCGTTATATTTGCAGGTTTTTTTCTCGGCATTAAGCATGGCGTCTGATCCTTCTTCTAATATTTGCTTGGACAACAAAGTAATCAATCAATGGTGCAAACATGTTGGAGAAAAGAATTGCAAGCATCATGCCCTCAGGGAAAGCAGGATTCACAACTCGGATAATCACAACCATAAAACCAATCATGACACCGTAAACCCAGCGACCTGTATCAGTTACAGCAGCAGAGACCGGGTCGGTAGCCATATAAACAGCACCGAAAGCAAAGCCGCCCATCACCATGTGCCAATACCATGGAATGGCAAACATTGGATTAGTGTCACTACCTACAACATTAAACAGCATAGACATACTGATCATACCAATCATGACACCTGCCATAATTCGGTAGGATGCAACGCGTGTATACAGTAGGAATACAGCCCCAAGTATGCAGGCCAAAGTTGATGTCTCGCCCATCGAGCCAGGAATAAAACCAAAAAAGGCTTGAAACCAGCCAAAAGTAGCCTGAATATTCTCCAGACCACCAGCTGACGCTAACGATAATGCCGTTGCACCACTAAAACCATCAAGTGCAACCCATGCGGCATCACCAGAAATCGAAGCGGGATAAGCAAAGAACAGGAATGCACGACCAGTCAACGCAGGATTTAGGAAGTTTTTACCGGTACCACCGAAAACTTCTTTACCCATCACGATACCAAAAGAGATACCTAACGCAACTTGCCACAAAGGCATATCGGGCGGCATGATCAAGGTATACAGCATGGAAGACACTAAGAAGCCTTCGTTGACTTCATGCTTGCGCACCGTTGCAAACAAAACTTCCCAGATACCACCTACCGCCAGGGTAGTGATATAAATCGGGAAGAAATACAACATGCCGTGAACCATGCAAGACAATGGATTGTAGGGATTGTAACCAAACAACGCCATCGGGATGCTGCGCCAGTTGTCGATAGATTCGACACCCATCGCCTGCATTGCCATATTTGCTTGGTAGCCAGTGTTGTAGAAGGCCATCAAAATACAGAACGCAGTGGCAATCACTACAAAAGTCATGGTGCGCTTCAGGTCGTTACCATCACGAACATGAGTTTTACCGCGTGTTACATCAGCCGGTGTATAGATAAAAGTATCCACCATCTCATAAAGACCGTAGTACTTCTCTAATTTGCCGCCTTTTGTAAAATGCGGCTCTATGCTATCTAAAATATCTCTAGCCGACATTTATCCTTCCTTCTCAATTTTAGTTAAGTTAGCTCTGAGCACAGGTGCGAAATCGTGTTTGCCGGGATCGACGAAGGTAAACAAGGAAACATCTTCCTCGTCCAACTCCAAACAACCCAAAGACTGCGCCGTATCGCTATCACCCACTACAATCGCCTTAAGCAACGGGGTAGACAATATATCCAGTGGCATGACTGACTCATAAACACCTACCGGCACAATGGCTCTATTACTACCATTTTTATCCGTAGTTAACGGAAACTGGCGGCCGGTTTGGCGATCTTTACTGGAGACATAAACATTCATCGCTGAATATTTATTAGTCCCCGGCACAATCCAGCCAAACAACTCGCGATCACGTCCTTCTTTGATTACGGAAACTTGCAAGGCGTTGGCAGCCAAATAAGCCATAGGACCTACAGCTTCGTGACCATACAGCACAGACCCGGAAATCACACGATTTTCAACATCTTGCAATTCACCTGCCACCAAATCTTCCAGATTGGCCCCGACACGGGTACGAACCAAACGCGGATTATTAACAGTAGGCCCCGCCAAAGAGACCACTCTCTCCACATTAAGCTTACCGGTAGTAAACAGTGCTCCGATTGCAATGACAGCTTGATAATCGATATGCCAGACAAACTTATTCACATTGACAGGGTCAATGAAATGAATGTGTGTGCTTGGCAAACCTGCAGGATGTGGACCAGAGAATTCAGCAACTTGAACAGCAGCATTGCTGACAACATCGGCACCTGTAGCCTTACACAGATAAGTTTTACCTGAAGTTAGCTTGGAGATGACACTCAAACCATTAGCAAAGTCGCTTGCACGTTCTTTGATGATGACGGAAGGGTCGGCTGCCAAAGGTCGTGTGTCGATGGCTGTAACGAAGATTGAACTCGGGTTACTATCAACAGCAGGTACTTTTCCATAGGGACGGGTTACAAACGAAGTCCATAATCCGGATGCCAGTAAGTTTTCCTTGACCTGATCGAGTGATAAAGCAGCTAATTCGGCTTCAGCATAACTGGCGAAAGATTCCTGTTTGTTACCTTTCAGCTCAATCACGACAGATAAAAGCGCTCGCTTATCACCACGATGAACGGCTGAAACGATACCCGCACCAGGTGCAGTAAAATTGACGCCCGGATTTTTTTTATCAGAGAACAAAACCTGGCCTAATTTGACCTCGTCCCCCTCCGCGACCATCATTTTCGGCTTCAGCCCCACATAATCGCCACCCAACAGGGCAACCGATTTGATGCTGTTACCATCGGTTATGTTTTGTTCAGGCCTACCCGTCAAGGGCAAGTCCAAACCTTTTTTAATTGTAAATTGCATAATTGTTACGCCTGCTCTCCAGACAAATTGCAGCCAAAAGCCCTTTAAGAACAACAAAAACTTAAAGGGCAGTTCAAGACATAAAACCGCGTCATTACATCACAAGTCACAGGCTTACTCAACGGAAAATAACCCACTTAAACCATCTAAAGCTGCTGCCTTGTCGTCATGGTTGTTAGATTTCGATGACCTTATTAATATCAAAACCTGCAACCATTCTACGTCCTACATAACCTCGAGTATTGCTTAAAATTCGCGCATCCGCGATGCGGTAATCACCCAGATTATGCACATGCCCATGAAACCAAGCCGCGATTTCGTATTCATGAAACAAGGGCTTTAAATCGTTGCAATAGGCCATTTTTTTTAAAGCGTTAGGCGTATCTATCCAACTCCATTCTGTTGGCGCATGATGGGTGACTACCACCGTTTTCCCTTTAAAAGGCAGCGCCAGCTGCTTTTCCAACCAGGACTTTGATTCCTGATGTAAGGCGGAAAAATGGGTTTGATTAAAAGCTTCTTCTTTAAAACGAACTTTTCTAAAGTCATTTAAGGTTTTGCCGATCGCTACTGACTTCTCCTCGCCTTGAATGAACAAATCAGACCACAAGGTGCAGCCCAAAAACCGCACACCCTGGAAAATAAATTCATCTTTATCCAAGAATTGAATATTGCTGCCGGCACACTCTTGGCGCAGCATTGCCATAACTTGATGATATTCGCTATTATAAAATTCGTGATTGCCGGCAACATAAACCACGGGCTTGTTAATGGCCTTCAACCAAGTCAAGCCTTGATTGAACACACCAATGTCGCCAGCAGCCACCACTATATCCGCATCCGTATCCGGCAAACTTTGCTCGCCAAATTCCAGATGTACATCAGAAAAATAATTTATCCGCACAATTTGCTCTTTCGCCTTCCAGCTTAGGGGGTATAATTCTTAATACTAAGTGATTTACTTGGTATTTTCAGATAACTTTGATTTTTTGCAAACAACAATTCTATGTCTATTAGCCCCAGAAAACACACTCAACAAGTCTTGGTTGGCAACATTAAAGTGGGCGGTGGCTCGCCTATCGTCGTGCAATCCATGACCAACACTGACACCGCTGATGTCGCAGGAAGTGTTAAACAGATTATGGAATTATCGACGGCCGGCTCAGAATTAGTCCGCATCACCGTCAACACAGAAGAAGCGGCAAAAGCCGTCCCGGAAATCGTCAATCAGCTTGCGCAAAAAGGTTTTTCGGTACCTATTATCGGTGACTTTCATTTCAACGGCCATAAGTTATTAGAAAAATACCCTGACTGCGCACAAGCGCTTGCCAAGTATCGCATCAATCCCGGCAACGTCGGCAAAGGTAAAGCTCGAGACCCACAATTTCAACAAATGATTGAATTTGCCTGCCTATACAACAAACCTGTTCGGATTGGCGTTAACGGCGGCAGTCTCGATCAAGCCGTTTTAACGCGTCTTTTAGATGAAAACAGAAAACTAACAAACCCAAAAGAATTACCTGCCATTACCCGAGAAGCTATTGTCCTTTCAGCACTGGAAAGTGCCGCCAAAGCACAAGAGCTAGGCCTGGGCAAAGACAAAATCATCTTATCCTGCAAAATCAGCAATGTACAAGAATTAATCAGCATTTACGAAGACTTGTCCAACCGCTGTGATTATGCTTTGCACTTAGGCTTGACTGAAGCCGGCATGGGCTCAAAAGGCATCGTCGCCTCGTCTGCAGCACTCGGCGTGCTGATGCAACAAGGCATAGGTGACACCATACGCATTTCACTGACACCAGAACCCGGCGCAGCACGCACCAAAGAAGTCATTGTTGGTCAGGAAATATTGCAAACCATGGGATTCAGATCTTTCACCCCGATGGTTATTGCCTGCCCTGGCTGCGGCCGCACCACCAGCGATTATTTCCAAAGACTGGCGCAAGACATCCAAGCTTTTTTACGTGACCAAATGCCGATCTGGAAAGACAAATACAAAGGTGTCGAGACCATGGAAGTGGCTGTTATGGGTTGCGTGGTTAACGGCCCTGGCGAAAGTAAAAATGCCAATATCGGCATTAGCTTACCCGGCAGCGGCGAATCCCCTGTTGCGCCCGTGTATGAAGATGGCGTAAAAACCGTCACCTTAAAAGGTGATGATATTGCCGGTGATTTCCAAGCCTTGGTCGAGCGCTATATAGAGTCGCATTACAGCTCACACTAAGGTTTTCGCCAAAATTAACTTCCGCTTATGGTTCCCATGCTTTGCTCTGATCGTTATAAACATCTCGATTTACACTGGGTAATCCTTTTTCATGCTGGAACACTTTAATGTGATGGTGTTGTGCCCCCTCTCCTGATGGAGAGGGCGGGGGTGAGGAGAATTTGAATCACCAAAATGCTTCATTTTGATTCTCCTCACCCAACCCTCTCCAACAAGAGAGGGGTTTTGAGGGCTTCGCCTGGATTCGAGTGACTTGTGTATAACGATGAGTGCTTTGCCTGGGAACTCTGTCGGGGGCGCTCCAGCACCCAGAACCGCAAAATCGGTTCAGTTTGCATTTCCACGCGATGCATAGGAACAATGCACTTGGGTTTCATGAAGTTATTTCCAACCATATCCTAAGCACTTCACCTACAAAAAAGGCGGCATTTTTAAGCCGCCTTTTTTATGCGCTATGGGTTACCCTGGCTCACCGTCACTTCGTGGGGCCACCAGAATTGGCAGATAATAAAACGCAAACAAAGAGAATGCCGCCAGCCAGGCATACGTTGAAACCAGCACAAATCCGCCGTACCAGGCAGGCAAAATCGCCGGGAATAAAACCCGCATGATGGCCGCTAAATTAATCAACAAAAACGCAATAGCCATCACATTAGAAGTCTTAAGCGCCCTACCCGTGTGCCCTAAAGCCACCCGCGCCATCATACCCAACGTTAAAATCCCAATACCACCCACGGTAAAAGCATGCAATGCCACAGCCGGCAATACAAGTGCGTAAGCTGAAAGCGCCAGCATGACAAAGCCCAGGATCAACCAACCATAACCTACATATAACACCCACAGCAGGGGCACAAACCATATACGACCATCATACCAACCGGAAACCCGCATAACATTCAACACCACTGCCGCGAGTGCAACCAGCGCCAGCAAAATTCCGGAAACATCCAGCATCATCAGTACAAAAACCGTCATGCTGATGACTATAGTGACAATATCCAAACCTGGATTACGGATACAAATCACCCCGGACAATCCGCGTTCGGTAAAAAATGGAAACACGCGACCGGCAATCACTAAAATCATCATCACAATAATTGCCACCAACATATCCAGCCCTAACATAACGCCAGTTTCAGAAAAGCCTAAAATTTGCGCATGTATCAGACCATTTGCCACAGTCAACAGCAGCAGCAAACCGGTGAAAATCAAATTTTTATAATGGCCTGTTTTCAACAAAGGCTTGCTGATGAAATAAGTTAAAGCCGGCAAAAATGCAAAATCCACCGCAGCAATGAAAACATCCGGCACCAGCTCTGAATAAAACGGCAAAACGCGACCATAAATCCACAAAAAACATAATGCGGCCAATTGATCCGGATTAGCCGTTTGCATCCCAGTCCAGTTTCTAACCGCTGTTAATAAAAAGCCGGCAATAACCGCCACCGAATAACCCAATAGCATTTCATGTGCATGCCATTGAATCGCTGGATAATAATTATCTAAATGTAATGAACCATTGGCCATGGCATTCCAAAGTGCAATCAATGCCAAAGCCGACAATCCCGCCAGTGCAAAAAAAGCCCTAAATCCCATGGCAAATAGCGGGTAATCAAAAACCGGTTTGTTATTCATGCAACCTTTCCTCCAGCCAGTCAATTTCGTTATGCGTGAAGCCAGCGATTATACGCACATCTCGGTTAAACGGCCCTTTGGGTTTCCCCTGATAACAAGCCAGGATTTTATCTTTAAAGGTTTGCTCGGGATCCAGACCATGCTGTTTCGAGAAATAATTAAACCAAAACGAACCGCGTTCCACATGCCCTACTTCATCCTGATAGATCCGTGTCAGAATCGCCACTCCCGCTTCATCGTTCATTGCTTTGAGTTTATCTATCATGACCGGCGTCACATCCAGTCCGCGCGCTTCCATGCAACGCGGCACCACAGCCAATCTAGCCAACAAATCATCTGCCGTATCTTCCGCATGCGACCACAAGCCTTTATGGGCGGCTAAATCTCCATAACCGATACCCAACGTTAAAAGATGACTACTCAGCAACTCGAAGTGTTGCGCTTCCTCATCGGCAATTTTTAACCAATCCCGATAAAACTGTTCCGGTAAACCGCGAAAACGGTAAATGATGTCCCAGGCCAGATAAATCGCCATGAATTCGATATGCGCCAATGAATGAAAAAACGCCGCTTTACCTTCGATAGAATGCAGCCGCCGACGTGGCATATCGCGTGGCATCAATAACAGCGGCTTATCGGGAAACAGCGTATCGGCAATAGGCCTTGGTGGGTGGGTTTCAGCAAAACTCAATTGTCCAGCTTTTGCCAAGCGCTGGGTCTGATGGGTTGTTTCCAATTTACGCACAATGTCGGCATCGAATAAACAGCACTCGGCTGAATCAAAAATAGTGTTCAAGTTTTCTCCATAAATTGTCGTAAATGCCAGTCAAATAACTAAGACTTCCCGCTATTTTTCGATTTGCGTTAGATTGTTATAAAATCATAACCCAACATGCAGCCGGTGGTATCCATCAAATTGACTGAGGACCTTAACCTGATTACGCGCACTATCCTGCCGGTGGTTGACCAATCTGATCCGAACTCTGTCACTGATCAGTTCGAGTTTGGCAGTCTCAATACGACCTTATTCCTGTCACCGTCAAAGTCCAAGGCGGTCACTTGGGGCGTCGGACCTATCTTCGGTTTTCCGACGCAAACCAATGACCTACTGGGTTCAAACCGACTCAGGGGTCAGAATGGCAGCGCCGTTTCACGGTGGCACTCATATTCCCAAAGTGAAGAAATTACAATCCACTTTCAGCAAAATTAACAGCACCCCAAAATATTAACCATGGACGCACAATGACCCGCCGCAACATGCCAAAGCCTGCCAAACCAGTCGCCAAATACGTGCCTGAAATTACCGCAATTGCAACCGGCAACAGAAACCTCGTTTTATTGCTGTCAATTTTTATGCTGGCGGGATTGGTTATCGGCGGCGTTTACTTTACTCGCACACTTACTCCCGTCGCTGTGGTTTTGCCCTCTCCCCCGCCAGTAGTGAAGCCGGAACCGGCAATTCCTGTTGTGACTAAAGATTTCGTCGGTGCCGGTGCATGCAAGCAATGTCATCAAGCCGAAGTTTTGGCTTGGCAGGGCTCAGATCATGATCTGGCGATGCAGGTGGCTAATGAACAAACCGTACTGGGTGACTTCAACAATGCAAAATTCAAACACGACAATGTCGAGTCGACGTTCTTCAAGCGCGATGGCAAGTTCATGGTACGCACCAACGGCTCTGACGGAAAATTGACTGATTACCCTATCACTTACACCTTCGGCGTTAAGCCGCTGCAACAATACCTGATCGCGTTCCCCGGAGGCCGTTATCAAGCGCTCTCTATTGCCTGGGACAGCCGCCCAAAGGCCGAAGGCGGGCAACGTTGGTTTCATCTTTACCCGAAAGACAAGATGGATCACACCGATCAGTTGCACTGGACCGGACGTTACCAGAATTGGAATATGGAATGCGCCGAATGCCACTCGACAAACCTGAAGAAAGGCTATGATGCGGCAACAGATAGTTACAAAACGACTTTTAATGAGATTAATGTAGCTTGCGAAAGCTGCCATGGCCCCGCGTCACAACATGTCGAGTGGGCAAAACACGCCCGACCGCCCTATTCGGACGATGATAAAGGCTTGGCAGTGAAGCTGCAAAGCCACTGGCAAGCCGCATGGAAGTTTCCTGATGGCAACATGATTGCGCAACGTGAACAGCCTGCTAATGATGCATTGATGAATACCTGCTGGGCTTGCCATGCCCGCCGTTCAACGCTGATTGAAGGCAGCTTGCCCGGTTTGCCGCTGGAAGATTCGCATCACCCGTCTTTACTCAGGCAACCGACCTATTATGCCGACGGACAGCAGCACGACGAAGATTACACCTGGGGTTCCTTCCGCCAAAGCAAGATGTTTCAGAACGGCGTTACCTGCATGGATTGCCACGAGCCACACTCGCTTAAACTTCGTGCCGAAGGCAATGCACTGTGTACACGCTGCCACAATGCCGCGAAATTTGACACTGAGCAGCATCATTTCCACAAACAGGACTCAAAAGGAGCGCAATGCATGGACTGTCATGCGCCTGAACAAAATTACATGGTGATTGATGGCCGGCACGACCACAGTTTCCGTTTGCCGCGGCCGGATTTATCACTGTCATTGGGTAGCCCGAATGCCTGCACGCAGTGCCATCAAAATCGCAAACCCGCATGGGCTGCTACAGCACTGGATAAATGGTACGGCACAAGCTGGCGCAATCGTCCGCATTACGGAACGGCATTACAAGCGGGTGCGACGCAAGGTTTAAAGGCATTGCCGTCGTTACTCGGACTTGCCCAGGATTCAGCCAGTCCCGCCATTGTGCGCGCAACCGCGTTAACCCTGGTTGCTCCATTGATGGGGCCGGAACTTCTAGCCTTTGCGCGTCAGCAACTGAAAGATCCCGATCCGTCGGTGCGTATCGCCGCTCTAGGATTGATTGAATCCGTCGATACGATCAACCGTGTACTGGCAGCTACGCCTTTGCTAACCGATCCGGTCCGCGGTGTTCGCATAGAAGCTGCCCGTATTCTTGCCGATGTGCCGGATAGCCAAATGACGTCTGGCGGGCTCAGCGCTCGCAAGAGCGCGATGACAGAATACCTGGATTACTTGAAACTCAATGCCGACTGGCCGGCGGAGAACGTCAATCTGGGGAATCTTTACCTGCGTCAACATAATGTCGAAGCGGCTATTACCGCCTATCTACGTGCAATCGAACTTGACCCGCGTTTCGTCGGAGCTTACGTCAATCTCGCCGATGCCTACCGTCAACAAGGGCGCGATGACGAGGGCGAAAAACAGTTGCGCCTTGGCTTATTATTATCACCCAACGCGGCTGATTTACACCACGCGCTGGGCTTGCTGCTGGTGCGCAAAACCGATAAAACGACCGCTTTGCAGGAACTTGCGCTAGCCGCTAAACTGGCGCCGGATAATGCCCGCTATGCGTATGTTTATGCCATAGGATTGAATTCCGCCGGAAAACAACGCGAGGCGTTGGCGGCATTAAAAGCTGCCGATGCGCGTCAACCCTACAATCTCGATATACTCAGCGCACTCATTTCGATGCAGCGCGAGTCGGGTGACAACAAAGCGGCGCTTGTTAACGCAAGAAAAGCCGCTGAAGTGTTGCCGGACAATAAAGAAATAATTCAATTGATCACGGAGTTGGAAGGTGTGAAGTGACCAATTTATTGGATCAAAGGGGTGTGAAGCCACAATCATGCCTCCATGATCCTAATTTCCGCGCATCCAGGCTCATCTCATGCTGGAAATACTATCCTTTGCTCAGGCTCATGTGTCATTGGACAAGGCTCGCTCGTCGAGAACGATCCCGGATCGGCAGGATCATCGACAAAGTTCGCGGATTCGGTCTCGACAAGAATACCTACATCTTCTGAACTACCGGCATGACGTACTTGGATAGCGGGAAATTATTTATGACCCAATCCTTAGCCTATGAATCCTGGGCTTGCAAGTAACTTATGATTAGTGATGCCCTACAAGGTATATTAGGAGCTATCATTTAGATTAAAAATATTTGGTTATGCCCCTTTTCGCGTCGGATTGTTTGTATTTTTATTACTTGCCTGGAGTCTGAATCCTGTTCAAGCGGAAAATACCCTTGTGCGCATAGGCGTGTTGGCTAAACGTGGAGAGCAAACCAGCCTCAATAGGTGGCAACCGACCGCCGACTATCTGAGCCAGCATGTGCCTGGATACCAATTTAGCGTGCTGCCGCTGGCTTTCGAACGCATAAGCCAGGTAGTGGCTGCGGGTGAAGTGGATTTTGTATTAACCAACCCGGAATTGTATGTCGAGTTCGAAATGCGTTATGGCGCAGGCCGGCTCGCCACCTTGCGTAATCTTATTAACGGCAGCAGTTCTAGCTTTTATGGCGGGGTGATATTTACCCGCGCCGAGCGGGAGGACATTCGGAATCTAACCGATTTGAAAAACCAACGCTTCGCGGCAGTCGATGCGAATTCTTTGGGTGGTTATCTCATGGCTAGCCGGGAAATGCAAAGCCTAGGTATAGAGCCCAGCGAAGACACCATTCTCAGCTTTACAGGCACCCATGATGCCGTTGTGCTTGCGGTACTGCAAAAGCAAGCCGACGCCGGCACGGTACGTACCGATACTCTGGAACGCATGAGCGCCGAAGGCAGCATCGACCTGACCGAAGTAAAACTGCTGAACCCGCAACATTACCCAAATTTTGATCTTCTGGTCAGTACCCGGCTGTACCCGGAATGGCCATTTGCCAAGCTGCTAAACACCTCCGACTCGCTCAGTCACGCCGTGGTTTCGGCGTTGATGCGCATGCCAGCCGACAGCCCGGCGGCTAAGGCGGCCTTAATCGCTGGCTGGACCGTGCCGGGCAATTATCAACCCGTACATGATTTGCTGCGTGAATTACGCGCCGGCCCTTATGCCGATCTGGGCAAAATTAGTTTAGCCGAGCTATGGCGCCAATACAGCTATTGGCTTTCGCTGCTGCTATTGGTTTTATTATTGCTGAGCACCGCGATTGCCTATGTACTGCGTCTAAATAGACGTTTGCGGCAAACGGAAACAGACTTGACCCATGCCAGGGACAATCTGGCGGAAAAGGTACGCGAGCGCACCAGCGATCTGGAACAAAGTTACCGACAACTGGAACGGCTTAGCCAACATTGGAACGACGCGTTTGATGCCATCAGCGACCCGATTTTCATCCATGACGCTCAAATGCACATCCTGCAAGCAAACCCAGCCTATTGCAAGCAAGCCGGTTGTAACCTGGAGCAGATGCGCGGACGTCCTTATTACGATTTTTTTCCTCGACAGGACGGCCCGTTAGCGGCCTGTCGTGATTTTCCGGAACATTTATATCCGGAAGGCAATGAATTGCAGTTGCCTAATGGGGATATTTTCGTGTCCCGCTCCTTTGGCATCCGTCAAACCGATAAAAGCCTACACTATGCCATACATATCCTCGAGGAGGTGACAGACGTGCGCCGGGCAGAATCGCGTCGACGCATCCTGAGCCGAGCGGTGGAACAAGCAGGAGAAGGCATTTTAATTCTGGAGCCGGATAGGCAAGTCATGTACTGCAATCCTGGCCTTAAGCAGTTACTGGGCTGCGAGCAGGATAGCGAAAATTGCCGGCCTAAGCTCGAAAGCGTCGCAATGCGTTTAGTTGCGCCCTATTTCACTCATCAATTTCTACAATTATTTGATGATGCAGACCGGAATAATAGCGCCAGCGCAGAAATGCTACTGGGTGGCACACTTGGCGCCGGAGAACCCGTTTTTATCACGGTAAGTGTCATCCGCAACCAAGACAGCGCAATCGACGGCTATGTATTGACCGTGCTCGATCTCAGCAAAGTGCGGCAGGCGGAGCAGGCGCTGACCTACCGCATTGGTTTGGAATCCATGCTGGCCGAGGTAGCTTCCCGCCTGAGCAATGCAAACCCTGAGGACATTCAGGCCGAGATTGACAACGCGCTATGTCGCTTAGCGGAATTTGCCGGTGCCGATCGCGCTTACCTACTAGATTACGATACCGCTGACGCGACCCCATATAACGCTTACGAGTGGTGCGCCCAGGGTATTGAATTTTCCTGGAAAGACTCATCGCAACCCGCAAAACTGGACCGTCTGCCATGGCTGCGAGACAAACTCAGCTCCGGTCAGGCGATTTCACTGCAGAGCTTGGCCGAGTTGCCGGAACAAGCCGTAGCGGAACGCACGGCATTTCAAACGCTGGGTATTTGCTCCTTGCTCAACGTATCCATTCATTTCAATGGGGTTTTTGCCGGTTTTATCGGTTTCGACAATATCAAGCATACACGCAACTGGGCAGAGGAAGATGTGCGCTTGTTGCGGACTGCCGGCGAGATCATCATCAACAGTCTCAGACGCATCAAAGTGATGCTCAAACTGCAGCGTAGCGAGGCAAGCTTGGCCGCTGCACAGCACATCGCTCACATGGGCAATTGGGACTGGAATATCGTTACCGACGAATTAATCTGGTCCGATGAAATTTACCGTATTTTTGGTCTGCAGCCGCAACAGTTCGACGCCACCTACCAAGCTTTTCTGGATGTGGTGCATCCGGATGATAGAGCGTATGTCATCAGCGAAGTGAATAAGGCGATCGCCGGAGAAACGGATTACGTTATCGATCATCGTATCGTCCTGCCTGAAGGCAGCGTGCGCGTGGTTCATGAAGTTGGCGAGGTTCATGTCGGCGAGACAGGCCAGGCCTTACGTATGATAGGCAGCGTGCAGGATGTCACCGAATTGCGCCAGGCGGAAAGCGAGTTGAAAAGACTCAACCGGGCGCTACGCACACTGAGTCTGTGTAATACCACCCTGGTACATGCGGTGCAGGAAAAAACGCTGGTGAACGATATTTGCCGCATTCTGACTGAAAGTGGCGGCTATCGCTTTGTTTGGGTTGGCTATGGCCAAAACGATGCACAAAAAACCATTCATCCCGTCGCTCATGCCGGCTATGAACATGGCTTTCTGGATATTTTGGCTGTCAGCTGGTCTGAAGAACCAAGCGGACAAAATCCTGCGGGTTATGCCATTCGCAGCCGGGAAACCTTCATTGCCAGGGATATCTTCCACAATGACCAAGGCTCGGTAGAGTGGCGCACAGCTGCCATGGAACGTGGTTATGTCTCCGTCATTGCCTTACCTTTACTATCGGAAGGTGAGGTTTTCGGCGCAATTGTTATCGATTCGGCTGACGCCGAAGCCTTCGATGAGGCAGAACTGTTGTTGCTGATAGAGATGGCGGGCGATCTCGCCTTCGGCATTCGCACCCTGCGCAACCGGCTTGAACGCGAACGAGCCGAAGCGGCACTGAAGAAGACAGAAGAGCGCTACGAAGATCTGTATGAAAAAGCCCCGAATGCCTATGTTTCAGTGTCTCCAGCAGATGGCAGCCTGTTACAGTTCAATCAAGCTTTGTGCGGTTTACTGGGATACGATCGCCAGACATTGGCTAACAAAAATGTTTTCGATCTGTATGCCGACACCGAGGCCGGCTTGAGCATGGCCAAACAAATTTTTAAGCGTTTCACGCAAGGCGAAAGTGTGCGCGATATCGAACTGCAGATGCGCCACCGCGACGGCCACCCCATCTGGGTGACCATCAGTGTCGATCCGGTGCTTGATGCCTCCGGCAAGGTGATCGAAAGCCGATCCAGCATTATCGATATTTCCACACGCAAGCGAGCCGAGGAAGAAGAACGCCGGGTTACAGAACAATTACAGCGTTCGTTGATTCAAACCATACGCGCCATTGCCATCACCATCGAAAAGCGCGACCCTTATACGGCCGGCCACCAGGAACGCGTTGCGGAGTTGGCGGTACAAATCGGCGCTCGAATGGGCTTGGATCCGTTTCGCCTGGAAGGTTTACGCCTGGGTGCGACCATACACGATATCGGCAAGATAGCCGTGCCATCTGAAATTCTCAATCGTCCCGGTAGGCTCGATCTAATCCTGTTCAACGTCATCAAAGCCCATCCAACGGTGGGCTACGACATTATCTGCGGCATAGAATTCCCCTGGCCACTGGCGAAAATGGTGGTTCAGCACCACGAACGTCTGGATGGTAGCGGTTATCCCTATGGACTTAGGGACGGGGAAATCATGCTCGAATCCCGCATATTGGCAGTAGCGGATGTGGTTGAGGCGATGGCTTCGCACCGTCCTTACCGTGCCGCGCTGGGCTATCAGGCGGCCCTGGATGAAATTGAGCGCGGCAAAGGTACGATTTACGATACCGAGGTTGTGGATTGCTGTCAGGCACTCTTCCTTGAAAATGGCTCTCCGTGGACCTGACGGGCAAAACAAACATGCGATCGGGCAAAGTGCTCGCTACGCGCCCTGACTGGCTTTACTGTCGATTGTCGCCAAATAGTCCCTTGTGCCGGCCACGCTCGGGCGAAGGGCAAAGATTAATTTTTGCCACAGTCGGCACTAGAGAAACCTGTCCATTGGGTAAAAGGTGCTTATCGGAAACCATAGATCATTACGCCGGCATCGAGCATCGCATATTGTTTGGGGATAACACAATTCAGCTGTGGCGTTGAAAATCTCTGCATTGCATCGGCAAGTAAGTAAACCGTCTACCCTTAGGAACCTATTTTCTGGAGAGAATTTTTTCTGCTTTCAATGAACCGTTTGTTAATTTTTTGGGAGGCGGACAGCATAAACATCACTTCCGGCAAGCTATTCGAATCGAATCTTTTTTCGCTGTTATTGTGTGCGGTAACGTACAGACGAGCTGTGAAGTTACAGCTAGACTACGCCCAAATGCACTATAACCGCAAAGGGTTTCCTGATTAGCAAGCTGTTTCAGCTAAAAGATAAAACACTGATTCGTGACCATCTTTCCTGTATGGACTGCCGGAATCCAGGCTTCAGGACGGATCGAAGTTTACCATCTATGTCACTTGATTCGGCAATTGCTCTGTGCATTGCCCTACCTCCTACGTCCAGGCAGCCGACCCACTTCCAGGCAGGTATGACGGCCATTTTTTATTAATTGAATTCACAGCAATTAACCATCACAACAAGAGGTATCTAGTATGAAAACTGATCTAAACACCATAAAGACAAGCCTAAGCGGGTTAGCTTTTGCCGTTACAGCTTTTATCTTGCAAGGCTGTTCTGGAGTTCCACCCCATGAAGAGATAATTCATAGCACCTATTTAATCAAAGAAGCGCAAGAAGACGGTGCCAGACAACTTGCTCCGTTAGAACTGAGAAACGCAAGCTTTTTACCACATCTTGCTCCTGATCTCAGGAGCATCCCGGATTGCTAAACGGGATATGCACTTATGATACGAATTCGCCTTTTGCAATTAGATAGCAATTACGCAAAATCTCTTTTTGGTCCAAACGACACCAAACGACTCCCTGAAGCAAAATCTTAAACAAAAGCCTTTTGGATCAATGCCAAAGTCTGTGCACGAATCTGTTTGGCAACACGCGGATCCAACTGCGCCAGCCAACGCTCTGGAATATTGACCAAGCCATAATGAGCCCCCGCCAACATGCCCGCCAATGCGCCGGTGGTATCGGCATCGCCGCCCTGATTGATGGTGGCGATAACACAGGATTCAAAACTATCCGTGCTATGGAAATAGTGCAATACCGTTTGCACGGTATCCACAATATAACCACTGGCTTTGCCTGAATAAGGTTGAAAGCGGAATTGCTCAAACTGCTCAATCAGCCGATCAGACTCTTCTAGACCAGCGCTAACATTCTCGCCGTTGATTAGTCGTTGGGTCATGTTTCCCAAGGCCAAAGTGGCCGCATCGGATAACGGGTTATGGTGGGTAATGTGACTTTGCTGTATTGTCCAGCTGACCAACTCATCCGGTTTGCCGAGCGTAGCCAACACTACGGGTAAATTGCGCATACAAGCGCCATTGCCGGCATCATCCTCGCGCGGCTCACCTTGTAATAGGCCAAAATCGCAATAGCGTAAGATACCACGACGGCAGGTGTTGCCAATATCCGGCGGCTCGCTTTCCAGCCAAGCGACAAAATTATCCGCCACTGCGGTTAAGTTCCAGCCTGAGTTATCAATAATGGCCTGCCCCAGCGCTAAAGCCATTTGCGTATCATCGGTCACCTGGCCGGCTTCCAATCCCAACCAGCCGCCCCCTATCATTTCTGTATGTGTGCCGTAACGGCTGTGAATTTGTTTAGGCGTCATAAACTCCACGGTCGCGCCCAGAGCATCGCCGCAGGCAAACCCCAAATAAGCACCCAAAGCCCGATCAATGATTTGCGCCTCCACCCTCATTGTTGCCTTTACCGCCGCACCTTGACTTGATAGTCACCGCCGATCACTAAATATTCCGCTTCACCGTGCAAGGCATGATGCTGTAGTAATTCATTAAAAAACAGCAACTTCACCATCGGCACCTCCACTTCCAGAATGTAAGCTCCAAATTCGCTGGCGATACTACGCCGATCAGTAAATGACACCAGATTATTGAAACGCATGATCATTCCTGCATTATCCAGGCTGGTATTTACCGTAGAGTCGTTCAGACTATTCACACCGCGATATAAGGTTTTATGCCTCGCCGCCGGCCATTGAAAATGCTCGATCATCCACTGGCAATATTCATACAGCAAATCCAGCTGCATAAAAATGCAGTTGTTGTGATAGCGGCTATTCATTTTTTCTTCAAGATAAATGATCCAGTCCTTGTTCATAAAACCGGATAAGGATTGTTTATGAAAATTAGGAAACAAACCGAAGCGACTCTCCACCCAGCCCTTCAAAACCGCGCCCTGTGCATTGTTTGAGTCCCGCCCCCAATCCTGAATAAGCTTGAGATAGCTATTACGATAACGCCGTCGCCCCTGTTTATCCACACCCAAACGCTGTTCTGTTTCAAAACCAAATACGACGCACATATAGTCCTGAAACACCCGACTACAATCTTCTCGGCTTGATTGAAATGCCAATTTCTCGAACAAGCCCGCAGCCGACTCGCGGGTGCCAGCAATACGCAAGATTTGGGGGTTTGCATTAAAGCGATGACTGGCTAGACAAGCCGCCGGGATACCAATCAAATTTGTGCTATGGCCATACTCTCTAAGATGTGGCATCCCTCAACAAAAACCTCAATTAGAAATCCGGCACTGTAAGTTATCTGGTCGGATCACATTCGAATAGGCAACACTAATCGTACCAACAGCTGTCAAATCTGCTTCACGCTGATATTCAAAGTCTGTATTCGATAAGCAATCTGCCGCGGTGTCATGTCCAGCAATCTGGCGGCTTTGGCTTGCACCCAGCCGCATTGCTCTAATGCCGCAATGACTTTTTCGCGCTCATCCAGGTCCTCGTCGTGAAAGTCCGTCATCCGAATAGCTACCGCTGACGGTTGCGTACGGTTTAGACTGATTTCATCTTCCAGACCGGTATTGATAATGACATCCCTATCGATGATGCCGTCATAACTCATGATGGCTGCGCGTTCCAGACGATTTTCCAATTCTCGTACGTTACCGGACCAGTTATGTTTCATCAAAATACGCAGCGCGCTTTCTTTTAGTTCCAGCGGCCTACCACCTTGCTGCTTGGAAATACGGTTAAGCAGAAATATCGCCAGCTCAGGCACATCTTCAATGCGGTCACGTAAGGGTGGCATCGTGATAGGCATAACGTTAAGGCGGTAATACAAATCTTCACGAAACAAACCATCCGCTACGTCTTTTTCTAAGTTGCGATTGGTGGCCGCAATAATGCGTACACTGACTTTAAGTGTTCTGCCACCACCGACGCGTTCGAATTCTCCCTCTTGCAATACCCGTAATAATTTGGCCTGAAAGGAGGCTGAAATTTCGCCGACTTCATCCAGAAACAAGGTGCCGTTGTCAGCCAATTCAAAGCGACCTTTACGCTGACCAATCGCGCCGCTAAAAGCACCTTTTTCATGGCCGAATAATTCCGATTCCAATAAGGTGTCGGGTAATGCTGCGCAATTCAGTTTTAGAAACGGACCATTGGCGCAGGCAGAATTAAAATGTATGGCATTGGCAACCACTTCTTTACCGGTACCGGATTCGCCGCGGATCAATACCGTGGTATGCCATTTTGCCACTTGGCGAATAATGTCAAACACTTTCAACATCGGCGCTGAATGACCAATTATATTTTCGAAGCGATAATTTTTAACCAATGTTTGTTTCAAAAAATCACGTTCGTTAAGCAACTCAGACTGTTTGCGCTCCATCACGCGTAGGCTGTTGACGCATTGCGCAATCAAGTTGGCAACCATCTCCAAAAACCGAGCACGCTCGCCCAAAAACGTCGCATCGCAAGGTTGCGCAGCAAGAATACCAACCACTTCGCCTTGCTCAATTGCCAAGGGCGATCCAATGAAAGGCAGCTCTGGTTTATAAACCCCCAGCCGACTCAAAAAGCGCGGCTCATCGGCCACACGTTCTACGACGATGGTTGCACCTTCATCAAGAATGACACCCATCAGGCCTTCGCCGGGCTGGTAACGTACCGATCGATCTACATCATCGCCATAAACTTCGCAAATGCTCAAGCTATCGTCATCAAGATCGCGTAGTGTGATCATGCCAAAATGCAAGCCGGAACGTTTATGCAAAATTTCCAGGATGCCTTTTAATTTCATGCGTAAATCATGGGTGCTATTCAGCAACTGACTCACCAGAAACAGAGTATCCAGTTCCGATTCGACCAGTAATAAGCGCTCACTCATGAATAATTGCCCCGGTAGTTTGCAGCTTGCACGGAAAGTGAAGTATAACCCGACAACCCTTCTGGTAATCCGGATCAATTTCGATCATACCACCATGTTGATTGAGGATTTCTTTGGCCATCACCAAACCCATACCTGCTTGAACGCCACCGATATTTTGCTGGGTGGTGAAAAAGGGCTCGAACACTTTACTGCGTTGATTAGCTGGTATACCGGGACCAGTATCGGCAATAGTCACACGCACCCAGTTCTGTTCAATAGCGGTACTGATATTGATTTCGCGCAAACGGCTACTCACCCGGTTCATGGCGTTCACTGCGTTATCAATCAATTGTTTAAACAACATACGCAATTTGTTTTCAGAAGCCATGATAGATGGCAGTACCGGATTGGGTAGCCAATCTACAATTACCCCGTTTGCCAGAAATTTTTGATGCTGCAGCAACATGACCTCGTGCAGCAGTTGATTGAGGTTGACGGGTGTGACAGCGGTTTCCGGAATTTCCGGCACACAGCGTTGTAGAGTTGCCAGCGTTTCCACCCCCATGGATTGCACCTGACTCAGCAAGTCTCGTAAAGGCTGATTTTGGGTATCGTTCCGATGGGTCATCAGCTGTATCGCCGCCTGAATTTGATTCAAGGGCTGACTGACTTTATGCATGGCTCCCAGCAAAGTTTCCCGAATACCTCGTATATGCTCCTCTTCTGCCATTAAGCTGCGCAAGGTTTGTAGATGCATTTTCTCCTGCTGGCGGCGTTGCAGGGTTATATCGTTGATAGTCAGCAACAGGTAATCAGTTGATTGCTTGGAAAAAAAACTGTCGACACTGGCATCGCCTTCACTAAACCAATTACCTGAACAGGAAAACCATCGAGTACCGCGTTGACCTAAACCTTCAACCCGGACTTCTTTATTACTAAAACCGCGCGGCTGATCTTCATTTTTTTCCCAGATATTGCCCATATCATGCTGCAAAGCATCCAGGAAAAACAAAGCTGGTTCCTGAAATCCCAGTTCGCTGATCAGCATTTTGTACATTTGATTATCCAGTACGATCCGGTGAATACTATCCAATACCACCATTGCGACGGGTGAAGCATTCAGTACAGATTCGATCAGTTGCTTTTGATTCTTAACCTGTTGTTCGGCAAGTTGAGCGTCCGTGATATCGCGGTGCATGCCTATGTAATGACTAATATTGCCCTGCTCATCCAGCATCGGCGCAATGGTCAGATCGGCCAAATAGCGCTGGCCAAATTTTCGCCGATTAACCAATTGGCCTTGCCAGACTTGCTTACGTGAAATGGTATGCCAAAGATCGTAATACACCTGCCTGGGAGTGGATTTATCGGATAGCATAGATTCGTTCTCGCCCAGTACATCTTCAGCCTGATAACCCGTGATGTCGGTAAAGGCCTGATTGACGTACAAAATTTTGGCTTTTTTGTCGGTGATGGAAATAGCAATGGGTGACTGTTCCACCGTGGTGATGAAGGTAGACAAAGGCAGAAACTGATATTGGCTAAGGCTTATTGTTTTTAACAAGTCTAGGGTTTCGCTTGGCAACAAAGTATCAACAAGACCATCAATCGGCTGGTTTTGTAAAAATTTCCGTGTAGTTTTACTCATGGGCGCGCTCTACTAATTTTTATGCTTAATTAAATGCATGCAAATTAAACGCCAGAATTGAATCTAGCGGCTGCATCCACCCCGCTGCAAGGGCGAAGACCTAGTCTGCACTGATTGATTGTCGCATTTACGACAATTTTTAAGTGTGTATTTTGCTTAGTGTACCTTTTAGCACAAAACATTTGCACCATAAGCACTGAGCAAATGCACTAAATCTGCAATTTCAACCCTAAAAAAACTATTGGCATAGAAGATGCTCAATTGTTTACAAACAACTGGGTGAAGGCAATGGGCGAATACTTCCTACTAATTTTAGGTACCGCATTAGTCAATAACGTGGTGTTAGTGAAGTTTTTGGGGTTATGCCCCTTTATGGGCGTTTCCAATAAACTCGATAGCGCCTTGGGCATGGGGCTGGCGACGACATTTGTATTGACATTGGCATCGGCTGCCAGCTGGGTGCTGGAACATCGCTTACTGCAGCCTTTTGATATTGGTTTTTTGCGGGTTTTGGGATTCATTTTGGTGATTGCTGCAGTGGTGCAGTTCACGGAAATGGTGATTCATAAAACCAGCCCGGTTTTGTATCAGGTGTTGGGCATATTCCTGCCTTTGATTACTACTAATTGTGCTGTTTTGGGTGTGGCGCTGCTTAACATCCAAGAAGACTATAACTTCGTACAAAGCCTGATGTTTGGCTTTGGTGCGGCATTGGGTTTTACCTTGGTGATGGTGCTATTTGCCGGTCTCCGTGAACGCCTGGCGTTGATGGCTGTACCGGCTCTTTTTTCCGGCACTCCTATTGCCTTTATCACCGCCGGCATTTTATCGCTGGCCTTTATGGGATTTGCTGGGCTTTACACCAAATAAAATCATGAATTCTTTTAATGGAACATCAGTAATTTCAGGGCAGACACTTCCGTTGACAATTGCGGGAGCCGCAGCCCAAAAAAAGACCGTCGTGCTAGAGACATTTTGTTGATGACTACGCCAATAATCTGAGACATACCATGTATATACTTTCAGCCATCATTATCCTGACCGCATTAGGCCTGTTTCTAGGCTTAAGCTTGGGCATTGCGGCTAAGTATCTCAAGGTGGAGTCCGATCCATTGCTTGAGCAGGTTGAAGCGCTAATGCCGGGTTCGCAATGCGGACAATGTGGATTTCCGGGCTGTAGACCGGCTGCTGAAGCCGTGGTTTCAGGGGCTGCCCCGGTCACTTTATGCCCTCCTGGCGGGACCTCATTAATCGAACAACTTGCCAAATTGCTGGGAATTGAAGTTGATTTAAGCCAAACCACAGATGCTGATCCCATGGTGGCTAGGGTCAGTGAAGACACTTGTACCGGCTGTACCCGCTGTTTCAAAGTATGCCCCACCGATGCCATAGTCGGTGCTCCAAAACAGATTCATGCGGTTGTCGCTGATGCCTGTATCGGCTGTGAAAAATGTATCAATGTCTGTCCGACCGAATGCCTACAAATGCATCCGATTGAAGTGACTTTGCGCGATTGGCGTTGGCCAAAACCTTTAGTTTCGGCTTAACCGGAGAATGAGCATGCTGGCTTTATTCGAAAACCCCAGATTGCGCGGCGGCATCCATGCCGAGGAGCACAAAAACCAAACCTCCGGTGTTCCGATTGCTTTGGATATGCCACTACCAAAAAAGCTTTTCATCCCGGTCCAGCAACACGTTGGCAAACCTGCCGAACCACTGGTAAAAGTCGGCGATAAAGTGCTTAAAGGCCAATTACTGGCGCACAGTCAGGGTACGATTTCAGCCCCAGTGCATGCGCCCAGCTCCGGCATTATTGCCGATGTTGTGGAATACCCTGCTCCACACCCCTCGGCTTTGCCGATACGCACCATCATTATTCAAACCGATGGCTTGGATCAGTGGGCAGCAGTTGATATTCCGACAGATCCCTTCCAGCTGGCTGCGACAGAAATTTGTGCCCGCGTAGGCGCTGCCGGCGTGGTGGGTTTAGGCGGCGCGGTGTTTCCGTCAGCAGTTAAATTGGATCTGGGTCGTAAAAACAAAATCCATACCTTAATCATTAATGCCGGTGAATGTGAGCCCTATCTAACCTGCGATGATAGGCTCATGCAGGAACGCGCAGGAGAAATCGTTTCAGGCATCAGGCTGATGCTGCTTGGAATGAACGCACCTGAGGCCACTATCGGCATAGAAGACAACAAACCCGAGGCTTATGCAGCCATGCGCACTGCCTGTGCAGCGTTTGCGAATATCAAAGTGGTGCAAGTGCCAACCCGCTACCCGATGGGGTGGGATCGGCAAATGCTGCGTTACCTGACCGGCTGGGAAATTCCGGCCGATGGCAGGGCAACCGACATTGGAGTGGTAATCCATAACGTTGCCACTGCGCATGCTGTCTATCGCGCGGTTTGTCTGGGCCAACCGTTGATCACTCGTGTGGTGACAGTGTCCGGCAGCGCAGTGGATAAACCGCAAAATGTCGAAGTGTTGATTGGCACCTTGATGTCGGAAGTGCTGGCGCATTGTGAGGTGAAAAAGACTAAAGTTGCCCGACTGATTATGGGAGGCCCCATGATGGGCGATGCTCTGCCCATCAGTGAAGTACCGGTAGTAAAAGCCTGCAGCGGCATTTTGGCTTTATCTGAACAAGATATCGAATTACCCGAAGTCAAACCCTGTATTCGTTGCTCGACCTGCGTAACTGCCTGCCCTGTGGGCTTGCTGCCCTTGGAAATGGCTAGCCGCATTCGCGCCAATCAACTGGATGCCGCGGTGGACTTAGGTCTAAAAGACTGCATCAATTGCGGCAGCTGTTCTTATGTTTGCCCCTCAAGTATTCCGTTAGTGCATTACTTTAAATTCGCTGCCGGTGAGCTGTATAAACGCCAGCAGATGGAGCATAAAGCCGAACAAACCAAACGCCTGATCGATGATCGTAACCAACGCATGGAAATTATTCGTCTGGAGCAGGAAGCCGAAGCCCGGCGAGTAATGGAGGCACGCGCCGCCCGTGCCCGCGAACAAGAATTGGCCAAACAAAAAGCTCAACAAGCACTCAGTGACATAGCGACCAAAGTCACTGTAGAGGAAGGAAACTCATGAGCATCAAACCCGTCAGCGGTCCACACCTCATCGCCGTTCGGCGTGTCGACGACATCATGCGCAAGGTGATTATCGCCCTGTTGCCGGCGACTGCCTGGGGCATATTTTTGTTTGGTTGGCCGGCTTTATATTTATCTGTAGTGACCATACTTTCTGCGCTGGTATTTGAAGCCTTTTGCCTTAAATTAAAAGGTGTCGCAGCAACCCCGTATTTATACGATGGTTCGGCCATACTCACCGGTCTGCTCGTGGTGATGACACTGCCACCCTGGGCACCTTGGTGGATAGGTGTAGTAGGTTCTGCGTTTGCCATTATTCTGGGTAAACAGGTCTATGGCGGCTTGGGGCAAAATGTGTTCAATCCTGCCATGTTGGCGCGAGTAGCCTTATTGATTTCCTTTCCTATCGAAATGACCACATGGGTCAAGGTCAAGCCGATTTTCGTCGGCCCAGGCATCATCGATAGTTTGTCGATTACCTTTTCCGGCATGGTGCCCGATGCTGTCATAGGCGCAACTACCTTAGGCGCGGTAAAAACCGGATTCTCTCTGCATCAGACCTTGCCTGAAATTCTGCATGACTACTCCCCTGCTTTGGACTTCATTGGCTGGGGAAGAGGCAGCATGGGCGAAACCTCCAGTTTGTTGATTATAGCCGGCGGCCTATGGTTGCTCAGGCAGGGTGTGATTCAGTGGTATGCGCCACTATCCCTGCTGCTAACCATCACGGTGTTGTCTAGTACATTTCATTTGACAGATGACCTACATTATCTCGGTCCATGGGTACATCTCAATTCCGGTGGCGTCATGCTGGTGGCGTTTTTTATCGCCACCGATTACGTCACCACACCTAATACCCCCTTGGGACAAAGCCTGTTTGGTATCGGTTGCGGGGCATTGATTTATATCATCCGTACTTGGGGTGGTTATCCCGAAGGCTCTGGCTTTGCAATTTTGTTGATGAATGCGGTAACACCGCTAATCGATCATTATATTCGCCCACGCATTTACGGGCGTTACCGCAATGGCAAACCCATTGAAAGTAATCAGCCTTGAGGACAGTCATGAGTTCTGAACCTATTAAAGAACAAGCGACTACCGACTCTTGGAAGGTTAAAGTTGCAACCCGCTTAAAAACCAAGCTGGCAACTTTCCTGGAGCCGGCCAACCTAGAGCGGTTGCGTCCCACCCTGGGTTATCAGACGGCTGTTTTGGCAATCTTTGCCTTGCTGGCCAGCATATTATTGGGATTCGCCGATTTAGCCACCCGCGATGTCATTCAATTAAGGCTGGAAGAAGACTTGAAAGCCAGCTTGGAAGAAGTGGTGCCAGCGGATTTGTACGACAACAATTTACTGGCAGACAGTATCACGCTGGCATCCACTGACAACAATCTTGGTGCAGATCAAACCATCGTATATCTGGCTAAAAAGCAGGGTGTGTTAAATGCTGTATGTTTTAAATTCTTCGCACCGGATGGTTATGCCGGGCCGATTAGTCTGGTGATGGGTATCGATAAAAATGGCGAAATTCTGGGTGTACGGGTGATTACCCACGTTGAAACCCCAGGCCTGGGTGACAAAATTGAAATAAGTAAATCCAAATGGATTTTGAGCTTTAACGGCAAATCGCTGGACAACCTGACCGTCGCGCAATGGTCCGTTAAAAAAGACGGCGGCGTTTTTGATCAATTTGCCGGCGCAACCATTACCCCGCGCAAAGTGGTGCAGGCGATTAAGCGGGGCTTGGATTTTTATAAAGCACATCAGGCTGAGTTGCTTAATGCTGCTGCTTTACATTGATACCGTAGGCAGAAATTAACTCGATTAAACACTAGTGAAATCGAGCGTTTCCGGCAAACCTTCTGGAGAATTGACAATGAAACTCTCAACATTATTTTCTGAACCTTACCGAAAAATCGCTAAAGACGGTTTGTGGGACAACAACGTGGTGCTCACGCAAAATCTGGCACTTTGCCCCCTATTGGCCGTCACCGGCACCGCGACAAATGGACTGGGTATGGGGCTGGCGACCATGGTGGTGATGGTGGCATCCAATGCAGCGGTATCTGTGAATCGGCAATTGATTCCTGCAGAAATCCGCATTCCGATTTTCGTATTGTTAATCGCCGCGTTGGTCACCTTGGTGGATATTTTTCTGAATGCCTGGATGCATGAATTACATAAGGTGTTGGGATTGTTTATTCCATTGATTGTGACTAATTGCGTGATTCTAGGCCGGGCAGAAGCCTTTGCCTCCAAGCAGCCGTTAATGCCGTCGATTTGGGATGGTTTGATGATGAGCGTGGGTTTTACTCTGGCGTTGGTGGTGCTGGGTGCTTTGCGGGAAATTAGCGGCGCAGGTACTTTGTTTGCCAATGCCTCGGTATTGTTGGGCGAAAGTTTTAGGTTTATGGAGTTGACCATCATTCCCGAATATAAGGGTTTTTTACTGATGGCGTTACCCCCAGGCGGCTTCATCATGCTAGGTTTTATGGTGGCGGCCAAACGTTTGCTGGATAAAAAAGCCGTAGAAAAACCAGCCTCAAATTTAGACATTACAGACCTGCAATTGGCAGAGCAAGACAGTTAAGGAGCGCAATCATGAACGTAGGAGTGTGTTATGCAGAAGCCGACAGGCAATTGTGGTTGCGACTGGAGGTGCCCGATGGCAGTACCGTGCAACAGGCTATCGAGCTGTCCGGCGTTTTAAGCCAATATTCTCATATCGATCTAACCACGCAAAAAGTCGGCATTTTCGGCAAGTTGGCTAAATTGGATGCCCCGGTCAAAGAAGGTGACCGGGTGGAAATTTACCGCAAAATCACTGCTGATCCACAGCAAGTACAGCGGCGGCGTATCGATGTGGACTAAACAAATTTTTTAATCAGGAGACTCTCCATGCTACTCGAAGACTTTGATAAACAAGGTTTGACTTTCATCACCAACGTTCTGGGGACAACCAGCGTAAAAGGCGTATCAGCCTATCGCGGCGAGTTTGTATTAATCCAAGGCTCATTTCGCGAAGGCTCGACAACCGATCGCAAACCACCAGAATTATTGCTGCGTCAATCTGCAATTTTGGCCGACAGTGAAAAACTTATTTTCGTTAATGGATTATTCGACGAGTTGCAACACATTCCGGTGTTTCTGGAAAAATATAAACCCGTGCTAACACCCGATACTTTAACCCTGTTTTATGTGGAAAACATCAGTACGCCAATGCTGATCGAGCTGGACGGCATCACGTTAAAACTCTTGCCTTACAAAGAAGGCATGGTGTGGAACGAAACCATGGAAACACTGTATATCGAAAAAGCCGATTTAAAAGGCCAATCCGCTGAAGATAAAGTGGTGACCGTTTATGAAGCCGCCAAAAGCTTTAAGATCAAAGCCGATCCTATCAGTTTTGATGAAGCCTTGACTAAAACCATCGTGGTTAAAAAAGACGCCGCAGTCGGCCCGGTTTAATCAACGCACAGGTAACAATCATGAAGCCGTTCAAAACAGTCTCTGCCAGTGAAGTTAAACAGTTAATCAGCGATATCAAACCGTTAATTCTGGATTGCCGGGATTTAAAGGATTACCGCGCCGGTCACATCGACAACGCCATGCATGTGCATGAGCAATTACGCGATAGTCTGATCAAAAAAGCCGACAAGGCGCAGGATATGTCGATTTATTGCTATTTCGGTCATGCCAGCGAGCATTTGGCGGAGATGTTTTGCGATTTCGGCTTCAAACAAGTCTACAGTCTGGCAGGCGGCTATGCCAGCTGGAAGGAACATATCAACTCAACAGGTGATTTATGAGTCAATTATCCCGAGAACTGGCTTTACGCATCGCGTTGGCTGCCCGCGTCCTGCCCGGTGTCGACGTCCCCAAACTGCTCAGCATCATGCACGATAAAGTCGGCTCGCCGCTGGACGATGAAAAACTAAAAGCCATTACCGTGACTAATTTAAAAACCGGTATTGGTAGCCTGGATGGTGAAGAAGACGGCGAAGATATTGGTATTGGCCTGGAAAACATCAAACTGGCCGTGCGTTATTTGTGGGGCGAGGAAGAGGAAGATGAAGGTCTGCCGGAAATTCAGACTTATAAGGATGGCGATATTCCGGAATCGATTCGGGTGGCGGTGGCTTCAAATAGCGCTGCACTGCTAAACGGTCATTTCGGTTCCTGCATTCGCTTTTTGGTCTATCAATTATCCCGCACGGAATGCCGTTTGATCGATATCCGATCCACAGTGGAAGCCGACAGTGCCGAAGATCGTAATTTGTTTCGCGCCAGCATGATTCAGGATTGCCATGTGTTATTCATACAATCCATCGGTGGCCCGGCCGCAGCCAAGGTCATTCGTGCCGATATATATCCTATCAAGGTGCCGGAAGTGATCGATGCGGTGGAAAAACTCACAGAATTCCAACAAGTCTTCGACGCCGCACCACCCTGGATGGCAAAGGCCCTTGGCCGCAGTCCTGAAGAAAGAAAACGCTTTGCCTTGCATGAGTAAGCAAATTTTCGGAGACTAAGGAATATGCATGAAATATCATATGCAAGAATCCTGTG
>NZ_LUUI01000112.1 GCF_001644015.1 Methylomonas lenta
GCTGTAGGTGCGAATTTATTCGCACTGTGCGGATAAATCCGCACCTACACAGGATTCTTGCATATGATATTCCATGCATATTCCTTAGTGGGCCATATCACCATTAAACACAGCATCCAGGGTAGACGCAGATATAGCGCTAATCAGCCACTTTTTGAGTTGTTCTTCACTAGACTGGGTAAGTTTTTCTATCGTTGCCTCAGGCACATTACCAAACCGATGTTTAAGCATAATACTCAACATTTTGGCTTCACCCTTTAATAAGCCTTCTTGCCTGCCCTCTTGTCGCCCTTTGGCAATACCTATTTTTTCCACGCTGGTGACATAGTGCATTTTTTTACCCCCCTCTATGGCTTCAATTTCATACCACAATTGTTGTTCCAGTACTTCTGGTAAACGCATCATCCAGTCAATCACATGAAATAGATCAATGACTTTCTGCTTATCCCAGTCGCGCTGATATAGCAATCGCATCAGCCGCCGCTTGGCTTCGTAGCGTTCATCATCGTTCTTTCGGGTCCGTTGCGTCAAAATATGCGTCGCAGTAACGACAGCAAATACGTTATCTGCGACTAACTTTTCATCCAATTGGTCATGATAATCGGTCAGCTTGGCAACGGGAAATTCTGAAAAATGTTTACAACCCAAAACTTCAAATCCATATGATATGGGTTTCCAATCTGGCTGTGTACGCTTGGCATTGTCATCTAATCTGGAGCCAAACAACATCACCGAAGATTTCTCACCAAATACCTTTGCAACTGTTTCTTCGATGGTTGTTTGATAATGCGGTGGCAGGTGTTTAGTTTAGTTATCTACTATGCAGTCGTTATGTTGCATGATGCACACCACTAAAACTGTATACTGAATAGTTAAGTAAACCCTTAGTAAAATCTTCCGAAAGCTGAGCTAATTCTTGCCGAGTCATCCAAAAATCTTATCTATTCGACTTTTACAAAACGTCGGCAAAGCCCTTACGGGTTTTTTGAAACCATGCAAAACCTAACCAAGCAATTAGCAATGACGCCGAAAGAAAAATTGCAAACAGGGTCCAATCGGGCATTTTCCCCCACACCAATACCCCACGACCTAGCTCAATAGCAGATGTCAAAGGGTTTAACATCATTATCGACTGATATTTTTCTGGCAGCGCCGTAATAGGATAAAAAATCGGCGACAAAAACATCAATATCGTGGTGACCAAGCCAATAATTTGGGCAATATCGCGCAGATAAACCCCCAATGCAGCCAGCCCCCAAGAAAAACCCATGGTCATCAATAACAGAGGTAATAGAATAATAGGGAACAGCAGTGCTGTCGGGTGTGGCAGACCAAACAATATGCCGTAAAATAGCAGCCAAACGATGAAACTAATTAATCCATGAAAAAGTGCTCCACCCATAGTAACCCATGGCAAAATCTCCAAAGGAAAAACTACTTTTTTCACGTAGTTAACATTGGCCAAAATCAAGCTAGGCGCTCTATTAACGCACTCTGAAAATAGATTAAAAATTATCAGTCCAGAAAATAAAATCAGGGCAAATTCAGTTTTGGATTCACTTCCCCCAGGCCAACGCGCTTTGAACACAACGCTGAATACAAAGGTATACACCAACAGCATAAAGACTGGATTAAAAAAAGACCAGAATATCCCTAAAACCGAGCCTCGATAGCGACCAACCACTTCACGCTTTACCAAGGCTTTGGTCAAGCTACGGTTACGCCATAAACTGGCAAGCATTTCTTTAGGGGAGATACTAAAATTTTGCATTTTTTGCCTTATTCATCTGTGCCTGTTTAGGCAAAATATTCGGCTGCGGCCAATAATTGGGCATTTTGATCTTTTGCTGATAAAGCGGGTTCGCTTGCGAAAGGCCAGTTGATACCGATGGCAGGATCATCCCAGGCTATGCTGCATTCATATTCAGGCGCATAGTAATCAGTCGTTTTATAAAGAAACTCGGCTGTATCCGATAACGTCACAAAACCATGTGCAAAGCCTTCTGGTATCCACAGCTGTTGCTTGTTTTCCGCAGACAGAGTCGCACCCACCCATTGGCCGAATGTGGGTGAACTTTTGCGGATGTCGACAGCTACATCAAACACTTCGCCTTGCACCACACGCACCAATTTGCCTTGGGCTTTGGGTGGCAATTGATAATGTAAGCCGCGCAATACACCTTTCTGTGATTTGGAATGATTATCTTGTACGAATTGACGCTTTAATCCGGTTAGTTCTGCAAACTTTTGCTGATTGAAGCTTTCGTAGAAAAAACCGCGTTCGTCACCAAACACTTTAGGGGTAAACAGTATAACGTCCGGAATGGATAGCCGAGTTGCTTGCACTAGAACACCTGTTGTTTAATCAGCCGAGCAAGATACTGTCGATAAGCGTTTTTTGCAAGCGGTTTAGCCAACTTTTCGATTTATCCTATAAAAATCAATCCTGATTTTGTAGATTCTTCAGCGGCAATATCATACCGGTAGAATACAGGAATCCAGACCGCAAGTTAGAGGTGCGACTGAGGTTTTTATTGTAAAAGTTGAAACGTATAGGAGTACAAACCTAGGTTTGTACTCCACAGCTCTTGAGATCGACAAAAGCCCGCACGCTCTCGTTACACAGTCTCGCCCCAATCCAGCGGACAACTGCACATCACATTTCGGTCACCGTAGACATTATCGATACGCCCTACTGGCGGCCAGTATTTGTCATCATGTTGATGGCTATCCGGGAAGAAGGCTTTTTGCCGGGAATAAGGCAAACGCCATTCCTCCAGCAGTAATCGATGAGTGTGAGGGGCATTATGCAAGACGTTGTTGTCCTGGTCTGCCTGCCCTTCTTCAACTTCACGTATTTCCTGGCGTATGGCAATCATGGCATCGCAGAAGCGGTCGATTTCTGTTTTGTTCTCGCTCTCGGTCGGCTCTATCATCAGCGTATCGGCCACAGGAAACGACACAGTGGGGGCATGAAAGCCATAATCGATCAGGCGCTTGGCGATATCTTCCACCGTGATGTTGGCTGTTTTTTTGAATGCATGACAATCGATAATGCATTCATGGGCAATCCAGCCGTTGGCGTCGGTGTACAAAATCGGGTAATGCGGTGCTAACCGACGCGCAATGTAATTGGCGTTCATGATGGCCGTCAGCGTTGCCTGCCGCAAACCGGTGGCACCCATCATGGCAATGTAAGCCCAGGAAATCGTCAATATGCTAGCCGAACCCCAAGGTGCCGCCGAGACGGTGCCAACCGTACCCTGCTTTCCTTTGGCCGGATTGACGCCCTCCACCACCGGATGATCTGGTAAATACGGCGCCAGATGCGCACCCACACCAATCGGCCCAACGCCTGGACCGCCGCCGCCATGCGGAATACAAAAGGTTTTATGCAAATTCAGATGCGCCACATCGGCACCAATACGACCTGGCCGACTCAAACCCACCAAGGCATTGAAATTGGCGCCGTCCAGATACACTTGACCACCATGTTGATGCACGAGGTCGCAAATCTCTCGGAAAGCCTGCTCATAAACCCCATGCGTGGACGGATAGGTAATCATCAATGCTGCCAGAGTATCCTGATATTGCGTCACTTTGGCGCGCAAATCCTCAACACTAACATTTCCGTTGGCATCGCAAGCCACCACGACTACTTTCAAGCCAGCCAATGCCGCGCTGGCTGGATTGGTGCCATGTGCCGAGGCCGGGATTAAACAAATGTTGCGCTGGCCTTGACCATTCACCTGATGATATTTGCGGATCACCAGCAAGCCGGTGTATTCGCCTTGCGAACCGGCGTTGGGTTGTAAGGAAAAGGCATCGAAACCGGTCAGATCGCATAGCATGTCTTCCAGTTCGGCAAACAATTGTTGATAACCCTGAGCCTGATTTAATGGCACGAAGGGGTGCATGGCATTAAATTCGTAAAACGAAATAGCCTGCATTTCGGTGGCGGCATTCAGCTTCATGGTGCAGGAACCCAACGGGATCATAGCTCTATCCAATGCAATATCTCGTCTGGCTAATTTACGCATATAGCGCATGATTTCAGTTTCGGAATGGTAACGACTGAACACCGGGTTTTGCAGAATCGGATCGTTGCGCAATAAATAATCCGGCACGCATTCGCTGACTAATTTATCCAATGCATTGATATCAGGCAGATCGAAACCGGGCGAGGAAAACACCTGCCACAGAGTTCTGATGTCATTGCGGGTGGTGGTTTCGTCCAAAGAAATACCCAGAGTATCTGCATCGATAATCCGCAGATTAATACCAGACTCCACTGCCCGCGCTGCAATACGTTTAGCACGATTAGGCATGCGAACAATCACAGTATCGAAATAGCATAGACTCACAACATCATGCCCATAGTGGAGCAGACCAGCTGCCATTATTTGGGCATAGCGATGCACGCGCCCGGCAATCATCCGCAATCCGTCTGCCCCATGATACACCGCATAAAAACCAGCAATCACAGCCAGTAACACTTGCGAAGTGCAAATATTGCTGGTGGCTTTGTCGCGGCGGATATGTTGTTCGCGGGTTTGCAAAGCCATCCGCAGTGCAATCTGACCATGACTATCTTTAGATACGCCAATGATGCGACCAGGCACCGAGCGCTTGAATGCATCGCGGGTGGCAAAATACGCCGCATGCGGACCACCGTAACCCATAGGCACACCAAAACGCTGCGCACTGCCGACGACGATATCGACATCAAAAGCAGACGGTGGCTTCAGCAATACCAGACCCAACAAATCGGCTGCCACCGTCACTAGCGCTTGTTTACGATGTGCTAGAGCAACGCAATCAGTCAAATCGCGAACTTCCCCCTGAGAGCCGGGGTATTGCAGGATCAAGGCAAAAAAATCATGCTGTTCCAAATCACTATAGGGATCAACCACCAGCACCTGATAACCCAACGATGCAGCACGAGTTTTAACCACAGCGATCGTTTGCGGATGGCAGTCCTGGTCTATTAATACCGTATCAAAAGCGCTTTTAGCCAGTCGCCGAGACATCGTCATAGCTTCTGCAACTGCGGTGGCTTCGTCCAGCAAAGAGGCATTCGCCAACTCCATGCCGGTCAGGTCGATAATCATTTGCTGGAAATTCAATAAAGCTTCCAGTCGACCTTGACTGACTTCAGCCTGATATGGCGTATAGGCTGTGTACCAACCTGGGTTTTCCAACAAATTACGCTTGATCACCGCCGGCATGATGGTGTCGTAATAACCCATGCCTATCATGGACACCAATACCTGGTTACGTTCGCGCATTTTGCGCAAGTATTTAATCACCGCGCGTTCGCTAATGGTTTCGGTGAGTTTTAACGGTTCGTGATTCAAAATATTAGCCGGAATCACTTTTTCGACCAGATCTTCCAGTTCATGCAAACCCAAGCTATTGAGCATGTCTTGGGTTTGCTGTTGGTCGGGGCCGATATGACGCGGAATAAAACTACCGCGCATTTCCAGTTGTTCGAGACGAAGGCGATTTGCTGACATGACAATTATCTCTGGTAACGGTGAGGTACAAAGGGTAAACGACTGACAGTCACGGCGATGCGCGTATTACGCACCGTAGCGTATAAAACCGTGCCGATATCGGCATAGTTACGGCCAATTAAAGCCATCGCAACCGGCCGACTCAGGCTGGGTGAAAAGCTGCCGCTGCTGACAAATCCAACAACATTAGCTTCAGCATCATGCAGTACAGATCCTTCCCGAACCGGAATTTTGCTGTCGATTAACAAACCCACTCTGATACGCTCGGCACCTTGTTGCATTTGTTTCAGAATGACGTTGGCGCCGGGGTAATTCTGGTGACCTTTTTTAATCAGCCATTGCAAACGGGCTTCTATTGGCGAAATATTGTCGCTGAGTTCATGACCGTATAAACATAAACCCGCTTCTAATCGCAACGTGTCGCGGGCACCTAGGCCTATCGGCTCGACATTGGGCTCTGCCAATAACAATCGCGCCAGCTGTTCAGCATGGTCTTGATGTAAGGAAATTTCAAAGCCATCTTCGCCAGTGTATCCGCAGCGACTAACAACACAGTCAACGCCGCCAATTTGTGTAGCGCAGCTGTGCATGAAACCCAAACAGGTGATATCGGCAGCATATTTTCCTAGCAAACTGACTGCTGCCGGCCCTTGTAAGGCGAACAAAACCAGATCGGCACAGACTTCAAACTGGCAATCATCGGCTAATTGTTGCTTTAAATAAGTAAAATCTTTCTCCTTACATCCCGCATTGACAATGATACTCAAACCAAATTCGGTACGCGTGACAATGATGTCGTCGATAACGCCCCCATCATCGTTAGTCAGTACGGTGTATTTTTGTGCACCGACAGCCAAATCGACTAGACCGCCGGGGGTGAGCTTTTCAAGCGCAGACGCGGCGTTATCACCCAAAATACGGCATTGCCCCATATGGGAAATATCAAAGAATCCGACTTGGCTGCGGCAATGCAGATGCTCGTGAATAATGCCTTTTGTATACTGCAAAGGCATCAAATAACCGGCAAATGCAGTCATTTTCGCACCCAGCTCCAGATGCAAATTGTGTAGCGGCGTTTGTTTCAAATCAGTCACGGCGATCTCCTACAGGTTATTTTATCCGTTGCCTAATATCTGCAATTTGCTGACTATCCAAGCCTGCTGTACGCTGACTTTGCTTACACAAGGCACCGCGAAAACCCAGATAATCAGCCCGCAAAGGCAATAATACCGAAATATCCTCCTTTGTTAGAGAGCCGGCCAAGCCACTGATCAATCCCGCCGCTTTGGCCTTGCCAACAAATGCTTGCAGCTCAGCCGGTGACATGTGCTGTGTCAAAGAGCCTAGGTTTTTATGCATAGTATCCAGCATAACGCCGGCGAAACCCGCTTGTTGCAAGGCTTGGATAACAGCCAAATCAGGCTGGCTATCGGCAAACAACACGGCAATCAGCGCATAGCCTTGTTTAGCTAAAATACCAAGCTGATGAATGCAGTCCAGCCAATTATCAGCCGGGAAAAAGCCAATCTTGACATAATTTACACCGGTAGCCGCCATGGCTTGCACAGCTGTAACTAAAACATCAGGCTGCATCGGCAAATCGCCTACAGTAGCGCTAATCAGACGACCGCTATCCAGGCTGTTAACTATTTCGGCAACGTCCGCCACAGCTAATGCCCCAAGAGCACCTTTGGCCGGTTGCTTCAAATCGATCACATCAACCTGAAACGACTGCATGAACAGTGCTTCTTGCAAGCTGTTGACGCTGGCTAACATAGCGCTCATGATTTCATAACTCCCTGCTTGTGTTGTTCGATGACAGCCATCAACCAGCCCCAGGCTTCCAGTTCACGTTCTCCAGCGCACTTATCTAAACCAATCTGCAAATAATCCAGTTCGGCTTGAATCTTGTCCCAGGACAATCTACCCAGCCGACTGACTAAAATTGCCGCTTCCAGCACGGCAAATTGGGCGCGATTAAAGCCCTGAAAGGGCCTATGATTAACCTCATGCACGGCCTTGCAAAACAGTTTGGGTCGAACAGCGTCATCTTCCACTGTTTCCAATACTAATTCAGCATGCGCTAAGGTATCGGCAAGATAACGACCGTTGATTTTTTCACTAGGCTTTAAAGGCCAATTTCGGCGACCTGTCAGGCAACCGGCAAAGATGCGCACATCGTCGCAATAATTAATCACTGCGGTACCTGTTTGCAAAACATTATTTAAAGTAGTTGAAGGTTTGAAGGGCAATATGACAAACTGCTTGTCAGCCACATGTACACCCATGGGTGCAATATGTACTGTACCGGAGTCGCTGATGGTGGTTATTATGGTCTCTTGTATCATGTAAAAGCTGAATAATCGTCTTTAAAAATCACTTATCAGAATAACACCACATGCACAGCATCCACATCAGCGATTTAGCAATTTTATTAATCGAACCGTCCAGCACGCAACTTAAGGTCATCATGCAGCGGTTGCACAGCGAAGGTATAGCTTATATCGAGGGTGCTGCCAGCGGCGGTGAGGCATTAAGCAAGCTGCAAACCTATCGCCCCGACTTGATTATTAGTAGCTTTTATCTGCCGGACATGACCGCTAGCGAACTGATTCAGCAGATCAAAAACGATGAGGCTTTAAGCGACATTCCCTTCATGCTGGTTTCCAGCGAATCCCGCTATGAAGTTTTGGATGCTATTCGTCAAGCCGGTGTGGTGGCTATTTTACCCAAGCCATTTGCGCAACAAGATTTAAACAATGCGCTCAGAACCACGATTGAATTTATCGATCCGGAAGAAATCAGTCTGGAAAATTACGATATAGAAAATGTGCGAGCACTGGTGGTTGAGGACAGCAACTTTTCCAGAAAACATATCTGCCGAGTACTGAATAACATGGGTATTGTGCAAATCACGCAAGCCGAGGATGGCAAACAGGCTGCCGATTTGTTTGTGCAAGATGAGGACGCCTTCGACCTGATCGTCACGGATTTAAACATGCCGGTGATGGATGGACAGGCCTTGATTAAATTCATTCGTCAAGATCTAGGTAATTCTCGTATTCCAATTTTGATGGTCACCAGCGAACACAATACAACACGCCTCAGCAATGTTTATAAAGCCGGTGTATCCGGCATTTGTGACAAACCGTTTGATCCACAATCGGTGAAAGAAATGCTGTTTCGGGTCATGGATGCAATTTGAATTTTTATTAACCACCAACTACAGTCAGATTTAAAGTTAACTATCTGGCTAAAATCATTAAGGAATGCACATGAA
>NZ_LUUI01000113.1 GCF_001644015.1 Methylomonas lenta
TTGCCCGTATTGAAGGTGGACATATCCCGACTATCCGCACCTTGGAAAAAATCGCCAAGGCAACAAACTCCCGGCTCAAAATCAGCTTTGAGCCAGATACAGCGCACCACGCCCCTTAGGGGGTAGTTACCACATAAGGGCCTGCTGAGGCGACTTGGCAGGTCTACTCACCCAACCCCCCATTAAAGCAGGCAACTCATTCCAACGAAGATGGCGGTTTTTGCAGCTATGTGGTAACTACCCCATTACGCCAGTAGTGAATGACGGCTTTTCGGCAAGCAACCTTATGTCCTCTCTGGCTGGACCCGACTATAAAGCCTTCTGGGAATGCCAAAAACGGTTGCCGGGGGATATCGCAACCCCAACTGCCACCCATTTTATCCCGGCTTTGCTGATCAAGAAAGGCGGGGACTTCCCCGATTTCTGGAAACAATCCATGACTTTTCCATCCGCAATGAAAGGTGCTTATGAGGCAATTCGGAAGAAAAGCAAAGCCTGGTGATATCCGGAGTATCCATCTAAAAATAGACCTTGTTTTGAGTATTCCGATGAAAACTGTCATTCATTCTTGGCGCAAACCAGTCACCAAAAATTTAAAGAAAGCAGCCACTGATAATGAATGAAATCACTCGACTTAGTCGGCGGCAATACGACCCCTTTGAGACATTCGGATACTGATTTAAGCTTCCCAATAGCGGTCATTGGAAATTTGGCACTATCAACCCTGGCCAGTCAATCAAATGTGAGCCAATGCAGGATATTTTTTGATCTTGATCAATTAAGTGATATTAAATAATATATATTGGTACTTATCACAGGAGGCAAGAGTTATGCA
Source organism: Methylomonas lenta (assembly GCF_001644015.1). Lineage (GTDB taxonomy): Bacteria > Pseudomonadota > Gammaproteobacteria > Methylococcales > Methylomonadaceae > Methylomonas > Methylomonas lenta. Next base: position 836 of record NZ_LUUI01000113.1, read on the forward strand.
GCAAAAAATCACCAGTGTGACAATAGGCGCACACTTTGAACAATTTATAGCCAAACAAATTCACGAGGGACGCTACGGATCGGCAAGCGAAACAGTCAGGGCAGGCTTACGCTTGTTAGAAGAGAGGGAACTGAAATTAGCGGCTTTACAAAAAGCCCTTATAGACGGCGAGGAAAGTGGCAGGGCTGATTATTCCTTAAAAGGTTTAATAGCCGAGCTTGACCAAGAAAGTGTTAACTAATGCCAGGTTTTGAACTTACCAATAAGGCTAAATCCGATCTTAAAGATATTGCCATCTATACTCAAAATACTTGGGGAAATCGTCAAAGAAACATTTATCTAACCGCGCTTGATAAATCATTTTATGCTTTGGCATCCGATCACCTGAAAGGTCGTGATTGTAGCGAAATACGGAGCGGCTATCGTAAGCATAAAGTAGGCAAGCATATTGTTTACTACCGTGAAATTAACGCAAACCTCATTGAAATAGTCCGTATTCTTCACGAACGAATGGACATAGAATCCCAACTATAAAACCGCATGGTCAGCTCCAGTCGCATTATCTAAAAAAATCTCTGTTTTTTAGGCATACTGGCATTCATAAAAAGCATTGCCCATCTTACATTTTACCGTCTGTTGGCACATTGCCGAACTATATTCAGCTCTATTCATCGCCATAAAGCGGCCAGTCGCGATTGGCAGGTTTTGGCCGATTGTGTGAGGTCACCAACGGCTGCTTTGTAGCCCTCCAGTTCGCAGAATCTGGATTGTCTGACTGGCCGGAGAAACGCGGCAGTCAAGAATGGGTCGCAAGGAGTCGGAGCTTACCCCGTTCACTAAAGTAGCGGCCACAATTTGCACAGCCGCTCCCTTATTGCGCGGTTAAATTTCTGTTTGTTCTGAAATTTCCAGAGCGTCGTCAACTTCTATGCCGAGATACCTCACAGTACTTTCTAGTTTTGAATGACCGAGTAGTAACTGAACAGCCCGTAAATTTTTTGTTCGACGATATACCAAGGTCGCTTTTGTGCGGCGCATCGTATGAGTTCCGTAAGCAGACGGATCAAGACCAATTGATGTAACCCAATGCTCAACTATTCGAGCATATTGCCGTGTAGAAAGGTGCGGCGAAGTGTGAATTCGACTTGTAAAAAGATACTCATCGGATTTCAGTTGGGCTTGGCTAATCCAATTTGCCAAAGAGTCTCTGGTTTGTTCAGTTATCTCAAATTGAACCGGTCTTTGCGTTTTCTGCTGCATTATGATCGCGCGCGAAGACACCCGACCACCTTGAGCAACATCGCAGACTTTAAGCTTGACCAAATCACATCCCCGGAGCTTGCTATCAATGGCAAGATTGAATAGAGCTAGTTCGCGTATGTTTTTGGCCATTTGCAAACGAATACGAATAGACCAGATTTCCTTCAATTTTAGTGGCGATTTCTGACCAATCAACTTACCTTTGTTCCATGGAACATGTTGCACGTTTTTATTTTCTTGTTTCATGACAGACTCCTAACAGTTGTTTAAGGAGATTTATTGTCATGCTACCAACGCGAACAGTCTGGAATGAGCACTGACCAGCCAGATTACGAACCTTCGACTTGCCTACACCCGCATAATGGGGTTTGATTTATGCGTTATTTTTCAAGTTATTGATTAATTGGCTTACGCATCCAAATTCTGTTCAACATCCATGAGCTCATGCAGAATCCGGACGATCAAAATATGATCGGATTTGGCGAGGTAAATAATCAGATGTTTCTGGTGCGGATGAAACCGCATTGGTGGGTTAAATTCTGTGCGCTCCCGATATAAATAAGGGTTGTCCGACAGAAATTGGCATTTCCGTTTTAAGGCTTGTTGATATCGCTCGGCCTGATTTTCGCCATAGTTCAAATACCCGTAGCGATAGATGGCGATCAAGTCTTTTTCCGCTTCCTTGGAAAAGATGTAACGGCTCATCAGGCATTATCTTTCAAACTGTTACGGGCTGCTTGAATAATGTCATCAAACGATTTATCACTTTCGCCGCTTTGTAAGCCTGCTGTGATCGCTGCTTGCAGGGCTTGTATTTTGTTTCTTTTTTCTTGATCCTGACGGATTAAATCCCGCACGTAATCACTCGAATTCGCGTAAGCGCCGGTTTCTACTTGAGACTGCACCCAATCTTTCATCGGATCAGGAATAGAGATATTCATGGTCGCCATTTTCATTCTCCCAGACGTAATATTGCTTTTATTTATGACATACTTTGTCAATCTTTGCCAATATTTTCAATAATCGCTGGTTCTTCTTGATTGATGTTTTATTACATCAGTGTTCGGCAAAGGAATAGGTGATTTCTGCTACCTGTACATGAAAAGCTTTGCCCGGCTTTCAATAAAAGAGCGTGTAATCTTTCCAGGCCGATGCAGCTATTTATGTTTTGACTAAGAAATCAGTGTTGAAACCGGAAAAGACAGAAAGCTGTTTTGCATTTAGCTCCACTGAAAGCTTATTTTTATTTTAGCCGCTAAAATTTACACATCAGTCGAACATATACTATATCGAATTTATAAAAATGATTTGACTATAATCCTGTGACTTAAAACAATATATTGACAAAATAACCGTCAACATCACTCTATAATTTCTCTAATTGACGACCGGCTTCTAATCCTAAATTTTAGCCGCTAAAATTAAACGAGGCGGTATTCACCACGCATCATGAGATGACTACCCATGGCATAGGCTACGAAGTCAGATGCCTGGGATAACGCAACATGCAGGGGAATGTTGGGCGCATTGGCTGAAACGTTGGCTTGCGCAAACTCTAAGCCTCTGGCTTTGTCGTATCAATTACACACCTCTAATTAAATTAAGGCATAATCGCCGTGGGTATAAACAATATACCTATCATGGTTTTTAATTTAAGAGAGATTTATGGCAGCGCAAGTAGAAGGCAAAGTAAAGTGGTTCAACGATGAAAAAGGTTTCGGCTTCATCGAGCAAGACGGCGGCAAAGATGTGTTTGTACACTTCAACGCCATTCAGGGCAGCGGTCGTAAATCCTTGAAAGAAGGCCAACGCGTCACGATGGAAATAACTAACGGTGCCAAAGGCCCACAAGCTGAGAACGTCATCCCGTTGTAATCAGAGCGTCGCTGAATTCCTGCACAGTAGATACTCAATAGCGGCTGTGCAACTATTCAAGCATACGCAATAACCACTCGCTCTCCATATGAGTCATTTGCCGCACTTTCAGGCATATGCCGCATTACATATTAATGACTTTGTCGTTTCATTTGCTCCCCAAATCTCCAAAAGCTGCATTTTATAGGTTGCGCTGCTCATCCCAATACCTTGAATAAAATTGGCGTAATAATTGCCTTTGTCTAGTTGCAAGCCTTTGCTGCCCAAGAAATACAACCTCTACTTTCATGCTGAGGATAGTAGCGACATAGCTTGCACCTAACCCCGTCATTCAGGAGAAGTTCATCATGCTAGAAGCAAAAAAATTAACTCAAGCCATTTATCTGGTCATGACTGGTGCAGCATTATCGCTTACACCATTAACCAATGCGCACGCATCCACCACGATGTACAATTTGTATGGAGCCTCAAACACCCCGGTTGCACCATCGTATGAAACTGACGGTTATGTATGGGGATTTGACACGCCATCACCGGGCGACCCAAATGCTGCCACTCCTGGCTGGGTAGGCACTAGTGGGCCGACCTCCACGCCTTTTTTAACCAAGGGCGGCATGGCACTGAATTGGGCGGCCAATATCACCAACACTGGTGACAGCCTGACCATTTCCCAACAGGATGCGTTTAACCGCTATGGCATTTATGCAGACATCGACACTTCAGCAGGTGCCTGGCGAGACCCATCAAATCCCAGAGGAGCAGGTACCCGGCATTCTATAGATATCGGCTTATTTAAATCCGACGTCGCACAAACCATCAACCTCACTATCACCGGCATTTCAAATCCTGCTGGCAACTATGGCATGACGATCTATCAAGGGGCGCCTCAAAATCCTGATTATAATCATTACGGCTATCCCGTTTTCAATAGTGCAGCCGACCTTCCAGGCTACAGCGAATCCATCACTACCACCATCAACAGCAACGCTCAAACCACAACAGACCCATTTGGCGTTCAAACCACTACTACCGCAACCTACACGACAATATCCACTGTTTACAGTCACCCCTATATCACCCGCACACTTGTCGATCCGGACACTGGACTGACTAGCAACACTCTCAGTTTTCAAGCCGAAGCCAATATGATTTACACCCTCATGTTAGGTGGCAACAATGGCAATATGTATGATGATTATGCCGGCTACGAATTAAACATTTCCTCAGCACCCTTACCCACATCAGCCGTACCACTACCTTCATCGGTCTGGTTATTTATCACGGCGATTTCCGGTTTACTGGGCGTAAAGAGAAGGAAAAAAGTTCTCTGCTAAACTCAAAACAACATAAGCCGGGGTAGCCCGGATGTAGCGCAGCGAAATCCGGGATTTGGAAACCCTTTCCCGGATTTCATTACAGCCCGGCGAGGCGTTTTTTGATTTTATAGCTTGTCTAAATCGGACAATCTATAACAAATGCCTCACAGCCTGCCTTTCCTCGATCAATTCCGCTTCGTTTTGGCGCAGTCTTTCCAGGCTGAATTCATTGATATCCAAGCCCTTAACAATATTGTAAACACCATCGGTAACCGTGACTGGAAAAGAAAACACCAAGCCGGACTCAATGCCATAGCTACCATCGGATGGCACGGCCATGCTGACCCAGTCACCTTCCTCGGTGCCGTTTATCCAGGTAAACATATGCTTGATGGCTGCGTTGGCGGCAGAGGCCGCACTGGATTGACCACGGGCCTTGATCACTTGGGTGCCGCGATGCTGAAGCGTGGGTATGAATTCGTTAACAAACCACTCCTGTTCCACCAGAGATAGGGCTTTTTGACCTTTGACCCAGGCGTGATGCAAGTCGGGATATTGCATGCAGGAATGATTTCCCCAGACACTGATATTCTTGACATCCCGAGTGAGTACACCACATTTTTGCGCTAACATACTTATTGCGCGGGTGTGATCCAGCATAGCCATAGCAGCAAAACATTCCGGTGCTAAATCCGGGGCATTATTGATCGCCAGAAAGGCATTGGTATTAGCCGGATTTCCGGTCACCAAAGCTTTGACCTTTCGGCTGGCGACGTCATTAAGCGCCTTGCCCTGCACCCGAAAAATCTCGGCATTTTGCGACAGTAAATCGCTTCTAAGCATACCTTCCTTACGCGGTCTGGCACCCACTAAAAAGGCATAATCGACATTATCAAATGCTACTTTGGCATCATCGGTAATGATGACTTTATTCAGTAAAGGAAATGCGCAATCATTCAATTCCATCACCACTCCTTTCAATACCTCCAAAGCCGGGGTGATTTCTAACAAGCGCAACACAATCGGTTGATCGGGGCCAAGCAAATCACCGGCCGCCAAACGAAATAACAATGAATAACTGATCTGACCTGCGGCACCTGTAACGGCAATATCAACGGGGGTTTTCATAGGAGTCCTTATAGTTTTAGGTGTTGATGTAAAAAAACGCACTGCTATAGAAGCGCATTTACACACTCTTTTTTTGTAAACCTTACCACATTCCAGTCATAGACGGGCGTCGCAATCTAAAGCGACCCGCTTAATATCCCTGTATAATGGCGCGCCACAAAACCACCGCCAATTTTATCAGGTAAGTTAATGAAAAAGCTGTTATTCCAGTTCGACACTGACACACATCCTTCGGTTTTCGACACGGTTGTGGCCTACGACGGCGGCGCTGACCATGTTATCGGCCATGGCGGACTCACCGCTGAAAATATCGGCGGTTTGGTTGATGGCTGTATATTCACCCGCGCACCAAAAGACAAAAAAAACACTGCTATTTTCATAGGTGGCAGCAATATAACCGCCGGGCAAGACTTACTAGCCGCTGTACAAAAACACTTTTTTCCCGGCTTTCAAGTGTCTGTGATGCTGGACAGCAATGGCAGTAACACTACAGCCGCCGCCGCGGTAGCCAGAATTGGCCAAAGCACTCAACTGGCCGGTAAAAAAGTCGTGGTATTAGCCGGCACCGGTCCAGTCGGCCAACGTGCCGCTGCAATGATGGCTCTTGAGGGCGCCCAGGTTAGCATTTCTTCCAGACATATCTTTAATGCAGAAAAAGCCTGCTTTGCAATGAAAGAACGCTTTAATGTCGATTTAACCCCTCTGGAAGCGGCTGATTTGGATGCAAGAGCCGCAATCATTCAGGACGCCAACATCGTTTTGGCGACAGGCGCGGCAGGGGTAGAGCTGCTTAAACCGGAACACTGGCAAGATAACCCTAAGCTGGAAGTATTGGCCGACGCCAATGCCACCCCACCGGTCGGTATTGGCGGCATGCAGGTAATGGATAAAGGCGAAATTCGTAACGGTAAAATTGTCTGGGGCGCTATTGGCTTCGGCACCCTAAAATTGGCCTTACACAGAGCCTGTATCGCCAAGCTGTTTGAAGATAATAAACAGGTGTTTGATGCCGAAGTTATTTTCCAGTTAGCTAAACAAATGGCCTAATCGATACTATTTAAAAATGGCTCAACAATTGGCAATTTTGCGTGAACAATGCCTTGCATTTTTCCGGGCAGGTGTTGCGTCAGCCGACCCACAGACAGCCGTCAAAAGATGTTTGTCAAATAGTGATAATCACTACTTTCACCGCAACAACGACGCTAAAATTCATATCATCGCCTTCGGCAAAGCGGCTTGTGCGATGGCGAAGGCTGCCCGACAAGCAATCGCAACCGACAAGCTACTCGAACCCGGGATTATTGTTACCACCTACGACAATGTAACTCCAGTCGATGGCTTTGAGGTAATTGGTGCCGGTCACCCGCTGCCGGATCAAAATGGTTTGCTGGCTGCAGAAAAGGTTGCAGAAAAATGCCTGAATGCCAAGCAAAACCAGCTGGTGTTAGCATTGATTTCCGGCGGCGGCTCAGCCTTGCTGCCCTACCCTGTCGAAGGCATCAGCCTGGCGGATAAAATTGCCGCTACCGAATTGTTATTAGCCTGCGGGGCAAACATCAACCAAATCAATTGCGTACGTAAGCATTTATCAAAAATCAAAGGTGGCGGACTGGCTAGACTGGCCGCTCCAGCTGATTTACAGGCCTTGATATTATCTGATGTACTGGACAACGATCTCAGCGCCATAGCCAGTGGCCCCACAGTCGCCGATACCAGCACATTTTCTGATGCGATTGAAGTATTCAAAAGTAAAAAGGTTTGGGATAAAGCGCCGTTTACTGTAAAAAACTATTTGGAAGCTGGTGCAGCAGGTTTGCATCAAGAAACATTGAAGCCTGGCGAGCCGATTTTTAAACAAACGACCCAGACTTTAATCGGCAGCAACAGCATCAGTGTCGATGCCGTATTTACAGCAGCACAGCAACAAAATTTTGTTACCACCATCTACAACAAACAATTAGAAGGCGAAGCGCGCGCAGTGGCAGAACAATGGTTATTAGATTGCAAAGGGCAGATGGTCGAAGGCTTAACCCAAGCCAGCGCCCAAATCGCCGGCGGCGAAACCACAGTCACTGTTACCGGCAACGGTAAAGGTGGCCGCAATCAGGAAATGGCATTGGCCTTTGCCTTGGCCGCAGAAAAGCATGCCCTGCCTTGTGAATGGACATTTTTAAGTGCCGGCACCGATGGCCGTGACGGTCCGACAGACGAGGCCGGAGGCATCGTCAATCGCCAGACCTTAAACAAAATACGCGACGCCGGCATTGATCCTGAAACCGCGTTGCTAAACAATGATTCTTACACTGCATTACATGCCGCCAACGCTTTAGTGACGATAGGCGCCACAGGCACCAACGTTGCGGACCTACAAATCCTATTGCTGCATCCTTTTACAGAATAAAACCCCACCAGGAGACACTATGTTTAGCCCATCCATGACCATCAAAGATTTTGATAATGAGTTATATAAAGCCATCGAACAAGAGCGTCGGCGCCAGGAAGATCATATCGAACTGATTGCTTCGGAAAACTACACCAGTCCAAGGGTTATGGAGGCGCAAGGCACTTTATTGACCAACAAATACGCCGAAGGCTATCCGGGAAAACGTTATTACGGTGGCTGTGAATATGTCGATATCGCCGAACAACTGGCCATCGATCGGGCCAAAGAACTCTTTGGCGCCGATTATGCGAATGTACAACCACATTCCGGTTCACAAGCGAACATGGCGGTATTCATGGCACTGGTACAGCCGGGCGACACCATATTGGGCTTAAGCCTGGCCGATGGCGGGCATTTAACCCACGGTGCCAAACCCAATTTTTCCGGCAAAATCTATAATGCCATTCAATACGGCTTAAACCCCACCACCGGCGAAATTGATTACGAGCAAGTCGAAGCCCTGGCCCTGGAACACAAACCCAAAATGATCATTGCCGGTTTCTCAGCCTATTCACGCATTTGGGACTGGCAACGTTTCCGCGATATCGCCGACAAAGTCGGCGCTTATCTGGTCGTCGATATGGCCCATGTGGCAGGCTTGGTGGCTGCTGGCCTCTACCCCAATCCGGTACCGATAGCTGATGTCGTTACCAGCACCACGCATAAATCCTTGCGCGGCCCACGCGGCGGCTTGATTTTGTGCAAAAGCAACCCGGATTTGGAGAAGAAACTTAACTCCAACATTTTCCCCGGCATTCAAGGCGGCCCGCTGATGCATGTAATTGCAGCCAAAGCAGTGGCCTTCAAAGAAGCCATGAGTCCGGAATTTAAAACCTACCAACTGCAAGTGGTAAAAAACGCCCAGGCGATGGCGGAAGTATTCATGAAACGCGGATTTGATGTAGTATCCGGCGGCACCGACAATCACTTAATGCTGGTGTCCTTAATTGCCAAAGGCATTACCGGCAAAGATGCGGATGCTGCTTTAAATCGCGCACATATCACCGTCAACAAAAACGCCGTACCAAACGACCCGCAATCCCCGTTTATCACCAGCGGCATCCGTGTCGGCACACCGGCACCCACTACGCGTGGCTTTAAAGAAGATCAGATGCGCGAAATCGCCAGCTTAATGTGCGATGTGATGGAAAACATGAACGATGAAAATGTCATTGATTCTGTGCGCAATAAAGTAAAATTATTGTGCTCACGTTTTCCGGTGTATTCAGAATCTTAACCCTGTTAGGTGGATTACCACGAGGTAATCCACCCGTATCCGTCAGTCTATGCACTCAAGGTCTTCATCAAATAATCACCCCGTTCTTTACAGTTTCAGACGTTGTCCTTATGCCATGCGAGCCCGCTTGGCCATTGCCAACGCCGGCGTTTTGGTAACGCTACGAGAAATCGAGTTACGTAACAAACCAGCCGACATGTTGTCGGTGTCGCCAAAAGGCACTGTACCAGTGCTGGTGTTACCCAATGGACAAATCATTGATGAAAGCCTGGACATTATGCTGTGGGCTTTGGAAATCCATGATACAAACGCCTGGCTATCAAGCTGGAAAAACCCAGCCGCACAAGCATTAGTAAAAAGTAACGACGGCGAATTTAAACAGGCTTTGGATCGCTACAAGTATGCTGATCGTTATCCAGAACAGCCAATGGCGTACTACCGTCAACAAGCTGAAGTGTTTCTGGCTGAACTTGAGCACCGATTGCAGAACACCAGTTATTTGTTTAGTGACCATTTCAGCCTAATCGATGCTGCAATAGCCCCTTTTGTGCGCCAATTTGCCGCCGTGGACGCCGCATGGTTTAACACCAGCCCCTACCCTTTATTATGCCAATGGTTACAGGCATTTTTAGCTTCTCCGTTGTTTAAATACATCATGCAAGCCTACCCTGTCTGGACCATCGAAGCAGAGCCGCTGCCATTCGGCGTGATTGGGTAAATCCCAACAATCAAGGCGTTTAATCGCTAAAATAGCCGCAATTTCTCAGCCTAAGCTGTCAATTTCGCAAAATTAAAGCCTTAGGCTGACTTAAATCCCTAAAACTCACTCATCACTTATTCTCGTTTGGAGACCTGCATGTCAGACATTGAAATTGCTCAACAGGCAAAAATGCGCCCCATCATCGATTTAGCCGGCGAAACATTCGGCATCCCTGCTGAGCACCTGGACCCTTACGGCCATTACAAAGCCAAAATATCGCTGGAATACGTCAATAGCCTGACCAATAACAGCAACGGTAAACTGATTTTAGTCACTGCCATCAGTCCTACCCCGGCAGGTGAAGGTAAAACCACCACCACAGTAGGCTTGGGTGATGCACTGAATAGACTGGGCAAAAAAACCATCATGTGTTTGCGCGAACCCTCCTTAGGCCCCTGCTTTGGCGTCAAAGGTGGTGCTGCTGGTGGCGGTTATTCGCAAGTGGTGCCAATGGAAGACATCAATCTGCATTTTACCGGCGACTTTCACGCGATTGGCGTAGCGCACAACTTGCTATCCGCTTTGATTGACAACCACATCAACCACGGTAATGCGCTGGATATTGACCCGCGTCGCATTCAATGGAAACGCGTCATAGACATGAATGACCGTGCTTTGCGTAAAATCACCATCGGCCAAGGTGGTCCTGCCAACGGCTATTTGCGTGAAGACGGTTTTGATATCGTCGTCGCCTCCGAAGTGATGGCCATTTTGTGTTTAGCGACCAGTCGCGCCGATTTAAAAGAACGCCTGGGTCGTATCGTGATTGCTTATAAATCCGACAGGATCACGCCGGTTTACGCGCGTGACTTAAAAGCCCATGGCGCTATGGCAGCCCTGTTAAAAGACGCCATCAAACCGAATCTGGTGCAAACTCTGGAAAACAATCTGGCGATTATCCACGGCGGCCCATTTGCTAATATTGCCCACGGCTGCAACACTGTCACCGCCACCCAAACAGCATTAAAATTAGCCGATTATGCGGTGACCGAAGCCGGTTTCGGCGCTGATTTGGGAGCGGAAAAATTCATCGACATCAAATGCCGCATGTCAGGCCTAAAACCCTCGATCATGGTTTTGGTTGCGACCGTACGCGCGTTAAAATTTCATGGCGGCGTCAATAAAGAAGACTTGAATGTCGAAAATCTGGCCGCCTTGGAAACCGGTTTTGCCAACCTGGAACGCCATTTCAACAACATCAAAAACCATTACGGCCTGCCCTGCATAGTCTGTATCAACCATTTCAGTTTCGATACCGATGCGGAAATTGCCTTACTACAACAAAAATGCGAAGCGATTGGGGCAAAATGCGTGCTATCCAAACATTGGGCGCAAGGTGGTGCCGGCGCTGAAGACCTAGCCCGTGAAGTCTTGGCTATTGTCGACAATCGCGCAGCGGAATTCAGTTACGTCTATGACGCTGAGCAACCCCTGTGGGATAAGATCGAAACCATCGCCACCAAGCTATATGGCGCCGCAGCTATCAGCGCCAGCCCTAAGGTCATGGCTGAAATCAAAGCCCTGCAGGTTAACCACGGCCATTTCCCCATTTGTATGGCCAAAACCCAGATGTCATTTTCTACCAATCCCAACAGCAAAGGTGCACCCTCAGGTCACACGGTTGAAATCAGCGAAGTCAGACTAGCCAATGGCGCTGGTTTTATCGTTGCGATCGCCGGCGACATGATGACCATGCCAGGCTTGCCGAAAGTACCAGCAGCAGAACGCATCGACATCAGTGATGCTGGAGTTATCAGCGGTTTGTTTTAGTAATCCCATTCAATACCGACTATATAAACTCAACATGAATATCGCTGATCTAAGTCAACTTTCCCGCCGCGCGATGCCGGCATTTCCCGGCTGGTGGGCAGCACTTGGACCCGGCGTGGTGTGGATGGCGCTTGCGCAAGGCAGCGGCGAGCTGATCTGGTGGCCGTATATGGTGGCTAAATACGGCCTGACGTTTTTATGGCTGCTAGCACCTGCCTGTTTGCTGCAATATCCGTTGAACCTGGAAATAGGTCGCTACACCATGCTGACCGGCGAGAGCATTTTTCATGGCTTTATCCGTTTGCATCGTGGTTTCGGGGTATTTTTGTGGTTGCTGATGACGGTATCGTTTTTATGGTTCGGTGCTTTTGCTTCAGCCGGTGGCACCGCAATGGCGGAACTCACCCATTGGCCTATCGGTTGGACGCAACGTGGGCAAAGCCTGTTTTGGGGTTATGCCTCGATTGCGGTGTTCGTCACCGCCATTTTAGCCAGCGGTGTGGTGTATACCTTAATCGAACGCTTTATGAAACTAGTCGCTGTGGTGACCGTACTAGGCTTGTTGTCAGCCTGCATGCAAAGCGACGTACTGGCAACCTTGCCGGAATTTGCCCAAGGCTTGCTCGGCCCTGTCGGCAGCATGCCGCGCGCTTGGGATAATGCCGATGCCAGCAAGTTATTAACTGCGATTACCTTTGCCGGTCTGGGTGGTTTCTGGATTTTGTTTTACTCCTACTGGCTGCGCGACAAAGGTGCCGGCATGGCTAGTCTGGTGGGACGCATCACTGGCTTGGGAGGTACGGAAGAAGCGGTCGTCAGCGATGGCTTTTTACCCAGCAACGAAGTCGAAAGCGCAAAAAACTGGTCGACCTGGCGGCGTTTTCTAAGCACAGACATTCTGGTCGGCATCATCGGTAATTTGCTAACCACCTTAATGACTTGTTTGCTGGCTTACGCGCTTTTATTTCCAAAAGGCTTGTTGCCACAAGAATATGAGTTGGCCGTGGTGCAAAGTCAGTTTTTTGCCGTCAGCTGGGGCGAAATTGGCCGCTTGCTGTTTTTAGTCATTGCTGCGGCATTTTTAACCGATACCTGGCTAGCCACCGCCGATGCAGTCAGCCGCATACAAACCGACATTGTAATGACGCTGTTCCCAAACAGCCGCCGTTTACCGGCTAGACAGTGGTATTACATTTTCTTAGGCTTATTGACGCTGATAACTTCATTTACCATGCAATTGGATGCACCTGGGCCGTTGATTTTAATCAGCGCATTGATTGGCTTTATTGGCACACTGATATTTCCTGTGGCGCTATATTTTCTAAATCATCGTCTATTGCCGCCGCATTTACCGGAATGGGCGCGCCCACGCCATCGTCCCTGGTTATTGGGGCTTAGTTTTATTGTCTATTTAGTGCTAGCTGTTTTGTACTTTAAATCAAGCTTTGGCTTGTAGTTTACTGCCCTTAGAATTTGCGCTTTTGGATTGTGCCTGCTGCAACAGCGCATCGATAAAGTATCGGCAGTAAGAGGGTAAATAAAGTTGCTTTAAATAGGCCACTTTAGTCACCGACGATGAGATTAGCTGCCCCAAGTCCAGCGCCAGCAGATCGTTGTCTTTTGTAGCTTCATAAGAGGTTTCAGCAATGATGCCGACGCCTAGCCCCAATCTGACATAAGTCTTAATGATATCGGAATCGGCTGCCGCCAAAACAATATCCGGTTCTAAATCCGCATCATTAAAGGCTTTTTCGATGGCAGTGCGTCCGGTAAAACCCGGACTGTAAGTCAAAATAGGCTGTGTCGCCAGTCGCTGCAGCGTCAGCTTACCCTCAGCTAAAACGTGCTCTTGCGGCACGATGGCAACATGATGCCATTCATAACAAGGCTCTAAAATCAGTCGTGGGTCATCAGCCAGTTTTTCAGTGCAAATGGCGATATCAGCCCGATGGCTATGCAATAACTCAATCAGATTATCCGGCGACGACTGCACCATATAAATCTTGATGCCGGGATATCTCTGTCGGAATTTTTGCACCGGCACCGGGAGCAAATATTTTGCCTGGGTGTGGGTTGTAGCAATATGCAAGGTACCGTGGCGACTATCGCGAAAATCTTCGGCTATGCTTTGGATGTTTTTCTTAGCCTGATGAATCTGCTCGACTTCCTGCATCACGCGTTCACCCAGCGGCGTCAATCCCTGCAATCGCTTACCTTGACGTTCGAATAAGGGTGAACCTAATTCCATTTCCAGCAATTGTAATTGTCGACTGACAGCCGATTGCACCACGTGCATTTTTTCTGCCGCTTTGCTGAGATTAAACTGAGTTTCCTGCAAAACCCGCAGCAACTCCATCTGGCTCATATTCATCAAAACTATCCTTGCTAAAGAGGTATTTTAGGCACCGATAAAATCAGCTGAAAATGGCCGGTAATTGTCCATTAATGCCAATGATTCTGCTACCGGCAGACAGCTGATATAACCTTGGTGAGTATTTAAGGCTTTGGCAAACCCAGTATCCTGCTGCAAAGCCATCAAGCCCTTATCGGCCAGTTTTAATACATAAGGTAAAGTCGCATCGGTCAATGCCAAGGTCGATGTACACGGATAAGCGCCTGGCATATTGCTGACACAATAATGAATCACACCGTGTTTTTCATAAACCGGATTATCATGGCCAGTGGCATGCGCCGTTTCGATACAGCCGCCCTGATCGATACTGACATCGACTATCACCGAACCGGGCTGCATACTCTGCACCATGGCATCGGTCACTACATGCGTGGCACGGGCACCATGAATCAATACCGCGCCAACCACTAAATCAGCTGTGCGCAAATGTTCTTGAATCGTGTCTGGCTCTGAAATCACATAAGCAATATCTGAAGAAATGTCACGCTGCAAGCGAATAGCATTTTCCGGAAATAACCCGGCGACGGTGACATTGGCGCCCAAACCCACAGCTGTGCGGGCTGCGTGACTCCCCACCACGCCATCACCAATGATCAAAACATTTCCGTAGTGTTTACCCAACACCGCGCCTAACATGACGCCTTTACCGCCCTGATAGGCTGCCAGAAAATGACAACCCATTTGCACCGCCATGTTGCCGGCAACCGCACTCATCGGCGCTAATAAAGGCAATCGACCGTTTGCATCTTCCAAGGTCTCGTAAGCCACGGCACTGGTTTTGCCGGCCAGCAAGGCTTTAGTCAAGGCCAGCGGCACGCCTGCCAAATGAAAAAAGGTAAACACGATCTGCTGTTTCAAAAAGCAGTATTCCGCTTCAATCGGTTCTTTAACCTTGATAATTAATTCATTATCCCAGGCTTGGGCAGTACTGCAGATTTGTGCACCTGCCTGCTGATACATGGCATCGCTAAAACCGGAGCCAACACCGGCACTCTTTTCAACCAAAACATGATGTCCGCGCGCCACCAATGCCGCCACGCCATCCGGTGTCAAACCTACTCGACTTTCTCTGCTTTTGATTTCTTTGATCAGACCCACTTTCATAACCAAACACTCCATTTGAGTTTGCGATCAGGACCCACTAACTTTAGAGTATTGACATGCCAGACCGGGCTGTCAATCAGGGTTTAATAAATAAACTCTTTCCATATCCACCATAAACCTTGAAAACGACTAATCTAAATTGTACGCCACATAGAATAGAATCTTGGCTTATCACTAGAGGCCGTTGTCGTGTATTATCCAAACAACTTTAACCTCCAGCCTTAGGACGTGGTCAGCCCTAATGGTTTTATCCTAAACAATTTCAAAACAGAAACACAATGGCAATTTTAACCTGGAGTAATCAACTCGAACTTGGCGTACCCTCTGTGGATAAGCAACACCAACATCTGGTTGAAATCCTCAATCAGCTCGACGAAGCGGTTGCGCTGGGTTACGAACCACAAAAAGTGTTAAAGCTGGTGGATGAATTGATTGATTACACCCACTATCACTTTGAAGACGAAGAACGCTTTATGCTGGAAGGAGGCTATGACAGCAATCACTTCGCTAAACACAAAGAGCAACATCAGGAATTCGTTCAAAAAGTAAGTCAGGAACGGGAAAATGCCATCAAAAACCCTGAAACCGTGTCTAATGATCTTATCGATTTTCTAGTGAAATGGCTGATGGATCATATTTTGTTTTCGGATAAACAAATGGTGCTTGAACTGACAAAAAAAGGTTCGAGCAACGAAGAGCTGATCAGAAAAGAACAAACAGACATCATGCAAAGTAATTTGTATTCGGCTTTGCGGGAAAGTGAAAACCGCTTTAAAGAATTAGCCGATCAATTACCCGCACTGATCTGGATCACCAATAATAAAAATGTGCCTATTTTTTGCAATCAATTTTGGTTACATACCTTTGGTCTGTCAAAAGAGACGCTCAATAAAAGCAACTGGCATGACGCTATCGATCCAGACGATATTGAGCTGGTCACAAAGGCGTATGCCACTGCCAGCAGCGGGTTACAAGAACAACAAATTGAATTTCGCTTGCATACCCCAGCAAACGGCAAGCTGTGGGTTCTGGAAAAAATTGTGCCTCGCATCCGCAAAAATGGCGAATTTGCCGGCTTGCTGGGGTTTGGCATGGACATCAGCCTGCAGAAACAAGCTGAGGTTAATTTAGAACAGTTGGTGAATCAACGCACTAAACAATTAGTAGAAGCTAATCAACATCTTGAAGTCGAAAAGAACCAACAGCTAGCCCTCAATCAACAACTGAAAGAAGTCCAAAGCCATCTGGTTCAATCTGAAAAAATGGCATCTTTGGGGCAATTAGCGGCTGGGGTAGCCCATGAAATCAATAATCCCCTAGGCTACATTAGTTCCAACCTGAATACATTGCAGCAATATATTCAGAATTTATTTCAAGTCATCGATGCAGGCCAGTTAGTGGCCCAACAACTGCCGGCTGATAATCCTGTTGTCAGGGAGTTTGTCCAATTGCAAAAATCTACCGATTTAGATTTCATGAGAGAAGACATTCCCGATCTGGTCAAAGAAGCCTTAGAAGGCGCTACGCGAGCCAAAAAAATCGTGCAGGATTTGCGGGATTTTTCCCGCATCGATAAACAAGATGAAAGCCAGTTTGACCTTGAGGCAGGCATAAATGCCACCTTGAATATCGTCAATAATGAAATCAAATATAAAGCCGAAGTCTTGAAAGAATATGCAGGGGTAAAACCTTTTATTTGCGTCGGCAGCCAAATCAATCAGGTGATTTTGAATTTACTAGTCAACGCAGCACAGGCGATAGACGATTTCGGCAAAATCTATCTTCGTACCGGCTACGAGGGTGATGATTGGGTCTGGTTTGAAGTAGAGGATAGTGGCCAGGGCATCCCGGCTGACATTCAAGCCAAAATTTTCGATCCCTTCTTCACCACCAAGCCGATAGGCAAAGGCACGGGTCTAGGATTATCGCTGTCGTACAAAATCATCCAGGATCATAAAGGCAAGCTTGATTTGCAATCGACTGTCGGCAAAGGCAGTAGATTTAGAGTATCTTTACCCAACCATTTATAAATCCGCTAACCACACGGTCATGAACGACACTACTTCTGCTGCCCCTGCAAATTTGTTATTTGTTGATGACGAACCGAATATTCTGAAATCACTTAAACGTCTATTCAGATCGTCCGATTACAACGTGTTGCTGGCTGAAAATGGCGAACAAGGTTTGCAGGTACTCAGCGAAAATGCAGTCGACTTAATTATTTCCGATATGCGGATGCCACAAATGGATGGGGCCGAGTTTTTATCTCAGGCCGCCGAACGCTGGCCCGACACCGTACGTATATTATTGACCGGTTACGCAGACATTGAATCCACAGTTACCGCCGTCAACAAAGGCCGGATTTATAGTTACTGCAGCAAACCCTGGGAAGATAATGAATTAAAAATTTTAGTCAATAATGCTCTAGAGCAAAAACGTTTACGCGAAGAGCGGCGACAATTATTTGCCATAATTAATCAGCAAAACGAAGAACTAAAACTACTAAACGATCAGTTGGAAAATAAAGTGCAGTTGCGGACAGAGCAATTAAAACTGTCCTTGCAGCGTATTGATAACGCGCATAATGTGTTGAAAAAACAATTTACTAACACAATTAAAACCTTTGCCCGCATCATCGAAATGCGACCCGGCATCAAAAGTGGCCATTCCAAATACATTGCCGAAAACGCTAAAGCACTGGCTCAACACATGAATGTGGATAACGAAGCGCAAAAAGATATTCTTTATGCCGGCTTGTTATTACAAATAGGCAAAATCAGCTTACCAGACAATCTGCTTCGGCAACCGCTCAATGAAATGACCACTGCGGGTAAACGACGCTACCTGAACCACGGACAGGAAGGTTGGGGTTTGTTAAATGGTATTGATCAACTACAAAATGCTGCAGAACTCATCCTGTATCAGCATGAGTATTTTGATGGCACCGGTGAGCCGAGTGGTTGGGCTGGCGATAAAATCCCGCTGGGTTCCAGAATTTTAGCTGTGATACGCGATTACATCTGTTGCCTGGATGGATTTATCACCGGCAAAGTCATGAGCATAGAGCAAGCTCATCAGTATCTGCTGAAAAAAAGCAACAGTCTCTATGATCCTGAGGTAGTTGAACATTTTTTACAAATGCTGACAGAGTCAAAATCAGAGGATGAGCGGCCGATTATCGAAATATCCTGGACTCAATTACAACCTGGCATGGAAGCGGCTGAAATCATACACAACGGTATACTGTATTTAAAAGACCAAATACTGACCAATAGTCAAGTCGATAAAGTGCTGGAAATGCGCAGACACAGCAAAGACTTGGTTCTTAAAGTGCGGATTTAATTTAGGCTAGTTCACTCCATAACGCTTGAATAAATAGCGTAGCTCTTCCATGCCATCCTCGATCGAACATGACACCGATTGCGACAGTAAATCCAACAAAATAATCCCGTTCACCGCACCATCTTCAGTAATCGCTGACCTCAAACGCCCGGCCAGAGCACGGTTAATAGTTTTTAATTCCTTGTAAATGTTCGTCAAGCCATCCAGATCTAGCGAATAAGTTTTGCCATCTTTGTATAAAAAATATTGCGCCAGCAAAAACATGGAGCTAGTGCGATAAATAGTTTCATCCTCACTGGCCAGCGGCAAATGAAAGCGAGCCATCGGTTTAAGATACTCAGTATGAGGACAGGGACTGGTGGCGATAATCAGGCCTAATATCGAACTTAATACCCGTTGCACGCTAGTCTCGCCGCTAATACTGCGCTCTGGAGTTACAACTTCCAGCTGTACGGTTTGATAAGATGTCATCGCACCACATAAATCAATCAATGGCACCAAATTAGCAGCGACCGGGCACAACGGTACGTCGGTTTTTTTTAAAGGGCAATTGCTGCATTGATGATATTCCAGCGCAGCCCAAACCGGCACCGCTTCATGTTGCTGCGGAATAAAACGATTGCTAGCTTTGTCGATATTGATGGGAAACTCCAGCTTTTTGCCATCGACAAACGCCAATTTATATAAAAACTGTAATTGCGATTCGTCCGATACTTCCAAAGCCATATTTTTCCTTTATGCTATAACTTACAGTTAAAACTAACAGACATCAAAACATGAATCCTGAGACTGCAAAAATTCTACTCGTCGATGATGAAGCCAACATCTTAAAAGCACTTGCGAGAGTATTAAAGCATTATTCAATCACTACAGCCAGTTGTGGCCCGGAAGCTTTGTTGTTGGCTGCAGCCAATGAATTTGACATTGTCATTTCGGATTACAAAATGCCGGAAATGGATGGCATCAGTTTTCTGGAGAAATTCATGACCATTCAACCCAATGCAATACGCATGATCGTAACAGGTTATGCCGACCTTGATACAGCTCAAAACGCCATCAACATGCTGGGTGTGTTTCGCTTTATCAATAAACCCTGGAACAACCTTGAAATTCTGAATGCCATTGAGAAAGGCCTGGAATTGAAACGGATATTGCAGGAAAACAAAGAACTGGCTGATCAAGTTCGCCAGCAGCAAGCACAATTGAATCATCAAGAAAGCATTTTAAAAGCCCTCGAAGCCGAAGAACCCGGCATTACCAAAGTCAACTGGGCTGCAGATGGCTCGATTATTCTGGATGAAGCGGAATACAACGACGAGCTATAAATGCTGATGCGAGAAGAAAGTAAAACCGAAGACCAAAAACTGGATATTCATCAAGTCATCGTCTGGCTGGAAGATGATGACATACTGTCTACAACAGACCTTGAGAAATGCCGCCAATATGCTCAGGCCGGGATAAACAGCCACAAACACCCGCTTAAAATACTCGCTGAATGTGAGCTTGCCGACAAATCCATGCTTGGCAAACTCATCACACAAGAAGACCTCACACAATGGCTGGCCAAGAAACTAGCCATGTTTTATTACTACTTCGATCCGCTGCGCATAGATGTGGCAAAAGTCACTACACTGTTTAGCAAAGCCTACGCCAGCAATTACAACATTCTGCCGATTAAAATCAGCGACGATGAAATCGTGGTGGCTACTGCAGAACCCTGGGTACAATCCTGGAAACAAGATTTAGCCAAAATGCACAGCGGCCAGATTCATTGCGTCTTTGCCAACCCGGATGAAATCAAACGTTATCTAAATGAGTTTTACAATTTTTCCAGTTCGTTAAAAGGCGCTGGCAGCCAAAGCGGCCAAAACGACAATAACGCCGTACAAAATTTCGAACAACTACTTGAGCTCAGCAAAAATGCCGATTTGGATGCCAATAACCAGCACATTGTCAATCTGGTCAACTGGCTGCTGCAATTTGCTTTTGATCAACGCGCCAGCGACATCCATATCGAGCCGCGCCGCCAACAAGGCAATGTGCGCTTTAGAATAGACGGCATTCTGCACCAGGTCTATCAATTACCCAAACCGATTTTGAATGCGGTGCTAAGTCGCTTGAAAATTATCGGTCGGATGAATATCGCTGAAAAACGGCTACCGCAAGATGGTCGTATCAAAACCCAGAGCATCAGCGGCAAAGAAATCGAGCTCAGACTCTCCACCATGCCGACTGCATTTGGCGAAAAACTGGTGATGCGCATATTCGATCCGGAAGTCCTGTTACGTAATTACGAACAACTAGGTTTCAACAAGCAGGAACTCAAGATCTGGAACCAAATGACCAGCCAAAGCCATGGCATTATTCTGGTCACCGGCCCCACCGGTTCCGGCAAAACCACCACGCTGTATTCCACTCTAAAAAGATTGGCGACGCCGGAAATCAACCTCTGTACAGTCGAAGACCCCATCGAGCAAATCGAACCCAGCTTTAATCAAATGCAAGTGCATGCCGGCATCGGACTGGATTTTGCCAGCGGCATCCGCACCTTAATGCGACAAGACCCGGACATCATCATGGTCGGCGAGATTCGTGACATGGAAACTGCTGAAATGGCCGTACAAGCTTCGCTGACCGGGCACTTAGTGTTTTCCACCCTACATACAAACAACGCACCCGCAGCAGTCACACGCTTACTTAACATTGGTGTTCCGGCTTATTTGATTCAACAAACCCTGTTAGGCATCATGGCCCAACGCCTGATTCGGGTGTTGTGCCACTGCAAGACCGCTATTACCGTTGATGAAGCACAATGGCAAGCCCTGGTCGCACCGTTTAAAGTGGCCACACCGAAAAAAATCTATCAAGCGGTTGGCTGTAAGGAATGCCGCAACACTGGCTTTGCCGGCCGGATTGGCATTTACGAAATCTTTGAAAACAGCCCTAGCCTGCAAAGAATAATTGTAGAAGGCTGCGACATCGCAACTTTACAAAAGCAAGCTATTAAGGAAGGTATGCGACCTTTACGTCTCAGCGGTGCCGAAAAAGTCGCCGCTGGTATCACCACCATTGAAGAAGTCATGCGCGTAGCGCCGGAGAGAATTGACCTATAAACTTGCAAAAATGTTTATTTTCCATCAATCTATCAGATACTTACAAATAACCACAAGGATTTAATGAAATCTTAATTTGACTTTGATAGTGCCATCACCAAGAATTAGAACCTCCTTAAGTTCTATTGGAGATTGATATGGAACTGTCGCGTAAAGCCCCGCCTCTCATCTGTTTTTTTTGTGTTTTATTTTTAAGTATTGGTCAAACTCAGGCTGATTCAAAATCGAAAAACACTAACCCGGCACTCTCTTCCCTATCACCTTCTAGTGGAATTCAGAATCAAACCATCACGCTGACTGGACAAAATTTCGGCAGTAAAAAAGGCAAAATCTATTTTGGCAGCACCAAGCTGAGTGAGAACAAAATCGCCTCCTGGTCGAACACCCGCGTTACCACGTTAGTTCCGGAAGGAAGTGGCACCGTTGACGTAGAGTTGATGACCAGTAATGAAAAAAGAAGCAACAAGCAATCTTTCAAATACAGTAAATCCTCTTCTGACAGCTCTGACTCAATAACATCCCCACAATTATCCTCATTATCACCTTCCAGTGGATTGCAGAATCAAACCATCGCGCTGACTGGACAAAATTTCGGCAGTAAAAAAGGCAAAATCTATTTTGGCAGTGCCGAGCTAATCGAGGACAAAATTGCTTCATGGACTAATACCCAAGTTAAAACTTCGGTTCCTAAAGGCAGTGGCACGGTTAGCGTACAACTGATGACTAGCAGTGAAAAAAGAAGTAACAAACTGACCTTCACATACAGCAGCAACAATTCAGGCGGCTCAGGTCAGGGAACAAGTTTCCTCAGCAATTTTAAAATACTAGCCAATAATGATTTAGGCATGCACTGCGTCGACGACGACTTTTCTGTATTTTCGATTTTGCCGCCTTACAACGTGCTTAATGCCCAAGTGATAGCTCAGGATGCCAACGGCAAACCAAAGCTGGTTGATAAAAATGCTGTAATTTTGCGCTACTCACCTATCCCGGACAGTAACAATTCCATTAATTCCACCTCAATTGGTAAAACCAATTTCTGGGACATCGAGCCCACCCGTAATAAAAGCTATGTGGAGTTATTATTCGGCGCCAACTTGGCAAATGGACAAGGCATCAAAGATCTATACATGCCCGCCGATGCGCCAGCACTTAGCAATACCAGCTTTGGCTGGAGTGATCATTTAGGCATGTTCGCCGCTGAAGGCATTCCGATTTTCCCTTTCGACGATCAAAACAATTACAACCCTTATCCTATGTTAAGAGTCAGCGCATTTGACGCCAAAAATCCTAGCGTAGAACTCGCCCACACTGACGTCGTTGTGCCGGTTTCAGATGAAACCACCTGCAACAACTGTCATGCCACAGGTATAGGAGCCGCCAGCGATAACAAAGTGCTATGGTCGAAAAACCCAGTGATTTCAGCCCAGGCTAGAGAGAATGTTTTGATTCTGCACGATTTGAATCAAGGTACCCAATTAGTGGCAAACCAACCGGTACTCTGTGCTGGCTGCCATTATTCACCCGCTCTGGATTTGGCTGGCATCGGCCAACCTTCGGGCAACCAAGTCGGGCATAAATGGATGTCTCAAGTTATGCATGATTACCATGCCAATCAGATGACTCAAGTCCAAGTGAACGGCAAAACCATTTTCGATAGCCCGGCCCCAATCGCCGGTCTTGATCCCAGTTTGAATGGTGTCCCTCCCGCTGACCAACAAGCCTGCTATCAATGTCACCCAGGCTCTAAGACTAAATGCTTACGTGGCGCCATGACAGAAACCGTAACCTGCCAAAACTGCCATGGCGACATGGAAGCAGTAGGCGGAGCCCATCCGTTAAAACCTAGCGGCCCCATCAACCAAGTCAATCTCGCAGCCAACCAAACCCGCAAAGCTTGGGTGGACGAGCCGCGTTGCCAATCCTGCCACACCGGGGATGCCGTCAATCACATGACACCAACAGGTGCCAGCTTGGCCAATGACGGTATTCGTTTAATGCATGCATTCGATCAAAACGATCCATCCGCCTCGCCATTCTTGGCTACGAATAAACGTTTCGCAGAAAACGACAACAAACTATTCCGTTTTAGTAAAGGACACAGCGGCGTAGCCTGTGAAGGTTGTCACGGCAGCACTCATGCCATCTGGCCAAGTGATGCTGATCATCCCAATGATGATATTGCCTCCAACGACTTACAAGGTCATGCCGGCACCATCAGCGAATGCACCACCTGCCACAAAGCCGGTAGTTTGTCGCTAACCACAGCTGGCCCGCATGGCATGCACAATGTCGGTGACCTTCGTTGGGCACTCGATGAAGATAGAGGTCATCCAGCCTTCTTCGAGAAAAATCCGGATGAATGTAAGGCCTGCCACGGCAGCGATTTAAGGGGCACCGTCCTGTCTCGTGTCGCTGCTGACAGAAGTTGGCAAACCGAATGGGGCACAAAATCCGTCAAAAAAGGCCAACCGGTCGGCTGCTACACCTGCCACAACGGCCCCGATGATGATTAATTAATACTGTAAACCTAATAAACAAATCAGCTGCCAAATAAGGCAGCTGATTTGTTGATACGATAATATTTTTTAGCCCTTTATTTTAAGAAAAACTTTATGGCAACAAATTTTAATCTTCGAGCTTTAGCCACAGCCTTCTCGCTAACTATGCCATGATTTGCTGATAAAAAGCCGCAAGCTTGACATTAATTTTTCTGAAAATTTAATGCCAATTTAATGAAGACTTAAGCTTAAATTTATCTGCATGCGTTATAAGCACCATTCAAACTAAAAAAGCCAACCATTCATCACCATGCTTTTTCAATTTTTCTAAAGGAAGTGCAATGCATCAACAAATCATTAAAAATAAAGCCCAAATTATCGGTGCTCTGCTAGGTAGTATCACTTTACTGGGCAATAGCGCTGTCATGGCCAGCACAACCTATGGCACGCTGGGTAATTTCGATGTTTTTAACGACTCAGACACTAACAGTTATTATGGTTTTGAAATTGAATTAGAAGGCCTGGATTCCTCTTCAATTGCTAACTACAACGGCAATTATTATACCTATACCAACTGGCATTACGGGGCTGGTCAGGTTAGTACTGTTAACGGCAACACCATTGTCCGCTACTACGACAATGGCGCCCACAGCACCGCGCCTTATACTTCACAAATTACCAATACGGGCGGTCATTCATGTATTACCATTGATGGCTGTGAACATTTTGGATTGGCTTTAAACGGCGCCCCTACCGCTTCTCGTTATTTCTGGTTGGATCAAAACGGCAATCGAACAACCACCGTAAGCCTGATTGGTGCACCCATTGCCACTGTATATCAGCCGCCAGCCCCAGCCCCAGGCGCAGCTTTACCACCGCCGCAAGTTCAATTTGTTGTCGAAGCACCTGAAGCACCCGAAAGACTAGAAGCCAATCAGAAGTTTTCCGATGCTGTTTGGGTCAAAGTTATAAAAACCGAGTTAGACCTGGAAAACATGGCAAATCTAAACGATTTGATGGCCGATAACCCCGACAAAATCGCTGATGCGGAACATGACGGTGTCGAAGTGGAATGGAAACTATTACAACGTCGCCTGGATGATCCAAATGGGGTTAACAATAAACTCGACAGTGGGGCTCAAGAGGCAGGTAAAAATGCCGAACAGGTCTTGAGAACCTATCAATTCTTCGCGTTTACCGGTAAATATGATGCTGAACATGAAGCTGAATGTGTAGATGTAGGTACATGCGAAGATGACTTACAGGACAACATCGCAAATGTCGATCTTTACGTCGGCAGACTGCTAGGACAACAAATGGTTGCTGCCAATTTGAACGGCCCTGTCGAGTTTCCAGCTCAAGTGCCCTTACCGGGCGCTATATGGTTATTTGGTTCAGTCTTGGCAGGTTTTTTAGGCATTTCGCGTCGTCAAAAAACCATCAATTAACAAACTGTTGCTAATCAAAATCAGCAGTTAAAACTGCCGCCCAGATAGAGACGCAAAGCTTAGCGTCTCTATCCCTTTCTAAAGCTAAAAAGCATTATAGACAGCCTATCCATCATGTCATTAAACCTTCATGATACCGCCATGCAGTTGATACCAAACTACCAGCTACTGAAAACACCAAGCCTATGACGCTTATAATATAAATAAAATCAACAACCTATGCTTAGTAAACGCTCAAAGCTTTGTTAATGCAGTCAGTGAAGTACCCCCACGCCCAATCAAGAATTACTAATTGCATTAAAAACCAAGAGCCTAATCCTGTTGGAAATTTTCAAGATAATCTAATCCGGTAAATTGATTACCCCATCTGCAAAAATGACCGCTTGACCGCCGATTCGTACCATCAGATTTTCCTGCTGCTTGTTGTCCATTTCCAGTTGTATCAAACTGCGACGGCTGGCAATCTCACCACGTTCTACCGCAAAGGCATGCGTGCCTTTTTGGGTGTGCTCAAATGAGCATAAATAACTGCAAAATGCCGGCATCGCACTACCCACCGGTGGATCGTCCTGCAAACCAATATTTGGGCCTAGCAAACGGGCATTGAAATCGGCATCAGAGTTGGGGGATTTGGGTGCAAATAACAATATTTCTTGCGCAGCGGTTTGTGGGGCTGCAGATTGGCTCCAGGCAGGATAATTGAAGCGGGCTTTGCGCACGGATTCGTAATTCCAAACCGGCACGATCAAATATGGAAAGCCACAGGAAACCAAACGTGGCGAATATTTTTTATGATCGAGCTCAGACAATTGCAAACCTAAAACGCGGCACAACTCTTCATCGGTAGGTGCAAACCGGTCAATGATCGCACTAATGCTACGACTGAATTGTACAAATCCGGCTTTGCCGTTTGTACTGGAGATATTCACTTCAATGTTACCGACGTTTTGCTCGAAAATAATGGCTGTCAACGGTCCATTTAAAGCGATATTGCCGGATTCGCAGAGCACAAATGCCGCTGCGATGATGGGATGACCGGCAAAATCAATTTCCTTAAACGGTGAGAAAATTCGCATCCTGTACAGGTTTTCGCTATTAGTCTCATTAAAGATAAACACCGTTTCCGATAGATTGAGTTCCTTGGCAATCGCCCCCATCATTTTTGCATTCAAGCCATCGGCTTGCGGGAAAACGGCAATCTGGGCGCCATTAAAAAGCTGGTTGGTAAATACGTCGGCAATGTAATACTGGTATTTCATGGTTTACTCCGGCAGCTGGATAGCGACTCGATCGTTTTCGATCCGAGCCGGATATGTGGGCACACTGACGTTGGCATCTTCAAAACAAACACCTGTGTGTAAATAAAAATGCTGCTTATACATGGGTGATGCCAACATCGGTTGTCCGCCCAGGTCACCCACCATGCCTCTTGACAACACATTGGCCTGACTGAATGGATCGTAATTTCCGATGGCAAAAACCAGCTGCAAACGGGGCAGATAAAACAAAGCTATTTGCTGACCTTTGACCAAAGCGCAAACGCCGGAATCAGGCTGTAAATCGTCGATATGACAGACATCTATCCAGTTACTCATGTTAAGCCGCCTCTTCGATCAATTTGAAATGCTTGCGTTCTTCTGAGTTTGCGGGGCGAACTTGACCACGCTCTTCCACAAAGACCACATTGTCATCAGCTTGATCGCTGTTAACAAAGTGGCGAAAACGTTTCAGCTTATTTTCGTCTTGCAGAGTGGTTGTCCATTCGCATTGATAAGTGTTGATGACATGCTGCATCTGCTGTTCTAATTGTTCAGCAATGCCCAGCCTGTCTTCCAGAACCACCGCTTTCAAATAATCCAGACCGCCCTCCATGTTTTCCATCCACACCGAAGTACGCTGCAAACGAGCGGCGGTGCGGATGTAAAAGATCAAAACGCGGTCGATGTATTGGATCAGGGTTTGTTTATCCAGATTGGTGGCAAACAAATCGGCATGCCGCGGCTTCATACCGCCATTGCCACAGACATATAAATTCCAGCCGTTTTCGGTGGCAATTACGCCGATGTCTTTGCCTTGTGCTTCGGCACATTCGCGAGTACAACCCGACACGGCGAATTTGATTTTGTGTGGAGCCCGTAATCCTTTGTAACGATTTTCCAATTCAATCGCTAAGCCGACACTATCGTCGATACCATATCGACACCAAGTGCTGCCAACGCAAGATTTAACGGTACGGAGAGATTTACCGTAAGCATGGCCGGATTCAAAGCCGGCAGCGATCAACTCTGCCCAGATCAAAGGCAGTTGCTCGACGCGGGCACCAAACAAATCCACCCGCTGGCCACCGGTAATTTTGGTATACAGGCCGTATTTTTTGGCGACTTGGCCCAGCACGATCAAACCGTCTGGGGTAATTTCACCGCCGGTAACGCGCGGTACAATTGAGTAAGTACCGTCTTTTTGCATGTTGGCCAGATAAGTGTCGTTAGTATCCTGCAAGCCAATATGCGGTTTTTCCAGAATATAGTCGTTCCAATAAGACGCTAAAATCGAACCCACCGCCTGTTTACAGACTTCGCATCCCAGTCCTTTACCGTGCTTGTCCAGCAAATCATCAAAGGTTTTGATCTGTTCCACCATCACCTGGTTATACAAATCCTGCCGGGTATGCGGAAAATGTTCGCAAATATCTGTGCTAACTTCGACACCGAGTTTGGTCAATTCGCAATCCAAAACCGACTTTAATAATGCAGAACAACCGCCACAACCTGTTGCTGCTTTAGTTTCAGTTTTGAGTTGACCGATTGTGGTGCAACCGGCTTCTACCGCACTGCAAATCTGGCCTTTGCTGACATCGTGACAGGAACAAATTTGCGCCGAAGCCGGCAAGGCATCCGGCCCCAAGCCCACCGATTCGTCGGAACGTTGCGGCAAAATCAGGGCATCGGGGTTTTCAGGCAACTCGATGCCGTTTAAACAATACTGCAGCAAAGTACTATATCCGGAGGCTTCACCGACCAACACAGCACCCAACAATTGCTTTTTATCCTGACTGACTACCAGGCGTTTGTAAATTTCACTAGAGCCGTTTTGATAGGTGTACACCAAAGCACCTTGGGTTCTGGCATGTGCGTCGCCTATACTGGCCACATCGACACCCATCAGTTTTAGTTTGGTGCTCATATCGAAACCGGTAAAACTGGCGTCGTTATCGGCTAAGTCGGCGACTACCGTTCTGGCCATCGCGTACCCCGGCGCAACCAAGCCAAAGATTTGTCCATTCCATAGCGCGCATTCGCCAATAGCGTAAATAGCAGGATCGGAGGTGCGGCATTGATTGTCGATCACGATACCGCCACGAGGACCTACTGCCAGTTCGCAAGCACGAGCAATGTCGTCGCGTGGGCGAATACCCGCGGAAAATAAAATCAAATCGGTTTCCAGTACTTCACCGTCAGCGAAATTCATTTTATGCAAACAGTGTTCACCATCGTCGATCAGGCTGGTGTTTTTGTTTAGATGCACTGTCACGCCCAGGGCCTGGATTTTTTGCTTTAACATGGCGCCACCGCCATCATCCAATTGCACGGCCATCAGCCGTGGCGCAAATTCAACTACATGGGTTTCCAAACCCAGGTCTTTCAAAGCTTTGGCGGCTTCCAGACCTAATAATCCGCCACCGACCACAGTGCCAATTTTTGATTTTGCCGCAGCCGCTTGAATGGCTTCCAGATCTTCAATCGTCCGATAAACCAGACATTGCGCTCGCTCATGCCCAGGCACCGGCGGCACAAAAGGATAAGAACCGGTCGCTAATACCAGCTTGTCATAAGCAATGACCACACCTTTGGCAGAGGTGACTGTTTTTTGCTGTCGATCTATGCTGGCCGCTTTATCACCTAGATGAATCTCGATACCATGCTCGGCAAAAAAACCAGCTTCTACCAACGACAAATCTTCAGCACTTTTGCCGGAGAAATACTCGGATAAGTGCACCCGGTCATAAGCGGCACGAGGTTCTTCGCAAAAGGTAACAATGCGATAGCGTTCTTTGGCGGCGCTATTAACCAAGCTGGCTAAAAAATGCTGCCCGACCATACCGTTACCAATGACCACCAGGGTTTGTTGTGTGTTCATGTCTGACCTCTCGTTTCGTGATATTTACCGCTCCGCGCTGTGCCAGCTAAATTTTGGGCAAAAAAAAAGGCGGCCTGAATTGAAATGAATAACTCATTCAATCAGGACGCCTTTGTCCAAATACATATGACAGTGCAAGCTCAGCGGGAGACTTAATTAAAATAAAAGCAATATAAATGCCAGTTTGTAAAAGCCACAAAAATCACGACATAGAGCAATGATGAATAATTTTTTCCCTATCTGCCTGCACCCAAACAAGGCAATTCTGTGGGCAAAACGCACCAAAACGGCGCGCAAACAAGCATATACAGGCCCTGACAGGGTTGTGAATGGCTTGGCATGTAACCTGCTTTAACTGCTCTATCTTTCCATTAGGATTATTCATGGCTATTGCGCCCTTTAAACTGCTATCGCTAGAAGGCAAAACCAAGATTTTGCACATGAGCTGGCTGGCATTTTTTATCAGTTTCGTCATCTGGTTTAACCATGCACCCTTGATGATGCTGATTAAACAAGACTTGGGTCTCAGCGACGCCGAAGTCGAGATTATTTTAATACTCAATATGGCACTCACCATTCCGGCACGCGTCATCACAGGGCTGGTTGTCGATCGCTTTGGGGCACGGATTAGTTACAGTGTCTTGCTGGCAGTTTGCAGTGTGCCGTGCTTTATGTTTGCTGCCGCTGAAAATTTTGCCGATCTGGCTTGGTCGCGCTTTTTATTAGGCTTTATCGGCGCCAGCTTTGTGGTGGGTGTGCGCATCATTGGTGACTGGTTTCCCTCCAGTCAGATGGGTTTTGCAGAAGGCATATATGCTGGTTGGGGCAATTTCGGCTCGGCGGCGGCGGCCATTTTTTTGCCTGGTTTGGCACTCTATTTTGGTGAGGAAAATGGCTGGCGCTATGCTATCGCCCTGACTGGCTGTATGTCTCTGGTTTTTTCCGTATTGTATTACCGCAATGTAGAAAACCTACCTCCAGAATTGGCCAACCTGAAAAAAAAGCCGGTACACAGCATGGCCGTTTCCAGCATTAACGATTTATTCCTTTATATGCTGAGCCTGTTGCCGCTTTACGCCACTTTGTCGTTGTTAACCTGGAAGCTATCAGCTCTAGCAAGCCCTTTATTATCCTCCAGTTGGGCGTGGTCAATACACACTGGCATTTGGCTGGTGTTTTTGCTACATGCCCGGCAGTTGGTCAGCAAAAATGCCGTACGCTTGAGTCAGCCCATTGCGGATATTCATTGCTATCGTTATCAACAAGTGTTTATTTTGGCCGTTGCTTATTTGATTACCTTCGGTTCTAAACTGGCCGTGTTGTCGATGTTGCCCATGTTTTTCTTCAATACCTTTAGCGTTAGCCAAAATATATCCATGCTGGATGCCGGCCTGTTGGCCTCTAGCTTTGTGGTGACCAACATTATCGCCCAGCCGGCCGGTGGCTGGCTCAGTGACAAAATTGGCCGCAAATTTTCCATTACGTTGTTTACTGTTGGATTGGCCGGCGGTTATTTGCTAATGGCCATGATTTCTGAGAATTGGTCTATAGGCTTGGCCGTGCTGGTGACGCTGATTTGTTCGGTATTTATGCAAGCGGCTGAAGGAGCAATTTTTGCGTTTGTACCACTGGTTAAGCAATCCATTACCGGAGAAGTCGCCGGTATCGTTGGCGCATACGGTAATGCCGGGGCAATTGTGTTTTTAATTTTGCTGACCTTTGTTTCAACCAGCGGATTTTTTCTGGCTTTGGGAGCCTGTTGTGTGGTTTTGCTGGGATTGATTGTATGCCTGGAAGAGCCGAAAAACTTCATGATTCAAATTCTGCCGGATGGCAGCGTGGCCAAAATTGAGTTGGATTAATCATGGCAACGCGTAAAGTATTGGTAGTCGATGAATTCGATAGCGATCCTATGTTGGAACAACATTTAAGCCAACAGGGGTATCAGATTGCCACGTTAAAACTGCAGGATTTAAATCTGCTGGAAGTCGTAAAAAATCTACAACCAGATGCGGTGGTACTCAATCTGTATAGCCCGGATGAAAAAGTCTTGCATATGATGCTGACCCTTAATCAGCATTTTGCGGTACCGGTGATTATTTTTGCCGAGGACCAGCAAACCGACACTATCAACAACGTCATTAAAGCCGGCGTCAGTGCTTACATTGTCGATTGTTCGGAACCCAAGCGCATCAAAACCATCATCGAGGTGGCCATTGCCCGCTTCAACGAACAAAAAGTCTTGAAAGACGAGTTGCAAAAAACCAAAAGCCAATTGGAAGAACGTAAATTAATCGACAGAGCCAAAGCGATTTTAATTAAGTCCAAAGGCTATAGTGAAGATCAGGCTTATCACGCTTTGCGAAAACTAGCGATGGACAGAAAAGTATCCTTAGGGGAAATGGCAAAGAATGTGATCGCCATGGTGGAGTTGTTGAATTAATACCGGTAAGCGCTTAACAATAAATCGCCATGCAGTAAAATAGCGAGTTTTTAGATACGGTGGTGGCAGCGAAGGAATGCGGGTAAGACCAATTGAATTAAGCGAAAGCGAACGAGAGCAACTACAGCTAATTGTCAAAAAAGGGAGTGATTGGCGAGAGCGGGCACAAACCATTTTGATGTTATCCAATGGCCAGACAGTCATTGCTGTTGCGGCACAACAAGGCGTGAAGCCGGAAGCAATTGGACTTAACAGCTTACCGAATCAACCTCGCAGTGGTGCGCCGAGCAAGTTGACTGACGCGCATCGGAGCCAACTCAAAGAATAGATCGATGCGGAACCTTTGTGCTGCCGGGCATTGGTCAGCCGTCTAACGACGGAATGCGGGGTGACGATTAGTGCCAGTACCTTGCGGAATGAGTTAAAACGCATGAGCTACGTGTGGAAGCGCACGCGATACAGTTTAAAAAAAAGCGCGATCCCGAGCGCTTCGAGCAAGCTCAGCATGACATCGCAGAGCTGATCAAGCTAGCTGAAACAGGTGAAATTGAACTAGCTTATGTGGATGAAGCCGGATTGCGCCACAACCGCCGAATCGTTCAGCTTGGACAAAAAGCGGTGAGGTGCATGCCATTACAGCAATGTGCGCCCAACGCATGAATATTATAGGAGCCATGCTTTCATCAGGCCGATTAATACTGACTAAACTGTGGCATAGCGTGAACGGCCTTTGGTTTTCTGATGGCCTTGATTGAACGCGTCAGCAAGCCCTTAGTGGTGATTTTGGATAATGCTTCCATTCATACAGCGAAAAAAAATGAAACCTTATTGGGATTTATTGGAAGAAAAAGGTATGCGATTTTACTTCTTGCCACCCTACAGCCCCGAGCTGAACCGGATTGAATTGCTGTGGAATAAAATGAAATAGGCGCTTAACCAAGCTATGGGGTATTGTGCGAGACTGCCAAACAACCTTCTGCCTACTAATTAAAGTGCTGCCGGTGCTGCCGGATAGGGAATAACATCGACAGATAGTCAAAACTGGGTCATGAAAACGCCTAGTAGTATGCCAATACCTTAAATCCAAACAGCCTATTTTTCTGATTGTCCATTCAACCTAAGGCCGCCAAGGACTTTTCAGCCAGTCACCAGCAAGGCGACAGGGAAATTCACCAGTGTATTCGCAACCACCAAAGAGTTGTCCGAAGCTAGGAGTTCCTTAGTGTAAACATTGCGCCAGCTGACGTGCCTCAATTCTTTTGGTAGATCGATCCTGGTATCTCGCCAGATGTCATGACCCAGGGGCAGACCGCCATTTTCACCTTTCGTACCGAGCAGTTTTACGGTAAGGCGAGGTGCAACGGCGATAAGTGCTTCGTTACCTTGGCGCCGAGCGTAGGCGCAGATGTGGTTGGCACGTTCACCCCTCACCGTCAGTGATTGGTAGTCGCCTTTGTAGAAGAGTTCTGGTTTTTGCGCGCGTAGTGCGAGTGTTCGCCATATTAGATAGAGCTTGGCACGACCATCAGCCATGCCGCCTAACAGAATGTGCAGCCGTTCAATCAGTTCTATCACCGGGAAATTCTCCATTTGCCTCAGTTCGTTCAGTAATCTCCCGCGTAGACTGAAATCGACGCTACGGCGGTTATCCGGATCGACTAGATTGAACTGCCACAGTTCGCAGCCCTGATAAATGTCAGGCACACCTGGAGAGGTCAGTTTAAGAAGCATAAGCGAGAGACTGTTGAGCAAGCCATGATGCGTAATCCTTTGCGTCGCCCGCTCGAAGTCGGTGAGAAATAGATTGTTGTCTCCGGGAGTAAGTAAAGTTGCGATGAAATCCGAGAGCGCTGCTTCGTAAGCACTATTGACGTTAATCCAACTGCTATGTTCTTTGGCTTCACGAACAGCCTTGATCATATAAGCCTCGATCCGAAGACGGTAGGCATCAAGATCATCGAACATCATATCGCCCAATGGCCAGCTACCGATGAGCGTCTGGTAGAGCAAGTACTCATCGTTGGCCGATGGTACAAGGATACCGTCTATGCTTTGTTTCTTCGTATGATTGATCTTGCTCCAACCCTTGAGGAAAAGCTTCCATTCGGCAGGTATTTCCGAGAGAACATTGATACGCGTCCGCAGGTCTTCAGAGCGTTTACTGTCATGAGTCGATGTTGCCAGCAGGTTGTGGGGCCAGCGCTTGACCCGTGCCCGTGTAACTGCGTGGTAGGCGGCTACTGAAATACCAAATCTGCTGGGATCACCACCGACATCATTGAGGGAAACGAGTCGATGGTAGCGATAGAAACTGGTGTCCTCAAGTCCTTTAGCCATCACAGGTGAAGTGAACTGCTGGAACTTCATTGCGAAAAAGATCACGGCCGAATGGTAGGCCTCAGGGCGTCCTTGGGCAATGTCGGTGGAAAGTACGCTCTGCACAAAAGTGAAAACTCTGCTGTCCAGGGCTGGGTTGCGCTTTTTGGCAATGGCAATGGCCCATTCGATGTGACCACGATCATTGTCTGAAAGCCCGTTATCGTTGATATAAGTGCGATAGACCGGAAAACAGGCAACTACTTCGGCCAGTGCTTCACGCAGGGTGTATAGCGTGAAGTCACAGGTATGACGATCCATCGCTGCGATACGGGCCAGCCGGTAGGCTAATACATTTAGCTCACTGACCAGCGCTGTGTTCATCACCAAATGCTTGGCTCGATGTACGAGCGCTTCGAAATCGATCGATTCACCTATGAAACGCTCGTAGATACGAGTCATGCGCCATTTGCTAGATGGGTCGATGAGGAGGCTGTTCGCCAAGTTGGAGAACTGATAGCCGGTCGTACCGTGGATCGGCCAATCCAATGGCAACTGTTCGTGTTCGGCAAGGATTTTTTCGATGACCAGATAGAGTGGCAGCGGCTCGCCAGCCTCATGGACCCTCCCCCCCACGCTGCTCTGTAAGCGGCTGAAATATTCTCTAGGATTATAGAGCCCATCTGGATGGTCAATGCGCATGCCATTGACCTTTCCCTGCTTCACCAGATCAAGCACAAAATGATGTGTCGCCTCGAATACGTCCGGTTCTTCTATGCGTAGAGCGGCGAGGCCGTTGATGTCGAAAAAACGGCGATAGTTGATTTCGTGCGAAGCGATGTGCCAGAAGGCGAGTCGGTAGCCCTGCTCCTGAATCAGCGCATGCAGCGCGTCGAAGCTAGCCGTGTCGCCAGACCGACCGTTGAAATCGTTGAGGTTATCTCGGATGTGCTGAGCGATGTCGGGACTGGCGGCCACCAGCGTAGCAAGATGATGCTTATGCACTTCCTTGTCGCGTTGGCGCTCAGCTCTATGAGAAGGCTCGGTGTCGAGTCTGGTCGGTAATCGGGCAAACGCAGTGAGCAGGGTTTGTAGTTCGATATTGCGCTGATCGGTTTCTCCCAGCACCGCCACCAGGCGCTCGTAGCGATGGAGGACTATCAGCGGATAGGTGGCTGGATCGATGGGCATCCGGTGTTGATAATAGAAGAGGCTGAATTCGCCGCGCACGCTATCGAATTCCAAAATTATTTCGCCGCGTTCAAGTACGGTAGCGTAATAGTCGCCAAGCACAGGCAGTAACACTTTGCCTTTGATATCCGGATTGAGCGGATCCCAGTCGATGTCGAAGCACTTGGCGTGTACAGCAGCGGGGCCATTTTCTAACACGTCGAGCCACCAGGCATTGTCGCAACCCATCACGCCCATATGGTTGGGCACAACATCGATGATCTGCCCCATATCATGTTCATGAAGGACGGCGACGAAGCGTTCGTAATCCTCCTGCGTACCGATCTCGGGGTTAAGGACGCCATGGTCGACAACATCGTAACCATGACTACTTCCCGGACGTGCCTTCAGGTAGGGAGATGCATAGCAATGGCTGATACCAAGTTTGGCGAGATAGGGCACTATTTCTACTGCCTGCGAGAAGGTAAAATCCTTATTGAATTGCAGTCGGTAGATAGCCCGAGGAATCGCCGCCGAATGTACCGGCAGCTCCGGTCGCGGTACCACCGCGCTGCCACGCTCGTTCCGCACCACTTCCGTAGCCTGCGTAAAACATTCATCAACGCACCAGTCCTCTAGGTCAAGCGGCAGGCGGCGCGACCAGTTAGGATGCTGATTTTCACGAGTGCCCGGTAGGTTGGCCTGTTCCAAGATGCCAAAAATATCTTCTGGCTGAATTACTAGTACCATGGACGGTGTACGCGCCAGATAGGCGTGGATCGCGTTAATGAAGGGAGCGGTCAACTCCTTCACAGCCACCGGTTGCTCGCTCGCCCCCTCAGGAAGCAGGCCTTCATGTTCGAGCGCGAGGAGCATGCGTGCACGATCCTGGGCGCGCTCAACGACAAAGCGCTCATACAGCTCCTGGGACGGAAACAGCTTTAGCTCTACGCGTCTGTGAAGATCACTGCCTTTCCAAAACCCTGCCAAGGTGGGCAGATCGTGAGTACTAGCAGCCACCAGTGCCTGGTGCGGATAGCTGCTAGGTGCCGCGAACCCCCCATCTTCGTCACGCTCGAAGATAAAGGGTTGATAGGACATAAGGTCGGTGGCGGTGAACCGTGTGCGCAGTCCCTCGGGCACTGTACCAAGCACTTCGCCGATGACCAAACACTGGTTACGCCAACTTTCCAGTGCGACGATGCCAAGTAGCTCATCGAGCGCATAGGCAACATAAGCGCCTTCGCTGGCCGGTCGGCCCGCAGGAACCCAGAACAGCCGCGTTAGGCACATGGCATGGTCGATGCGGAGTGCGCCAGCATGCCGCATGTTGGCGCGCAGCACTTCGATTAGCGGCGCATAGGCTACCCCGCGCAGACGATGAGGAATGTAAGGAGGCAGCCCCCAGTCCTGCCCCATTCGGTTGATCAGGTCGGGCGGCGCTCCAGTGTAGGCGCCGGCTGCAAATACGCCCTGCCAACCCCAGACTTCCGCGCCACCCGGATTGGCACCTACGGCAAGATCGGCATACAGACCGATACCAAGACCGCGTAGCCACGATTGTCGGCCAGCCTCGCCTAATTGAATGTCAGCCAAATATTGTAACCAGGCGTAAAACGTCACCGCCGACTCATGTTCAGCAACAAAATTCGCTACGGCGGTACTTTCGGGATCGCGGTAGGCTTCAGGCCACACTGGCCAACCCCAGGTCATGTCATCTTGGGCTTGAAAATGGGCCTGTAGCGCCTCGAAACGGGCCAGACGCTCCAGAGACGTGCCGGATTTGTCACGATAAAGGAAAAACGCCTGCGCATGCTCCGAATTCTGCGTCAGATGCCGCTCGCGGAAATGTTCATAGAGCAGATTAAGCACCTCACGTTTGATCTGGGCGACTCCCGTATAGTTCACCAGCTCTTCCGCCAATAGGCTGCGTAACCGGGCCTGAAACTGTGGCATGGCAACCAGCATCTGTGCTGCTGTGCACTCGTGGAACTCGGCCACCGCCTCCACATCGATATAAAGCGTGTTGAGCGCTGATCGGCACGACGGGCTGTAGGGACTGATGTGTTCGGGATTGTTCGGAAACAGCTCGTGAAGCGGATTGAGGCCGATGATGCCGCCCCCCGAATCGGCTGTTATGTCGACCAAGTGACGCAGATCCGTGAAGTCGCCGATACCCCAGTTGCGTCGTGAGCGAAGTCCGTATAACTGTACGGCGAGCCCCCAGACACGTACGCCGTCGCGGATCACCTTAGGCTGATAGCAGATTGTTGGTACGACGATTACAGGCATTTCTACTGCCGAGCCGTCAGGTCTTTCGATTACAAACTTGTGGTAACCGAGTTCTTCGACCTTCAGCAGCTCTAAAGTATGGCGGGAAAATTCGGCGTCGACGACATGGCGCTTTCTGATTAGCGGTAAGCGCTCTGGCACACACGCTCCCTGCTGCGTCGCCCCGGATTCTAGCTGCAGTACCCAGTTCAGAGTGCTACTGGCTAGCCGAACCGGTACTGTAAACTCAATGCGAATTGGCTCGTCACAACGCACCACTGTCACTGGAGGTAACAGCCGTAACCATTCGGCGTTCTCAAGATCACGCTGAATACGCGCTGGGTCGGTTTCGTGTCCCGACAGGCCCATTGCTGTGAGCAGAACCTTCCGAGTGGCATCAGAAGTCAGATGCCGATTACCCCATATGTCAGTGTGTTCATCGGCGATGCCACAAAAGGCTGCAAGCTCATGCAGTGCGCTCTTCCTTGTCACAGTACGGCATCCGTTAGCTGCCAGATCGCTGACCAGGGTGGCAGATAGTTGGGTTGTGCCTTTTCCATGTTCGAGGTAGCGAACAACATTCGCCCACACTCTGGCATTACTTCCACTGCTTGTTCCATGCCTAAATTTGCCAGCAATTCGAGTTCGCTGTCGTCACCTAATTTCCATCGCAAACGCAATATCTTGGGAGTGATATGGGAAACCGTAGTATTGCCGGTTAGGTGAGACATCCCTGTGAGACGGGGAACGATTTCGTGTTGCCGTAAGGTCAGCAATCGGCGGTAAAGCGCATGCATCGTACTGTGGGGCTCGCGGTTTAGTAGGGTCCAGTCGAGCTTACTGGTTGCGAAAGTGCTTGTGGCGTTGGGGTCGGGAATACACTCGCGTGTTGCGGGATCAATAAATTTGGCAAATTTGGCAAATTCGCGCCGGCGACCGTCGGTCACTGCTTGTGCAAGATCAGCGTTGAAATCGCAGAAAAACAGAAAGGGTTGATGTGTAGCGAACTCTTCGCCCATGAAAATCAGTGGTGGCTGCGGGGCTAACAGAAGTATGGCGGTTACTGCTTCCAAAGCGGCTGGTGAAACAAGCTGACAGAGCCGCTCGCCGAAAGCGCGGTTGCCAATCTGATCGTGCGTTTGCAAAAAGTTGATGAAAGCCGTTGGTGGCAGGTGGCCGCTCGGTTCGCCGCGTTTTGCGCCACCTCGGAACGGTGATGGTTCGCCCTGAAAAGCAAAACCTTCAGCCAGGCAGCGCGTCAACGCCATTATCGGATCAGTGGCATAGTCAGCATAATAGCCGTCGATTTCATGGGTGGTAATGACATGCAGCGCGTGATGCAGGTCGTCGTTCCATTGCGCAACGCCGCCAACTCTTAGGCCATGCTGCCAACTCCGGCTTTCGAGATAATGGGCTTGATTCTTGTCATTTTCGAGAATCAGATGCACGTAGCGCTCGCGGCCAGGTCCTGTTTGAATCGCGTCGCGAATTTCTTCGACGATATCAGGCGAATTGTTGTCAAAGATCGCATGAATGGCATCGAGACGCAGCCCATCCAGGCGATATTCCTCAATCCAGTAAAGGGCGTTACAGATGAA
Source organism: Methylomonas lenta (assembly GCF_001644015.1). Lineage (GTDB taxonomy): Bacteria > Pseudomonadota > Gammaproteobacteria > Methylococcales > Methylomonadaceae > Methylomonas > Methylomonas lenta. The sequence goes on from NZ_LUUI01000113.1 coordinate 40,481, forward strand.
GAAGTCGCGTGCCGTTCGACTTTTGGGGCCATCGAAGTTGATCGCCGAGCCCCACTGTGTGTGATGGCGTGAATTGAAGAACTCTTGACAGTAGCAGAACAGGTAGTTGCCCTCGGGGCCGAAATGATTGTAGACCACATCAAGAATCACCATTAGTCCACGTTCATGGGCAGCGTTGATCAGGTGTTTGAAATCCTCCGGCCTGCCATAGGATGCGTCAGGTGCAAAAGGCAGTACACCGTCGTAACCCCAATTTCGGCGCCCAGGGAAGTCGGCTACCGGCATGATTTCGAGTGCTGTAACACCCAGTTCAACCAAATAATCAAGGCGTGCTTCGACGCCGGCGAAATTGCCCGCAACTGAAAAAGTGCCAACATGCAGCTCGTAAATGACGGCCTGTTCCCATGGCCGACCGAGCCAGATATCATCAGTCCACTCGAAAGCGCCTGGGTCGATGACTTCAGAGGCGCCATGCACATCGCTGGGATTGAAGCGAGAGGCAGGATCGGGCACCAGTAAACCGTCGGGAAGCAGGAAACGGTAGTGGTCGCCCGGGCTTGAGCTGGCCAGGTTTAGTTCGTGCCAGCCATCTTCCGATCGCTGCATGCAGAAATCGGAGGTTAAGCCGTTTTCTAAGCGTAGCACCATATTCGAGACGGATGGCGCCCAGATACGAAAACACACACCACCGGCGATCAGCTCTGCGCCGAAGGGCATGGAGAAAGCATGCCGTGAGCCCATATTCATTGGCCCTCTAGCCTGCGCAGCAGGCTAAAGAGAGGGATGGACAGCCAATCAGGGCGTTGCTCCATTTCATGGCACAATTCGTCTAGTATTTTTTCGAAGGTGAAGAACTCGATCAGGGCAACTGTCGACGCCATGTCGCTCGTAAATGTCCAAGATTGCTCGGTGACGGCGTAGTAACCGGCCAGGAAAGCGGCAGTGCTTTCCGCTTCCCATCGCTGAACCAACGGCCCAAGGCGATGACGATCGTGGGGGCGCTCGGCAGTGGCGCGATTGGTGGCCATGGCAGAAACGTAGCTGAAACAGCACAACATGCTCGCTACGTCGCGCAGGGGGCTGTGTTTGCAGCGGCGCATGGTCAACGGACACTCAGGATCGCCCTCGAAATCGGTGATGACGAAGTCGTTCTGTACCCTCAGCACTTGGCCGAGATGATAGTTGCCGTGATAGCGCGTTTTTAGCCCTCCGACATGATCCAGACTGCGCTGCGAAAAATGTTCCAGCAGGAGCTGACGCTGCGCTAACAAGCGATTGATGCCGATGCGGATTTCTTCCGGTACGGCTTCGCGGAAAACTTCGAGCGCGTCTAGAGCTGACACAGCACTCAGGTGCGTAGCCTGGCTCCAAGAGACAATGTCTTCCGGCACGATGGGTTCGGGAGTGAAGGCCGGATCGCCCGTCTCCTGGCTAAAGGCAAGGTGGAGTTCCCCTGTGCGGCGTCCGACAATTTCCATAAGCGCCAGGAAGTAACCATGCGGGCTGTCGGCGCCACTAGTCGCGTTTACGTCGCTGTCCGCAAGCTGGTCAGCGAGGAAGCGGGCAACGTAGTCCAGTGCGAAAGACCAACCATTGCTTTGGTGTTCGACATAAGGCTGCAACAGCGCCAGGGTATAGGGAACGTCCGTCGCGTCGCGGATCTCGATCGAGCCGGCCACCGGCACCGCATGTAAAAAACCAGCCGATTCGGTAAGATAGCGGCCTACCTCCACCTCCGGGTTGATGCCTGGTTGCAAGCGGCGGTAACATTTGAGGAAAAGACGGTTGTCGAAATACACGGCAGTGTTGCTCTGCTCGAGAGCCGGGTGGCTCACGTCGGTGTCGATGCCGTCGGCTAGCGCAGCAAAAGACTGATAGGCTTGAAATTCGATGCGTAACTTGCCAAATTCCAGAACGAGGCCTGTACTGATGCCACGTGCCAACGCGCGGCAAAAGCGTTCGTCGCCGAAAGCGCCATAGAGCATGCCCATACGTGCTTTATGGCGCACCTTCGCCAAAGTCCAAGTTGACAGTGTCATCAATTGTTCTTCAGTGACGTCGTCTTCCCAGCGGATCGCCAATGGCAGGAAATAACGCTCCGGCTCAAGATCTGTGTAGCATACTTCGATGAGGGTAAGCAGCCAACTGCCTTCCTGTGTGTTCCATTCACCTTTTTCTACTATCGACAGGCCTTCGATAGTGCGGTTTTTTTCCTTGAACCAGTGTTTGGAGGCGAGATAAGGCCCAATCACACTGTGTGTAAGTTGGCTCGCGGTTGCGGTCGAAATTATGCGCTGAACCAGACTGGCATCGGCGTGAACCCCTGGCAATGCTATCCAAGCCTCGGTGAGTACCAACACCGGCAGTTCCGATCGAATCATGCGCACTTCGTGCCAGTAGGGAATCTCGACGTCGGAGGCGAGACGGAAACTGAAATAACCATAACCTTTAAGCGTAAGCTGGTAAGGCAGAGCTTCGATGGGAGGAAAGGATGTGCCGCCGAGTAGTTCAACTGGCACCCGCTCTTTCCATACAGCGAGGTCGAGCTCTACGGGTTGTGCGGTGCGTGCTAGGTTGACCACACAGAGAATGATCTCATCCTGCCATATTCGTACGTAGGCCAGTATTTTACGATTGGCCGATTTAAGGAATTGCAATCTGCCTCGGCCAAAGGCGTGATATTTCTTACGAACGGCAATTAGGCGTTTGGTCCAGTGTAACAGCGAAGACAGATTGCGGCTCTGTGCCTCGACGTTGACAGCTTGGTAACCGTATATCGGATCCATGATAGGTGGCAGATAGAGACGCTGAGGATCCGCGCTCGAGAAGCCGCCGTTGCGGTCAGGCGACCACTGCATGGGAGTACGTACACCGTTGCGGTCGCCCAGAAAAATATTGTCGCCCATGCCTAATTCGTCGCCATAGTAGATGATCGGAGAACCAGGCATGGTCATAAGCAGGAAATTCATTAGTTCGATCTTGTCGCGATTGTTGTCCATTAAAGAAGCTAGTCGGCGACGGATGCCGACATTGACACGCATGCGAGGATCGGCAGCGTACATCTGATACATGTAATCGCGCTCGCGACTGGTGACCATCTCAAGTGTGAGTTCGTCGTGATTACGCAGAAAGATTGCCCACTGGCAGTTCTCTGGGATGTCCGGCGTCTGATGCATGATCTCGACGATCGGGTGCCTATCCTCCTGCGCTACTGCCATGTAGATGCGCGGCATCAGCGGAAAATGGTAGGCCATGTGACACTCATCGCCGTCGCCAAAATACTTGCATACATCCTCCGGCCACTGATTGGCTTCCGCCAGCAGCATGCGGTTCTGGTAATGTGTGTCGATGACGGCCCGAATCTGCTTTATAACAGCATGCGTTTCGGGTAGATTCTCATTGTTGGTGCCTTCGCGCACGCAGAGGTAGGGAATTGCATCCAGTCGCAGGCCGTCCACTCCCATGTCCAGCCAAAATCGCATGATGCGGATTACTGCCTTGACTACCGCCGGATTGTCAAAATTCAGATCCGGTTGATGCGAGAAAAACCGATGCCAGTAGTAGGCCCTCGCCACTTCATCCCAGGCCCAGTTCGATTTCTCGCTATCTGTGAAGATGATCCTGGTCTCGGGGAATTTCTTATCGGTGTCGCTCCAAACATAGAAATTACGTTTGCTTGAGCCAGCTGGTGCGCGACGCGCTGCTTGGAACCAGGGGTGTTGATCCGAAGTGTGGTTAATGATCAGTTCGGTGATGATCTTCAGTCCGCGCTGGTGTGCCTCGCGGATGAACTGGCGTACATCGGCCAAGCTGCCATAGTCGGCATGGACACCGCGGTAATCTGCAATGTCGTAACCATCGTCCTTGAACGGAGAAGGATAGAAAGGCAGCAACCAGAGCGTGTTGATACCGAGATCCTGCAGGTAGTCGAGCTTCTCAGTCAGACCTCTGAAATCACCGAAGCCGTTATCGTTGCCATCAAAGAAAGCTTTGACGTGCACTTCGTAGATGATGGCATCGCGGTACCAGAGCGGATCATCGTTCCAGTTCGGCATGGAAGGAGAATGAGATTCGTCAGTCATGCTCACCTCGATACTGTGTGTCACACAGGCTGCACCCGGCCCTGAATTTTCCAGAACGGGGATGAGGAGCAGAAAGGAAAACTACATTTCCTCTGCGTCGAAGGTATGCTTCAGCCAATGCGGGTATTCGCAGCGGATACTCGACTGTTGGATCTGGGTACCTTGAGTTGGTAGCTCGGTATCCTTGCACCGTGTCACTAACTACCTGACACTTGATTTTTCGGCATCGTCTATCTTGTTGCCCAAAAAACTGCTTAAGCAGCAGAATAGTCTGCAGAAGAACTTTATTGCCCTCCCCATAAGCATGCCGGCCATCATCAGGGTGTCTGGAATGGCATAGGGGTAAGTGACTATCGAAGGTAATCAAGCTATCGAACATGTGCGACCCGCCTTCCTGATGAAGAAAAATCAAAGCATGACAAAAGCATTATGCGCTCGAAAATACTATTCTTTAAAAAAAATGCTGTCAATCAGGAGTCTTGCCCAATGACACATAATGGGTAACCGTAAGAATTGCTTAAATTCGGCGTAAGCTGATTTTGGCTAACAGATAGACTAGATATACCCCTTCAATTGCTGATGTCAATAACCGGCTAGAGAAAAACCAGAGTGTGCTGCGGGATTTGCACGCTTATTTGTGTTTAGGCGGCATTTATGTACAGTCCAAAGTGCCCCCCTCGCCAAACCGGTAGCGTGCCAAAAACACCTGCCTTAAAGGCAAGAAAAAGTGTTGTCACTAGGTGAATTAAACCAAAACGGGCAAGCTTCAAATGTGAGGAAATCGTAAATGACTGAAAATCTCTGAAATGCATTGACACATGCCCGCGTAATGTGTAGGGATTAATATGGCCTCACAGGTGGCAGGCCTACTCACCCAGGACTCCACCAGGCTCCGAAACGCTTGATGTAAAGATGACCCTGGAAAGTATCCGGAGTTGGTATACATCATTGTATCGATGGACAAATTGCACTCGAATGAATAGCTTTGGCTAATCTTACGAAAGCTCGAAAGGCTAAATCAATTTTTTTAAGACGGTACGCAGAATACCGCCATCCCGATAATATTGAACTTCTATCGGGGTGTCGAGACGGCTTAGAGTCTGGAATCGGGTGGTAGTACTATCGATCGAAATCGCCAAGACCGTAATGGCCTGTTGTGGTTGAGTGGTATCGGAAATCTCCACAGTGAAGGTTTCTGTGCCGCTAAGCGCCAGACTGGTTGCCGATTCGCCTTCCGCAAACTGCAAGGGCAAAATGCCCATCCCTATCAGATTGCTGCGGTGGATTCTTTCATAACTTTCGGCAATAACGACTTTAACACCTTGCAGATACGGCCCTTTGGCGGCCCAGTCCCGCGATGAGCCTGAGCCATACTCCTTGCCGGCCAGAATGCACAGGGGTATTTGGGCCTGTTTATATTTCATTGCTGCATCGAAAAAGCTCATCCGTTCACCGCTGGGATGATGCACAGTCATGTTACCTTCAGTACCGGGCAATAATAGATTGCGGATACGAATATTGGCAAATGTACTCCGGCACATGACCTGATCGTTCCCTCTGCGGGAGCCGTAACTGTTCCAGTCTTTGCGCTGTATGCCCTTTTCTAGCAAATAAGCCGCTGCCGGCGAATCGTCGGCGATTTGCCCGGCCGGTGAAATGTGATCGGTGGTAACCGAATCGCCAAACATCGCCAGCACCCGCAGGCCGGCAATAGGCGATATGGATGACATTTGCAGGTTTAAGCCGTCAAAAAACGGCGGTTTTCGGATATAACTTGAATCTCGATCCCAGGGATAGCGTTCAGAGAGACTGACATCAATCTTCCGCCAGGCCAGGCTGCCGGCAAACACGTCAGCATATCGCTGCTGAAACATCGCTGGCGTGACGAACTGTCTTATGGTGTCGGTAATTTCCTGGTTACTCGGCCAGATGTCTTTCAGATACACGGGTTTACCATCATTGCCCGTACCGATCGGGTCGCGGGTAATATCCAGTGCCGTCGAACCTGCCAATGCATAGGCGACAACCAGCGGCGGAGAGGCTAGATAATTGGTTTTGGTCAACGGATGCACCCTACCTTCGAAGTTTCGATTGCCGGACAACACAGCCGAAACCACCAGATCATTTTCCAGTATGGCATTTTCCACTGCTTCATCCAACGGCCCGGAGTTGCCGATGCAGGTCGTGCAACCATAACCCACCAGATAAAACCCCAATTGTTCCAGAAATGTCAGTAATCCCGATTTTTGTAAATATTCAGTGACCACCGTAGAGCCAGGCGCCAACGAAGTTTTCACGTAGTTTTTAACTTTCAAGCCCTTTTCAACGGCTTTTTTAGCTAACAGTCCAGCAGCCAGCATAACCGACGGATTACTAGTGTTGGTGCAGGAGGTGATGGCGGCAATCACTACGGCGCCGTGGGTAATCGGTTCACTAGTGCCATTGAGGGTAACCACACCACAGAGGTCAAGATCGTTTTCTGACAGCCCCATACCCTGATTTCCGGCCGGCGCGGCCAACATTTGCCGGTAAGTGGGGCCAATATGGCTCAACAGAATACGATCCTGCGGACGTTTGGGGCCGGCTAGCGCCGGTTCGATAGCGCCAAGATCGACTTCCAGGATTTCGCTGAACGCTGGATCAGGCGTGGCATCATGACGAAATAAACCCTGTAATTTGGTATAGCGTTCGGTTAGTTCGATTTGTTCTGCGCTGCGACCGGTCAGCCGCATGTAACGCAGGGTTTCATCGTCAATCGGAAAGTAACTGACCGTCGCGCCTTGTTCCGGCGCCATGTTGCTGATGGTGGCACGATCGGGTACGCTCATCGACGACAGGCCAGAACCGTAAAACTCGACAAATTTTCCCACCACCCCAACCTGTCTGCACAATTCGGTAATCCGTAAAACCAGATCGGTCGCAGTAACACCAGGCGGAAGACTTCCGGTCAACTTAATCCCGACCACATCGGGTATCAGCATAAAGATCGGCTGGTCCAGCATCACCGCCTCCGCTTCGATACCGCCGACGCCCCAGGCCAGTACGCCCAAACCATTGACCATCGGTGTATGCGAATCGGTGCCCACACAGGTATCGGGATAACAGACATGGCTATCTTTGTTGTGGAAAACCACAGGCGCCAGATATTCGAGATTGACCTGGTGAACAATGCCGGTAGCCGGCGGCACCACACGCAAGTTGCGGAAGGCGGCCTGCCCCCATTTCAGGAACTGATAACGTTCGGCGTTACGTTGAAACTCAACCGCTTCGTTTAAGGCCAAAGCGGTGGTCTTGCCAAAATAGTCCACCTGTACCGAATGATCGATCACCAAGTCGCAAGGAATCAGCGGATTGATCTTTCTGGGATTGCCGCCCAGCTCACTGATGGCATCGCGCATCGCCGCCAGATCGACCAGAGCAGGTACACCGGTAAAGTCTTGCAATAACACTCGGGCTGGTTTGTAGGGGGTTTCAGACCTGCTGCCGTGCGGCTGCCAGCCGGCAAGAGCGATAACATCCGCTTCACTAATAGCATAACCGTCGCAATTTCGCAGCACAGACTCCAGCAAAATTTTTATCGAGAACGGCAAGTGCGAAATATTGGCAATGCCGTTGCCCTCAAGGCTGGAGAGTGCATAGTAGGATGCGGAAGCGAAGCCCAGTGGCTGTAAAGCGCCGAACGGATCGTGAGTAGTCATGATGTAGCCCCCTCGGGGATGGTGAGCTGTCGGTCTGCTAATGATGCATGTGGCCATTGACAGTTGTGTGTGGAAAAGATTCCATGATTGGCAAATTGACTGTCCTGCTGCCTTAGCGAAATGAGTAAATCTGTTAGAGCTTCGAAACCTGTTTGTGTGTTTTCAGTCCCAGTGCTTAATCAGATTGCATAATGCAAGAAAAGGCCTATAGTGAACAACCACTCCATTCTGATACAGGAGGCCATCATGACTAGCAGTGAAATTGATCAAGATGCTGTTATCAAAGTTCTGAATGCTATTTTGGAAGCCGAATTGGCCGGCGTTGTTCGCTACACCCATTATGCCTTGATGGTGTTCGGCTATAACCGCATTCCCATTGTGTCGTGGATGCGGGCACAAGCCAACGAATCCTTGTTACATGCCAACCAGGCCGGTGAAATGATCACCCATCTTGGCGGTCATCCTTCCTTGACCATAGGCCCTTTGCTGGAAACCCATCGCCACGATATTGGCGATATTCTGCGCGAATCTTTGCAGCATGAAACCCAAGCATTGACCGAGTACCATCGCTTACTGGATCTGGTCAATGACCGCAGCGTTCTGCTGGAAGAGTATGCTAGGCGCATGTGTGCTTTGGAGGAAACTCATGTCGGCGATGTACGGAAAATGCTGTTAAAACCGGGCGATTAACGCAGCACTAAAATAGCGGGGGATGAATTTTATGAACAATAAAACTTCCGATTTCCGTACCGAAACCGATTCTTTCGGCACTATTGAAGTACCTAGCGATAAATACTGGGGGGCGCAAACACAACGCTCTGTGCAATATTTCAAAATCGGTGATGAACGCTTACCCAGAGCACTGATTCGTGCCTTGGGTATCGTCAAACGTTGTGCGGCGCTGGCCAATGCCGAAGTCGTTAATCTTGACGTCACAACCGCCCAGGTAATTGCCGAGGTTGCGCAACAAGTGATTGATGGCAGGTTGGACGATCATTTCCCCTTAGTGATTTGGCAAACCGGCTCCGGCACCCAGTCCAATATGAATGCTAACGAGGTGATCGCCAATCTGGCCTGTGAGCGCCTCGGCGGTAAATTAGGCTCAAAAATACCAGTGCATCCTAACGATCATTGCAATCGCAGCCAATCGAGCAACGATGTTTTCCCCACAGCCATGCACATTGCCACAGTCGAGCAATTGCATCAGTTGCTGATCCCGTCCTTGCAACACTTGCATCAGGTGCTGTTCGACAAATCCCAGGATTGGGCCGACATTATCAAGATCGGCCGCACCCACTTGCAAGATGCCACGCCTTTGACCCTAGGGCAGGAGTTTTCAGGTTATGCCAGGCAAATCCAGATGGGACTTGAGCGGATTAACGATAGCCTGCAGCGACTGTATCCGTTGGCTCAAGGCGGTACCGCAGTCGGCACTGGATTGAATGCCAAACCCGGTTTTGCTGAGGAGTTTGCCTATCAAGTGGCAAGTTTTACCGGATTGCCTTTCGTTTCCGCTGCTAATAAGTTTGAAGCGATGGCCAGCCACGATGCCCTGGTGGAAATATCCGCTGTGTTGAATGGTATCGCCGTCAGCCTCAACAAAATTGCCAATGACATTCGGTTGTTGAGTTCCGGTCCGCGTTCGGGATTAGGCGAACTGATGCTGCCGGAAAACGAGCCGGGGTCGTCAATCATGCCGGGCAAGGTCAACCCTACCCAATGCGAGGCATTGAGCATGGTTTGTGCGCAAGTCATCGGCAATCACGTCACGGTGACCTTTGCCGGTGCACAAGGACATTTGGAGCTCAATGCGTTTAAGCCGGTCATCATCCACAATGTGCTGCAATCGATACGCTTGCTTTGCGAGGCGGCAAACAGTTTTACCGATTATTGTGTAGTAGGAATCATACCGAATGTCGAGCGCATCGCCGAATTGATGGCGCAATCGTTGATGCTGGTTACCGCCTTGGTGCCTCGCATGGGTTATGACAATGCTGCGCTTATTGCGAAAACGGCTTTAATGAATGGTAGTACCCTCCGCGAGACAGCTATTGCCAGCGGGTTGGTCACTGCCGAACAGTTCGACGCCATTGTTCGCCCAGAATGCATGCTATCGGCACGATAGGATAATTAGTTTTTTTCACGCTAACTCAGGAGAACAGCATGCACGTCAGTGACGAACAAGCAGCAATAGTCGAATCGAAAAAACGGGGTACGCGTGAGCAGTGCCGTGATTGATTCCGGGGCCGAATGTTGATCAAGATAGTGTCTTGATTGGCGCCATTGGCGTTAGCGGATTGTTTCTGAAATGGACGCTTATATTTTATTAATGAACAAAGTGCCGTTGTTAAAACCCGTCGCCTGGCTGATCGGTTTGCCGTTGATCAGGCCGATATTGGCCAGATTGTATCATTGGCAGGTTAATCGCCGGTTACGTCGGCGGAAGGTGTAAACAACTTGTACAGTTATAGTGAGAGCATCTATTACCTGCGATGAAATGTTTTGCTTAGTTTTGTCCGATAACCCTAGATAATGGCTCTGTATTCAATTTCGAGATAATTATTTTTCCTGAAGGCATCAGATCGTACTTGATGTTGAGTCAGCAAAAATCCCATTAATAAAAGACGGAGAATAATAATGAACCGCATAAAATTAATGTTAAACACAGCTCAAGCAATAATTGCAATACTGGTTTTTGGAAGCGCCGCGCCTGCAGCTTATGCCAAAGATAAAGAGTGTTGGGTCGATTTGTATCAAGATAGTCAATATACCGGCAAACATTTACGTCTCGAAGGGCCAGTCCAAATGAAAAACCTCAAAAATGTCCAAGGCGAAAACTGGGAGTTATGCATCGATAGCCTTAAAGTGGGTCCAAGGGCAAAAGTGACCCTTTTTGAGAATACCAATTTCAAGTTAACCCTAAAAGAAATGGAAAAATATCCCGATTTACTCAAATCGTTGGGCTTAACGGAAAAAGATGCTATGGAAGATAAAGAGCTTATTTTTATTCCCAATACCAAGGTACATGATCTGAGTGATTTTAATTTTCGCAATAAAGTCCGCTCATTGAAAATTGATTGCGAAGGTTAATAAAGCCATGAATAAAGTATCCTTTTTTCCTAAGTTAGTCGTTTGTATTTTAGTCTTGCTAGTACTGATTATTTTACACGTTATCCCTCTTCCAATTTTTGAATTACTGATTTTGTATGTAATGCTATTCCGGCCTGTCTGGTTTAAAAATCTGGTAGACCAACTTTATGAACATCGGTGCGGCCCTGTTCCCACATGATCTGAATCAGTTTCTGAACGACTATTACCGCAGCAAGGGGGTTGAGGTCATGTCCCGAAAAACGGTGACTGGGTTAACGCGAAAACAGGATCGTTTAATCCTGGATGCCCGTAGCGTCGATGAATCAGACAAATACACTATCGAAGTCGATGCGGTGGTGGCTGGGATCGGCATCAAACCTGATGTCAGCTGGCTAGAAAAATCCGGATTGACAATTGATAACGGCATCGTCGTCGACGAATTGTTGCGCACACAGAATCCGGATATTTTTGCAGCCGGCGATGTCGCCAACTTCTACAACCCCAGTTTAGGCATACGCATGCGAGCGGAACACGAGGACAATGCACTGACCATGGGTGAATGCGCTGGCCGGAACATGGCCGGTGAATCACAAACCTATCATCATCTGCCTTATTTCTACTCTGATCTGTTCGAACTGGGCTATGAAGCTGTCGGCAAAACGGATTCCCGCTTGGAAATGCTGGAAGATTGGGTTGAGCCCTATAAAAAAGGCGTGATCTATTATCTACATCAAGATCGGGTACGGGGTGTGTTGTTATGGAATGTTTGGGATCGGGTGAATGCCGCGCGCGCACTCATTGCTGAGCCGGGGCCCTTCACCGCGGCCGATATGAAGGGAAGATTGGCATTTTAAAATGTATAGCAACAGATAGCATTACTTTCAACTCAGAGGCTGGCTGTCGCGTTAAACCCTATGAACAGCATGGATGGATAACTATTAAACATATCATCCAGAACTATATTCTCGATGAGATATTGCCGGAGAATCATGATGGAAAAAAGTTATATGTGGCTAGTCCATAATCACTTGACGCATGATGTTGAAATCTCCGAATTCGAACTAAGTGCGTGTTTTAAAAGTAGCAAATTCGCCTAAACGGTAGAATGCCCAGCATTTTACCCATGACTAAAAAGCGTAATAAATCAAAAGTTAAGCGTTATCCGACTGACTTGAACGACAAGAAGTGGGGAATTATCATCTCCTTATTGCCCGATGCGTTATCGGGTGGTCGCCCAAGAGAAGTCAGTTTAAGAAAAATCATCAATGCCATTTTTTATATGGCTTGAGCGGGTTGCGCTTGGCGATTACTCCCGCACGAATTTCCTGCCTGGCAAACGGTGTACGGTTATTTCAGTCGCTGGAAAAAAGATAAGACATGGCAACGTATTCACGATGCTTTGCGTGCAAAAGTCAGACAGAAAGCAGGTCGACATAAACATCCCACCGCAGGTTCTATTGATAGTCTAAGTGTCAAAACAACTGCTTTAGCAGGCATTAAAGGCTTCGATGCAGGAAAAAAGATTCAAGGTCGAAAGCGTCATATTCTTGTGGATACATTAGGATTGCTAATGGCTGTCGTGGTCACCGCGGCCTCCGTTCAAGAAAGAGACGGCGCAAAACTTCTGTTCAAATCAATGACGGGAAGTTGTAAAAAATCCTTCGTATTTGGGTGGATGGCGGTTATCGCGGCGCCAACATGATGGAATGGGTCGCTCAACGCTTCCACATTGTTTTACACACTATTTTGCGCTCGGATGATACGAAGGGATTTAAATTATTGCCGCGTCGTTGGGTGGTTGAAAGTACCTTTGCTTGGCTTTATCGCTATCGTCGTTTGAGTAAAGATTACGAGGTGCTAACCGATTCAAGCACGGCTTTTATTCATATTGCGATGATAAATTTGATGCTTGGTCGACTTGAAAACTGAATTTTTGGAACTTTTAAAACACGCACTAACGAATATACGGACAAACACCAGCAAAGACTGCAGCAGTTAACGGAAGAACTGTCGTTAACTGCCGAACAACAGTCTCAAATGGAGCTTGTGTTTAAAGAGCAGCATGAAAAGTTTCGTCCTGTTCATGAAGAATCAAATGATCGCATCAAACAGATATTAACGCCCAGCCAGATGAGTCGCTGGGAAGGCATGCAGCAACAGCGTCATGAAAAACACATTAAAAATGTGGTCGCTGGAGAAATGTAAGCACCACAAGATCAACTGTAATAGCGGATATTTAAATAATCCCGCTACTTTTTCACTTTTCCAGATTGTTTCTATCCGAAATTAACTTTAATATTCTTCGTTTACGTAATGGAGGAGCCATGCTAAATATAAACGAATTGCGCAACAAAACCCGACGCATCTCTGCTACGAGGCGTACTACTGACAGACGGGTGGCATCTTATGGATTCAGTTCGCCGGAGTGGCAGGCTAATATTGAAGCCAATTATGTATATTGTCCAAAATTTGAACGTCGGCAATTGACTAGGCGTGATGATGAAAGACGATCATTAGATCGTCGTCAACACGCTGTTTCACCCTATAGCCCCTCAGACAAGCGAACTCCTCAGCTGGTATTAACGCGGGAGGAGCGTAAACTGATTGAAGATCTGTATCTGTATGATCTAAGCTAGCTATATCCTGATGTAGGCGAATAGCCCTTAGAAGTGACGATGAGGCAGCCATAATCTGAAAGATAATCTCATTAACTCTTCCACTGCAGATCAGGAATATGGTTGCCAGGCAAACTCTTTACACATTCGTAAAATACATCAATACCTTTGATCGAAGATACCTGATTAGCTTGGCCTTATGCCTTGAATTACTGATTGCCTGGGGCGATTACATTACTGGGCCGCTCGCGCCTTTCGCACATTTCTATCTGATTCCCATTACCTGTTCAGCCTACTTTTTAGGTAAGCGATGGACTTTCATTATTACTCTTTTGGCGATAATTGCTGGCATCCCTGTTTTTCTACAGCCACTAAAATCAGGTCAATTAATGCCCTTAATGCTTGATTTAACCTCTAAAACCATTATTTACTTGTTTTTTGCACTACTTGTCAGCGAAATGAGAAAGCTGATGGATACTTTGAAGGAGTTGGCTAGCGAAGATCCATTAACACGAGCAAACAGCGGCCGTTATTTTTACGAGTTTGGCAGCACTGAAATTGCCAGGGCTCAACGTTCCAAACAACCGTTGACCCTGGCATTTATCGACCTTGATAATTTTAAGGACGTTAATGATACGCTGGGTCATCAACAAGGTGATGCCTTGCTGGTCGAAATCGCCACCACCATCAAAGCCAATTTACGAGAGGGCGATATTTTAGGTCGTTTAGGGGGAGACGAATTTGCGATCCTGCTGACTCAAACCGACCAACAGCAAGCAAAAGTCATTCTTAGCCGTATGCAAGCGAATCTGCTAAACGCTGTTCACCCCTATGACACCCGAGTAACCTTCAGCATAGGCGTAGTGACTTATCTGGCTGATAAGCCCACCAGCATGAAAGAACTGGTAGCACTTGCAGATAAGGCTATGTATGTCATCAAAAAATCCACCAAGAACGCTATTCAATATAGTGATACTTGATATCCTTTCAGTGGATACCTGAGTCAATAACACATTTCATCACGGAATTTGGCGTACTTTATCGTGCTATTGTATTGGTCGGGCAGCCAAAATTAAGAACATCCTGCAATAGACTTTTCGGGTGATCTAAAATAGTGCTGCGGCAGAAATGACGCGGCTTGAGGTGTAATGACTTTAATCAGCAGGTAAAATTAACTTTCTTATTAGAGGCTTAAAGAATAATCATGCATCTATCTTTGTGGAAACAGCATTTTCCGGCGTTTGCCTGTCAGAATGATAAGGTTTTAAAGCAATTGATGGATACAGCTGCTCTAGTTTCTTTACCTGCTGGGCAGCAAGTTTTTTACCCAGGAAAAACCTGTGAAAATTACTTGCTGCTGCTATCCGGCAGCGTTAAAGCGCAGATCATGTCTGCCGATGGCCGGGAAGTATTGCTTTATCATGTACGTGCCGGTGATTCTTGTGTATTAACCACCTCTTGCCTGCTGGGCGACAATCGTTATCCTGCCGAAGGCTTCACGGAAACCGACGTTAGCGCGTTTGCTATTCCGGCAGCTGTTTTTCACCGCTGCATAGAACAATCAGCCTTTTTTCGGGAATTTGTATTTCACAGTTTTTCCAAGCGATTGGCGGATGTGATTAAACGCATGGAGGCGCTTAGCTTTGGATCGGTGGATCAAAAACTCGCGAAAGCACTACTTGCCAGTAAATCTCAAACCATTCAAAAAACCCACCACGAACTGGCTCTGGACATGGGCTCAGTTCGTGAAGTGGTTTCCCGTCATCTGAAACGGTTTGAAAGTTATGGTTGGCTAAGATTAAGTCGTGGTTCCATCGTAATTGTCGATGCCGATGCTTTAAAGCGAGTCCTTGTCACAGTGGATGAGCATTAATCGTCTTGCTTACTTTCCTGTTTGTTTTCTTCACCGATAAAATGCAGCAATATAAAGCCAATGATAAAACCCAGTACTGCGGCAAATACTAAGGGCAAGGCAAAGGGGATATCGTGTGGGTCTCTCAGGTTCATCTGTAAAATGCCTGAAGCAAAGTTAAAAATTAAATCTAACATGGGATTCCTACCTTTATCTAAGTGTTGGTTATTGGTTTTGTCTGCAAAATCGGCTATTGGCCTAGAGACGGTTTAGACTATAAAGACAGGCTGATCAATTATCAGTGACAAAGTCACACAGCTTTTATTGGGCTGCTCGGATGAGCAGTAATTTTCAGCGGATTTTTAAAACAAAAATATCCCCACAGCATTTTATTCGTTGATGTTTATTCTGCTAATAGACAATTCTTATCCCAATCCATAGCAAGACCGTGTGTAATCTTTGCATTAATCAATTAGTATAAATACCTGCCCCGAAGGCTTAAAATGGCAGGGATTTTCAAGAAAAAATCTTTCGTGTGCAGGCGCAATCTTTCCATCCGTTTTTGCGAGAATACATCAATCACGGCGATTACAAACGTCTAAGCAGGATGGGGGATATAAATCCTGTCTCACCTAGCCTGACCCCAACAACTTTGATTTCGGGTAATTTTATTAAGGGCTATTCCCATGTTGATGCATAGTGTTAGAAAGTGTATTTTCGGCGTGTTGTTTGGGCTATTAACTTGCCCAACATTGAGCTTTGCCGTATCTGAAGCACTAGCCATAGAGCCAGTGGAATCGTCACCTGTCATTGTTTGGAACCGAGAAATTACTCGATTCAGAGCCGATTATGAGGACTTTACAGTCGCGCAAAGGGCCAAGGGAGCTATAGAACGAATCCTGGAGATTCCATCTGGAAAGGCCGAATACAAGATCGAAGCTATCGACGGAAGCTTAGGGCAATATTCCGGAGCCTGGATTCGCGTCAATGATAAAAATATCTTTGGCATACTCAAGCAAGACATAGATAGTGAAAGCGGTGAAACTTTTGAGCAGTTGAAGCAAACCACCGTGGACAATTTAAAGGCCTGGCTGGACATTCGTAGCGAGCAGGAAAAATGGCCTTTAATCCTCAAAGGCATCGGGGTTTCATTGATCGCCTTTTTAGCCTATGGCTTGATTCTGATTACCTCTATTCGTTACGGTGGCAGCTGGTTAAATAAACACGCTTATCAAATTAGTAATGACACCAGCAAGCCGATAATCATTGGGGACGTTAATGTCAAGCCCTACTTAATCTCCCTGGAAATCGGGCTTTTCAAAATACTGATCTGGGGTCTGGGTTTGGTGCTGGCCTACATTTTGGCAACCTTTGTATTAAGTCAGTTCCCTTATAGCGAGCCCTGGGGGACGCAACTCAGCACATTTTTATTTGAGTTGTTTCAGGAATTTGGCTTGGCTATCATTGCGGCTACGCCGAATTTGTTTACCGTACTGGTGATTTATTTACTCACCAGTTTATTTGTGCGTGTCGTCACCGCCTTTTTCCGTAGCGCGGAAAGCGGTATTTTCCAATCTGTCTGGTTGCAACCGGAAACCGCTAGAGCAACCCGTCGCATGGTGGTGGTGTTGGTATGGATTTTTGCCCTAGTGGTGTCCTATCCCTATATTCCCGGCTCAAGCTCAGAAGCATTTAAAGGTATCAGTGTATTTCTGGGGCTTATGCTGTCTCTGGGCTCCGCCGGTATGGTCGGACAAGTGGTGGGGGGCTTGGTGGTAGTCTATTCACGCGCTTTTCGTACCGGCGAATATGTCAAAATTGGCGAGTACGAAGGCTTTATTCGTGAAATAGGCGTACTTTCGACCAAAATGTCGACCCTTAAACATGAAGAAATCACCATTCCGAATGCCGTGTTAGTAGGCACGACGACAGTGAATTATTCGCGGCACACCGAAGGCGGTAGTGCCGTCATGTCTACCACGATAACGATAGGTTACGATACCCCCTGGCGCCAAGTTCATAGCCTATTGTTATTGGCTGCCGAGCGAACTGCCCATATTATTCAAGACCCAGCGCCGCGGGTGATGCAACGAGCGCTATCCGATTTTTACGTGGAATATCAATTATTATTCCGCATGCCAAATCCTGAACAGCGCTATCTGATTTTGTCCGAATTACATGCGCAAATCCAAGATGCTTTCAACGAATATGGCGTGCAAATCATGTCGCCACATTTTGAGACGCAACCGGATGAGGCCGTGGTTGTTCCTAAATCGGACTGGCGTAAACCACCGTCCAGACTGTAAACCTTGAGTTGGAGTCCCCGCAGCCCGTAGGGCGTTTTCGCGATAGCAAAACGCCGGGTGCATCAACGTCATTGCGGATTGCTATCGCGAATCCGGGTTAGGCAAAAACGAGGGTTAGTCTGGATAGGTAGGCTGGGTAGAACAACGTGAAACCCAGCATCTAAGCTGGGTTTCCGCTATAGCTACAACCCAGCCTACGGCCCTGTAAACCTTGAGTTGGAGTCCCCGTAGGGCGTTTTCGAGATAGCAAAACGCCTTACGGTTTGGGCAAAAACGAGGGTTTGGGCTGGACAGGTAGGCTGAATGCGTGATTGCAAGACCTGGCCCCTTCACCCGGGGTTATGTTTCATGCAGGTAGATACTGATGCCATTCGTGTAGCTCGTGGCTTCGCTCAAGATAAGTCTGAGCGGGCCTCAAGGCGCTTGCAATTGGCATCTTCAT
This sequence comes from Methylomonas lenta, assembly GCF_001644015.1. Classification (GTDB taxonomy): domain Bacteria; phylum Pseudomonadota; class Gammaproteobacteria; order Methylococcales; family Methylomonadaceae; genus Methylomonas; species Methylomonas lenta. The sequence continues at coordinate 58,566 of NZ_LUUI01000113.1, forward strand.
CGCCTGACCATGAAGGTTCGCTGACAGAAGCAAGTCGTACTCTGTGTATGGGCCATCCTTCAAGTCCGGATCGACGTACCAAATTCGAAAGTCTTTCGTTACGGTAACAAGCCCTTCATCAAACAGCTTGTGATGCACGCTGTTCAACAACAATCCATTTCGAACGTCTAGCCTCTCTTCCGGCTTACAAGTGGTCCACGGGACGATGTGGCAGGCTTCAAGCACTGACAGGAAGGAAATGTCAGTAAAAGCGCAGCGGTATTGATATGCCTTGAGCAGTGCATCTCGAAATAGTGATTGCGCTATGCCTCGTGTTTTGACCATGCGCATGATGTCAGCAGCGCTACTGGGGTTGCCGGCCAGTTCAGTGACAATTTCTTCGTATGTCGTTCCGTCAGATGCGAAGGCGAATGGATTCGGGATAGCGTTCCAGTTGTAGGAACGAACAAGCGCCTCGCCTTCCTCCAATTTATCCACGTCATAGGCAATGAACCCTGTGCCCGGCTTCCCGCTTTGGTTGACGATGAGAATGGTTAGCGGAGGAAGCTTCTCATCAAGGCAATAGTCTTGGACCAAGCCAAGTACATACCGTATAGCTCGGTGATGGACGCCAAGCAGTGCGCCCAACTCGCCATAAGTGATGGTTCTTCCTTCAGCGGCCCTCTTGGTAAGAATGGGCCATGCTCGATTGGCTCGCTCAGCTTGATTGATGGTCATGGACGATGGGCTCCGATGAAAAATAACGTAGAGCTAACCGGCGCTGCGCGGCTTTATCGCGCAGCGTCCAGCGACCGAAGGGAGCGAGGTTGAGCGCCGGTTATGCCTCATCGTAGTAACCCTCCCACCAAGAGCTTGTGTCAACGCAAAGAGTATCTTCGATGGCCTCCAATTCGGCTGGATCTTCCACGTGACTTTGCAGTTCGCAACTAAAAGGAAAGGAGTCATTTCCCGTCGCGCCCTCCCCACGGCGAAGGTCGCTGTTGGAGCCCCATTGAAGTTCTACTCCGATGGTGCCAGATGCACGCAGGTGAATAAATTCGCTGCCAACCTTTGTGACGGTTACCTCTTCCACATCGATTTCATCGACGCAATGGTGTGTCGCCAACTCATCTATTGCGCCTATGGTTTCGCTAATTGCGAGAGCCACGACCTCATCGTGAATCTGGGCTTCTAGCGCTCGGGCCAACTGAGCACGACAGTGGTTCGCAAGCCCAAGAACGCTAAATAGCGAATCAATAGCAAGCGCAGCTTCTGCCGAAGCGCGAGATGCATCAATACCAAACGTACCTTCGTTCACGTGCGTATATTTGTTTAGTTTATTGATCGCACTGATGAGTTCTTTCTTCTCCTCCGCGACATCAATCTCCAAAGTGCCGGCTACGTAGTCACTTGGTAAGCCGCCCTGAAGAACGTAGGTTATAGCGTGAGCGCGGGTAATGCCGGTTCTGGATGTTGTGTCGGGTACGTACCAAGTGCAGGCTTTAATTTCGGCATCCGGGGCCAGATCGCTCAATACGTGCCGAACAAGTTCGCGATATCCAGCACAAAAGTTGTTGAAGGAAAGGGGGTTGGATGTGTCCTCCAAGCTCTTGATAGAAGCTGCCAGCAACTTCTTCTGAAACTCGCTGCTCAATTGAGCGCTCAGATTGTTCGCGGAATCGTCAAGCATAGAGACTGACCGGTGTGGCATAACTATAATTAGCCATCCTAAATGACGCAAAACATTGCGTCAAACAGTTACCTAATCCGTTTTTAAAAATTAAAATCATCGCAATTTCAGTAGTTTGTCAAAATTTAGTCTTTCCTAACAAAAATGCAAAATACGTCAGTTCTACCATTGGAAAACCCACCTAAATTGCTCGATCAAGTGCGGGGCAAAATTCGCTTGTAGCATTACAGTATTCATACCGAGCAGGCTTATGCGGACTGGATTAAACGTTATATTCTGCATTTTGGCAAGCCTCATCCGCGTGACATGGGCGCTAGTGAGGTGACGCAATTCCTGACGCATTTCCCTCGTTTCCACGCAACGCGTCAATGCCATTAAGT